>JAQXIO010000022.1 GCA_029007825.1 Bacteroidales bacterium | reverse complement strand
TTATATTGGATTTGTTTCTTTCTTGCTCCAATTGTTTTTTACAAATTTATAAAAACTTTACCCGCCTGTTAAAATAAAGCATTATCCAGGGGCAGATTGTGTTTTATATTGGTATTTATTTTCATTTTAGTATATTTTAGTTATTGTTTACGGTATAATTTCTCCTTATATACTTAATAAGTTACAAAGACCTCTCTGCGGCGAAAACAAAATCCGTATAGCTATGTTGTTGAAAATGATTATATTTGTAAATAGAAGAAAACTCCCTTAAACGAAATAAAAAGAAAGAGCACAATGAGTGAAGAGCAGGAAAACAAAAGCGACAGATTGTCAAAGTTGGTAAAAATCGCACGTCTCGGATGGTGGGAAGCCGATTACAGGAAACAGGAATATATATGTTCCGATTTTCTCGTTGACCTTTACGGGCTTGAGGGGAATATCTTGAGTTTTCGCGATTTCTGTAATCTGGTGCGTGAAGACTATCGTGACCGGATGGCGCAGGTTGTTGAAACCGTTGAAAACAGGGAGTATTATGAACACACTTATCCCATTCGGTCCAGATACGGCGAAATATGGGTGCGCTCCGCTATGGGCTCCAAAGAATACGATAAAGACGGTAATCTGAAAATATTCGGCTACACCCAGTGCCTGCCCGTATCGGCAGACGAAAACCCTGAAGAAACGGTAACAGGAAAAATGAACAACCTCTTTTCCAATCAGAACGTCATATCCCATTTGCTGCTTTCGCTTCTGTTTGCGGATAAAACGGAAGAAGCACTTGTAAAAGTGCTGGCAAACGTAAGGGAACAGCTTCAGGTCGAGAGAATATATGTCGTTGAATTTCACCCCGAAACCGGAATGCAGGAATACCTTAGTGAAGCGCTGGCCCCGGGAGTTGCCTCATTGAAAGGCACTTTGCGGGAAATTCCGCTCAGTGCCACGCCATGGCGTACCCGCCGGCTGTTAAAAGAAAATGCTTCGGTTATGCTCTCCACCCTCGACGATTTGCCTCCCGCGGCAAAAGACGAGAAAACATTTCTCCGGAAGCAAGGCGTCAAATCGGTTTTGATAGTCCCCATGTACGCAAGAAACAAGGTAAACGGTTACCTCGCAATCGATACCCTTGCCGCACCTAAGCTATGGACACATGAGGAATACCAGAGACTATCCGCATTTGCCAATATTTTAAGCATTTGCCTGAACCTCCGCGACGCAGAGAGAAAAGTGGAAGAAGACAGGCGTTACCTCGGCCAACTCTACAAGAATATGCCCGTAGGATACGTTCGCATGAAGCTGCTCTACGACGGAGAAGGGCATGTCAATGACTATATCCTGCTCGAAGCCAATGAAAAAGCCGTCGAAATAGCAGGAACGCCCGGAGCGTCGAATATCGGGCGGCGAGCAAGCGAATTGGGCATTGACCTGAAGATGGAAATACCCCGCATAGAAGAAATACTCCATGCCGGCACTTCCCTGAAAACGACCTACCGCGTCCCTAAGAACGGAAAATACTGTCATGCAGTCGTATACTCCCCGCGCAAAGATGAAATCGTATCCTTCTTCTCCGACAAAACCGAGCTCTTTACCGTCTATGAAACCCTCGAAAAGAAAGATAAGATGCTCAGCAGCCTCTTCACCCACCTGCCCATAGGAGTCGAACTCTATGATAAAGACGGAAAACTCATCGATATAAACGAAAAGGAATTTGAAATTTTCGGAATAGACAAAGACAAAATGCCCTATGGAATCGATCTGTTCTCCAATCCGAATGTACCCGACGAGATAAAGGAAAAGATAAAAAACCGGGAAAACGTCGATTTCAGGATCAAATACGAATTCTCGAAACTCAAAGGCTATTTCCGGAGCAATAAAACCGGAACCATCGACCTCGTGTCCAAAATCACATGCATCCTTGACGGATACGGTAGGCCCCTCAACTACCTCTTCATCAACATAGACAACACCGAAACAACCTCCGCATACACGAAAATACAGGAATTCGAAAACTTCTTTTCCGTAATTGCCGGATTCGCCAAAGTCGGCTATTTCCGCTGGAATCCCGTTAAAGAAACAGGATTCGCCATCGAACAGTGGTTTAAAAATATGGGAGAACCCGAAGGAACGAAGCTGAAAGACGTCGTAGGGCTCTACCGCCATCTCCACCCCGACGACCGCGACATGATGCGCGAACTCTACTGTCGCGTAGTGAAAGGAGAACTTCGGAATGCCGGACGCGATGTGCGCGTAAAACGGGATGACGGCGCATGGCGTTGGCTCCGCTGCAGTATTACCGCAAAAGAAGATGAACACGATAATACGCTGGTAATGACAGGAGTCAACTTCGATATAACCGAAATGAAAGAGATCGAAGAAAAACTTATCGTAGCCAGAGACAAAGCCGAAACCCTCGACCGTCTCAAATCCGCATTCCTTGCCAATATGAGCCATGAGATACGCACCCCCCTCAATGCCATAGTCGGATTCTCCAATCTCCTTATAGAAGCCGACGACCTCGAAGAAAAGCGCCGCTATATGACCATTGTCCGGGAAAACAACAACCTCCTTCTGCAGCTTATATCCGATATCCTCGACCTCTCCAAAATAGAAGCCGGGCTTTTTGAAATCTCTAATGATAAACTGGATGTAAACCTGTTATGTGAAGAAATAGTCTGTTCATACCGTATAAAATCGACTGAAAAGGTAAAGATACTCTTCGGCGAACACCTGCCCGAATGCTTTATTTCCGGTGACCGCAGGCGTCTCACCCAGGTAATAACCAACTTTATAAACAACGCGCTCAAATTTACCGAACAAGGAACCATAACCCTCGGGTACAGAATAGAGGAAAATAAAAAAGAAATCGTTTTTTATGTCGAAGACACCGGCACCGGAATCTCTCACGAAAACCTCGCGACCATATTCGAACGGTTCGTCCAGCTTGACGATTTTACCCCCGGCACCGGATTAGGGCTCTCCATAAGTAAAAGCATCGTGAAGCAGATGGGAGGGGAGATAGGTGTCGATTCCGTAGAAGGTGAAGGCTCCTGTTTCTGGTTTACGGTTCCCTATATGGAAGCACCGCAACAGGAAGAAGAAACCGGTTTGCTGAAAAAATATCCCGTAGCCGGAAATACCGGCTCTGCACCACTTGTCCTCGTGGCCGAAGATACCGACAGCAACTACCTGCTCATGTCGACCGTTCTGGGCCGGAACTATAAACTCCTTCGCGCACACAACGGCAGGGAAGCCGTTGAAATGTACCGCAAACACCGTCCCGATATTATTTTGATGGATGTGCGAATGCCGGTGCTTGACGGGCTCGAAGCCACGAAACAGATACGCGCCGAAAATGCCGCAATACCCATAATCGCCGTCACCGCCTTCGCCTTCGATCAGGACAGAAAGCGCGCCCTCGCTGCCGGATGCAACGATTATGTATCCAAGCCCATTGACAGCCCCGCATTAAGGCAAACGATAGAAAAATGGCTCTGTCGGAAAGAGTAGGGCGGAAGCCCCGCTCCCCCTATCGCATTCGCAAATCCTTCATTTCGATCAGATGGTTTGCAATGGCATAAATCGTGAGTCCCGCCGGACTGTGAATCTGTAGCTTCTTCGCAATGTTCCGGCGGTGCGTAATAACCGTATGGATCGAAAGGCAGAGAGACTCCGCAATCTCCTTGTTCGTCATCTCCTTCGCAATGCACGTAATAATCTCTTTCTCACGCACGCTCAGCGTCTCCTGCGTCTCCTCCTCGCTCACATCCTCCTCCTGTTGAAGCCGCAGCAGCTTTTCCGACAAACTCTCCGTATCGTCGAAAAGCGAAATCTGCTCGTCGTAATTCTTTAACAACGATTGATCGATAAAAGAACACACCAAAGCCACATACCGCATGTTCGCTAAAAACGGGTCGCCCTTCATTTTACAAAGATCGAAATACCCCCCGAACATAGGATTGATAATAAGGACATCCGGCGTATGCTTCCGCAGGAAATCCTTTAAATCCCCCGCACCGTCTATCTCCATAATCTGGATCTTCAGGTGTGAAATATATTTTAAAGTAGCAATCAACCCGTTTCGGATAATAACAGAACCCTCCGCAACGGCAATCCTTATCGGTTCATTTTTTTTCATCCTTTGCTAATTCCTTTTCAAGTTCCCGCACCGCCGGTACAAAAAGATAATCCTCCACCATGCAATGCGATTCGAGGTCCGCCTCACACGAATAAATATCGAAAAGAACGGCATTCAGCTGGTTGATCTTCTCCTGTGCCGGATAATACTTGATGATAATATTTTTGAGTTCGGTAAGCTTCGTGTCGATCTGGTTGTGGCGCTTGGCGAAAACATCGATACGGTACGCCGCGTGATGTTTCCCCTCCGTCAGCTCGTCCACATATTTGAAAACCGTATTATTCTCATACTCCATATGCTCCCGCACCTCTAATACGTAATCATCGAAATAACGCAGAATCAGCGACGAAATACCCTCCGTGCCCCCGATCGCCTCAGCCAGCTTGCTGCGGATAGCCGGAAGGTTGAAATCCAGAAAATAACTGTGTGCGCTGCGTAGGTAACTCATCAGCGACAGCACCGAAATACCCTTCACATCCTGTTTCAGGCACGAAGGATACTCCTCTATGAAATTCACGACCGAAAGAAACGTCTTATAATCCACCCCGTTCATGCGGCACGCCTCTTTGACGCTTTTGTCACCGAAACCCGGCGACAGCCCGAAACGGCTCATAACCAGCAGTAAACTGTAATTGCCGCAAATAAGGTCGCTCAGCTTATCCGTCTCTTTATACTTCTGTTGTCCGTTCATCGCCATAAAAGAATTAAAATACAAAATAACATTCCCCCCTGCAGAAAAACAATCGCAATTTGTAGGTATTGTTTCCCCTCCGGTAATCACTAATAACGATACCCCCCTTTCACTCTTCGTTTTTGGGAAGAACCCCCGAGCCTGTTTAAATTTTGACCGGAACGCGGAAATTATCTGGTTACAGCCCTAACAAACAGTCAAAACACTCTTCTGTAAAAGATAAACAGCCCCTTAATACGAAGATACCGCTTTATTATAAGAAAACAAAATACGAGCGTTAAGCCCTTTCGCCCGGGTAAGAAAAAAGAGCCCCTGAAAATTTTAGCATTACTGTTTTTATTATAACGG
>JAQXIO010000021.1 GCA_029007825.1 Bacteroidales bacterium | reverse complement strand
CCGCCAACGACTTCCAGCTCAGCGATATGCTGACCGGCTATGCCGCCCTTGAGCTGAACGATGTGACAGAGGTGGGCTTTTGGATTACAAGCCGCAGAGATTCCTGGGGGCATGCCCTTACGTTCACTAAGTTCTTGGCTTACGATAAACCAACATCTGTTGTTGCAGGAACTACGGTAATAGAATTTAAAGGAACGGATGTTGCTCAGGGAATGGGTGGCACATCGCGTCAGGAAGTACAATCGACTGAAAATAATATGAATATCCGTACGGTTGCTTATAACGATACGTTGCCTTTGTTTAACACGTCTTATACACAAGGCCGTATAGCAGGAGGTGCAAAACGGAAATATGCAATTTCATCTACAGCTTCAAATGCAAGCGTATTGCAACTGCAAGCCGCAAATGAGTCTTGGTCTCCTGCATCTGTCGTTGCTTACGTTGATAATGCAGATAATTACAGCGAACAGACTCTTATTTATTTATGGCCTAAAAAGTTATTTATGAATGGAGCTACAGGTCAGACTGTACGATTTGATAACAGCGATCAGAGTAAGCTTTCTCTTACTTTAGATGCCGGTGGCGATCAGAATTCACGCCATTTACGTTTCGTTATTAAACAGGGTAATACCTATTATATGAGTGAAGCGGATTTCAATAATGGTACAGGTGTTGTAGAATTGAGCCAGTTCAACAATTCTTCTGTTGAAGGAAAACGTTGGGCTGCTTTCGATCCGTCAACTTTGACATTCCCGTCTTCACCTGTATACCAGGCTGTAGATTTCAATAATGTAACCAGTGTAGGTTTGATCTATTTCAGTTCACGTCCATCTTGGGGACATAGCTTTACGCTCTATTCATTTAAAGCTGATGCTATTGTGACAACAGCTGCTGCAAGATCGGTAAGCGAGGATTTGTTTGGGGAATCAATGATACTTGATGCATCATTTGAGCAGTTGCCTTCTGAAATACGTTATTATCCGAATCCTGTGACTAATTACCTGACGATCGATGCTGGTGAAGTTCCTTCATTGGTAGAAGTATATAATATGAATGGAATGATGGTTAAACGTGTTGAAAATGCAAATCAGATTGACTTGTCTACTTTATCTACTGGTATTTATCAGCTGAAAGTGACAACGGAAAAGGAAACTTCCGTATTCACCATTCAGAAAAGATAAGATGATAGGGAAATAAAATTATTTAAATAAATTCGGAGGCAGTGTCAGCATAAGAGGACACTGCCTCTTTGTTTGCATACGAATCCGGACAGAATATATTTCATTAGGCAATAATGATTATGAAGAAAATTGAACCCGATTATATCGTATGTGTTATATTTATCATAGGGAATGAGAAGTTCAAATTTCGTTATAGACGTATTGTTGTTGGATGAATTGAAAAACAAAAGATAAATTATTGAATAGTAAAAGAATGAAAGCTGCGATATTGAAAAAGTTAGGAACGGTTCCTCAATATGGAGATTTACCGGAACCGATACCCCAAGATGACCGGCAGGTACTTGTAAAGGTAAAGGCCGCAGAATTAAAACAGCTGGATAAGTTGAAAGCAAGTGGGAAGCATTATACTTCGGTCGTTAGAGATAAATGGATTGTGTTGCCGGAAAACATAGAGCCAGAAATTGCAGCGGCTATACCGAATGCAGTCATGGGATCCGATATGGCATTATTGTATAGAGCCCGGATAAAAAAGGGAGATACGGTGTTGATAAACGGAGCGACCGGCGTTACCGGTAAAATAGCAGTGCAGATGGCAAAATACCGTGGTGCTTCGAAAATCATTGCAACAGGAAGGAATCTTCAGAGTTTGGAATCTCTGAAAGAATTAGGAGCAGATGTCATAGTTTCTTTGAATCAGGACGATACTGCATTTCTTAAAGAATTAGATAAAATTCAGCATCACACTCCGATCGATATTATTTTGGATTATTTATGGGGTACTGCGATAGAAAGATTGTTTTTGTTTTTGAGCAATACAGTTGTGCAGCGGCCGGTAAAAATTGTTTCTGTCGGAGAAATGGCCGGTGCGGAAATAACCTTTGCTTCCGGACTTCTCAGAAGTAAGCCGATTGAAATTGTAGGCTCCGGAATAGGAAGCATCAGTGCGGAAGAGACGGAAGAATATATGAAAAATATATTGCCCTCTGTATTTAAATTAGCGGCTGAAGGGAAAATAAAGATTGAGACAGTCGGTGTTAATCTGGAAGATATAGAAGATGCCTGGCAACGGAACTATCCGTCTGGAACAAGAGTTGTAATTAAAATGCCTTAATAGAGCGAGATGTTAGAAGGGTATATCCGAAAAGATGTATTCTTGTTTTTTATATGCAGAGGAAATCCCGATTTGTTTTGTCTTTCGGTTTTTATCTATGATTAATTAAAAACTCCGTTATCTCACGATAACGGAGTCCTTTTTTCACACCAAAACATAAATTGACTATACGGCAAAACTTGATATTTAATATGCGTAAGAAATAAATTCTATAGTATATACAGACAGTCTTCAGAAATCACTCATCTTTGTACTTGTCTGTATTATTATAACAGTGTATATGGGATTTGGTTCATGAAAACTAAAAAATATCCCGATTATTTTTATTCTTTTTGATACAGGAGTTTTATATTTTTCGATAATAGACAGAGTTTGTGTTCCAGTGTGCTGTTTTAAGATATAAATGAGAAGGATGTTCTGCATCCCGCGGAACATCCTTCATGAAATAATAAAAAACTAACCTTAATAATTAATCTGTCATTACTTCTTGTCCTTAGATACAGAACAAGAGTTTCTTTCTGTACAGCACCCGTTTGAACAACAGTTGCTTTTCTCTGCACATTTTTCTGTGCATTTACACTCGCATGTACATTTGTCCTGACACTGACATTTATCACCACAGCAGCATGATATGGCTGTGGAATTGTTGTTTTGCTGTGTATTTGCAAAAGCTGACGGGAGTACAGATAATATAAATAATGCTGCGGCTATTGCCGAGAATTTTAATTTGTTCATAGTTTTATATATTGATTTGATTGTCGGAATAATTTTATAAATAAGATTATTGTAAAGTATAAATATGTTTTACTATTTTGTCCAGGGAAGGATGGTTTTCCGGAGAATTCAATTCAATAAAACACAATGACGGGATAAAATATAACGGGAACACCACGCCTTGGGGTGTGCCGTATTAAAATAACATTTTTCTTTAAGTCTATGGTATGCGGAATAGACAGAAGAGTCTGAAATCAATCCGGTAATAATAAAAGAAAACGAGAGATCAGTTGTTTTTTTTAGTAAAACCGGTTCGGATGCAAATGAAATATTCTGAAAGTTGCATATGCATTTTTCGTTTCCTTCGGTTTGACTGTTTTCTTTTTCCGTAGAAGATGCACAACAGTTATTCTTTTCACAATGATTTTTATACTGTTTTGGACAGATGGTAGTTCGATAAGTAAAACCGAGACATAATAAAACAGCAATAAATACAAGAATTGTAAAAACAATATTTTTATATCTTTTTTCCATCAACACAAAGATACTGAAATTGTTTTCTAAGATCAACTTTATTTGCTTCTTTTATAGGTAATTGACAGATATATATTAGAATTTAATTTATCAAAAAACAGCATAAATAATCTGTATATTTATCCTTTTTATCGATATATTCGTTTATATGTTGCAAATATCGCAAGGATGTTTTTAGCTTTTCCCGCATTGAGAATGACAATTATATTATACCTTTACTGCATTTTCTAATTAATATTATATAATGAAATTATTGAAATTCGGAGATTTGACAGCCCGTGTGCCTATTATTCAGGGAGGTATGGGGGTCGGAATCTCATTATCCGGTTTAGCCTCGGCAGTAGCAAACGAGGGAGGAGTGGGGGTTATCTCCTGCGCTGGTCTGGGTTTGCTTTATAATAAACTTTCTAGTAATTATGCGGAAGCAAGTATTTTAGGCTTGAAAGAAGAGTTGCGTAAGGCAAGAGAAAAAGCAAAAGGAATTATCGGTGTTAATGTGATGGTAGCTATGACCAATTTTGCCGATATGGTAAAAACTTGCATAGCCGAAAAAGCGGATATTATTTTTTCGGGAGCAGGGCTGCCATTAGATCTTCCTGCATTTTTGAAAAAAGATAGTATCACGAAATTGGTTCCGATTGTTTCGTCTGCACGTGCTGCAAAGCTGATTTGTGAAAAATGGAAAAATAATTACGACTATCTTCCCGATGCAGTTGTGGTAGAAGGACCTAAAGCCGGCGGACATTTAGGTTATAAGGAAAATCAGATTAACGATGAGCTTTTCTCTCTTGAACATGTTTTACCGGAAGTGGTAAATGCAGTAGCCGATTTTGAAGAAAAATATAAAAAGGAAATACCCGTAATTGCTGCGGGGGGTATTTATACGGGAGAGGATATTTACCGTATGATGCAACTGGGAGCTACAGGGGTACAGCTTGGAACTCGTTTTGTAACAACAGATGAATGTGATGCTTCACTTGAATTTAAACGGACTTATATCGATGCGAAAGAAGATGATATCGAGATTATAAAAAGTCCCGTAGGAATGCCGGGGCGTGCTATAAGCAGTTCTTTTACGCGTGATGTGGTAGAAGGGAAAAAGCAACCGAAAAGTTGTCCGTTCCATTGCATAAAAACTTGCGATATAACGAAAAGCCCGTATTGTATAATGTTGGCTCTTTATAATGCTTTTAAGGGAAATCTCAGAAATGGTTACGCTTTTGCTGGGGCTAATGCTTTTAAGGCAGACCGTATAACCAGTGTGAAGGAAACTATCTCATCCCTGATGACCGAATTTAAGGCAAAACTGAACGAAAGTTTTGGAAAATAGTTAAAAAAAGGCGCTGTAAGTCACTTACAGCGCCTTTTTTGTGGCTTTCCCTTTCTGGAAATAATAATTTCCTAGAAGTACAAAGGCGAAATGTTTATTGCATTTTAATTTACGTACATTTATATAACAATTGCGATGTTTTTTTGTTCAGATAGAAATAAATATTTATGGTATTTTTATTGTTAAAAATCGTTTTATATCTAAATGTTAGGTATTTATATTGCTTTCTTTTCTGAGATTTTCAGTTCTTATTTTTTTTATTGCAAAAACGTTCGCACTGTATCGACATATCGTAGCCTAATAGAACTCCTAATATAAAATCTTCTTCGGGAGTGAGTAAATTTAACGGTTTATGAGTGAACAGACGTACCGTGTCGAGATAAGCCTGTTTGCCGAAAAAAAGATTTACTTTATTCTCGGCTACCTCTTGTAAAAAGTAAGCTATATTCTGCTTTCTTAATCGTTCAGTCATAATTTCCGCACAAGTCTTGCACATGGTGCAAAGAACAAGATTACGGATTCCTTTTTTCAATTCGTAAATATGATGAAGAAACATTTTCATATTGCCAAATTGCGTATACTCCTGAATACTCATACTTCTTCCTTTTTTAGAATCTCAATCCATTTCGTTATGCGTTGATCTGTCAAGTTGCTTTCGTTTACATCATCGATGGCTAATCCGATAAATTTGCCTGCTATATTTATATTGGAGTCTGTTATACTATAATCGTCAGGAGTGTATGCTCCGATGAACTTGCATCCGCTGGCCGATAATTCTTTATATATGATAGCCATGGCATCGCAAAACGTATCGGGATATGAATTGGCATCCCCGCATCCGAAAAGAGCTATTTGTTTGCCCGTAAGATCCTCTGTTTTCAGTTTAGGCAGAAAATCGTACCAGTCGTCTTGTAGTTCTCCGTCGCCCCAGGTTGAAGAACCGAGTAAGAGGATGCCGTACTCATTTACAATATTAGGAGAAGTGTTGGCTATATCATGAACATGTTCGGATGATATTTCCAGTTTTTCTGCAATTTGTTTTGCTAAATTTTCAGTTGTTCCCGTTGTGCTACCGAAAAATATACCTATTTTCTTTTCCATAATAAATTGTTTTTGTTTGAAACAAAGATAGATAGATCAGTAAAAGAACTAAATACCAAGAAATAATGAAATCAAATACATTACCAGTGCATAAGATGACAAATAATTGTGAGTAGGAGCTGATATTAACGACAATAGAAAGAATTGCCATATTAGGAATAATACGATAATCTTTTGTGATAGGTAACCGGAAAAGGAAGAGATATTTTTTTATTATGAAACTAAAAGGACTGATACATTAAAAAAGAAAAAGGCACGGATAATCGAATGTCATATCAGTACCTTTTATTATATTTAGTTTTTTTCGGGTAGCGGAAAGTTTTTTAGCATCTTTGCTTTTTTCGCGAATAAGAAAATTTTGTTTTTTTCTGTTGCTCGGGAGTTTTCTCTGAAAAATTTAAAGGAGCGAAAGGGTGGTTCTTTACTACCGGAATATTTTTCCCGATCAGCTTATGAATATCTCTTAGTAGCTGCTTTTCTTCCGAGTCACAGAATGCGATAGCGATGCCGCTGTTTCCTGCTCGTCCGGTCCGGCCTATACGATGGACGTATGTTTCCGGAACATTGGGAAGTTCGTAGTTGATTACGTGGCTCAACATATCTACGTCTATTCCTCTTGCGGCGATATCTGTAGCTACAAGTACTCGTACTGAATGATTTTTGAAGCTATTGAGTGCTCTCTGTCGGGCATTTTGTGATTTTTCCCCATGAATGGCTTCGGTTCGGATTCCGACTCTTGTCAGGCTTTTAGCCAGCTTGTCAGCGCCATGTTTCGTACGGGCAAAAACGAGCACCGACTCCATTGACTTATCTTTTAATAGCTCGATAAGTAGCTCACGTTTCTCGGGTTTATTCACATAATATACAGATTGCTCAATCGTATCTACTGTTGATGAGACAGGGGTAACCTCTACAGTCACGGGATTTTTGAGAATAGAGCCGGCCAGGTTTGCAATCTCTTTCGGCATAGTTGCAGAGAAAAAGAGAGACTGACGCTGTTTCGGCAAAAGAGTCAATACGCGTTTTATATCGTGGATAAAGCCCATATCGAGCATACGATCGGCCTCGTCCAGTACAAAGAAACGGAGAGTTGAGAGATTGATAAATCCCTGGTTAATCAGGTCGAGCAATCGTCCGGGAGTTGCAATCAAGATATCTACGCCTTTTTTCAATGCATCTGTTTGAGCTTTTTGAGAAACACCGCCGAAAATAGTGGTATGTCTGAGACTTGTATATCTGCCATAAGCGGTAAAACTGTCGCCGATTTGTATTGCGAGTTCACGCGTGGGAGTCAGTATTAACGCTTTTATTCCTTTTATTTGTTTGTTCTCTTTCTGATTGAGAAGCAATTGGATTATGGGAATTGAAAAAGCGGCTGTTTTTCCTGTTCCGGTTTGTGCACAGCCTAACAAATCTTTACCTTCTAATATATGGGGAATAGCTTCTGACTGGATGGGAGTAGGGTTTGTGTACCCCTCGTTTTGCAGAGCCTGTAAAATCGGATCTGCTAAATTTAGTTGTTTAAATGTCATATTAAAAAAATTAAAGCCTCACGGCTTATATAAATTGTGAGTTACAAAGATAATGAAAATTATGCTTCCCGGCAAATATTATTGGGAAAGAACGGGAAGAGAGATGAAAACTTTTTGATTTTTAGGAATGTTGTATTTTAAAATGACTGTCTGGTGAAACATTTTTCCGG
The DNA here is from genome assembly GCA_029007825.1 of Bacteroidales bacterium. GTDB lineage: Bacteria > Bacteroidota > Bacteroidia > Bacteroidales > JAQXIO01 > JAQXIO01. Next base: position 27,214 of record JAQXIO010000021.1, on the reverse strand, counting down.
TCAATCATTTAATCGTAAGTTTAACTGATAATTTTGTGCATTATGAATTTATTTTGTTCCAAACCGATTTTATCTCTGGCTACTCCGGTTTTTATTTTTGCGGCATGTAATCGGGAACAACGACAGAAATCAGATTCAGAAAATCCGGTAACGGAAATCAGAATAGAACAATCTGTAGTTTATCAGAAAATACCGGTCGACACGCTTCAATCTGTAATTAATTGGACGGGATTTAAACCGGGAGGCCAGCATAACGGAAGTGTTCACCTGGAAAAAGGAGGAGTCTTGTTTAAGGATGGTATTCCGGTAGGAGGAAAGTTCAGCATTGATATGACAACGATCAGGGATGAAGATATAAAGGTTGCTCCTATGCGGAAAATGCTGGAATCCCATCTTATGAGTGCCGATTTTTTTAATGTGGAAAAATATCCGTTGGCAACGTTTGAAATTACATCTTTGACTCCGATAGACGGTTTTTATAACTATACGATAGAAGGAAACCTTACGTTGAAAGATACGGCCAGGCTTGTCTCTTTTCCTGCAAAGATATGGCAGGAAGAGAATATCTGGAAGGCTCAGACCGATACATTCTCCATAAATCGTACGGACTGGGGTATCGTGTATAAGTCGAAAGGGCTCATGGGTAAGCTGAAAGACGAATTTATACACGATGATATGGAGCTTCAAATTTACCTGCAATCGGTAAAATAACCGGATCTGACGCTATTGCAGAGGCGAAAGATTAAATGTACATTTGCGGTCTGTATTTTTATTAATTAATTTTTCGTTCTGAGAGATGAGAAAATGGCGTATTGAAGATTCGGCCGAATTGTACAATATCAACGGTTGGGGATTAAACTATTTTTCAATAAATGAAAAAGGACACGTATCGGTAACACCTAAAGTGGGCTGTGCATCGGTCGATTTGAAAGAATTGATGGATGAGTTGCAATTACGTGATATATCATCACCTGTTTTAGTACGTTTTCCGGATATTCTGGATAACCGGATCGAAAAAATATCCAATTGTTTTAAAACGGCATCGGAAGAGTATGGTTATACTTCTAAAAATTTCATTATATACCCGATTAAAGTAAATCAGATGCGTCCGGTTGTTGAAGAGATTGTCAGCCATGGCAATAAATTCAATATTGGACTTGAAGCAGGATCGAAGCCGGAGCTTCACGCGGTATTAGCTATTAATACAGATCCGAATTCCCTCATTATATGTAATGGCTATAAAGATGAAGATTACATTGAGCTGGCACTTTTGGCTCAAAAAATGGGTAAGAATATTTTTCTTGTCGTTGAAAAATTGAATGAATTGCGCTTAATTGCCACAATAGCAAAGCGCCTTAAAATAATGCCTAATATCGGTATTCGGATTAAATTGGCAAGTTCGGGTAGCGGAAAATGGGAAGAATCCGGAGGTGATGTAAGTAAATTCGGACTTAACTCGAGTGAATTGCTCGAAGCGCTTGATATTCTGGACAGAAATAAAATGCGGTCTTCCCTGCGGCTTATCCATTTTCACATAGGTAGTCAGGTTACTAAAATACGACGGATAAAGACAGCGCTTCGTGAAGCGGCACAGTTCTATGTTCAGTTGCGAAAAATGGATTACGATATTGATTTTGTTGATATCGGGGGCGGACTTGGAGTGGATTATGACGGTACACGCTCTTCTTCCAGCGGAAGCAGTATGAATTATTCTATTCAGGAATATGTGAACGACTCCATATCTTCATTGGTTGATGCTTGTTCCAAAAATGATATTCCGCAACCTAATATTATAACAGAATCGGGACGTTCTTTGACAGCGCATCATTCAGTGTTGATTTTTGAAGTTTTGGAGACTACGACATTACCTGAGTGGGACGATGAAGAAGAGGTGGATGAAAACGATCATGAATTGGTGCTCGAGCTTTATAAGCTGCTCGATAATATAAACCAGCCGCGTTTGATAGAAAGCTGGCATGATGCGTTGCAGATAAGAGAAGAAGCGTTAGACCTTTTCAGCCTCGGAATGTTGGATTTGCGTACGAGGGCACAAATAGAGCGTCTTTTCTGGAGTGTTGCCCGACAGGTTTACAGTATGGCGAATGACATGAAGCATGCTCCCGAAGAGTTACGTAAGATTTCGAAAATGATGCCGGATAAATATTTTTGTAATTTTTCTTTGTTTCAGTCTTTACCGGATTCATGGGCTATCGATCAGATATTCCCTATTATGCCGATTTGCAGATTGGAAGAACGTCCGGATCGTTCAGCCACGTTACAGGACATAACTTGTGATTCCGACGGGAAAATAGATAACTTTATTACATTGAGAAACTCCTCTTATTATCTTCCTGTACATGATTTTAAAGGAAAAGACCCTTATTATATAGGTGTTTTTCTTGTCGGAGCATATCAGGAAATACTGGGAGACCTGCATAATCTTTTTGGCGATACAAATGCAGTGCATATTAAAGTCTATGAAAAGGAGTATGAGGTCGATCGTCTGATCGACGGGGAAACAGTTGCGGAAGTGCTCGAATACGTGCAGTATAATCCGAAAAAACTGGTACGCGATGTCGAAACATGGGTTACTAGTTCTATGAAAAAAGGAATTATTACAGCAGAAGAAGGTCGGGAATTTCTTTCGAATTACCGGTCAGGACTTTATGGATATACTTATCTGGAGTAATACAATATTTTTATGCCATGAAAACCTCTGTTGCTATCCTTGTTTTTTTATCTTTTTGTGCATGTGCATCCCGGCAGGATTTTCAGGAAAAACAGCAATTAGGCTATATTCGTTCCGGTGAAACCTGGCTCGATACGGATGAGGCTCCTATAGAATCTCATGCGGGGGGCTTTTTGTATCGTGACGGAATCTATTACTGGTACGGAGAAAATCATGCGAAAGGTTTTTATAACAAGACAGGAATATCCTGTTACTCTTCAACCGACTTGATTAATTGGAAAAACGAGGGGATTGTAATGCCCCGGGACTCTTTTCCCCTGTTGTATCGATCTTATACGAACGATGAAGTTATCCCCGAAGGTTGTTCGAATAACGGAGTTGCCGAGCGTCCGAAAGTCATTTACAATGAAAAAACAAAAAAGTATGTGATGTGGGTGCACCTGGATGCGGACGGATATGTATTTTCGACTGCCGGTGTCGCTGTAAGTGATTCTCCTGTAGGACCGTTTACGTTTTTGAAAGAATTCAGACCTGTTAAATATAGGTACTCGGGAATCGATGATGAGAACGGAGATAAAGAACGCACGCTCCTGATTGATGAGAAAGGAAAAGGGAATACCTATCGGGATATGAATCTTTTTGTCGATGACGATGGTAAAGCATATGTTTTTTATGCATCTGAAAATAATGCAACTTTGTATATAGTTCGTTTAAACGATCAGTATACGGATATCGAAAGGCCGTTGAAAGAGAACGAAAATTGGGCGAGGGCTTTGCCTTTTGGTTACCGGGAAGCACCAGCTCCCTTTAAACACAAAGGTAAATATTATATGATTACTTCCGGACTTACGGGATGGACGCCGAATCCTGCTCAATATCATGTTGCCGATCATATTTTAGGGCCGTGGAAAACGGTAGGAGATCCCTGTATCGGACCGGAATCGGAAAGTACATTTCACTCGCAAAGCACATTTGTACTGCCGGTAGAAGGGAAACCAGAGGGGAGCTTTATATTTATGGCCGATCGTTGGAACGGACATAAATTGGAAAATTCAAGATTTGTCTGGCTACCTTTTATAATAGGAGACGATTCGGAGATAAGACTGGAATATTTTACTGAATGGAACTGGGATGTATTTGATCAGGTTGCGGATATGCCTTCACCGCCTCATGTAAAATTGAATCTGGATAAAGTTCTGACCTGGCAGTCTGTTAAAGGAGCTAATGCTTATCGTATATATAAGAATGGAGAGTATGTTGCTGTGACATCCAATACCCAATACGTACTACCGGAAGAATTGGCCGGAAAAGCTTATAACTTTACCGTTATGGCTATGAAGCTGAACGGACAGTCGTCTCTTCCGAGTAAACCTGTTACGGTAAGCTGGGAAGAAGTCGGAGACGTTTTTCTGAGTGATGTCAAGCCTGATCGATGGGCGCAGCACTGGGGATTTTTACGTTATGATAGAGCTTTGGAAAATGGCCCTTTGAATGTAGCGGGTCAGGTATTTGAGAAAGGATTTGGAACACATGCTCCGGGAGAAATTGTTTATCGTACTTGTGGCAAATACAGTCGCCTCAAAGGTTATTGCGGAGTTGATAACTATGCTTCGTTCGATGATGTTTCCTCCATCGGCTTTAAGATAATAGGAGACGGGAAGATTCTGTTTGAAACCGATGTAATGCGGGTAAATACTCCTGCTGCAGCTTTTGATGTGGATGTGGCAGGTATTTCAGAATTAAAACTTATTACTACTGACGGTGGCGACGGAACACATCTTGACCATGCCGATTGGTGCGATGTGTATCTGGTAAAATGAGTTTTTTGTATTTACGTTTTTTGTTTTTTTATGTGCCTCTCAATATTATATAGTTAAATGAGAGAGTAAACTCATAACCGAATGTATAGTAAGCGATTTTTTATATTACTATTTTTTACCGGACTTCTCTCTTTTGAAATAAAAAGTCAGGAAATATTTGAAACGGAATCGGATACCCACATTTTTTGGCAGGAAAACAGGGTGCTGAAGAAAGAGGATTTTCAGGGAAATGGAGAATCATATGAAAAAAGTCGCTTCTATTGTGATTCATTGGATATGTGTACGGTTGCCAGTGTAGGTGTTTATGCTGTTCTTGATATTCCTAAGAAAAGAAAAAGTAGAGGTAAGCTATTTGAAAGAGCTTATTTTGTTCCTATGTTTGAAAAAGCAACTTCTTATATCCTAAATGAAAATGATTCGTTGGGGACTGAAAAACAACAGATCGTTTTCGATATTTATGAGATATCTGCAAGATATGCCAGAAAAGAACTTAATCGGTATTTTGGTGAAATGGGAAATTCTTATGGTGCGATATCTCTATTATTTAGTACGGTCAATGCCGATGCAAAAAAGTTGAAAAAAGAACTCATAGATGCATATACTAAGGATGTTTATATTTTGAGAACCGATAGTGCTTATTATAAATGGCGTGAATTTATTGATAATGGTCTGGAAAATTTTAAAGAGTATGCAACGACACCGGAAGATTGTTATCGAGCAATAACAAAGAAACCATTAGATAAAAGATATATTGAACCTGAAATGATAGTTGGAAATTTGTTTGAAGACGAAAAATAGGAATACGAATAGTTTACAAATACCATTAAAATAAAAAGCATCTGAGTCTCAGATGCTTTTTATTTAGTTGCGGAGGCAGGACTCGAACCTACGACCTTTGGGTTATGAGCCCAACGAGCTACCACTGCTCCACTCCGCGATATTGTGAGTGCAAAGGTAGACATTATTTTTTACAATCCAAATATTCATCGTGTTTTTTCTGCTTTTGTCCGAAAATTGTCATTTTTACCGTTATTTATGATATAAATTTCCTTTTTTATCTTATTATTTTAACTTTTCCTTATTACTTTTTTGTTACAATATTTTTTTCTCTTACTTTTGCACAAAACAAAAACATTTGTGCATTAATATGAAGGGTACTATTTCAAAGACCAGAGAATTGTTAGTTGATGTAGCACGCCAGCTTTTTGCCCGGATGGGAGTTCACAACACCACCATGAATGATATAGCAAACGCCTCGAAAAGGGGAAGACGTACGCTTTATACATACTTTAAAAGTAAAGATGAGATTTATCAGGCTGTTGTTGAAGAAGAACTTAAGAAATTAAAAAATACAATGATACAGGTAACAAATGAAGATTTAACTCCAGAAGATAAACTAATCACATTTATTTATACCCGGCTTGAGGCCATTAAAGAAGTTGTTCAACGGAACGGCTCGCTACGTGCGGACTTTTTTCGCGATATATGGCGTGTGCAAAGGGAAAGACGCAAATTTGACGAATTGGAAATTAAAATGCTTTGTCAGATTTTGCAGGATGGAATTGATAAAGGCGTGTTCGCGGTTCCGAATGTCCGCGTTACGGCAGCAATATTGCATCATGCTTTTAAAGGATTGGAGGTTCCTTATATACGGGATGTGATTGGAACGGATAAGGATACCAGAAAAGAAAACATCAAAAATATATTGTTTAACGGTCTTAAGACAAATAAAAATCAATAATGTATATAAATAGTTGTGGCCATTATGTTCCCTCTGGAAGAGTTGATAATGGCTATTTTTATGATGTGAACGGACTTACGTCAGAATGGATTGAACAACGTACCGGCATCAAAACGAGATCGAAGGCTCTGCCTGACGAAGATCTCAATTCTATGATTAAAGAAGCAGTCAATCATGCGTTGCCGGGACTTCCCTATAATATCAAAGACGTTGATCTGATTATCGCTGCATCATATTCTCCTGTCGATACGGTCGCAACTCCGGCACATGTAATACAACATGTTTATCATATTGAAAATTGTAAAGCTTTTTATATCTCTTCGGCTTGTTCTTCGGCAATGAACGCACTTGAAATCGTAGATACTTATTTTAAGTCCGGAAAAGCTCAGAAAGCTTTGGTGGTAGTAGCCGATCATAATACCTATTATAGCAACGATTTCGATCCGAAATCGGGTCATCTTTGGGGCGATGCCGCTACGGCATTTTTTCTTTCGAATGAACCTTGCGGACGTTATGAGCCCCATATCATGGATGTAGTAACCGAAGGGCTTGGCTTTCTGAATAAAAGTATTCATGCTGTAAATCTTCGTCCTAAAGATGGAGGAATCGTGATGGAGGAGGGTAGGGATGTTTTCATGCAGGCGTGTACATATATGCCTCGTACGGTGCACCAGTTGCTGAAGCGGAATCACATGGAAGTATCGGATATATCTTATCTGATCGGACATCAGGCAAATATGCGTATTCTGAAAAATGTTGCACATCAATTGGAAATGCCCGATGAAAAAGTACTCAGTAATATCGAATCTTACGGTAATACGGGTTCGGTCAGTTCTTTATTGGTATTTTCCGAAAACAGAGACCGTTTTAAAGCGGGAGAGGTTGTTGTTTGTACAACTTTCGGCGGAGGATATTCTACGGGGGGCTGCCTGATTCGCTGTTGAAAACAAACAATATCCATATAGGAAGAACCTATTGTGATTTGTATAATTAAAAGAACTTTCTCACCTTTGCAGTGCAGAATTTTGGAATAAAATAACATCTGATTAAATAGATTACACTATGAAATTATTACAAGGAAAAGTTGCTCTGATAACAGGAGCTGCACGTGGAATCGGCAAGTCCATAGCCCTGAAATTTGCACAGGAAGGCGCAGATATCGCTTTTACGGATTTAGCTGTAGATGATAATGCAAAAGCTACGGAAAAGGAGATAGCGGCCTATGGTGTAAAAGTTAAAGCTTTTGCCTCGAATGCGGCTAATTTCGAAGATACTCATAAAGTTGTAGACGAGATCGTAAAAGAATTCGGCCGTATCGATGTGCTGGTAAATAATGCGGGTATTACGCGTGACGGATTGATGATGCGTATGAGTGAACAGCAATGGGACATGGTCATTAATGTGAATCTGAAGTCAGCATTTAATTTTGTCCATGCAGTAACACCGGTAATGATGCGTCAGAAGAGCGGAAGCATTATCAATATGAGTTCCGTTGTCGGAGTGTCCGGAAATGCAGGACAGGCCAATTATTCAGCCTCTAAAGCCGGTATGATCGGTTTGGCTAAATCAATTGCAAAAGAGTTAGGTTCAAGAGGTGTTCGTGCGAATGCGATTGCACCGGGATTTATTATTACAGATATGACGGGTCAGCTTTCTGACGAAGTGAAAGCAAAGTGGGCGGAAACAATTCCCCTTCGTCGGGGAGGGACGCCTGATGACGTAGCTAATGTAGCCTTATTCCTTGCTTCCGATTTGTCATCTTATGTATCGGGTCAGGTAATCCATTGTTGTGGTGGAATGAATATGTAATCCATGACAGTCCTTTACGAAGACAACCATCTGATCGTTGTCAATAAGACAGTCTCTGAAATTGTCCAGGGAGATAAGACAGGGGATATTCCCCTCTCGGAAACGGTCAAGGAGTGGATTAAAGAAAAACACAATAAACCGGGTAACGTCTTTTTAGGCGTTACTCATCGTTTAGACCGTCCTGTAAGCGGAGCCGTCGTATTTGCAAAGACCAGCAAAGCTCTTCCGCGCCTGAATGAGATGTTCAGAAACGGAGAAGTAAAAAAAAGCTATTGGGCGATTGTAAAAAAAATGCCGCCGGCCGAAGAGGGAATTCTGGAGCACTATTTGGTTCGGAATGAAAAGCAGAATAAATCATATGCTTATACGGCTGAGCGAAAAAATAGTAAACGGGCTGTCTTGCATTATAAATTAATAGCTCATTCGGATAACTATTATCTTTTGGAAATCGACCTTAAAACGGGGCGTCATCATCAGATACGTTGTCAGTTGGCTGCAATAGGGTGTCCGATCCGGGGTGATTTGAAATATGGGTTTGACCGTTCGAATAAAGACGGAGGCATCAGTCTTCATGCCCGTGAAGTTTCGTTTGTGCATCCTGTGTCTCAAAAACAGATTGATGTTGTTGCACCCGTTCCGGACGATACTTTATGGAAAGCATTTGAAAAAATAGAAGGTGGGCAGAAATAGTGATTAATACCATTGTGAGCTTTATAAAAAAATATCCTGTCTGAATTTTCAGACAGGATATTTTCTTAAATAATGGTATGATCCGCAATGAGTTCTGAAAGAGGCATTCCCCAGCGGGGAACTTTTCCTCCTAATGTATAATACATATTTTTGAATCCCATTTTCAAAAGATAGGGAGTATAGCCCATTTTCAGTACACTGATATCTCCACCCCACCATTCGTTCGTGTGCATGTAGAAACCTTTATGACTGCCCATATCACCAAAACAGATAACCATCGGATTAAGAGGCTCTATTTCTTTTTTTTCTCCGGCTTCGTTTGCGATCATCTTCGAAACGATCTCTGCCTCCATATGACCTATAGCGCCTAATTTAGGAACGGTTAACGACGCAGCATCTCCAACTGCATAAATCTCAGGAAAATCGGGATTACGCATATAAAGATCTGTTACGACAAACCCTTGGTCATCTACAATCGGCAGAGATTTCATAAATTCATGGGCTTCCCAGTTAGGGAAAACAATTTTAACCTCTGCTTCGAGGCTTTTTCCGTTACGGAATTCGATGCCTTCTTTATAAATACGTTTTATCCCAATGGTATCGTTCATGTAGCCGAATCCCATATCTTTTACCATGGGCAGTAATTGCCCGAGAATTTTTTCTCCTGCATCTTCTGCGATTGTCTTAGCCGGAGTGAATAATGTTATTTTTTTAGCGTCACCAAGTCCTCGGTGTTTGAGCCAGTCGGCAAATGAAAATCCCAACTCTACCGGAGGTCCCTCGCAGGCTGCGAGTGCTACCGGTACTTTAGGAAGCTTAGGACTTTTCCCCTGTTCAAATCTATCCGAACCTATGGCAATCGGACCGCCTTTATATTCATTATAAAGATACTCACGTATCTGATTCCCATAATATGTATCCGAAAACGTGTGTCCGTATTCCGCAAAGCCTTCGATTTTGTCGTAAGCCAGACGTGCTCCAAGGGCTATCACTAAATAGTCATACTTGATCTTTTCAGATGGGGAGCCATCCCTCTCATTTGGCCTGTATTGTACAGTACGCTTTACCGGATCTATCTCTTCGATTTCTCCTTGGATAAATTCAGACCCATCGTGTTTGAGGAATTTCTCGAACATGAATTCAAGATTATCGGCCGGATTATGCCCGTTGAATACCTCTATGGGTATGTTGGGGATAAAATTAATGAAGTTTTTACGGTCTATAACCGTAATTTTTACGTTGTTTTTCGCTTCCTGATGGATAAACCTTGCAACTGTAAGGCCTGCGAAATTACAGCCCAATACTAAAACATGCTTTTTTTCCATATCTAAATATTTAATGTCAGTATTTCGGATATTTTATCTCCTTGTTATCTGTCTGCAGCTATTATCCGCTTCGAATATTGGATATATACGGCGATAAACGGAAAAAGCTAAGTTATACTCGTAACTTATGATATAAATTCCTATGACAAATTATTATGGATCACGAGAGTATTGAACTGGCAAAATCGTGTCTGTTATTGCTCCCTCTCATAAGATTTCAAAAAAGTAAGATGGCATCGTAAATGCTATCTGTTTAATATAAACTTGGAATTGGCATTTTTTGTTCTGGCAATAAAGTTATATTTTCTTTTTACGTTGTTTTTCTGTGCAGCCTATGTGATTTTCGTTTATTTACATGTGAAAATTACGGAAACTAAAAAAAAGAGTAACCAGATTCTGAGGTTACTCTTTAGAAACGGAAACTCTTAATTTTAAACGGATAATAGATAAAGAACGGTAAAACCGGTTATAGTGTGAACCTTCAGTTTCAAATGGTTCTTTACTATTTTGTGTTGCCAGTTGTCTCTGCTATAGCAGGAAAATAATATCGTATAGTTCTTATATTAAATCCTTATTCTTCGATAACAGAGATATTCATAGTAATATCTTCGAGAGGACGATCCTGTTTATTAGTCTTTACTGACTGAATTTTTTCCACGACGTCCAGACCTTCCACAACTTCTCCGAAAACAGTGTATTCGCCGTCTAAGTGCGGTGTTCCTCCTGTTTTAGTATAGACTTCTATTTGCTCGGGTGTCATTTGGGTCTCATCTTTTCTTTTTCCGGCTTCCAGTTCGGTTTTAGCGATCAACTCTTCCTTTAGTATTTGAATATCGTCTTTTTGCCCGCTTTTGTATAGAGTCATGATTTTATCCCGGTTCTCTTTCTGCAGACGTTCGAATATTTTCCGCTGTAAACCGTGGAACTTTTGCTGTTCGAATTGTTTTAATTGCCCTTCGTTGTAAATATCGCCCCATACAATGTAAAACTGCGATGCCGACGACTCTTTTTCAGGATTTACTTCATCGCCGGTACGGGCTGCCGATAACACCCCTCTTTTATGGAAGCGGGCCGGATAAACAAATTCGGCAGGAATCGTATATCCCAGATCTCCGGAACCCAACATCTTGTCTTTTGGCGCATTTTTCGATTCCGGATCTCCTCCCTGAATCATAAAGCCCTCTATAACACGATGGAATAGAAGATCTTTATAAAAGCCTTCTCTTACCAATCTAAGAAAATTATCTCTGTGCTTAGGCGTGTCGTTGTAAAGTTTTACGACAATATTTCCCAATGGCGTTTCGATACGTACCAGTGTCTCTTTTTCTGTTTTCTTTTCCATATTACGGTTTATTTCGTACAAAGATAATGCACCCTGAGAGCATGGGCAAATAAATCTGAAGCCTATGCCCTCAGGATACCGTCTATCTTTATTTTTGGGGCAAAGATAATTATTCTTCTATCCATCCGCCGCCCAATGCACGGTAAAGCTTTACGTGGTTGATGCAATACATCGTATTCAGGTCGAGTTGCTCCAGTTCACCTTTCAGCAATTTTTCCTGTGCTGTCAGGACTTCCAGATAACCGGCAAAGTTTAATTTGAATAACTCTTCTGCACTCTCTACGGAACGAATATGTATTTTAACCTCTTCATTTTTGTAATGCAGACGGCTTGCCGTGCTTTCGTATTCCATCAGAGCATTGATAACTTCGTTATAAGCGACAAGCACTTGTTCATGGTAATTGAGCAAAGCTATGCGCTGATTGCTTTTTGCGCTTTTCCACATAGCTCTTATTCGGTTCTGCTGAAACAACGGAGCAGTCAGTCCGGCGCTGATATCATAGACGAGGGAAGCGGGGGATACGAACCATTTTGCAGCATCGAAACTATTGAACCCGCCACTGCCGCCTAACACCAACGAAGGAAAAAATGAAGCTTTGGCAGAAGCTACATCGGCTTTACTGGCCAGCAGTTCCAATTCCGCTTCACGTATATCGGGCCGGTATTGCAACAGCTGTGCCGGGATACCTTCGTTTATTGGGAAATCCAGTTTTTGTAAATCTTCATAAGAGATACGTTTTATAGATAACGGAAATTGACCCATCAGGTAAGAGAGAGCCGTTTCTCTTGCTTTTATCTCCTGATTGTTAAAAAGCAATTCACCTTTGAGAGATAAAACGAGTGATTCGAACTGGTCTACCGCAAGTTGATTTTCATTTCCGGCCTCTTTCAGTTCTATAGCCAGATCCCGGGCATGTTCCGATTGCTCTATGGTCTGTTTCAATACGGCCTCGCGTCTGTCGAGTCCCACCAGTTCGAAATAGCAGGTAGCGACCTGGGCGATCAGTTCTGTTTGTACAAGGCGAGCGGCCTCCTGTGATGCCATCCAACGCGATAATGCCGCCCGTTTTTTATTTGTCAGCTTACCCCATAAGTCGATTTCCCAGCTGAACCCGATACCTAATGCGAAATTACTGTATGGATTCGGAATATGTTTGTCCTCTGCAAGTCCCGCTGTGTTATTGGTTTCGCTGTTTCCTACACCATCCATAGTGAAATCCCCGAAACGTTGTAATCCTGCATTCAAACCGATATTCACGTCGGGAAACAGCGACCCTTTGGCTACTTTTAAAGACGATTGTGCCAACTGTATACGTTCCAAACTTTTCTGGAACGATAAATTGCCCGATAAAGCCGTAGCTATGTAGTTTTGCAATAACGTATCGGGGAAAAAACGTTTCCATGCAATTGTCGCTATATTTGTCGTGTCTCTGTTTTCCGTGTAAGAATCAGGCACCTTGGCTTGTTCCTCGGGTGAAATAGTAATCGTTTTGCATCCTGTAAACAGAAAAGAACAGCAGGCAACCGGAAAAGAGAGAATAACTATATATCTGAGATATTTTATCATTTCTGTTTCAATTTTTTTTGTTTGTAATGATCTGCAATTGTTTCGAAAATGCAATAAAGTCCAGGTATAAGGAATACCCCTGCCAATGTACCGATCAGCATACCTCCGGCAGCGGCGGTACCGATCGAACGGTTTCCTAAAGCTCCTGCACCCGAGGCAATGGTAAGAGGTATCAGGCCGCAGATAAATGCAAAAGAGGTCATCAGGATCGGGCGTAGGCGGCTTTCTGCACCTGTTAAGGCTGCATCCAGGATTCCCATTCCCTTGTTTCTGCTCTGGATAGCCATTTCTATAATAAGAATGGCATTTTTACCCAACAATCCGATAAGCATGACGAGAGCTACCTGCGCATAGATATTATTTTCCAGTCCTACCAGTTTAAGGAACAGGAACGAGCCGAAGACTCCGGCTGGCAGAGAGAGGATCACAGGTAATGGTAATAACAGACTTTCATATTGAGCTGCCAACAAAAGATAAACGAATAAAAGGCAAATCATGAAGATGAAAATAGCTTGGTTGCCGGATTCGATCTCTTCGCGTGCTACGCCTGACCACTCGATGCTGTATCCGCGGGGCAACATTTCACGAGCTGTTTCTTCGACAGCCCTGATTGCATCGCCCGAGCTGAAGCCGGGAGCGGGTTCTCCGTTTATCATTGCAGACGTGAACATATTATAGCGCGTAACCTGCTCCGGTCCGTAAACTCTTTCAATGCTCATGAAATTAGAATAAGGCACCATATTTCCATCTTTATTTTTTGCGTAAAGTCCGAAAACATCTTCCGGTGACATACGGTATTCGGGGGCTGCCTGAATCATTACTTTATACATTTGTCCGAAACGTATGAAATTAGAAGAGTAAAAACTACCGATAAACGATTGTAGTGTCTCCATCGATGATTCTACCGATACACCCAATTTCGCAGCTTTGTCCAGATCTACATGCAAAAGGTATTGGGGAAATTCGGGATTAAATCCGGTATACACACCTTGCAGTTCGGGACGCTTGTTCAGAGCTTCGATAAATTCGTTCGTGACCTCTGCTGTTTCTATAAAAGTTCCGCCTGTTTTGTCTTGCAGACGAAGTTCGAATCCGCTGGCATTACCGAATCCGGGAACAGTGGGAGGAAGGAAAAACTGAATTTCAGCGTCTTTAATATGAGAAGTCCGGTCAGCAAAGACCTTAGCCAGCTCTTCCGCACCCATGTCACGGTCTTCCCATTTTGTTAGGTTAATCATACCCATTCCGTACGAAGCACCTGCCGTTTCGGTCATTAAGCTATAGCCCGCCAGAGTGGATACGCTCTCTACCTCTTCGAACGGTAAGAGTGCAGCCTGTACCTTATTCAATACAGACTCACTGCGTTCCAGCGTAGCACCGGGAGGTGTCGTAACATTCACATAGATCATGCCCTGATCTTCATTGGGAATGAACCCGCTGGGAAGAATAGAACTCATACCCCACGTAGCTGCGAAAAACAGGATAAGAAGGATATAAGTCAGACTTTTTCGCCCGAGAAAACGACTGAGAGAATTGCGGTATCCTCCGGATATTTTATTGTAATAATGATTAAATCCGTTAAAGAAACGGTGTAATATTCCTTTTTTAGTATGCTCTTTATCAGGTGCTTTTAGGAATAAAGCACATAGGGCAGGAGAGAGAGTAAGTGCATTTACTCCGGAAATAACGATAGCAACAGCGAGAGTTAATGAAAACTGGCGATAGAAAATTCCTACTGTTCCGGACATAAATCCGACAGGGACGAATACAGCCGACATCACCAGCGTAATTGCTATAATTGCGCCTCCGATTTCGCGTATTGCGGCAATCGACGCATCTTTCGGTGATAAACCTTCATCGTGCATTTTTACATGCACCGCCTCTACTACTACAATCGCATTATCGACGACAATACCGATTGCCAGCACAAGAGCAAATAAAGTCAGAAGATTGATAGAGAAGCCGAGCATCTGCATAAAGAAGAAGGTACCGATAAGCGAAACCGGAACGGCAATAGCCGGAATAAGCGTAGATCGCCAATCCTGTAAGAAAAGGAATACTACGACCGATACCAGAAGGAATGCTTCCAGTAAGGTTTTTAAAACTTCGGCAATGGAAGCATCGAGGAAACGCGATACATCGTACGATATATTATACGACATGCCGGGGGCGAAAGAGCTCTCTTGCAACTCTTCCATTTTCGCCTTCACGTTTGCAATTACATCGCGGGCATTGGAGCCCGGCCGTTGTTTTATCATAATTGCGGCAGAAGGACGTCCGTCCGTCATCGATACCATACTGTAATCCTGTGAATCGAATTCGATATCTGCAACATCCCTTAAACGTAGCAGAGAGCCGTCGGGCAATGCCTTCAGTACGATTTCTCCATATTCGGACGGGGTGCTGAATTTACCGGTATAGCGAAGCACATATTGCAACATTTGGGGCAGTTTGTCCGAACTGATACCGGTTTTGCCTGGTGCTGCTTCGACATTCTGTGCGCGGATAGCATCTGTGATATCCTGCGGTGAAAGATTATAAGAAGCCATCCGGTCGGGTTTCAGCCATACACGCATAGCATAATCCCGGCTACCCATAATCTGTGCGAAGCCGACACCGTCGATTCGCTTCAACTCCGGTAATATATTGATATCCGCAAAATTGTAAACGAAACGTTCACTTTGCGCCGTATCGGAACTCATGATGTTCAGATACATAAGCATACTGTTAACCTCTTTTTCCGTTACTACACCGGCTCTGATAACCTCTTCCGGCAATTCGTCCAGAACGGTTGTCACACGATTCTGAACATTAACCGATGCAACGTCCGGATCGGTACCCACCTTGAAATAGATAGTAGTGAGGGAAAAACCGTCATTGGTACATACCGTTGTCATGTAACTCATTCCCGGAACGCCGTTTATGGCACGTTCGAGGGGTGTTGCCACGGTTTTCGCCATAACTTCGGCATTTGCTCCGGTATAACGGGCCGTTACGGTTACGGAAGGAGGAACGATATCGGGAAACTGTGTAATAGGTAACGAGCCGATAGCCATCAGTCCCAAAAGTGTGATCATTACCGAGATCACAGACGCCATGATAGGGCGGCGTATGAATAGTTCAAACATAGGTCGGACAATTATCGGTTAGTATCCTGTGGAAAATTAAGCTCACTCACAATACTTGTAAAGTCGACGGTATCGGGAACGATATGCATTCCATCCTTTACGGTCTGTACGCCTTCATATACAATCGAAACACTGTTATCGAAATCCTGTGATACATAGAAATTCCCATAACGCGCAAGAGGGACAAAACTCCTTACCTTCACGGTATTAGTACTATCTACAACATATACGTAAGTAAAATCCTGTATTTCGAATGTAGATTTATGGGGAATAAGGAATATGTCGTCCATACGGCTCTGCAATCTTACTTTTCCTGTCACTCCGTGTTTCAGTAAACCGTCCGGGTTCGGAAAACGGGCACGGAATGCAATAGAACCTGTGCTTCGCTCAAAATCGCCTTCAATCGTTTCCACCCGTCCTTTGTACGGATAAATACTTCCATCAGAAAGAATCAGGGTTATATCACCCATACCGGCAAACTCATCTCCTTCCAGCATATTCCGTTTATATTTGAGATACTGGCTTTCGTTCACTTTGAAATAGGCAAATACTTCCGATACGTTCGTTACCGTTGTCAATAAATTGCCTGGTGATACGAGACTACCGGTTTTATAGGGGATACGGTCGATAATCCCGTTAACGGGAGATGTTATAATGGTGTAGGATAAATGCGTTTGTGCATTTTGTAACTGAGACTTAGCTTGTTGTACCTCCGATTCTGCTACTTCACGGTCGGCATAGGCAAGATCGAGTCTTACTTTGGATATGATCTTTTTATCGACCAGGCGTTTCAGACGGTCTATTTCATAATCGGCCATCCTCACCTTTACTTGGGCCTGTTTAAGATTCGCTGTGGCACGTTTTACGTCTTCTGTATATTCTATGGAACTGAGACGGAACAGGACTTGTCCCTTGTGAACCCGTTGTCCTTCATCTACACATATTTCCTGTACAAAACCTTCGACTTTTGCTTTTATTTCGACGAATTGTACAGCCTGTACGTCAGCAACGAAAGTTTCGGGCATATCGATTGATTTCGGGGTAATGACCGTAACCGGCACATGATGGCCCTTTTTACTTTGTTGTCCTTCCGGACTATTGCAGGAGGTAACTGCAAAACACAATAATCCGTAAAAATAAAGTTTGTTTATTCTTAAAAATCTCATAAATGAAATAAATTATAAATTATCTGCGAAATATTGATAAAACCGGATGTATAAACACACGTTTTATAAAACTTTTCTTCTTCGGAGCGAAGGAAAAAAGAGAAATATCGGATAGTTTTATTAGATTCTCAATATGCAGAAATGATGAAGAGCGTCTGCATTTTTTAAAGAGAAAATACTTGGAAAATAAGAGAAAGGAGGTTTCTCAGAATTTACAGATTTTGTGTAGAAGGAAAAAGCAATGAAATAAAAACATTGGGAATCGATCATTTTTACAACGATGGGTTTAAGGGTTCTTCTGAAATCGGTTTTGCGTATAGACGAAGCATGATCTCCGAAAACAGAAGGAATCAGGCATTGGGAATCAACAAGATCGATGCCTCTGATATGAGGAAAGGCAAAATCGTCTTCTGCTACGCTTCCCCATGCATATATTTGCAGGAATAAAGCCAGGCACAGAAGTGACAGCCGTAGAAAAAGAGGATAAGTTCCGTTTTTTTCCAGATGTAAAGATTTTGACATAATACCTGAAACTGCTAATGCTATGCAAATATAAGAAAGTTTTTCATTTTCATGAAGCGTAAAGCAGGGTTGTTCATTTTTGATTATTTGTTGTACATTTGCACCAGTTTTTTAATTAACAAACAGGAAAGATGAAACCAACACTTTATGTTTTAGCGGCTGGTATGGGTAGCCGTTACGGTGGATTAAAACAGCTGGACGGGCTGGGTCCCAATGGCGAAACCATTATGGATTATTCTATTTTCGACGCTGAAAGAGGCGGATTTGGAAAGGTAGTTTTTGTTATTCGCAGTACTTTTGAAAAAGATTTCAGGGAAAAAGTCCTGAGTAAATATGAGCATAAAATACCCGTTGAGCTGGTATTTCAGGAATTGGATAAGCTTCCGGAAGGGTTTACGGTTAATCCAGAACGAGTAAAGCCTTGGGGCACCAACCATGCCGTACTGATGGCTAAAGATGTTATTAAAGAACCTTTTGCTGTAATTAATGCCGATGACTTTTACGGACGTGAAAGTTATGCAATCCTTGCCGATTATCTCTCTAAATTGGAAGGTAAGAAAAATGATTACTGTATGATAGGTTACCGGGTAGGCAATACTCTTTCTGAAAGTGGTTCCGTTGCCCGTGGCATATGTGAAACGAATGCGGAAGGATACCTTACTGGGGTGGTAGAGCGTACGCAGATCGAGCGTATTGACGGCAAAGTACAATATAAAGATGAAAACGATAAATGGGTGGCTATCGGCGATAATACTCCTGTTTCTATGAATATGTGGGGCTTTACTCCCGATTATTTCAAATATTCTGAAGACTATTTTGCTACATTTTTGCGTGAAAATGAAGGTAATATTAAAGCAGAATTCTTTATTCCGCTTATGGTAAATTATCTTATAGTGAATGATAAGGTAAAAGTAAAGGTATTGGATACGCCCAGCAAGTGGTTTGGCGTGACTTATGCCGCTGATCGTCAGGGGGTGGTCGATAAAATAAAAGCCTTGATTGAGAAAGGTGAATATCCTGAAAAACTTTGGTAAAAATACGAGATTAGAAAATAAAGCGGGAATTTTTATTTTAAATATTCCCGCTTTTTATATCGGCTCTTAAAGAGCTATCCGGTTGTATTTATTTCGGGTACAATATAGATTGATCGGTTGATCATTTCATTTATATTGTATTTCATAAATATTCTCCGTCGCATCTTTACTACCGTCGAATAAGTATTGAATAGTTGTAATTTTCGCTACTCTACCGAGATGATCGAATTCATATTGACACTCAATTTTACTACCGTCTTCGTTTACGATTTCCGAGACGAGATTTTGACTTCTTTTACCATAAACTCCTAATAGTAAGGAAGCATCTTCCGTAATCTTTGTTATCTGGTTTAAATCGATGTTTGTATTATCGTTGGCATTCGATGTATAAAGCCGTTTCTGAATAGGATTGAAATAATCGTCGAGAGGTTCGAAATTTCCATATTCCGACAGATTCCCGTTCTCCCATACGAAACGTTGTTTATAAAAATCGCTATAGCTTTGTTTTAGATAATCTTCTACATAAAAATAGTCTGAAATTTGCTCATCGTGCGAGGTTCCTCCATCATTATGGTAATATTCGCGTGTAGTATATTCATATTTGATAAAATTTTTCGAGTTGATCTGACACTGCTTATAAAGTGTAGAAAAAAGTTCATAATATCCGCTTGCTCCGTATTGGAAATTCGCAACATTGATAGTGAGCATATCATCGAAATAATCAGCTCTGATTTCTGCAGAACGATCGGTAGATTCGGTCCCGTCTGAACTTATGCTGTAGTCGTCACCCCAAATTCCGGCGATCATATTGGTTTCCGGATTATAATCAAAAATCCATTCCTGCCTGAAATCCTGTTGTATCGTTCCGTTAATGGAAATATATCTGATAATTTTATTGACATAGTTTGCATAAACTACCGGTGCATCTGGTTCCGGGGTATATCCCATTTCATTTACCGATTGTTGCTCGATGTTAATCGGTATATACTCGTTCCCGTTGGAAAGTGATATATACGCATTTCGGTCATAACCTGTAGTATTTTTATCTATATAGATTTGAAGAGTAAAATCACCTTGCCTGCCTTCTGTTTGTTCGATAGACACCCAGCTTTTTACTCTTTGATCTTCAACCGTCGCTCTCCATTCTGTTTTTGCATAAAAAGAAACCGTAATTATTTGTTCATCCGCAAAAATGAGTTGATTTAAATCTTCTTCATTAGAAAAAACAAAGTCGTTATAGTAGCTTCCGTCTCCACCATCTCCGTTACCGCCGTCTCCGCCGTCACCGAAGTCTTCGATAATATTGGTATAGCAGGCAGTCATGCATATACACATAAAAACCGCTGTAAATATATTCAGTAATACTCTTTTCATTTTCATAACTATTAATTCATATTATAATCTGAAGCTGATGTAAAATCTTAATCCTGAGAATTTTGATTTGAATGAAGGTGTTGTTGCGGGTTCGTCGTCGTAATTATCGTCGTAATCACCGTAATCTCCTTCATCGTCGTCGCCACCGCCTCCGAACTCTTTGTATTTGCAATTTCCGAATCTGGCCTCGATACCTAGTCCTATTACCCCATATGAAACAGCAGCACCGGTAACGAAATAAGTGGCATAGTTTCCGTAAATGCCATCCCCGTTGTATAAAGCGGAAAAACTGGGTGCATAACGGAAATAGGCATGAATATTCATCTTGCTAATGGGATTGACGGAAATCGACGGTCCTACCTGCATGGCGATTTCGGCCTGATGGAAACTGTAAGATTCGTCTTCATATCCGTCCGAATTGCTTGGTGAATATTTATATAATAGTTTGTAGTTTGTGTAGTTCAAGTCAAACCAAGTAGCATCAAGTCCTATACGGATCATTTTTGCCAAAGGTTTTTTGTGCAGATAAAAAGTTCGCCCAACAGTTATGGCCGCCCCGAAATTGCTTTTAAGTCCCTGATCGGTATCGAGAAAACCGGAAGCAGGAGTAAAAGTCTGATTCACAAAATTGAAGTTAACGTACCTTTTACGTAATCTGGATTGTGACTCTTCTTGTGCCGAAAGCTGGAAAAACATGCCGGCACACAACAACAAAAGAATAATGCTATGCTTCATAATTTAAACAAAATGACCATAAGCTCCGGTATGGTCTGTTTGGTGTGAACATTAAAAGAAAGTGCGGAGTCTCTAGTCCATTTTGGAAAAAGATAAAAAAGAATCTGCAATAAGTCAGATGAGATCGGGGATGTTATACCTTCGATTATAACCTTTTTCCTGGAAACTAAACACTTTCTCCAAAAATATGTTTGCATTCCCGAAAAAGCGCTACAAAATTAATAATTTATTAATACAAATTCAATATAATCAAGCTTGCAAAAGTTATATTCAATAATTTATGGTTAACGTACCTGTCTAAAAAGCAGGATGTTAAAAGTCTTTATAACCTTAAACTAAAGAGGAGCATGAAGAGTTAGTAGTAGTAAAAAGAGATTCATTTTAAAGGAACTATTATGATTACAAAAATTTCTGTTTCAAAAATTCAACAGGCTGTTAATGAGGCCTATAATAAATTTAAAGATAACAAAGATGGAAAAAATGCCGATTACATCCCGTTTCTGGCAAATGTACCTTCCGATCTTTTCGGTATATCGGTTTGTCTGCCGAACGGGCAACTGATTGAAATCGGTGATACGAAATACGTTTTCGGCATTGAATCCGTATCGAAAGTACACACGGCTGCTTTGGTGATGAACCAATGGGGAGCCGAAGAATTATTGAATAAGATCGGAGCTGATGCTACAGGACTTCCCTTCAATTCGATTTTTGCAATTTTGCTGGAAAATGATCATCCTTCTACGCCTTTAGTAAATGCAGGTGCTATAACAGCATGCAGCATGGTGAAACCGGTAGGCGATTCGGCTAAGAAATGGGAAGCTATAGTGAATAATATTACGCAGCTGGCAGGTAGTGCACCGAAATTGTTGGATGAACTGTATAAGTCGGAAACGGCGACCAATTTCAATAATAAGTCGATAACATGGTTATTGAAAAATTATAATCGTATATACGATGACCCGGATATGTCACTCGATCTGTATACTCGTCAGTGTTCTCTCGGAATTACTGCATCGCAATTAGCCGTATGTGGGGCTACATTGGCAAATGACGGGCTTAATCCTGTTACGAAAACGCAGGTTTTTGATCCGACACTGGCATCCAAAATTGTATCGCTGATTGCGACGGTAGGTTTCTATGAACATACAGGTGATTGGCTTTATACATCCGGAATACCGGCAAAAACCGGAGTAGGCGGTGGTGTAATGGGCGTTTTGCCGGGCGTGTTCGGTATTGCAGCTTTCGCACCTCCTCTTGATGGCTCCGGCAATTCCGTACGTGCACAATTGGCAATTAAATACATTATGAACTCGCTTGGTCTCAATATATTCGGGAAGAATAGAGGTGAGATTGTTTTTGAATAATGTTTCTTCTTGCACCGAGGGGTACTGCAATTCCGTAGTACCCCTCCTTTTTTGTCTAATAGGAATCAAAACAGTTTGTTTGACAAACTGTACTTTATTATATAAAAAACTGGTTATGTGAAAACAAGAATAATTTGTATTGAAAACTTTACTATAGTCCGGATCTCTGAAAAAGAGTACTTTACATAGTTCTATTCTATTGAGCTGAAATCTTTAATTTGATACAATTTTGATACAAGATTAATTCGTGTTGCTTCTTAAAAAAGTGTATTTTCGTGCACAAGGATTTTTGGCCCTACGCAAACATCTCTTTATTGTGTAATATCCTATGAAAAACATGCTGAATACACATTTTCAGGCAGCCTGTCTTTTATGCTTCCTGTTTTTTTCTGCTTGTTCTGGTAATGAAACCAAACATATGGAGAAGAAATATGCGGAAGCGTTATTGCATTATTCTGCACCCGAAGACTCTTTGAAACGAAAAGCCCTTCTGTTTCTCCTGCATAACATGGATAATAAATTTGGGACTGATCCCATGCGATGCGATAAATTTGTAGAGCGTTATCGTATCGTGTATAATCTGGCAGAAAGAAAAGATTATGATTTTAAGCACGATTATCTGACAGATATCGGATACCCTCCCGTTCATGAGAAGTTTATACCGGATACGGCTATTGTTACTTCACAAGATCTTATAAATAATGTTGATTTGGCTTTTGAAGCATGGCAAAGGCCTTGGGCTAAACATCTTACGTTTCAAGAATTTTGTGCTTATATTTTGCCTTATCGTTTTGAGAACGAACCTTTTTGCAATAACTGGAGAAGTTTCTTTATACGTGAATTGCAGCCGTTTACCGATTCTCTTCAACAAAACGGAATTACGGATCCGTTACTTGTCTGTGATGCGTTGGCGACCCGCTTTTATGCACGTACAGCGGCATATTTAAGTCCGTTGCCTTATATTAAGGTCACCGATTATTATTATTATCCTACTGGTGATTGTAATAAATGGAATATCCTGATTGGCTTAGCCGGAAGAGCAATAGGTTTGCCCGTTGCTCTGGATTTTAATTTACAATTTGCCCGTTATCCAGGAAGCCATATCGGATCGGTGCTTACGAACGATGGGAGAGGGCATGTCGTTAGCTTCCTCATGAATCTGGATGGAACGATGGACACGTATGTTTATGATGGTGTAAAGATATATCGCGATGAGTTTGCCCGGCAACCTCAGAGTTTTATAAATCGGTTTTACTCTCGTTACAAGAGCAGGTATATAAAGGACGTGACGGCACAATATGCACATCATTTCAATATGAAGAGTGCCGTAGTACCTTTACCTTCGAAAAAATGGAAAGGCGATCTTTACCTTTGCAGTTTTGGCATTGGTGAAGAAATCGTACCTCTTTGTTGTCCGGAGATCAAGAATGATTCTGTTTATTTGCATGATCTTTTACTGACTACTGAAATTTTATTTTTTTTCGGTTCTTACGATAAAGCCAGAGAGGCTTTTGTTCCGTTGGGAAATCCTTTTGCTCTTGATAAATCGGGCACGGTAATAAGCATATTTAATCCGGGAGAGAGAAATGATTCGGTTGTTATACGCCGGAAATATCCGATTCTTTATGATGAATATCCGTATTTTAATCAGGTATTTCAAGCTTCCGTACAAGGTTCTGACGACAGAATGTTCCGTAATGCTGTAACTTTAGCGACTGCCGATCTGGAGAAAATACGAAGTTATTATGAATTTCAGCTTCCGGAACACCAGAGATTCCGCTTTTACAGATATCTGCCGGCAGAAGGTAATTCGCTCAATCTCGCCGAATTACATTTTTGGACAAAAGATTCGTCTGGGAAAAATAGCTTAACGACCTCTTATTATACGAATAAAAATGCCGTTGATACGGCGGCCTTAAATAAGTTATGTGATGACTTGAATAGTACCAATTATATCAGTGACGAAGACAAATGGGTTGCTATTGATATGGGTGAAAATACGGTAGCCAATCTTTCTAAAGTTGGCGTATTACCACGAAACAATCTGAATAATGTAGAGAAGAATGCATTATACGAGTTATTCTATTTTGATTTGGGCTGGCATTCATTAGGAAAAAAAACAGCCGATGATTTTGTTTTACATTGGAAGAATATACCGTCGAATGCCATATTTCTGTTAAAAGGATATAACGCCGGAGTGCAGGAACGCATCTTTATGAATGAAAACGGCGAACAGAATTTCTGGTAAGAATTGTGCCGTTAATTAAGATATATATTGAACGTATTTGATGCTTTTACCGGGAAACAGGGAAGCATCGGAATATTTTTTTAATTAAAAAAGGCCGATTATGAAATATATCTGTATGTGTTTTTTCTTTCTTGCTATTTCTTGTAACTTAAAAAAAAGAACGGAGATAGAAGAACAGGTAAAATCATGGCAGGGAAAAGAGATTCTCTTTCCGGAAAATGCTGTTTTTGTCCGTTATGGAAGTGATACGGTCGATGTTAAACACGATAACGTTGATTATAAAGTATTGTTATATCTTGATTCGGCAGGTTGTTCGGCATGTCAGCTAAAGCCTCGTTTATGGAAAAATTTTATGCAGTCTGTCGATTCTGTGAATCGAGGAAAAGTTTCGTTTTTGTTTTTTGTTTCACCGAAGAATATCGAAGATATTATTTTTCAACTAAAAGAGCATCAGTGCGATTTTCCGATTTGTTTTAATAAAGAAAAGGAACTGGATAATCTCAATCATTTCCCCAAAGAATCGATGTTCCGGTCATTTTTGTTGGATGCGAACAATAAAGTGCTTATCGTTGGAAATCCGATAAATAATCCCCGTATTGGTGAACTTTATCTGAAAGAAATAGAACAGTCCTCCTCTAATGAAACAGACGGCGATTCATTAACCGAAATACATCTTATTGCGGAAACGCTCGATGTCGGTATTTTACAATTGAATGAAAGGAAACGCATTGCTTTTGAAATGGCAAATTTCGGAACTTATCCCTATACAATTGAGGGTGCAGTACCGGATTGCGATTGTACGGATATGATTTTTACGGATAAAGTAGTTATGCCGGGCGAAACGGCAACGGTATTTGTCGAAATAAAGAAAGAGGTAAGAGGGCGATTTACCGAAAATGTGAATATATTCGGAAATACCGTACAACCGGTAAAATTGACAGTAACAGGAGATGTGCGCTAAACCGATAAAACAATTGAAAAACATATTTTTCTTTCTGAAAAAAAGATGGGTAGATATACTTTTTGGGGGCAGTATATTTTACTTCTCCGTTTTGTTATTGCAATTGTTTTGCTTTGCTTCGTTTAAGATTCCGAGTGATTCGATGGAACCTGTTCTTACTGAGGGAGATTATATCTTGGTAAATAAGATGATTCCCGGTGCAAGGATTTTTGATTTGTTGACTTCGGTAAAAGGTGGGCAGGTAAATATTAACCGGATGCCGGGTTGGAGAACACTGAAAAGAAACGATATAGTGGTTTTTAATATCCCTTATCCGGATCAAACGGATACAACTTTACATATGGATTACTTTAAATACTATGTAAAACGTTGCATTGCATTGCCCGGTGATACCTTTTTTGTTCATAAAGGAATTTATGGAGTTAAGGGCATATCTGAGAAATTGGGGAATGAGCGGGAGCAAAGGCGTTTTCCCTCTGTCAGGGCGGAATATCCTTACTGGTTGTATGAAGGGATAAATGGATGGGATGTTACTGAATTCGGACCGTTTTATCTTCCCCGGAGAGGGAGCACTGTAATACTCGATAATAAAAATATAGCGCTTTACCGGCGTCTTATTATGTTTGAAACAGGTTATCCGGTTAAACAGGAAAATGGAATTTTTAAACTGAACGGTGAAATTCTGAGCCAGTATACTTTTCAGAAAAATTATTATTTCATGGCAGGCGACAATGTTGCCAATTCTCAGGATTCGCGTTATTGGGGGGCTTTGCCTGAGGAGTATATCGTAGGTAAAGCCTGGATTGTGTGGAAATCCGTAGAACCTAACAACAAAATTTTCAGATGGGAACGTTTTTTAAAAAAAATAGAGTAAAAGCCGGAGAATTTCTTCTGTTTTTATCCGGAACATTAGTTCTGGTATCGCTCTTTATGACTTCGTCCCATCTTTATGACGGAATTTTAATAGCTAAAGAGCACTGGTTCCGTTACACGTCCTCCTTGTTTGGCTCGGCAACTTTTCTGTTTTTTTTATTCGGTAAAAAAAGACGGCCTATTTCGTTTTCCACGTCCGACGTTTTTGTTTTAATGGGGATAGGATGGAGTATTCTGACCTATAACGAAGTAATAAACCCTGCTCCCGAACGAATGGGGCTGTTGATTCAATTGGCTGCATTCTGGTTCTTTTTGCGTTTTTCTTTTACTGAATATCCTCGTCTGAGAAAAGCTTTTCTGTTTATTTTGATAGTTACGGCAATAATAGAAGTCATGATTGGAATGAGCCAGCTCTATGGAATCAATCGCTCATTTAATCCGAATTATCGGATTACCGGTTCTTTTTTTAATCCCGGACCATTTGCCGGCTATATAGCTGTTGCATTTCCTCTTTTACTTGACTTTTTGCTAAAACAGTATAATGAGCGAAAAGGGACAAATCGGAAATATCCGTTTTGGTTTTGGGGAGGAGTTGTTTCATTCGCTTTGATGCTGGCGGTTCTGCCTTCTACTTTAAGCCGTTCGGCATGGCTGGCAGCTTTGATTCCCTCTTTTTTAATTATAGTATATCGTTTGGATTGGTGGAAAAAATGGCAGGAGTGGAGATCCGAATCCGGAAGCCGTAGCATTTGGATTGTATTGGGGTTGCCTCTGATTTTAATACTATTCATAGCCTCTTTGTATGCTTTGAAAAAAGATTCTGCCG
>JAQXIO010000020.1 GCA_029007825.1 Bacteroidales bacterium | reverse complement strand
TCCATGTCGCTATCCCAATAAGACTCCGACGTACGGAAAGGCTCCATAAAAAGCGTTTCCCTCTGTGCAAACGCAACCGTCGAAAGGAATAACAACATCATACTTAATAAGAAATTCTTTCTCATGATTTGATAATTAAGTTAGTTGTTAATAAAAATATAATCACATTCATTGTGAATCGTAATAGTTATCATAGATTATTCTTAATCTGTTTAGACAAGAAATCAGAAAAAACACAAAACAAGGTAATAAAGGAAATATAGCCAGTAATAAAAAGGCCAGCTGTATTTTTTCGTCAGTGCTTATTTTTCATAGGCTAATAATTGTGTTGATATGGTAATAGATACGTCTTTACGTATTAATGATCTCCCGAAAATAATAAATTTATTTTCAAGGAGACCACTATGAATTATATTTTAATGAAATTTATCATAATAAACTTTACATTCACTCTACAGCCGCCTGCGCCGCCGCTAAACGAGCTATAGGAACACGGAAAGGCGAACAACTCACATAATTCAATCCAACCCTGTGACAGAACTTAACCGAAGTCGGTTCTCCACCATGTTCTCCGCATATACCGCATTTTAAATCCGGACGCTTAGCACGGCCTCTCTCAGTAGCCATCTGCACCAATTGCCCTACTCCATTCTGATCAAGCACAGCAAAAGGATCGTATTTAAGAATACCCATATCCAGATACATAGGAAGAAATTTGGCCACATCATCACGGCTGTAACCGAATGTCATCTGGGTAAGGTCATTCGTTCCGAAAGAGAAAAATTCAGCAGCTTCGGCAATCTTATCGGCTGTCAGTGCGGCACGTGGAATCTCTATCATTGTGCCAACCTTATAGCTTACAGCCTGCTTTCTTTCACAGAAGACATCGGCTGCTGTTTTATCAATAATTCTTTTCTGTGCCAAAAATTCATACAGAATACCTGTAAGCGGCACCATAATTTCAGGATAAGTTTCAATTCCTTTATTTTTCAAATTCAGAGCAGCTTCAATAACTGCACGTGTCTGCATTTCGGTTATCTCTGGATAGAGGTTTCCGAGACGACATCCTCTGAGTCCAAGCATCGGGTTCTGTTCGAGTAAAGACTCTACCCTTTGATGAATTTCCTGGAAAGAAACACCCATAACACGGGCCATTTCCTGTTGTCCCTGTTCATCGTGAGGCACAAACTCATGCAATGGTGGATCCAGCAAACGAACAGTAACCGGTAATCCTTGCATTGCCTCAAAAATACCTTCGAAATCGGCACGTTGTAAAGGTAAAAGCTTCGCTAAAGCTGCACGCCGTCCCGCTTCATCTTTCGCAAGGATCATTTCCCGCATAGGAATAATCTTTTCACCTTCAAAGAACATATGTTCCGTACGGCATAATCCAATACCTTTTGCGCCAAACGCACGTGCGGTAGCCGCATCTTTGGGGGTATCTGCATTCGTACGTACACTCAGTACGGCATATTTATCGGTGAGCTCCATCAATTCTGCGAAATAACCACTCAGTTCAGGAACTTCTGTTTCAATTTTTCCGGCATAAACCAATCCTGTAGAACCGTTTAAAGATATCCAGTCTCCTTCTTTCAAAAGAGTACCGTTCACATTCATCGTTTTTGCTTTATAGTCGATAATCAAACCGTTTGCAGCCGACACGCAGCATTTTCCCATACCTCTGGCAACAACCGCAGCATGTGATGTCATACCACCACGTGCAGTCAGAATACCTTCCGATATGGTCATACCGCGCAAATCTTCAGGTGAAGTTTCAATACGACATAAAACGACTTTCTTTCCATCTTTCGCCCACTCTTCTGCTTCATCGGCATGGAAAACAATCTGTCCTGTCGCCGCTCCAGGAGAAGCGGGTAAACCTTTTGTAATTACTTTAGCGGAAGCCAAAGCCGATTGTTTGAATACCGGATGTAAAAGTTCATCCAGTTTTTCAGGTTCACAACGTTTCAGCACCGTCTTTTCGTCGATATATCCTTGCTTGAACATATCAATAGCAATTTTTACCATTGCCGCACCTGTACGCTTTCCGTTACGAGTCTGCAAAAGCCACAATTTACCATCCTGAATAGTAAATTCCAGATCCTGCATGTCTTTAAAATAATCCTCCAGACGTTGTTGTGTTTCTATCAATTCCTGAGCACACTCAGGCATTGCTTCTTCCAATGAAGGATATTTCTCTACCCTTTCTTTTTCCGAGATACCCTGCATTTTTGCCCAACGACGAGAACCTTCGATCGTTATCTGCTGTGGCGTACGTATACCTGCCACCACATCTTCACCCTGGGCATTAATCAAATATTCTCCGTTAAAAAGATCTTCACCCGTTGCCGCATCACGTGTAAATGCCACCCCTGTAGCAGAAGTAAGTCCCATATTCCCGAATACCATTGCCTGAACATTCACTGCTGTACCCCATTCTTCAGGTATTTTATTCATCTGGCGATAAAGAATCGCACGCTCGTTCATCCAGCTATCGAATACGGCACATACAGCTCCCCACAACTGCTGCCACGGGCATACGGGAAAATCGCTTCCGGTACGTTCCTTCACTGCAGCTTTAAAACGCACAACCAACTCTTTCAGATCTTCAACGTCCAGTTCTGTATCCAAGGTTATACCTTTCGACTCTTTTACCTCTTCCATTATTTCTTCGAATGGATCTATATCGGTCTTTGTTTTAGGTTTCATTCCTAAAACGACATCTCCGTACATCTGTACAAAGCGCCGGTATGAATCCCATGCAAAACGAGGATTTCCAGATTTACGAGCAATACCTTCAACTACATCGTCATTCAATCCGAGGTTCAAAACCGTATCCATCATTCCGGGCATCGAAACGCGAGCTCCGGAACGAACAGAAACCAAACACGGATTTTCTTTATCTCCGAATTTGGTACCCATCAAAGTCTCTATATATTTAACGGCATTTTCGACCTCGTCTTTTAACAATTTAATGACTTCGTCTTTTCCTAATTTATTATACTCAGTGCAAACATCGGTTGTAATAGTAAAACCAGGAGGAACAGGGACTCCGATAAGATTCATTTCTGCCAAATTGGCACCCTTTCCACCCAGCAGATTTTTCATATCCGCACGTCCTTCCGCTTGTCCATTCCCAAACGTGTAAACTCTCTTTTTATTCATATTTTAAATTAAAATAATAATTATTCACCGATAGGACCTATATTGAGGGTCAATTTTAATGGACAAATATAAACTATTTATTCTGAAGTAACCTCAAAAACTTAAAAAAAAGATTATGATATTTCTTGTGTTTAAAAGCAGCTTTTTAAGTATCTTCGCAAGCCAGAATCCTATTTATACATATAACAGATAGTTATCATAAATATAAAGATTTAACAATATTATGATTTTGAATTGTATAAGCTAAATTTTAACACTTTCTTTATATTCAAAACATACAACTCTATCCGTTAAAATAATCAGAAAATGGCAAGGAATAAAAAAGCTCTTCCGTTATTAGAAAATATAACTATATGCGATGTTGCTGCAGAGGGAAAAGCAGTTGCAAAGGTCAATGATTTAGTAATTTTTGTGCCGTTTGTAGCTCCGGGAGATGTCGTAGATATCCAAATTACACGTAAAAAAAACAGCTATGCCGAAGGACGTGCCGTTCGCTTCCATAGCTACTCTCCTAACAGAACAGAAGCAATCTGCAGCCATTTCGGGACATGCGGAGGATGCAAATGGCAACATCTCTCCTATTCGCAACAACTTATACATAAAGAATCACAGGTATTAAATGCACTGAAAAGAATCGGAAAAATTGAGCTTGCCGGAATTCAACCGATATTAGGTTCAGAAAAGACTCAATTCTACCGCAACAAACTGGAATTTACATTTTCGAATAAACGTTGGCTGACAGAAAAAGAGATTTCCAGCAATGAGCCCTTCACACAAATGAATGCATTAGGATTCCATATACCCGGAATGTTCGACAAAGTTCTGGATATCGATTATTGTTGGCTGCAGTCTGATTTTTCTAACAAAATACGGCTGGATATTAAAAAATATTGTCTGGAACACGATTATCCTTTTTTCGATTTACGAAATCAGGAAGGCTTTATGCGTAATATTATTATCCGTACATCATCAACGGGAGAAATCATGCTGATTGTCGTATTTTACCAAAACGATATGGAACGGATAAGCAATTTAATGGATCATTTATCCAAGCAATTTCCGGAAATAACCTCTCTTCTTTATATCATTAATCAAAAAGCAAACGACACTATTACCGACCAGGAAGTACTTGTATATAAAGGGAACGACCATATTATAGAAAAAATGGAGGACCTGAAATTTAAAATAGGGCCAAAA
Organism: Bacteroidales bacterium; assembly: GCA_029007825.1. Taxonomy (GTDB): domain Bacteria; phylum Bacteroidota; class Bacteroidia; order Bacteroidales; family JAQXIO01; genus JAQXIO01. Next base: position 8,036 of record JAQXIO010000020.1, on the reverse strand, counting down.
TCTTTTTACCAAACGAACAGCGAACAGGCTTATGTTCTCTATAAAGTCGTACGTGAGTTTGCACAACTAAGCGGAAAAGAACTGGTTTACGACTTATATACCGGGACAGGAACAATTGCCAACTTTATCGCTCATCAGGCCGACCGGGTTATCGGAATCGAATATGTTCCGGAAGCGATAGAGGATGCAAAAATAAATGCTGGTTTAAACGGGTTGAAGAATACATTATTCTTTGCCGGTGACATGAAAGATATTCTTACACAGGATTTTATCAATGAACACGAGCGTCCGGATGTTATTATCACCGACCCTCCCAGAGCTGGAATGCATACCGATGTCATAGATGCAATTCTATTTGCCCGACCGAAACGAATTGTATATGTCAGCTGCAATCCGGCCACACAGGCCCGGGATTTACAACTTCTCGATTCCGGATATAAAGTAGAGAAAGTGCAGCCGGTCGATATGTTTCCACATACCCACCATATCGAAAATGTAGTACTGCTTACTTCCCGGACAGTCCAGAACCTATAGCCCTGTTATAATCGGTTATGGCAACTTTCTGATTAAACCACGTGTTAATCAAACGATTATACGATTGTACCCAAGTTTGCTGCGCAGATAAAACATCAAGTATCGGCAACTTTCCTTCTGTATAGCTCAGCGTATTTAATTCCAGATTGCGTACAGCAATCTGGCTTCCTTGCTGAGCAATCTCTATCTGACGCGTATATTCCACGTAACTGCTCCAGGAATTACTCATCTCTTTTTTAATATTATCTATGACCTGTTGTGTTTCCAACTGTTTGGTTATCAATAATGCTTTTTGCGCTGAGACATCACTAAACCGGCCGCCGAAACGAATTAACGGAATATTCAGATGGGCAAATGCTACATGTTCAAAAAGATTGCTACCGTCTATATTTATCATCTTAGTTCCCCACCCTTCTTTAAAACCAATTGAAAGATTCGGATTGTATTTACTTTTCGTCAAATTAATATTTTTCTCCTGAAGCTTAACATTCAAACTGGCAATCGAATATTCCGGACGACTTTCTATCGCATTTTGATAGGTATATTTAACCGGCAAAGTTACATATCCGGTTATCGAGTCGGATAGTTCAATAGGAGCATTAGGACTTTTCCCCATAAATATATTCAGATTCTGCAATGATATTTTATATGTATTCCGGATATTACTTAAACTATACTCCGCATCTTTCGTGCTCGATTGAATCATCAGCAAATCCGTTCTACTTACCATTCCATAATCGAAACGTTCCTGTACAATTTTTTCTAATGATTGGTTTATCCGCAAAAATTCTTCCGACAACCTCAAAAGATCACGGTTTGCACAAGCTGTCCAATAAAGGATATCAGCAGAATGTATTATATTTTCATAGGTCAACTCTTCATTCAGTTTCGAAATTTCTTTTTCTATCAACGAAGCCTTATATCTGTTTATAACCGCACCGCCGCTATAAATACTCTGAGCTGCCGTAACTCCCACCGAATAGGCGTCATGTTCCAGATTCTGCCCAGCGAAAAATTCGACATTATTAATCGTATATTGATATGAACCGGCAAAATCAATTTGTGGAAAAAAATTCGACCTTGCAGTCTTACGGTTAGCATCATAATACTTAGTAGTAGCAGCTGATTGTTTCAGTTGTAAGCTATAATTCAACGCTTCTGTACGGTAATCCGATAAAGTGTAAGTTACGGGTTCCTGGTTCTGGGCTTCCACCGCAACGAACAAAAGAACAAACAGAAAAGAGATTGTTATCAAAGCTTTCTTTATCATGACCCAATAATATCTTAAGATTTAATCCGGAAAAAAACACAATATGTTACCGGAAGAATGAAAATTGTCAACATCGTAGCAACAAACAACCCACCCATTATCGTAGCAGCCATACCACCGAACATTGCATCCGATAATAGCGGCAACATACCTAATATCGTCGTACCCGACGCCATCGTAACCGGAACAATACGCGACTTCGTCGCCTGAACGACAGCTTCAAGCGGAGCCAAACCTGCTTTTCCTTCAATACCTATCTGATCGACTAAAACAATAGCGTTCTTGATATTCATACCTATCAGGCCGAGCAGACCAAGCGTGGCGAAAAAGTCTAACGATTTTCCCATTACCAACAAGCCAAATACAATACCGATAAATATAAGCGGAAGCATTAACATGATAACTGTCGGTTTCCGATAGCTTTTCGGGAAGAGCAACAGTAAAGTGACAAAAATAATCATAAATGTCAACGGTATATTTTTCGCCAATGCCTTATTAGATTCATCCTGACTATCCTGTTCTCCGAAATATTTCATTTCATATCCTTCCGGAACGACAATCTCTTTTTGCACTTCACTCCATAACTCTTTAAATGCAGCCATGGTATTCTGCCCCCTTTTCGTGTCGCATTGGGCCATCATTACCCGTTCCCTATTATAACGCTTTATAACATTGTACTTATACTGAACTTCAAATTCATCGATTACCTGCTCAAGCGAAACATTTCCTCCTTTTGTGCTATATACAGGAAGCGTCCGTATATTCTGAATATCGAACCGATTGATACGGTTGTCTTTCATAAATATAGGCATAAACAGATCTCCTTCCCTGTATTCGCCTATCGGCAGGCCATTCGTTGCATAACGCAGCGTATAAGCCATTTGCTGGCGGGTAATTCCAAGCCTAAGTCCTTTTTCCTGCGAAAACTGAGGAACATACACCGGAACTTTGTTTCCCCAACTGTCACGGACATTGGTCACCGCCTCGTTCCTTCTCATAATGTTCTTCACCTGTTCTGTCAACATCTGCAACGTATCAATATCCGCTCCTATAAAACCAATTTCAATATTGGCATCAACTGCCGGAGACAACATAAAAAGAGATGAACGCGCCAACAGATCGGGATAATTTCCGTTTACATAACTATTCAAACGCTCTTCTATCAATGGCGATTCCTTAGACTCATAAGTTTCAACGAGAATATTCGCAAAATTAGGTTTTGGCCCGTAGGATGTGCTGGCAAGATAATAACGGACAGGTGATCCGCCCATCGTTATCGAAACAGATTTGACTTCAGGCTGATCCATAATCCACGATTCGATCTCTTTCATATTCTTTTCCACATCTTTGATAGAATAACCTTCGGGGAAAAAGACATCAGCGCGCATATAAGGCTTATCCATATACGGGAAAAAACTTTGAGGCATAATCCCCATAATATAAAGAGAGAGAATAAGTAAACCCACTGCCGATCCAAGTGTAAGCCAACGGTATTTTATCATCCCCCTTAATATTTTTCCAAACCGATGATAAAACCGGGTATCATATGGATCGGACACCGTTCCCGAATCATTTGCCTTTAACATAAACTCACCGAATGAGGTTGTCTGTGTCAACGCCAAAAGCCAGCTTAAACCTAACGATACCGCCAAAACAATAAAGAGGGGCTTAACAATCTCAGCAACAGAAGATGGGGCCAGATACATGGGAAGAAACGAACAAACTGCAATCAATGTAGCTCCCAATAACCCCCATTGCGGTATCGTAGCACCTTCAATAAGCGCTTTTCTTTTACTCAAGCCTTTTTTAATTCCAATCTGGGCATTATCCGTTACCACTATGGCATTATCGACCAGCATCCCCATGGCAATGATAAAAGCAGCAAGTGAGGTGCGGTTTAATCCTACTCCTATCAGCAGCATAATTAACAATGTTCCCCCTATAGAAAAAAGCAAAGAACTACCGATAAGCATACCGGCCCTGACACCCATCACCATTAAAATAACAACAATTACAATGAGCAATGACTCTATCAGGTTCAATATAAAACCATTATTGGCTTCCCTCGCTATTTCATTTTCCGGATATATAGTCAGCAATTCCATGCCCACCGGCATCATCGGACGCAAATTATCCAATGTCTCTTTTACCATATCCCCGACCTTTACCACGTCATCTTTCGCTCCTGTAGCAACCCCTATACCTATCGCTTTCTGCCCGTCAACGCGCATAAGACTGGAAGGCGGATCCATATATCCTCTTTCTATATCGGCTACATCGCCCAAACGGACTTCCATTCCGTTCCGGGTTATAAAAATCTGGTTCCTTATATCTTCAAGGCTTTTATAGGTTCCGTCGGCCAATATCTGTAACTGAAGGCTACCAGCCGTAATATCTCCTGTCTTAACCAAAAGATTCTGTGTCTGGATCACCTGCATTATCTCATTCGGATTAATCTCCATATTCGACAATTTAGAAGCAGAAACAAAGACATTGACCACCTGCGTCTGTTCTCCGGATAAAAAGACTTTTTGCACTCCATCAATCGGCACAAGCTCTCTCTTAATTCTCTGAGCCCAATCTCTCATTTCCGCATAAGTAAAACCATCGCCGGCTGCAAGAGCATAATAAATTCCGAATACATCCCCGAAGTCATCGTTCACAACGATCGAAGAAGCTCCGGATGGAAGATTGGGTTGGATATTGAGTACTTTTCTCCGTAATTCATCCCATTTTATAGGAATTATATCCGGTTTAAGACTCGGGTCTAACTCTATCGTTATTTTGGAAAGGCCGAAATAAGATTCGGATTTCACTTTGTAAACATCACTCATCGACTGGATTTCCCGTTCGATAGGCTCGGTTATCAATTGCTCTACTTCTTCAGGCGTTGCACCCGGATACTGCGTTATCAGTACAGACTGTTTAATAATGAAGGGAGAGTCTTCTTTCTTGGCCAAATCAAAAAATGCAATGATTCCACCCACCAAAAGAATTACCAGAAAAAAGTAAATGACCTTTTTGTTATCTAATGAATAACTCGCTAAATTCATATTACTTTTGTTTTCCGTTTAACACTCTGACCTTCTGTCCATCAACAAGAGCATAGACGCCGGCTATGACAATAAGTTCGTCGGGCTCTATACCTTCCGAAACAACGACTTGTCCGTCATTAACCAACCGCTCTACTTTTACCTCCCGCCGCTCAACCTGCGAAGTTGCCGGATTATAGATAAACACAGATTCTTCATTGTCCTGCTTATCCAAAAAGACTGCCGATAAAGGCAATACATATGCATTTTCTTCAGCCCTGTTATCTACATCAAGCACCACACGACATGAAAAACCTACGGCAACCGGATATTTTTTCAGATTGAACCGCCGATCGACAATCCGTAATGTCACCGGCAATCCCGATCCATCCGGTGAAGCTTCTACTAAATCTTTAATTTTTGCCTTAAAAAGCTCACCTTTATAATTGTCAAACTCAACATATAAATTCGTATTCCGAACATTCTGCATCAATAAATTATTTTCCGGCAATGTAAACTGTACCAATATCTTATCGGGGTTAACCAAACTTACTACCGATTGTCCGGCCTGCACTTTCTGATAGTTTTCAACGTATTTTCTGGCAATAAATCCATCGAACGGAGCTCTCAACTTAGTATCTCTCAACTGTTTCTGTGAATATTCATACGCCGATCTGGCCTGAGAGTATTTCGCCTGCGTCATTTCATAATCCTGACGGGATATTGCTTCCTTATCCAATAATATTCTATATCGTTCAAGAATCGATTTTGTGGTTTCATAATTTGCTTTATCTGCATCCAATTGCAAAATAAAATCCTGAGGGTCCAATGTTGCAACGACTTGTCCTTTCTTCACCTTATCCCCGGCATCAACATTTACATTAATCAATGTTCCGGACATAACAAATGCCAGATCACTGAACTCCTCTGGTGTTACTACCCCACTATAATATTTGCTGAGCTGTCCGAAATTTTCAACTCGCATTACCTTTACCGGCCGAAGTTTTTCATTTACAGGAGTCTCTTTTTGTCGGCAACCGGCTAAAGCTAACAATATAAATGGTATTATTCTCCAATCCACTTTCATAAATAAATTTTTAATGGGGTTATTTTAGTCCGTCAATTAAAACAATTATATAAATCTTTTTGTTTCGTCTGCCCGATTCTTAATAATCAATAATCACGGACAGTTCTCATTATTTTCTGAAAATCAGGTAATCCGTAACCATAACAATAATTCGGTTTATTTGCAAATATACTGTTATCTATGATAATTTTCTTTAATTGGTCATTTTTTATTAACGGATTCAATTGCAGACAACAAGCAATCATTCCACTTATCAAGGGTGCAGCAAAAGATGTCCCCCTTTGATATATATAATCATTTTTACCATCAACAACATATACGTTCTCTCCGGGAGCAACAATTTCCGGTTTTATAACCGTACGGTCCGGATATCCACGTGAGCTGAAATCCGACACGCCCCCATCTTCGTTAATTGCCCCTACAGTAATGATCGAGGGCGTTTCACCCGGAAACAGCATATAATGCCATGTGCTCGATCCTTCATTACCAGCCGACGCCACTACTGCAATTCCCTTTGACCAAGCATATGCCGCAGCCTTTGAAGCTGGAGAACTGCCAGTATAAAAATCTCTATAGGTATAATTAAACTGATAATTATCGAACAATGCATATCCCAGCGAAGATGTTATAATATCTACCCCTACACTATCTGCAAATTCAGCGGCAAAAGCCCAATAATATTCTTCCAACGGTGATTCTTCCGGCGAATGTTCAGATGAAAGTAGCCAATACGACGCATCGGGGGCTGTACCTATCAACTCTCCCGGAAGATTTGCAGCCATACAAGAGAGAACTTTCGAGCCATGATTTGAACGTTCTTCCGAAAAAACAGAGTTGCTCTGTCCCGTAAAATCTCTAATTCCCGACAATCGGCCGGAGTTTCGCAACGAATCGAAAGCAGGATGCATATCTACTCCATAGAAACCTTCGTCTATTACCGCTATCGTCATACCTCTTCCACGAAATCCGTTATAATGTAAATATTCTCCTTTTAAGAGAGAGAGCTGCTGCCAGCCTTTCCCATAAAGGGTATCGTTTACATCTATATCCGGCAACGGAACCGTATCCGCCTGACAATCCTCGAAACGAACAGATGGTTTATTCTTACTTTTTGCTAAATTCCGTGCCGAATATTTTTTAACAAATGACAATGAATCTAACTGCAAACCTAACCGTGCCGTATCATCCGATACAATCAAAGCTCCATTCAGCCATTTACTGACACCAATAACCGTCACCCCCATGTTGTTTAAACAGGCTAAATAAGATGTATTTACAGGCAAATCATTTTCTGTTACCGGTATCCGATACTTCAATCTACGCTCCAATGCTCTTGAAGATAAAAACTTATCAGGCGATAATAAAAGCGAGTCGGTATTTCCTTTATCTTTAAACTCAATCCAATAAAAATGCCCTTCAACAGGATCAAGAGCATATAAATCAAAAGAAAAATACAAAATATATAATAGTAATATACAGAAAGATTTCATTAGAATTCTTTAATTACACAAAGATAAAAAAATATCCATTCTGATTTGGATAATGGAAAATTTGCATTTATCTTTGTTTGTATAAGAAAAAGCTAAAAGAGATTAGCCGCACATGTTTGATTGGTAAACTCATCAATTTACACTTAATTCCGAGACAAGCTTTGTTATCAATGGCGGGCCACATCCTTCGGGAATACCTTGTGTACGGTGGATTACAAAGATGATGAAGCACTCAAATCCTGTTTATCGGAGTTTTCACACATCACTATGTGCGGCTTCTTTTTATTTCAACACCTATCTTCTTTCAATTACCTTCGCCAGTATATTTAATGATCGCTTTTTCTATTTCCGAATAAGCTTTATTTTTTCCTGAACTACAGTATTTTTTATTTACTGTCATTTATTCTGTATAAAATTGCAATATAAATATTTGCAGAAATAAAAAATATCTATACCTTTGCAACGTCAAAAAACGCGGAAGTAGCTCAGTTGGTAGAGCATAACCTTGCCAAGGTTAGGGTCGCGGGTTCGAGTCCCGTCTTCCGCTCACTTTTTTTTACAAAGCGGCAGAGGTCGCCTTTTTTGTGCAAATTATGTAAGCCCAAATGGCGGAATTGGTAGAC
>JAQXIO010000019.1 GCA_029007825.1 Bacteroidales bacterium | reverse complement strand
ATAAGAGTATTGAAAGAAGAGTAACCACAAACAACCCCCATTTCAGCTTTCCCGGAACAATAAACATTGCCAGCACCGCCAGAAAAAGGACAAAAGCTCCGACATAAACCGGGCCGGATGTGAAAGGCTGGTCTCCCCAGTAATGATTCATACCCTGAAGTATCTGACGATACTCCGGTTTTACCTTCTCCATCGCTGCTTTATCTTCACCCAGATAACCGGAAGCACCTCCCTTCGTATCCGGAATCAGAAGCGTAAACGTTTCTCCCAAACCATAGCTCCACTCCACAATATAATCATGATCCAGGCCCGAACCGGTGGTTTTAGCCCCTGCGGGAGGGGTCAGCACTTCCGGACCGCGCATACTCTCCTGACTGTATTGGTAAGTATGGAAAAGATTAGAAACGTTAATAGACACTCCTATTATTCCCGCAACCAACAATATTCCCGACGCTTTGAAGAAACGCGAAAGCTGCTTTGTCTGAAATGCATCTATGAAATAAGTAACCACGATTGCAGCAACGACAAAAAGGAAATAATAGGTCATCTGCAGATGGTTATTGAGCAATTGTAATGAAAGGGTCAATGCCGCAACAGCTCCCCCTAAAAGATACCTACCGTTATAAGCCCAGATTATCCCGACAATAAACGGTGGAATATAGGAAAGAGTTATAAACTTCCATATATGTCCGGCCTCTATAATGATAAAGAAATAAGATGAAAAAGTATAGCACAATGCACCCAGAACAGAAAGGTCCGTCCGGATTCTCAGAGACTTCATAAGCAGGAAAAATCCCAACAACATCACAAAAAGCAACGAAGCAGGATAAGGAAGTCCTAAAGAAATAATTTTTGTCAGAAAAGTAAGTACATCGGACGAGGGATATGACGGTGCTATCTGATAAGTAGGCATGCCCCCGAAAAGGGAATTCGTCCAACGGGTCAACTCCCCATCGTTTTGATCTTTGTAATCCGTCAACTCTTTCCCGATACCTAAACCTTGCCTTATATCCCCTTGCAGCAACTCTTTGCCCTCAAAAATATCAGGAGTAAAATAACCAATCGATAAGACTGCAAAAAATACAATCGCTGCAATATACGGCAATGCAAGCTTAAAGAAATCTTTTTGTTTCATATCGGTAACGGGATTATCAGAGGCAGAACGCTCCTGCCCCTCTTAAAAAATTAATATCTGTAAATATCTGATTTAAACGGACCATTGACCGGAACGCCTATATACGCCGCCTGTTCTTCGGTCAAACGAGTCAGTTTCACACCCAATTTCGCAAGATGCAGACGGGCTACCTCTTCATCTAAATGCTTCGGCAATGTATAAACTCCTATATCATACGGTTTATTGAACAACTCTATTTGCGCCAGTGTCTGATTCGTAAACGAATTGCTCATCACAAAAGAAGGGTGCCCCGTAGCACAACCGAGATTTACAAGACGACCGTCGGCAAGCAGGATAACCGAATGCCCTTCGGGGAAAAAGTACTGATCTACCTGCGGCTTTATATTGCGGCAACGAATCCCCGGATAATTCTTCATCTTCTCTACCTGAATTTCGTTATCGAAGTGTCCGATATTACATACGATAGCATTATCTTTCATCTTTTTCAGATGCTCCAGCGTTATAACATCGCGGTTACCGGTAGTCGTCACATAAATATTTCCTTCGGGAAGAGCGTCTTCCACCGTAACCACCTCAAAACCTTCCATTGCAGCCTGCAAAGCGCAAATAGGATCTACTTCCGTTACAAGAACACGGGCTCCGTAAGAACGCATAGAGTGCGCACACCCCTTTCCCACATCGCCATATCCGCATATCACGACCACCTTTCCGGCAATCATTATATCCGTAGCACGCTTTATACCGTCAGCCAGAGATTCCCGACATCCGTAAAGATTATCAAATTTCGATTTCGTAACCGAATCGTTCACATTAAAAGCAGGAAATTTCAACTTCCCGTCCTGCATCATCTGATAAAGACGATGAACTCCTGTCGTAGTCTCTTCGGAAACACCTCTGATTTCAGGAATCATACGGGTGAAAAAAGTCTTATCGGCCTGTATCGTTTTCCGGAGAATATTCTGAAGTTCTTTTTCATCTTCACCCGAAGGCATTGTGTCCAATACTTTCGGATCCGTTTCAGCGTCGGCACCCAAATGAATCATAAGCGTTGCATCACCGCCGTCGTCAACAATTACATTAGGGCCTTTGCCCCCCTCAAAAGTCAATGCCTGAAGCGTACACCACCAATAATCGGCCAAGCTTTCGCCTTTCCATGCAAAAACAGGCACACCTGCGGCAGCTATCGCAGCAGCGGCATGATCTTGGGTTGAATATATATTACAACTGCACCAACGGACCTCCGCGCCCAGCTTTACCAATGTTTCGATCAATACTGCCGTTTGTATGGTCATATGAAGCGATCCCATAATACGGGCCCCCTTCAACGGTTGCTTTCCCTCGTATTTTTCCCGAAGCGCAATCAAGCCAGGCATTTCCTGCTCCGCCAGTTCTATCTCTTTACGTCCGAAATCAGCTAAATTCATATCGGCTACCTTATACGGCAGCGTTGAAAACAAATTATCCATTTTTATTTTTAATATTAATCATACAAAGGTACTAATTTTGCCCTATTTACCGATTTTTTCTCTATAAACGAAACGATCGATCCAGTTAAAAAGTACCGAAGAATTATGGTTGGCAACAATATAAAACCAAAAAAGAGGAATAAAACTGAATAAAAACCTTTTATAAGAGAACCGGATTACATTCTCAATCGTATCCCATACATAATCAATCTGGTACAGTAACAACGTATAGATAAAAAGGGCTCCTAAAGTCAATGCCAACACAGGAAGCTGGTCTTTTCGCTTCCATATATAATATACGTTAGATAACAAAAGCAACACAAAAAGAGAAATAGTCCAGCCATAATAGACCTTATTCGTAAAGAGCATCCACATTTCATTGGCCATCGTCTTTATTTTCAAACCATCCCAAAAAGGATAAAAGATAAAGACCTGCTGGCTGTTCATTCCGAAAATTTTCAGATAAATGTTCCAGAAGACAAATGCAGAAACCGTAAACGCCGTGAAAAGTATAAACGATTTGTAATTCTTATGTCGTACCGCATCGACCAGCATAAACAAAACGGCACTTCCCACAAAAGCAACCCCCTCATTCCTCGTCCATATATTCAACCAAAGCAAAACGGTGGAAAGCCACAAATACGACCGGTCTCTCTCCTTACTCCACAAAACAAGATATAAAATACCAAGTACGGCATAGCAACTATGAAGTACATTTGTCCCGGAAAGAGAAGAGAATGAAATAAATTCAGGTGTAACGAATGCAAAAAAAGTGGCGAACATAGCAGCCGTATCGGTTACAAAACGGCGTGTAAGTCCATAAAAAACAATTATAAACGACAGATAATGCAACGCATTAACCATTTTTGAAGTAGCTGCCCCAAGCATATAAACATATGCATAACTACATTGTGCAAAGGGTGTGTAAGATAACGTCGATCCTCCCCCTGTGAAATACTCGGCAAAACCGGGATCCCTGAATAACGATAAATTATGGAAAGTCTGTTCCTTCGCCACTATCAGGGCTATTGTGTTAAATGAAGTCAGGCTATCTCTGTCGAAAGGCGGGAAATAAATACATTTGCCGAAATTCATGACTTCTGCTGCAACAAGGGCAAGCAACAATAGCAACCATAATGCATTGATTCTCGGGACAGAAAATTTTGTGACAGTTGAAAACCAATTCTGCATCTCTGTTTTTTTCTTTAAAAACAAATAAATACAGACCAATAGCATTACAGCCAGCGAAATACTCAGCATGCTGAAGGCATTTAAAGGCACTGAAAAAGAATCCAGCAAAATCATTAGAACGCTTTGCACGCCTATCCCAACGGGAAATGCCAATCCGATTATCTCTATCAACGTCAGTTTCCGTGAAATCAAAAACACCATAGAAATACCCAACAATACGCTTATTATTAATCCGATAGCAACCATTTCGTATCTGTTTATTTTTTTAATAACCTGTGTAACATCTCTTCCTTTACCGGCAAAAGTGCATATTCGCCTTTCTCCGGCCATTCATATTCAATCAGGTTATATCCCTTTCCGTTCATAATTACGACAAAATCCGCCTTATCGAAAAAAGGATTCTTTCCCCGCTCATCTTCATAAACGATCTTTCGGGGATAAAGAAACGATGTTACCCATACTTTATGTGCTACCTCAGGTCTGATCTCCTGAGAACCTTTTTCTAATATATACTCCTTTTTAGGAAAAAGAATCACCGCCGAATCGGGCGTATTCTCCTTTATCTGTGCCATGATGGCATAACTGAATCCCAATTTTGCAAATAAACGTTCATCCAACGAAAATTGCTTATTCTTATTGATATACCTCCAATTGGTCAACAGCAATCTGTTATAAACAAAATCGTAACCGCGATCGGTAGTTACGGCAATCTTCAAAAGAAATAATCCGATTATTCCTAACAACAGACTCCGCCAGCTGAATAAAATTCTCAACGTTCCCCAGAAACCTTTCTCAGGAGGTTCGGGCATCTTGGTCTTTTTCTTGGTCGAGTTTTTCATAGTCATAACATTCATCGCTATTATCAAAAGGGTTAGAAGCCGACATATCATATTGTATAAAGCTCAAAATAAGTTGTACGCCCAATACAATACATAACGTGGCAATCAAAATAGTTCCCGTGGGTGCTGCAACAGAAATGGAGGCATAATAAATCCAGTTTATCAATCCGAATAAAAAACCGAATAGCAATAAAGGAACGCCCAAAAGGATATAAAGAGAGACAATTGTAAAGTCCATCACAAAATAACGGATCTGTACCCTCCGGATAAATGCACGGATCAGTTTCGAAGGAAACGTAACCAGGCATTTCAATACGGATAAATTGGACTCTTCGTCGTCATATAAAGCCGGCATCGGAATATCCCGGATAACTGCCCCAGTATAATACAGTTCAATAATCAGCGAACTCTCGAAAAAAAACCGTTTGTCCAACCGTTCAAAATCAAGCTTTTGAAGTGTCTCTTTTTTCAATGCAAAAAAGCCGTTGGAAGGATCGAATAAATTCCAGTATCCGGAAGCTGCTTTAATAAGAAGACTCAGACCCATATTGCCCAAACGACGAATAAGCGGCATTTTCCGTAAAGCTTTAAAATTACGGAAACGATTTCCTTTAGTTACATCGGCCTGATTGTCTATAAGCGGAAACAAAAGACATTTCAGATAATCAGGATTCATCTGTCCGTCACCGTCCATTTTCACAACAATATCGCATTCGTTTTGTGCCATCACCTCTTTCATCCCGGCCATTACAGCTCCTCCTACTCCCTGATTACAGGTAAGCGTCAACGCGTTGACACGTCCGGAAAAATCCCTTTCTAAACGACGAATGATGCTTTCCGTACAATCTACGGAAGCATCATTCACCAATACAATATTATCTATCCACGGAGGCATACCATCGACCACTGCTTTTATCGTTTTTTCCACATTAAAGCAAGGGACAACAACAGCTATGCGATGGTTCTTAATCATAATATATATAAAATTACTCCGGATTAATTCCCTTTTCTGTCAATAATTTCAAACCAAGGTCTTTCAACTTAAATTTCTGTATTTTTCCACTTCCGGTCATCGGGAACGTATCTACAAAGAATACATATTTCGGAATCTTATGACGGGCAATCTTACCACGGCAGAAATCTTTTATAACCTCTTCCGTGAGCGTCTTCCCTTCATGCAGTATAATAAACGCCCCGACCTCTTCTCCATATTTCTTTGAAGGCACCGCAGCCACCTGGACATCCTTAATCTCCTTCAACTGGAACAGGAATTCCTCTATTTCACGGGGATAAATATTCTCACCCCCACGTATAATCATATCCTTTATACGTCCGGTGATACGGTAATAACCGTTCTCGTCTTTTATTCCCAGATCACCCGAATGCAGCCAGCCGTCTTTATCGATTACTTCCGCAGTCGCCTGAGGATTGTTATAATATCCTTTCATCACGAGATACCCCCTCGTACACATTTCGCCCTGTACTCCCGGAGGACACATCTCTCCGGTTTCGGGATCGATGACAGCCACCTCTGTAAAAGGATATTCTTTTCCTACCGTCGTACAACGTTCCTCGAACGGATCATTGAGAACCGTATGAGTCATACCCGGTGAACTCTCAGTTAATCCGTACACGCTGGTTATATGTGTAATATGCAACTTATCGGTAACCTTACGCATCAGTTCGATCGGGCACAACGAACCGGCCATAATTCCGGTACGCAACGAAGTAAAATCGAACATATCGAACATCGGATGATTCAATTCTGCAATAAACATAGTCGGCACACCGTAAAGGGCTGTACAACGCTCTTTATGGACGGAAGCCAATACCGTAAGAGGGTCGAAACGCTCCACCATTACCTGCGTACAGCCGTGGGTAAGGCAGTTCATCGTTGCAAGCACCACACCGAAACAGTGAAACAACGGAACGCAGCAACATAACTTATCTTCACTTGTAAAGGCCATCCCTTCACCTGTAAAGAAACCGTTATTTACAATGTTATGGTGCGTAAGCATTACACCCTTCGGAAAACCTGTGGTTCCGGATGTGTACTGCATATTCACGACATCGAAACAATCGAAGCCCTTTTTCGCCTCTTCAAGTTTTTCGTCGCTTATATTCTGCCCCAACAACAATAATTCGGGCGTATTGAACATACCGCGATACTTTTCAGGCCCTATAAACACGACATTACGCATACGGGGAAAACGCTTGCTTTTAAGGTGCCCCCGCTGGGATTCTTTCAGTTCGGGGAGCATCGTATAAGTCATATCGATATAACTTCCGTCAAAAACGCCCTCCGTAATGCAAAGAGTATGAATATCGGCATTTTCGACAAGATATTCCAGTTCACTCTGCTTATAATTCGTATTTACCGTTACCAGCACAGCCCCGATCTTTGCACTGGCATACAAAAATGTGAGCCAATCAGGGACGTTGGTTGCCCATATCCCGACATGCTCTCCCTTTTTAACTCCGATGGCCAAAAGACCCTTGGCCAGATTATCGACACGCTCGTTAAACTGCTTATATGTAAACCGCAGATTGCGATCCGAATAAACTAAATATTCCCTATCTGGTGTGGTTTCAGCCCAATGTTCTAAGAACTCACCAACTGTTCTGGTTGTTAATTCCATGATATCCTGTCTGCTGATTACTTAAAAGGGAGTATACACAACGGCCATAATTCTCGCACTCTCACCTGAAATCGCATGCACATGGTGCGCTACGATAGAATCGTAATAGATGCTATCGCCCTGTGACAATCTATAAATCTTTTTACCGTAATTTATTTCAATGCTTCCTTCCAACACATAAATAAATTCTTCACCCTCATGGGAAGATTGTGCATACAATTCTTCACCCGATGATGTGACTTCTATTATAAACGGCTCCATATGGCGCCCCGATTTGGATTTCGCCAAAGAATAATAACCCATATGTTTACGCGCATCGTCGGCATTGTTCGAAAAACTGATGCTTTTATCTTTTTCTCCGTTCTTGCATACAACAGGGCCTATTTCGTCATGATCATCGAGAAATGTCCCCAAACGTACACCCAGAACGCGGGCTATCGCAATAAGGGGAGCTAACGACGGAAGCTCAATATCTTCTTCTATACGGTAAATCTGCTCTGTGCTTAATGAAGATCTTTCTGCTACATCTTCAATTGTCAGACCTTTACTTTCACGGATGGCCTTAATTTTACTTCCGACCTGCTGATTATTTTCCATAGCGGCTATTATAAGACTTTATACTTTGGTGTTAATTATAAATTTAAAAAATGCGGAATCTATTTGCTTACATTGTATCGCAAAATTAGCATAAATTCTTTAATATGTAAATAGGGAAAAGAAAAAACACCCCTATTCAAAGAAAAAGGATCGTTTATCTTTTCCGATAAACGATCCTTTCAAAATCTTCGACAGAAAGGGAATATTACTTTCTGATTCCCAACTCCTTAATGATGGCACGATATCTTTCGATTTCTTTATCTTTAAGATAATCCAGTAAACGACGACGTTTACCCACCAACATTTTTAAAGCTCTTTCTGTGCTATAATCTTTATGATTTGACTTGAGATGCTCAGTCAAATGAGAAATACGGTAGGAAAATAATGCTATCTGAGCTTCAGACGAGCCAGTATCAGTATTGGACTTCCCGTACTTTTCAAAGATTTCTTTTTTCTTTTGTGCGTCTAAATACATACAATTGAAACTTTGTTATTAAAAATTTTTATTTGATAATGGACTGCAAAGGTAATGTTTATTTTTAAGTTACAAGCGTTTTGGTCAAAATATTATGCTGTCAAATCATTGATCTTTCGTATCTTTGCAGCCGAAAAAGAAATTTAGTAAATGCAAAAAATCAGAAACATTGCCATCATCGCCCACGTTGACCATGGCAAGACCACTGTAGTAGACAAGATGCTGCTTGCAGGACAGCTTTTCAGAAACAACCAATCAACGGGCGAGTTGATTCTTGACAATAACGATCTGGAAAGAGAAAGAGGTATAACCATACTTTCCAAAAACGTATCCATCAACTACAAAGATTACAAAATCAACATCATAGACACACCGGGGCACGCAGATTTCGGAGGTGAGGTGGAGCGGGTTCTAAACATGGCCGACGGCTGCTTGCTTTTAGTAGACGCATTCGAAGGCCCCATGCCGCAAACCCGGTTCGTTTTGCAGAAAGCGCTTCAGATCGGATTAAAACCTATTGTAGTTATTAACAAGGTAGACAAACCGAATTGTCGTCCCGACGAAGTAAATGAAATGGTATTCGACCTGATGTTCAGTCTCGACGCTACCGAAGAACAATTGGACTTTCACACGATATACGGTTCTGCGAAACAAGGCTGGATGTCTGAAGACTGGAAAAAACCGACCGAAGATATCTATCCTTTACTGGATGCAATCATCGAATATATTCCGGGACCTGAAATACTGGAAGGAACTCCGCAAATGTTGATTACATCACTCGACTATTCGAGTTATGTGGGCCGTGTTGCGGTAGGCCGCATTCACCGGGGGGAATTACGCGAAGGCATGGATGTCGCCCTCTGCAAAAGAGACGGCTCTATCGTGAAGTCAAGAATAAAAGAACTACACGTTTTCGAAGGCTTGGGCCGCGTTAAAACTTCATCCGTACGCTCCGGAGATATTTGCGCTTTAGTGGGAATAGACGGATTCGAAATCGGAGATTCCATTGCCGATTTAAACAACCCGGAACCATTGCCGACAATTGATATCGACGAGCCGACTATGTCCATGCTATTTACCATCAACAACTCTCCGTTTTTCGGAAAAGACGGTAAATACGTTACATCCCGCCATATACACGACCGCCTAATGCGTGAACTGGATAAAAATCTGGCTCTCCGCGTTATGCCGTCGGACAATGCAGACTCATGGATTGTTTACGGACGGGGCATCCTTCACTTGTCCGTGCTGATTGAAACCATGCGTCGTGAAGGTTATGAATTACAGGTAGGACAACCTCAGGTAATTATAAAAGAGATCGACGGTGAAAAATGCGAGCCGGTAGAACAACTGACAATCAATACCCCCGAAGAGTATTCGAGCAAAATCATTGATATCATTACCCGGCGCAGAGGAGAAATGCTCTCTATGGAGAGTAAAGGAGACCGTATCCACATGGAATTTACCATTCCTTCACGCGGAATTATCGGATTGAGCAATCCGATCCTGACTTTATCAGCAGGAGAAGCGATTATGGCTCACCGTTTTCTGGAATATCAACCGATGAAAGGCGATATAGAACGGAGGCAAAACGGCTCCATAATCTGTATGGAAAATGGTACTTCCTACGCCTATGCATTGGATAAACTACAAGATCGCGGACGCTTTTTCATTGCACCCCAGGAAGAAGTATATGCAGGACAGATCGTTGGTGAACATACAAAAGAAGGAGATCTGGTGGTAAACGTTACCAAATCGAAAAAGCTCACGAATATGCGTGCCTCTGGTTCGGATGATAAGGTCCGTTTGGCTCCGAAAATAGAATTCAGTCTCGAAGATGCATTGGAATACATCAAAGAAGATGAATATGTAGAGATCACACCGAACTTTATGCGGTTACGGAAAATCATACTGGACGAAACCGAACGCAAACGGTTAGCGAAAAAATAAAAATGAAAAAGCCTTATTTCAAAATAAGGCTTTTCTATTTTTTAAATACTTACTTAAAAATAAATTCAATTAAACTCCTCTCCGAAATTCAGATTGGCATCCATTACGAATTGCTTGATACTCTGTTCGTCCGATCTGCGGCATATCAGCAAAGCATTACCCGATTCTGCGACGATATAGTCTTTTAACCCTTGTATAACACACAACTTTCCTTCCGGTACTGCAACGATATTTCCCTCGCTCTCATAATAAAGAGCATTCTTTTTCAGTGTTGTATTATTATTATCGTCCTTTACCGCCAGTTCATGCAAAGCTCCCCACGTTCCCAAATCCGACCATCCGAACTGTGCAGGCAACATATAAACATTATCGGCTTTTTCCATAATCCCGTAGTCAATCGATATATTGGGACAATACGGAAATATACTTGCAATAAACTCACTCTCCTGAGGTGTATTGAATAGCTCGATTCCCGTATCGAAACGGGCAGAAACCTCCGGCATATGCTCATGAAATGCCTTCATGATCGTTCTTACATTCCAAATAAAAATTCCTGAATTCCAGTAAAATTCATCTGCAGCGAAAAAAACCTTTGCCAACTCGAGATCAGGCTTTTCTGTAAATGTCTTTACTTTTTTAAAATTACCGATCTCTTCAACATCCGATTGAATATACCCATAACCCGTTTCCGGCCGGGTAGGTTTAATACCCAATGTAGCCAAAGCCTCGTTTTCACGCACGAAGTTCAACGCAGCATGGATATTCTCAAGAAATATATCTTCCTGAAGAATTATATGGTCGGAAGGAGCCACTACAATATTCGCTTCCGGATCGATCGTATGAATTCGATAAGTAGAATAAGCAACACAAGGAGCCGTATTACGGCGTGTAGGTTCTACCAATATCTGGCTTTCCGATAACTCGGGCAACTGTTTTAATATCTCTTCAATATAGAGCTGGTTTGTCGCAATAAAAATGTTTTCTTTCGGAATGATTTTTCTGAAACGATCATATGTCATTTGCAAAAGGGATTTTCCGACACCCAGCAAATCTAAAAACTGTTTCGGCTTACTCTGACGGCTGAAAGGCCAGAAACGGCTTCCTATGCCACCTCCCATGATCACACAATAATTATTACTCATAACAGCGCCTGACTTTTTCAAGTTTAAAATAAACTGCAAACCGAACGCAGAAGCAGACTCGCTTGATTGTGCTGAGGCTCCGCGTTTATTGCAAGCAATTTATCGATTGAAATACAAACATAATCATTTTAAGGCACCAAGGAAAGAAGATTAAGCTTTTTTGAAGAAATCAATTCCAATGCTTGTATATTTCTAAAAAATATCTACCTTTGCACCGTCTACGCCCAGATGGCGGAATTGGTAGACGCGCTGGTCTCAAACACCAGTGGATTCACTTCCATGCCGGTTCGATCCCGGCTCTGGGTACCACAATAAAAAGCTAAGTATTGAATAGTCAATCACTTAGCTTTTTATTTGGTTGGATTTTCCCCACTTGTGGATAAATGATTGAATCAAAATAAATAGATTAAGAATTATTTTATTATAAATTCGGATTTTCTTTTATGTTTTATAAGACTGAATATTAAGTATCTCTATCAAGAGAATTGTGGCTTCAAATTTTTTTTTTGCATTATTGATAAGGTAATAGATAGAATATTCTCATCTATACAAAGTATGATGTCAGTCAAAAAGGATGCAGAACTAATCTCCAACATGCTTTCTTATTTAAACTTCACTAGAGTTTGCCCTATCTAACTTCTCTTTTATACGTTCTATATTTGCAATTAATCCATTAGCCCTTATGTTTGACACAACACTACCATATTTTTTGATAAGAATGTTTGGGTTAAGAGTTTGTTCTATAGAACTTAAATACTCAATAAATGTTTCAACAAATTTTAGTCGTTCATTCATGTTCCTTTTTGAATTTTTATCACACAATGGGAAGACTGATCTTATCAACTCGAACTTATCCTTATCAAAAATTGGAGTATCTTGAGCGATTAAATCGATGTAGGAAAATGTATTAACTAAATTTTCTATGTAATATAAACCTTTTGATGTTATAGTAAGGCTAAAATTATCGTTAGGTAGTTGAGCCCATTTTATATCAGACAACACAGTATCTGCATCAATCAATTCATTAGATAATAAATATTCTAACTCTTGATTCAATGCGTCCTTTTTATAGCCATATTCGCAAAATTCATCGATAAATGAGTTGTAGCCAACAAATTTGCTTACATTACCTTCTAAAGAAAGTTGATTACCTAATCTTTTTAATATCCAATATTTTACAAAATAATCTTTACTATTATGTGTTGGATAAAATATATTTTGAATACTACTAGATTGATGATTATAATAAAGTTTATTTTCTAAAGCTACGGTTTTGATAAATTCATGTAATGGAATTGATATATTCTGATTATATGTTTGATTAAATACGACTCTTAAAACATACTCCGACACATCTGTATATCCAGATGTTAGAAATATTTTAAATAACCTTAATCCTTCTCTTATATTAGGAAAAGTATAGTAGCGAATAAATTCAAGCACTGGACTATTTTGTACTCCAAATAGAGATCCTTTTATACCTTCAAAAAATTCTTCTATCTTAGTTGAATCTATATTGACTTTCTTACCAGCATACTCTCCACTAACCCCTGTGAATAAATTATCCTTATTACTTTTTATTAAACCAATTGCATATTCTATGCGTTTAGCGAGTATTGTACCATAATCTGGGGCAGAAATATGGTATACATTACTCTCAAATGCATTAAAAGGCGTTTGATTTCTCCATTTATAATAATATCCTTCTCTTAAAGAAATAAAGGTTCCGAACTTAGCCTTAGTATTTAAAGAGCAAGCATAAAGAAACACTTTTTCCTGTATATCATCTGACAATTGGTCTGCATTATCAAAAATAATAATTAGCCTTTTATGGATTTCTCGTGTAAAATATATATTTATTGCTTCTAAATGTTCTTGAGAACAGAGTGTCTTATCTTCGATAAATTTGGATAATTTTTCAGAGTATTTCGTTTTTTCATTTTCCTTAAGATAGTTCCATACACCTTTATCTTTTTCATTAATTTCTTTGATGTAAATTCTTTTTAAAACCTTTATGCTATTTATCTCTAAATCAGGGTAGTTATCATTTAATTGATTTATTGAATCTTTGGCCATATTCTCGAAATCAATTTCAGAAGTACCATTGTAGTATTTCATTAAATTGACATAAATGTATGGATGATCAGATAACCCATTATTAGATAAATCATTTTTAAATAAATAGTTAATAAAAGTAGTTTTACCAGCACCTTTTGACCCAATAATAATTACGGGTCTTGGAGTTGGCTGTCTTTGTGATATTGTAGTTTCTGAATTTATTTCAGTACCTATCTGATCCGCTATACTTTTATAGTTTTTTGCTTTAATTACTGTTCCAAAAGAAGGGGCATCATCACTAAACAGGCCGTTTAATTCAGCTTTATTCTTAATTACTTCTTTGTTTTCAACAAAACAAGCTTTGATAAATGTGATATTATCTTCGGAACTATCAACTTTGTAAATTTCTCCGAAAACATTATTAATTATTGAAACTATTTTTGAACCAATATCATTTCTTGTAATTTCGTTATCTTTTTCAAGAATTGTTGATAATATTGTTTTTGAAAAATTAATCTGAGCCTTGATTAGTAATTTAATTCCTCCATTTTCAATAATACTTTCTTTGGATAGATTATTCCAAAATTCAACAAAATGGTTTCTAATATCATCAACACTTCTATAAATTATACTGTCATTATCCTTCCACGGTTCTCCGTTATTATTGACAAATTTAGCAATAATAAATTGCTTGCCATTTGTAATTATTCCTGTATCATATCCAATGTCAAATAGATATGATCTAATTTGATCTATTACCTCTTTGTTTTCAGCATATAATGTCCTTAATTTAGTTTGCCTTCTTGTAGTGGTTGGTAAAATAAACTCATTAAATTGTTTTTTAGCTTCTACAATTACATTGAAGCCAGCTAGCGATACTTTATAATCAAAAAAACCAGAACCAACATGTCCTTCTCTAGTTATATTTTCTTCTGACCATCCGAGTATGTTAATTAGTAGATTGTCAATTATTTTTGACCGAGTATCTGATTCAGACAAATCAGTTGCTTTATAAGAATCGTATTCTCTAATAAACTCTTCTAACTTTAATAGGGCATTATCACAACTCATAATTCATTTTTATTTGGCCAATATGTCAATGGCTGAATGCTATAATTCTCTAATTGATTCCTTATAACAATTAATTAACTAAATCATCTTATTTCTTGGTGATCTTTCTTTATTTTGAAGAGTTAACTTCATCATACCCATCAAGAAAGAAAATAAAATCTCCCGAATTCATAAGTATTTCAAGAATCCGTTCATAGGAAGCTAATTATCAACTTGAAAACTATTTTACGTTTCAATATACTTCCATTATTCAATTTTATAAATAACGAAATTCAAATCTTTATAGGAATTTAAATTTAGCATCTTTAATCGATTAAATGAAAAAATTATATTTTAATATGCAATCTGTTTCTTTCGTTCAACGATATAAAAGTATTTCTATACAAAACGAAATCCACTATATCGTGCTATAAAAAGAGGCTGATAAAATTTCAAGTAACTTCGGTGATTGAACTCTATGCAACAATGTTTTCTGCATACAATTCTCGATAGTCTAATTCTCAACTTGATATTCTAAAAAAAATTTACAAACTAAATGCTTGAGCTTCCTCCCCGAATTCGTCAATTACATTGCCAAATAAAATTGCTGTTTCAATCCAATTATACTTCCAAGATTGTTTCAGCATCCAATAATACACACATTGTTCTTTATTTTTCAAATATAAGAATTAAACTTATTTATCACATTTTTATATCCAATTTATTTTACAGTTAAGCATCAACATTTATATAAAATTTCAATTAAAGTTTATCTCAAAAAAAGTGAGCCAAAAAACTCAAGAAAATGAAAAGTGGTAAAATTTTTTTACCACTTTTCATACATGTTACTTTTTAATGTCAAAATTAAAAAATAGTCCTAAAATCATTTCGTATACAATTTCACTTTAGCTAACATCTGATCCATTACAACATTGTATTTCTTCTCATCGTTAATCATACTTTTCAAACGGTCATTTAACAACTTCAGATGAAGACTTTCATCCGCAATCAGCTTCGTCAGCAATTTACGTGCAATATTTACCGAATCACTCTGGGTTGTAAGATTAGACTCTACGGATTTATAAAAATCGATAGTTGCAATTTCAGAATGTGCAGCCAATACCAATGCTTCTATGGCATTACCTCCCATCTTAACATTTGTACTGCTATACGGTTGAGGTAATTTTCCGCCCAACGCAACAATAGCATCTCTTACTGCAGCATAATGCTTCATTTCTACCAATGCAATGCCCAACAATAATTCTCCTATTTCCTCATCAAATAGAGCCTGCTGCTGCGTATATTGCAAAATAGAGGTTATTTCAGAATACTCGGCACTCTCTATTGCCGGATAAAACCACTCGGGTTTCACGCCGTCATTTTGTTTGAGATCACTCGCTTCCACCCATTCCACCTCAGAATTAGAATATTTCAGCACGTCGACCAATGCGTCGGCCATTCTATCAACGTAGTTTATCATATCAGATTATGTTTAGTTACTTAATTAAAACATATCCTACTTAGATTAAGTTCAGACAATTTAAACGAAAAGAAAGAATATCCTCTCCACTAAAATGAAGCAAAACATTTTTAATCATCTTGGCTGAATGGCTTTATCGTAATATACGACTTACATAAGTGTTCTTATTTTATCCACTTGTCACAGTTAAAAAACTTACTATAGTAAATAAATACAGCCGATATGATTTATTCAATTTCCTCGACAGGATTCCAAAACACATTTTTGAAATTCCTTATCCGGTTTTTATCGATAATTATACCCTCTTTTTCCAGTAGCCTCTGCATTTCTCCAGGAGCATGAAAATTGGACTCTCCCGTGAGACGGCCACCATGTCCCACTACCCGATGTGCCGGAACGGTAACATCACAATTATTCATTGCCGTACCTACCATCCGTGAATGATTCGGATATCCGATAGCTTTTGCTATCGCCCCGTAACTGGTAACTCTTCCCTCCGGTATCATTTTTACGATCTCATATACCAGATTCCTGAATAAACGGACATCGACCTTTTCAGCCATAATATATTAATCTTCTGGGTTTTCCTTCAATGTAAACTTCCAGGCACACGCACAGCCCGGATCAGTAACATCCGGATAGCAGCTGATAGTTTCACATTCAATACGATGGTCTATAATTTTCGCAAAATAGGCATATTCCAATATTCCGACCGATTTGCACGGGTGAAACGGCATTCCTTTTCTGGCACGTGCCGTCTGTACACGGCAATTCCGCACATAATAACGCATCGTGTTGCCTTCAATTATAGCTTCCGTTCGGTTTAGCATTGCATTAAAACGAAAGGAAAGAGCCTTTTTAAGACCTTTTAGCCCCGCATTATCAGGCAAATTAAGGAACGACTTTATACGACGGGCTTCTATTTCCGTATGCTTTCTCCAGACATTACGGTCATGTTCCATTGCCTCATCCATTCCATGTTTCGCTTCAATCGACTGAAACCATACACCATCCAGCGCCAGCTGATTTTTAGCATATATATCAATCAATTCGATCAACTCTTTTTTAGTCAGTCGTTCCAGATTTTCCATTATTATCAGATATTTTCACAAAAATACGTTTTTTATCCAGTCGACTAAAAAATATTTATAAAACTAAAGCCATACGTAGGAAAGCAGATTACATATACATAATTACACCAACAATCTATACTGATCCCGTCATTAAGCAACCGATACAATTCTCAGACTTTTATTCCCAGTTTATTTTTAAAATTCGATCAAGATGAATAGAAAACACAGAAAAGTACATTTCCCAACGCTATCAGAAAAAAATTTCTTTAAACACATCTTTCTATATTCTTTTTTATAGTTTTGCCCATGAAAATTTTATTCCGGAAAAAAGTTACCGGGGTCAACTCTCCACCACCCATTCCAATCCGGAACAGAAATGGAGACCTATTAATAAAATAAACTGCAAGCCGAGTGCAGAATCAAACTTACTTGAATTATGCCGAGGCACAGTGTTTATCACGAGCGATTTATAGATTAAAATATACAATATCCATCTTATCAGACAGGTAAAATAAAGATAATCAACTTTCCAGTACCTCTTATTTTTATATTTGTACCATGAAAAATGCAAAACCAGTTATAGTTGGCATAGGCGAATTACTATGGGACATTCTTCCCAGCGAGAAAAGAGCGGGAGGGGCACCGATCAATTTCGTGTATCATGCAACACAAATGGGTTCCGACGGCTACGCAATCAGCGCCGTAGGAAACGATGCTTCCGGTTCGGAAATGCTTCGTGAACTGGAAAAGAATCACATTCATCATCTTGTCAGTACCGTAAATTATCCTACCGGTAGTGTTCTGGTCGAACTGCAAAACGGTATTCCCAACTATACCATTATCGAAGATGTAGCGTGGGACCATATACCTATATCGGAAAGTGCTGTCGATCTGATGAAAAAAGCCAATGCCGTTTGTTTCGGCACATTGGCGCAACGCTCTCCGGAATCGAGGGAAACCATAAGCTCTTTACTTTCTTATGTTCCGGAAGAATCTCTTCGTTTCTTCGATATAAACATCCGTCAATCCTATTATTCGAAAGAACTGATCGAAGAATTACTCCATGTTGCTAATGTATTTAAAATCAATGATGAAGAGTTAGATTTATTACGGAACATGCTCGGTTTAAAAGGAAATACCGACGATATTTGCCTCCGGCTGATTCAGGATTATTCTTTACGCTATCTGATTCTCACCGCAGGAAGCGCCTTCAGTACCATCTACACCCCGAACGAACAATCAACTATTCCGACACCCAAAGTCGAAGTTGTCGATACGGTAGGAGCAGGAGACTCGTTCTCCGGAGCTTTTATCCACTCCATTCTTACAGGAAAATCTTTACAGGAATCTCATAAAAAAGCCGTCGAAATAGCTGCCTTTGTTTGTACACGCAGCGGTGCATGGCCGATTTATCCTAAAAAATTCCAGATATGAGAAACAAAAACATATATATAGAACTAATCCCTGTGATGTTTTCTTTCTTCGTCATGGGATTTGTCGATTTAGTAGGTATCGCAACGAATTACGTAAAAGCCGATTTTGAATTATCCGACACCGTCGCGAATATTTTCCCTTCGATGGTATTTTTTTGGTTCCTGATTTTTTCCGTCCCGACAGGGATGCTGATGAACAAAATCGGACGCAGGAAAACCGTACTATTAAGTCTTATTTTTACGGCATGCGCCCTGATACTTCCATGGATCGATTATACGTTTTCGACAATGTTGATCTCTTTTTCATTGCTCGGCATCGGAAATGCCATAATGCAGGTATCCTTAAATCCTCTCCTTTCCAATATTGTAAACAGCGATAAGCTGGCCAGTTCCGTTACATTCGGTCAGTTCGTAAAAGCAATAGCCTCATTTCTGGCTCCCCTCATCGCAGGCTGGGCAGCATTAAAATTAGGAGATTGGCTTTATCTGTTCCCTGTATTTCTGATTATCGCTATCATAGCCGTAGTAATGCTTGCCGTAACACCGATTCAGGAAAAAGACATGGAAGGGAAAAGTTCTACTTTCAAAGAGTGCTTCGCCCTGTTAAAAAACAAGCTGATATTACTCTCCTTTATCGGAATTATGTGTCACGTAGGCGTCGATGTCGGATTTAACCTTACAGCTCCCAAATTATTAATAGAACGCTTAGGTATAGATTTAGCCGGCGCCGGCATCGCAACTAGTGTATATTTTTTATTTCGTACAATCGGTAGTTTGGCAGGAGCTTTCATTTTAGCTCAATGGAAGCAAAAAACGTTTTTCCTTATCAGCACATGTACGATGATAATAGCGGTAGCCGGCCTGTTTATTTTCAAGTCGTTAATCCCCATCTATATATGTACGGCATTAATAGGCCTTGGAAATTCCAACGTATTCTCCATTCTTTTTTCCCAGGCAATACTACATCTGCCGAACAAAAAAAATGAAGTGTCAGGCTTAATGATTATGGGATTATTCGGTGGAACCGTTTTCCCTTTGATGATGGGAATTGCTTCAGATGCAATGAACTCCCAGACCGGAGCCTTAATAATATTATGTGCCGGCATATTCTATTTATTCCTGCTCTCTTTACGTAAGGAATAAATCGGACAATATTCAAGCAAAAAAACAAAAACAAACAGATCTCTAAAAATGAGCATTCGTTCTTTTTATATCAAAACGATAAGAAAAGCGGCGCACTCTAAAGGCTACGGAGTGCACTCTCCCTTTGCTTTCGATTTTATATCTAAAGTCATTAATAATCCTTATAAATATTATTTCTTCGATACTCCGCCTCAAATAAAAAAACAGAATACCCGAAACTCATTATCTCCCCAAACCGAAGAAAAAGTAGGAAGGCTATTGTTCCGCACCGTAGAATTTTTTTCGCTTAGAAATATCATCGTTATAGGAAAACAACATCCGGCCTTGAGTATCTATTGTTGTGCTCCCAATTCTAAAATAAACCTGCATTATTGCAATTCGGATAAAAAAGCGATCGGACTGATTAAAAGCGATCTTTCCGGTTCACCCTATCTACTATTATTAGACGATCAAAAAACTTCAGAAGAGTGGTTTAAACTTTTTGAAGCTTTGAATCCTTTATTAAAGGAAACAATAATAATTGCAATTCCTCGTATAAAAGAAGATAAGGAGAAAAAAATATTCTGGAAAGGATTATGTAAAGATTCATCGGTTCATGTAACCTTCGATTTATATGATATCGGCATTGTTTTCCCGCGAAAATGCCTGCATAAAAAAAATTACATCGTCTCTTTCTGATTATCGTGAACAAACTGAATCATAACGATATGAAAAAAAGCAATGTTTATACCCGTACCGGCGACAACGGAACGACATCTTTGGTAGGAGGGAAAAAAGTCCACAAATCAGATCAAAGAATCGAATCGTACGGAACTGTAGATGAATTAAATTCTTTTCTGGCCTTGCTGGTAACCAACATCCCTGATGAAAATGACCGGAAGTTCATCAAAACCATACAACACAGATTGTTCGTTCTTGGTAGTTATCTTGCTACGCCTGCAGAAAAAGAAAATATCCCTTGTAAAATAACAGAACAACATATAAACGAAATCGAAAATGAAATAGACCGGATAGATGAAAAATTGCCACCTTTGAAATTTTTCGTTATTCCGGGAGGATCGTCTTCTTCTGCTCTCGCCCACATAGCACGGTCGGTATGCAGAAGAGCAGAAAGAGAAATGTACCGGCTTTCCGAATCGGATTATGTCGAAACGACGGTTCTTAAATATATAAACAGGCTATCCGACTATCTGTTTGTTCTATCAAGAAAACTGCTTCATGATGAACAAATAAAGGAATTTTTCTGGGATAGTAGTTGTGTATAATGATTATTGTATATTTTTGCACCCTAAAAACACGGCAAATACAAATTTAAATAGAGAATTATTATGTATTGGACATTGGAATTAGCTTCAAAATTGGAGGATGCTCCATGGCCGGCAACCAAAGATGAGCTCATCGATTATGCCCAGCGTTCAGGAGCACCTTTAACGGTGATAGAAAATCTTCAGGAAATGGAAGATGAAGGCGAAATTTATGAATGTATAGAAGATATCTGGCCCGACTACCCAAGCAAAGAAGATTTCTTCTTCAACGAAGAGGAGTATTAATAAGGTCAGAAATTAAACGTCCGGACAATCAATCGGATGAAAAATATGAAAGAGATAATTTCCAGATTATCTCTTTCGCATTTTATAATATATAGATATTTATAACCTTATCACCGATTTAGCCAATCCATATCTTTACTATCGTACTGTTTTTTGTACAAAGGTAGACTACTACGGAATAAAGAAATACTTTCTTTTATATTTTATTTAGAAATGTTAATTCTATTACAAAATGCAATTTAACATCGGCTTTCAGAGTTATTATAATTTAAAACAGTAGGTCCGGAATTAGCCTGAATGAAGAAATTTCTTTTTAGCATAATTATATTCCTCTCAATCAGCATCGATGCCTTTTCCCAGTTTGACGCTCAATTTACGCAATACTGGGGCATGATGTCGTATTACAACCCTGCCGTTGCCGGAAACTCGAAATATCTTCGTGTCAACGCAGCGACCAAACTGCAATGGGTCGGCAAAATCAAAAATGCACCGAACGCCTTCGTCGTTAATGCCGATATGCCCCTCAAACTCTTTAAACGCCAACATGGAATAGGCGTCGCTCTTTTCTCCGAAGGACTGGGACTTTTTAACAACGTATCCGTCGGCCTCCAGTACGCTTATATTTTCAAACTTTTCGATGGCACACTAAGTATCGGCATACAACCGGGGCTCTTTAACCAGTCATTCGACGGAAGTAAAGTAGAGATCCCCTCTGAAGGTGAATCGAACGAATCGAATGACGAAGCGATTCCGACCACACAGGTACAAGGTATGGCATTCGACATCAATATGGGAGTTTATTATACCTCTTCCACTCTATATGGAGGAATCGGAGTCATGCACTTGACAGAACCCAGTATCAGGCTGGTCGACAGGTACGGAACTTTTGTCGCCCGGTCATATAATTTAACGCTTGGATACAATATCCGTTTCAATGAATCGTTATTTGAGTTGCAACCCTCTACTTTTTTGAAGACAACTTTTCAGTTCTTCGCTTGGGATGTACAGGCGAAACTGGTCTATAATAAAATGTTCTGGGGAGGACTTAACTGGAGAATGAATGAATCGGTTAGCCTCTTCTTGGGTGCAAAAATAAAAAGTATAAGGGCCGGATATGCCTATGACCTGCCAACCTCGACAATTTTAAAAGGAAGCAGCGGAAGTCATGAATTATTCGTAAGTTATGAATTGGATTTAAGTATACCGAAAGGAAGTAAAAATAAACATAAAAGCATACGCATACTCTAAGATATGAAAAAAATCTTGTTATTTATAGTTGTAATCACGCTTCTTACCGGATGTGGCAAATCGAGCCGCCCGGGGGGAGAACTTACCGGAGTAAATGCCGTGGCATGGAATGAGCCAGCCCCTTACGGCATGGTTCTGATCAAACAAGGTTCATTCAGTATGGGACCTTCTGAAAGCGATTCACTCTGGGGCATTGACAAAGCACAAAAAGAGGTCTCATTCAGCTCTTTCTGGATGGACGAAACAGAAATAACCAATGCCAAATACCGTCAGTTCGTTTACTGGGTACGGGATTCTATTATCCGCGAACGTTTAGCAGACCCTTCATTCGGAGGTAACGATCTATTCAAAATACAGGAAGATGCTTTAGGGGAGCCTATCAAGCCTTACTTGAACTGGGCTCGTCCCATTCCTTGGAAAAAACCGAATGAAGATGAATTACGCGCTATCGAAAGTGTTTATTACATTCATCCCATCACCGGTGAAAAACGTTTGGACGAAAAACAAATGAATTTTCGCTACGAATGGTTCGACCAGACTTCAGCCTCTTTGCGCAAATACAATCTCGATCCGGCCTTAAGAAACCGGAATACAGATATTCCGGCAAATCCGGACGAAGTCATTATGATTTCAAAAGACACTGCCTACATTAATGAAGATGGACAAATTATCAACGAAACGATAACCCGTCCGCTGACAGGCCTTCACGACTTCCTCCATACACGGATTGTTAACATCTATCCGGATGAAACCTGCTGGGTGAATGACTTCAACAATTCATACAACGAACCATATGTTCGGATGTATTTCTCTCATCCGGGCTATAACGACTATCCTGTAGTCGGTGTTTCCTGGGAACAGGCTACCGCATTTTGCGTATGGCGCACGGCTTATATGAAACAAACGTTGAACCTCAAAGCCGGGCAAATCATAGAACCGTTCCGCCTGCCGTCGGAAGGAGAATGGGAATATGCCGCACGGGCAGGAAAAAACGACCGGAAGTTTCCCTGGATGCAAGAAGGCATGCAAAGCACCAAAGGTTGTTTTCTCGGAAACTACAAGCCAGACAAGGGGAATTATACCAAAGATGGTAATCTCATTACCTCAAGGGTAGGCTCATACTCTCCGAATGAATTTGGGCTTTACGATATGGCCGGAAACGTGGCAGAATGGACATCCACCTCTTATTCGGAATCCGGACCCAGTTTAATGAGCGATTTAAATCCCGATTTCCGTTATGATGCAGCAAAAGAAGACCCCTATTCTATGAAACGTAAAGTTGTAAGAGGCGGCTCATGGAAAGATGTGGGAACTTTTATCCGCTCGGATATGCGCAGCGCTGAATTTCAAAATGAAACACGCTCTTACATCGGATTCAGATGTGT
Source organism: Bacteroidales bacterium (assembly GCA_029007825.1). Taxonomy (GTDB): domain Bacteria; phylum Bacteroidota; class Bacteroidia; order Bacteroidales; family JAQXIO01; genus JAQXIO01. The sequence goes on along the minus strand of JAQXIO010000019.1, from coordinate 42,180 downwards.
ACGAACTCACTTAGGATTTGGAAAAAAGTAAACAATAACGATATTAAATAGCCAACGACTATGAAAAAGCAATATAAAAAATATAAAAACAGATTAGAACATTTTCTATCAAGTGAGAAAGGTAAAAGATTATTCAGTTTCTTTTATAGCTGGGGCGCTTCTATCGTAATCTTAGGTGCACTGTTTAAGCTTTTACACTTACCGTTCGGTAACCAGATGCTTTTTATCGGTATGATGACCGAATTTTTTGTATTCTTCATCTCTGCATTTGAAAAACCGACTAAAGAATATAGCTGGGAAGAAGTTTTCCCTGTCTTAAACAGTAAGGATCCGAATGAAAGGCCTCAATTCGGCAGCGGTGAAAGTGGCCCTAACGGCACCGTTGTTATCGGAGGTGGACAAGCAGACTTATCGCCGGAAGCTCTCGAAGCTTTAAAAGCCCAGAATGGTGCAAATCCGGGTGCGATAGGAAACATCGGTGGAGCTTTCATCGGAGGAGGATTCTCCGGTGGCGGAGTTGGTAATTATAGTGGAGAAATAGGTAACGGGACTATATCAGGAGGCAGTGGAGCTCCTGTTATCAATATACCTCCTCAAATGAATGTCTCCGAAGAAGACACGAAAAATCTTTCGGATAGCATCAAGAAACTTTCGGCAGCAGCCGAACAACTTTCTAAAATGAGCGAGTTGACCGAAGCTACACAACAATGCATGTCTCAATTAAACGAAATGGCCTCTAATATGCAACGGTTCGGAGAAGTGACAAATTCTCTTACCGATGCATCCAGCATACTGCTCGACTCTTATCAGCATGTGGTAGATAATTCCGAAAACATTCAATCCAATTCCTACGGATATATCCACCAGATGGAATCTCTTAACAGAAATATTTCAGGGTTGAATACCATCTATGAAATCCAACTTAAAAGTATCAGTTCGCAAATCGATACGATTGAACGAATCAACGGCGGACTCAGCCGTATCCGGGATCTTTATGACGGATCCATCACAGATAGTTCCGTATTTAAAAGCGAAACGGAAAAAATGGCTCAGCAACTGGCAGCCCTTAACAACATCTATGCCCGATTGCTCAACGCCATGACATCCGGTGCAAATCCGATGTATGGCGGAGGTTATCAGAATGTTCAGAACCCAACAGAAAAATAAGACCGATTTAGACTATGTCATCAGCAAATAGAGCAAACTCCCCACGCCAGAAGATGATCAATCTTATGTACCTGGTCTTCATCGCCATGATGGCGCTGAACGTTTCGTCCGAGGTACTGAACGGATTCGAACTGGTAGATGAGAGCCTTCGCAATTCAACAGAAATCGGAACCAACCGCAACGCGATTGTTTTCGGTGAGCTGGAACAATACTACCAGACCAATCCCGAAAAAACGGAGGTATGGTACGAGCACGGAAAAAAAGTAAAAGAGCTATCCGACTCCCTCTTTCTTTATGCACAAACGTTAAAAGAAAGCATTGTAAAACGTGCGGACGGTGAAGACGGAAATATAAACGATATCCGGAGAAAAGACGATCTGGAAGCCGCATCTGTCATTATGCTTTCACCCGCCTTAAAAGGCATTACGGAACAACAACCGAAAACACTTTTCGATTATACGGAAGGAAAAGCACAGGGAGCCCAGTTGAAGAAAGCAATCGATTATTACCGGGAAACTGTTGCCGCAATGATTCCGGATACGACTAAACGACGTATTATCCAATCCTCATTAAGCACCGACATATCAAGGAAAAACTCGACTTTAAATAAAAACTGGCAGGAAGTCATGTTTGAGAACGTTCCTGTGGTAAGCGCAATTACTATTTTATCGAAATTACAAAGTGATATCCGTTACGCAGAAGGAGAGGTACTTTCGAATTTGATCGACAATATTGATGTCGGAGATTTCCGTGTCAATCAGATTAAAGCATACGTCATTCCTCAGTCACACGTGGTTGTTCGTGGAGGACAATACAGTGCCAATCTGGTACTATCGGCCGAGGACTCTACACAACGTCCGAAAATATTCGTTAACGGAAGAGAACTTCCGACTTCACAAAAAGGTCTTTTTCAGGTAGGAACTTCTTCTACAGGTACTTTCCCTATAAAAGGTTACATGGAAGTTACGCGCGGGGACGGAAGCGTTATGAAGCGGGAATTCGAAAGCGAATACATCGTAGTAGAGCCAAATGCAACCATCGCTCCTACTATGATGAATGTATTATACGCAGGAATTGAAAACCCCATCAAAATCGCCGTTCCGGGTTTTGCCGGACCGAACGTATCTGCAACCATGACGAACGGAACGTTAACACGTAACGGAGACGTATGGTCTGCACGCCCTTCAAAAGTAGGACAAGAAGCTATAATCAGCGTAACGGCAAAAATGCCGGACGGGCGAACACAAGAAATGGCAAAAACCGCCTTCCGCGTACGTGCCCTTCCCGATCCGCTTCCCTATATAGAATATAAGGACGCAAACGGAAATGTCCGGAAATTTAAAGGTGGAGCCTTTGCCAAATCAAGTCTGATTGCAGCCGAAGGAATCAAGGCCGCAATAGACGACGATTTACTCAATGTAAATTATACGGTTTTACGGTTTGAAACCACGTTCTTCGACTCCATGGGAAATGCGATCCCCGAAATATCGGAAGGCTCAACTTTTTCCCAACGCCAAAAAGATTATATACGTCGTCTTTCCAAAGGAAAACGTTTCTATATTTCACGTGTGGTTGCCAAAGGTCCTGACGGAATCGAACGTACTATCCCAACTATTGAAGTAATTGTAAATTAAGAAAAAGAAATATCATCATGAGAATTCTTAAATACATAATTCCGATTCTATTGTTTCCATTTCTCACCGGCAATTTAATTGCACAGGAAGAACAGGAACGAACTTCTCGCAACCGTAATAAAAAGGAAGACAAGAATTCCGAACTTACCGTCCGTGCCCAGGCGATGAACGATCAGTTAACAGTCAATATCGACCAGGCACCTTGGAAAAGGATTGTTTATCGGTTTATCGACCTGAAAGAGGAAAAAAATACACCTCTTTATTATCCTGCTCAGCCTACGGCAACGGAAATGAATTTATTCACGACTTTATTCCGGTTGATGGCACAAGGTAAAATACCGGCCTACGAATATATAGACGGATATGAGGAATTTACAGACCAATACAAATCGAACCTAAAAGATATTCTTGACCGGTTTAATATTCTCTACAAAGAAGAACCGGTAAAAAACAGTAAATCCGTATCGATCGAAATAGACAACAGCGATATTCCATCTGAAGAAGTGTTGGGCTATTATATGAAAGAGGTATGGTTCTTCGACCAGAAAACATCTACTTATAATTCTCAGATCATCTCCATATGTCCTATTCTTTTCAGAACAGGCGATTTCGGAGGAGAAGCAACACGTTATCCGATGTTCTGGTTTACTTATGAAAGCATTCGTCCGTACATATCCAAAAATCCGGTTATGACATCCAACCTGAACAATGCGAAAATTCTCACATTGGACGATTACTTCCGGAAAAGAATGTTCAAAGGAGAAATCTTCAAAGTTGCCAATCTGATGAACCGCCCTCTTATGCAATACTGTGAAAATGAAGAAGCGCTAAAAGCAGAGCAGGAACGTATAGAAAAAGAGCTTGTAAGTTTTGAAGAATCTTTATGGACGACAAAAGCCGATACAACAGAGATAAGCAAAGAAGGTTCGGATAAAGCCGAAAAAGCAACAGCTTCAAGGGGTAGAGGCAGTTCCCGTTCTTCTGCTTCAAAAAGCAGTAACCAGAAGGTAAAAGAAGCAAAAGCGCCAAAATCAAAAGCACCGAAAGCTGCAATGCCGGTACGTTCTGTCAGAAAGCAGAGATAAAAAGTTTTTTGTAACTTTAGGCTCTGAAAAGAATTTACAGGAAATTCTATTCTCCATTCCGCAAACACCAAAATATCTGTTTGTGGAATCGGTAAGAATAGAATTTTTATATGAAAGAAATTCCAAAAAACTTAATGTTTGCTGCAAAATGGGGTCATTACTCAGTCTTTTCACTACATTCGTCAAAATAGGAGGCTTTACCATAGGAGGAGGTTATGCCATGATCCCTCTGGTCGAAAGAGAAGTCATCGAACGACGGAAATGGATCACATCGGAAGGGTTTCTGGATGTTCTCTCCCTTGCTCAATCTCTTCCCGGTATCTGGGCTGTAAATATTTCGGTCTTTGTAGGATATAAAGTAAAAGGAGTAAAAGGAGCCGTTGCTGCAGCTTTAGGCACCATCTTACCTTCATTTATAATTATTCTGGCAATTGCCATATCTTTCGCCCACATTGAAGACAATATGTGGGTAAAACGATTTTTTATGGGAGTAAGACCCGCTGTAATAGCACTGATTGCCGTCCCCATGGTAAATGCCATAAAAAAGATCGGCTTCACCCCTTATAATGTAACGATAGCGATTTTAACGGCCATTCTGATATGGAGTTTCGGAGTCTCTCCCATCATTATTATTCTCGTAATGGGAATCGGCTCCATAGCTCTTTACTGGTACAGACAAAGAAAATTAAAGCAATGATTTATTTTCAACTCTTTTTGGTTTACATAAAAATCGGCCTTTTCGGTTTCGGTGGAGGATATGCTTTACTTTCACTGATCCAGTTTGAAGTTGTAGAACGCTATAAATGGATAACCGACCAGCAATTTACCGATATCGTAGCTATCTCGCAAATGACACCGGGTCCGATCGGTATCAATAGCGCTACATACATCGGCTACACGGCAACAGGAAATGTTTGGGGTGCGATTATCGCCACCTTTGCCGTATGTCTTCCTTCATTTATATTAGTATTGTTAATAAGTTATTATCTGGCTAAGTTCCAAGAAAACCGCTATGTAGAACGTTTTTTTCATGCACTCAAACCCGTAACGGTAGGTTTGATAGCCTCAGCAGCTCTTTATCTGATGAATAAAGAAACCTTTTTCGACTACTCAAGCTACATCTTATTTTTCGGAGCTTTTATACTCTCTATGTTTACACGGATACATCCCATTCTGATGATCGTGTTAACAGGAATAATTGGAATGATTATTTATTAAAGCTTTACCTTTTTGCTTTTCCCCTTCGTTGATTCGTTATGAAAACGATCGACGGCAGTAACAACATATTTATATTTCCTCTCCCCTTTCTTGTACGGCATAAGATAATACGGATCACGTGTTATCGCCACGATCTTCGACGGATCGGAAAGGTCTGCCTTGCCTTTGGCGGGAAAACGGTAAACGACAAAATACTGAGCATTCTCAGGGTTAGAGCGCTTACCTTTGGTCTGCCATGACAGCATATAGCCCTTCTCGGTCCATTTAGTTTTCATTTTCCGCACCTCTTTGGGGGCCTTATCGTGCATATGGGTATAAGCAGGAATAAGAGCCGGATATTTCTGATAATGATCGAAAAGACTATCTGCCACGCCTCCCGTATTTTTCCATACCTCATAACCCGGCCACCAACAATTGCCATGGACATTCGGAAGAGATCTTTCCAGTTCCATTTTACGGGTAAGCTGATTACGACTGGAGTATTTAAGATCCGGAGCCTTCATGGTTCGTACGACATCCTGTCCGATGTACAAGTGACCACCATAATTGTTTTTATCCCACCACTTTATCAACGTTTCATAATCGGCAGCTTTATGCCCTATCTCCCAATATATTTGTGGTATATTATAATCTATCCATTGATTCTTTACCCATAATTTTATATCCGCATACAAATCGTCATAATTTTGAAGACCATTTGTTTCCGAACCGTTCGTACTGTTTTTCTTATTCCGGTATATCCCGAAAGGACTTATACCAAAACGTACCCAAGGCTTCGTTAGCAAAATAGTCGTCTTCAATTCCTCTATAAGCAGATTTACATTATTTCTGCGCCAATCCCCTATTCTGTCAGGATAATATTTTCCTCCGTATTGGGCAAAGCTCTCTCCGTCAGGGAAATTCAGTCCGGCAACAGGATAAGGATAAAAATAATCGTCCATATGGATTGCATCGACATCATAACGGCTTACTATATCACGAACCACCCTACGGATAAAACGCCGGCTTTCCGGGATGCCGGGATCGAAATAAAGCTGCTTTCCATACTTCACAAACCATTCGGGATGTTGATGGTAAATATGAGAATTCGCCAGTTCCTGACTTTCTGAACTACTCACCCGGTAAGGATTCAGCCAGGCATGAAACTCAAGGCCTCTCTTATGACACTCCTCTATCATGAAAGCCATAGGATCGAAATACGGCTCGGGAGCCTGTCCCTGTACACCCGTCAGATAACGGCTCCAAGGTTCCAGAGATGATTCATAAAAGGCATCTGCCTGAGGACGTACCTGAAATATAACGGCATTCATATTACATGCCTTGAAATAATCAAGAGCCTCGATAAGATATTGCTTTAATTTTGCTGTGGGAAGGTCCTTATATTGAGATTGGGCTATTGTATGCATCCATACGCCGCGGAACTCTCTTTTTGGGGTTACCTGTGCTATTGAGCAAATGGTCTGAGAAATGACCAACAGAATGATTAAAAGTAATTTACGTTGCATTTGTCATATAATCAAAATCGATTGCGAAGTTACGCTTTTGATTGCGATCTGGCAAGAACGTAAACTTTTAATATTTATCCGATACTATGGCTCTTCAACGCATAACGGACCGGATACCATGCAGAGAACCAGCCGAAGAAAAGAACGGTAAGAAGAATATAGAATATATCCATAAAATCCACACGTACAGGATAAGCGTCGATTACAAACGTACCCGATACGGAACTCAACCTCAGCAAGCCGAAATAAGATTGAGCCAAACAAAGTAAGACCCCGCTTATTATTCCTAATAAAGCACCGAATAAAGAAATCAGCCAGCCTTCCAACAAAAAAATAGAAGATATCAGACTTTTATCAGCCCCAAGACTCCGCAAAGTCGCTGCATCGTTTTTTTTCTCTATAATCAGCATAGAAAGAGAACCGACAACATTAAAAATAGCAATCATTAAAATAAAAGAAAGAGTAAGATAAGTAATCCATTTTTCGATTTTCATCATTTTAAATGACGTCTCCTGTTGCTGGTAACGATCCTTCACCACATACTCTCCGCCCAACAAATTTTTTATCTCTTTCTGAAGAGTCGGAATATCCGTACCCTTTTTCGCTTTTATTTCCAATGCCGTTATTTCTTTGTCATAATCGAACAACGTACGGGTAAGCTCGAGCGGAACAAGCATATACTGGTCATCATAAACCTGCTGATTTGTAGCAAATACAGCCCCTATATAAGCCGCTTCCATTGAAAAAGAAGAAGCCGGCTGCAATAAATTGACCGTTGCATTACGCTTCGGCACATAAAGCTCTACGGGATATACGAACCCAGACCTAACTCCCAGCAAAGAAGCAAGACCGGCCCCAAAATTAGCATAATTAACAATCTCATCCTTTAAAACGAAAGTCCCGTCCAAAAGAATACTGTCAATCTTTGTCGTCTCCGCAAAATTGTCGGCAACCCCCTTTATAATTGCCGGTACCTGCCTGTCATTATACTTTACCAGTACATTCCCTTCTATTACAGGCGATATCGTTTCCACACCTTCTAACAAAGTCAAAGTTCGCATAAACTCATCCGGTAAAACGAATGTCTTTCCCTTTTCAGGCGTAATCTTAAGATCCGGATCAAACGTCGAAAAAAGGGAAGATATCAAATCGTTGAATCCATTGTACACAGACAAAGTACAAACCAGCGCCATCGAAGCAATAGCAATTCCGATGACCGACACTAATGATATCAGATTTATAGCATTATGCGATTTCTTTGAAAATAAATACCGCAATGCAACATAAAAAGAAAACTTCAACGACCTCTATTTTTTAAGCAGATTATCAATATTTTCGATATAATCGAGCGAATCGTCCAGATAAAAAACCAATTCAGGAATCTTTCTCAATTGCGTACGGACACGCTGTCCGAGATCAAACCGGATCGATTTCACATTGGTACGGATCGATTCGAGCAAATCATTTGCCTTATCTGAAGGGAAAATACTCAGATAAACTTTTGCCACGCTTAAATCCGCACTGACCCTTACCGCAGATACAGAGATCAGCACACCTTGCATTGCTCTGGTCTCCTGCAAAAAAATATCACCGATCTCCTTTTGCAATAAACGTCCTATTCTTAACAATCTGGTACCTTCCATAACATTCACTTTTTATTTTTTCCATATTATCGTCAATCCATCCCGTAAAGGAAGAATCATTTTTTCTACACGCGTATCGGAAGCCACACGGTCATTAAACTGTAATATCCCGATTGTCTGTTTGTCAGACGGCGACGGCTTCTCCAGAACCTTTCCATCCCATAACGTATTGTCGGCCAAAATAATTCCGCCTTTCCGCACCTTATCAAAAACCAGGTCGTAATACGTATTATAGATTCTTTTATCAGCATCTATGAAAACAAGATCATATTCGTCATTGTTCAGTTTCGGTATAATATCTACCGCATCGCCAATATGCAAACGTATTTTTTCCCGTGCCGGAAAAGAAGAAAAATACCGTTGGATAAAAGGCTCCATCTCATCGTCAATCTCTATTGTATCGATATATCCGTTTTCATCCAACGCTTCTGCCATAGCAATCGTGGCATAACCCGTATAAGTGCCTATCTCCAAAATCCTTCGGGCATTAACCGCCCTGCAAAATAATTTAAGAAAAAGACCCTGCAAATGTCCGGAAACCATTCTGGGTCGTAATAAATTGACGTGGGCATCACGAACCATTTTCTGCAAAAGCTCTTCTTCCGGATCGCTATGTTCAAGAATATACTTTTCAAGAGCCTCAATCATTCTTTTTCATAATTTGGAAGAACAAACTTATCTCCTGCCTTCAATACTTTATTTACATAATTCAACTCAAGGAACGAGGTTCCTCCACCTTCTCCGAAACTTCCACTCAAATAAGCGACCAAACTATCCTGCTCTATCATCTCCGTATCGAGCAAAGCCTGCAACGCATGCAAAAAATACTGACGAGCATTCTTCAGTTCCTGCTGATAAACTGCCCAAATGCCATACGATAACGCCAGTTCACGCGTAGTACGTTCACGGTAGCATATCGCATAAACAGGAGCCTTCCCCCTGAATGCCGCCAGATAACGGGCAGTCCGGCCGGTATAACTATCCGTAATAATTGCCTTAACGCCCAATCGGGAAGATGATTTTACAGCTTGTTTTGCAAGAAACGATGTAACATCCAGATCATCTCCGGAAAAAGGAACACGTATATCGTTTGCAGAAAGCTTCGTTTTTTCTGCCTCAGCAGCAATAGTTGCCATCGTACGTACGGCTTCTACAGGATATTTCCCGTAGGCAGTCTCCCCGCTCAGCATCAAAGCATCCGTTCGATAATAAATAGCATTTGCGATATCCGTCACTTCGGCTCTTGTCGGACGTGGATTCTGAATCATCGAATGCAACATTTGGGTGGCCACTATAACCGTTTTTTTAACCTCTACACATTTCCGAATCAATACCCGCTGGATACCGGGAATTTTTTCCTGAGGCACCTCTATACCCAAATCACCCCGGGCTATCATAATTCCGTAAGCAGCCTCCAGTATCTCATCGATATTATCGACACCCTCCTGATTTTCTATTTTAGCAATAATCTTTATAGGACTTTTATGTGCATCCAATATCTTCTGAATATCCAGTACATCCTGCTTACTACGAACAAACGAATGAGCTATAAAGTCTATTTTATTCTCTATGGCGAATAAAATGTTATTCTTATCCTTATCGGTCAGTGACGGCAGATTTATTCGTACCCCCGGAACATTCACACTTTTCCGGCTTCCTATCGTTCCGTCGTTCTGAGCCGTACAAACCAAATAAGAATCTTCCTTCTTATCCACTAATAAATCGATCTCACCGTCGTCGATCAATATATGATCTCCGACATGCATGTCCCGGACAAAATTGGAATAAGAAACCGAGATACAGTTTCTGTCAGAGAGCGCTGCCGGATCACCCTTTACCCGAATAGTGTCGCCGGACTTCAGGTCAACGGGGGTTTCTGCAACCGTCGTTCTTATTTCAGGCCCCTTCGTATCCATCAGAATCCCGATACGATTAGAAACCGCTCTGATATTATCGATAATTTTATGGAACCCTGTTTCGTCCAAATGAGCCGAATTTAAACGGACAACATTCATTCCCTCGTTAAACAAAGCACGAATAAATTCAACATCACATTTTTTATCCGAAATAGTGGCTACAATTTTTGTTTGTTTCTTCAACATACAATTTTCCTTAAGTTACTTATAATAAATAGTTTTTACAGATCATTTATTCAGGAAAGCCTCCATAGCCAACCGATACGAATCCATTCCGAATCCGGCAATCGAACCTTTACAAGCCGCAGCGATCATAGAAACGTGGCGAAACGATTCCCGGGCTTGAATATTAGACAAATGCACTTCTATCACAGGAGTATCAACTGCCTTTATCGCATCGTACAGAGCAATCGACGTATGCGTATAAGCTCCCGCATTAAGAATAATACCATCATACGAAAATCCGACTTCATGAATTTTGTCAATAAGTTCCCCCTCGATATTCGATTGAAAATAGTCGATAAATACATCCGGAAACTCTTTTTTCAAAATCTCAAGATATCCGTCAAAAGACGTTTTACCATAGATAGTAGGCTCTCTTTTCCCCAATAAATTCAAATTAGGGCCATTAATAATCTGGATTCTCATAACGTTACGGATAATTATATCTATTTTTGCATATATTGCTGCAGAGTGCAAAGATAGTTATTTTTATATAAAGAGATATGGAAACGGCAACTCACAATCTTCTCAAAGATTACACTCTTTACCTGAAATTGGAGTGCGGTCACTCTCCCAATTCTATTGACGCCTATCTTAGGGATGTCGATAAACTCCTATCTTTTTTGGAAACAGAACATATCACTCTACAGGAAATAACGGTCGACACTCTTCATCGGTTCATGTCCCTCTTATCCAATATTGGCATCCATCCTCGTTCGCAGGCAAGGATATTATCGGGTATTAAATCATTTTACCGTTATTTAACCATAGAAGGAAAAATAGAGCATGATCCCGCAGAATTAGTAGAATCTCCCAAAATAGGTTTCCGGCTCCCGGAAGTCCTTTCCATCGAAGAAATAGATGCCATCTTATCGGCAATCGACCTTTCAAAAGACGAGGGGCAACGCAATAAAGCGATATTGGAAACCCTATATAGTTGTGGCTTACGTGTATCGGAACTTATCACTCTCAGATTTTCTGATCTGTATTTCGACGAAGGGTTCATCAGAGTAATAGGTAAAGGAGACAAACAACGGTTGATACCGATTTCATCAAAAGCCATTCATGAAATTAAACTTTATTATCCGGACAGGAACAAAATCGAATGTAAAAAAGGATTTGAAGATACCTTATTTTTAAGCCGGAGAGGAACTGCCCTATCCCGGATTATGGTATTCCACATAATTAAAGAACTAACCGAACTTGCCGGTATCAAGAAAAATGTAAGCCCCCATACTTTCAGACACTCATTTGCATCTCATCTTTTAGAAGGAGGCGCAAATTTAAGAGCTATTCAAGCTATGCTCGGTCATGAAAAAATCACGACAACCGAAATATATACCCATGTGAACAATCAACATCTTCGGGAAGAAATTCTAGCACATCATCCATGGTACAATAAGGCAGGTTTTTCGCCCTCTTTTTCAGCAGATAAGAAGTAAAACGGAGAATTATACAAAAAATTGTTATTAAAAAGTATTAAATTTGCTCCGCTTATTAGAAAAACATCTACATTTGCGCGTTGTAAGGAAAGGATTTAAATATAAATGAATTAATAAACAACTTACCTAATTTTTCTGTTATGAGTAACAAGTTCTATTTGCCAATAATTGTTTTGGCAGCAATCGTATCGTTCTCTTCTTGTGCGAAGCTCAAGCCTCTGTCACAAGATAACATCAAAGTAAATCCGAATCCACTGGAAGCGGTGGCCGGACAAGTTCCCGTGACTATCAATGCTACTGTTCCTGCAAAATGGTTTGTAAAGAAAGCCACAGTAACCGTAACTCCTGTTTTGAGATATCAAGGAGGTGAAGCTGTTGGTACAGCTTATACTTTCCAGGGAGAAAAGGTTAAAGGTAACAATATGGTAGTTCCTTACAAAGAAGGAGCAAGCATTACGATGACTAGCTCATTCAAGTATGTTCCTGCTATGAGAAAATCAGAGCTTTACCTTGTTTTCAATGCTAAAGTTGGAAAAAAGACCGTAAAACTTCCCGATCTTAAAGTTGCTGACGGTGTAATTTCTACTTCAGAATTGGCTACAGCAGAAAATTCTACTCCGGCTATTGCTCCTGACAAATTCCAACGTATCACAAAAGATGCATACGTTGCAGACATTATGTTCTTGATTCAACAAGCTGTTATTCGTGACAACCAGTTGAAAAGCGAAGCAATGAAAGACTGGAACTCTACAGTAAAAGATGCTAACGAAGCTCCTAATAAAAATGTAGCCGTAGAAATTCAGGCATATGCTTCTCCTGATGGTCCTCTTGAACTGAACACGAATCTTTCTGAAAATCGTGAAAAGAATACAAGCAAATATCTTGACAAAACATTCAAGAAAGAAAAAATCAGCGACGTTCCTGTTGATGCTCGTTACACAGCTGAAGACTGGGCTGGTTTCAAAGAATTGGTTGAAAAATCAAACATGCAGGATAAAGACCTCGTTTTACGTGTTCTTTCAATGTATTCTGATCCTGAACAAAGAGATGCTGAGTTGAAGAAAATGAGCTCTGTATTCAGCTATCTTGCTGAAGAAATCCTTCCGAAACTGAGACGTTCTAAATTAACTGCTAACGTTGAAACTATTGGTAAATCAGACGAAGAAATCAAATCTCTTGCTTCAAGCGATCCTAAATCGCTCAATGTAGAAGAATTGCTTTATGCTGCAACTCTTACTAAATCATTGAACGAAAAAGCTGCTATCTACAAGAGTGCTACTCAGATCTACCCGAACGATTTCCGTGGTTACAACAACTTAGGAATGGTTGAATTCGAACAAGGTAAAATCTCTGACGCTGAAAACTTATTCAAAAAAGCTGCTCAGATCGCACCTAACGCTCCTGAAGTAAATATGAACCTCGGTTTGATCGCCTTGGCTAAAGGTGACAAATCTACTGCAGAACAATACTTCGGTAAAGCTGCCGGAACTCCTGAGTTAGGAGAAGCTCTTGGTATCCTTTACATCGAAAACGGCGAATATGCAAAAGCTGTTAACGCATTCGGTTCTGCTAAGACAAACAACGCTGCTATCGCACAAATCCTTGCTAAGGACTACAACAAAGCTCAATCTACATTGAACGGCGTTGAAAATCCTGATGCTCTTACTTCTTACCTGAAAGCAGTCGTTGCAGCTCGTACAAACAACCAGAGCGGTGTTATCAACAACTTGAAAACAGCTATCCAAATGGATAGATCAATGGCTCAGGAAGCTGCTACTGACCTTGAATTTGCTAAATATTTCAGCAATTCAGAATTCGCAAGCTTAGTAAAATAATCCTAAGTCATATACAAAAATAAAAAGGATGCCTTAATTAAGGCATCCTTTTTTTATGAAGAGAAGGGAACTCCCACTCATCTCCACTTTCGGATGAAAGTTTGTATCTTTGTGTAATATATTTATGCTTCATGAGTAGAAACTCTTCTATACAAATAAAAGGTGCACGCATCAATAATCTTAAAAACAGTGATGTTGAGATTCCCCGCAACCGACTCATAGTTATAACCGGATTGTCTGGGTCGGGAAAATCGTCTCTGGCTTTCGATACTCTTTATGCCGAAGGGCAAAGACGTTATGTCGAAAGCCTTTCGGCGTATGCCCGACAATTTTTAGGAAGGATGAGCAAACCCGAATGTGACTACATAAAAGGTATCCCTCCGGCTATTGCAATCGAACAAAAAGTAAATACCCGCAATCCCCGTTCAACCGTCGGAACATCGACAGAGATATATGAATACCTCCGTTTACTCTATGCGCGAATAGGCAAAACCATCTCTCCGGTAACAGGAAAAGAGGTAAAAAAACATTCTACGGAAGATGTCCTCAAATATATTCTATCTTATCCAGAGAATACACGGATCATGTTGCTTACAAACATACAGGTACGATCCGGACGAACACTGTTACAACAATTGGAGGTTTTTCTCAAAGAAGGATATTCACGTATCGAAATAGACGGAGAACTATTCCGGATAGACCAGGTAATCGAGACCCCCTCATTAATCGGTAAAAAACAACCATTACTGTTAATAGACCGATTCACCGTCTCAAACGAAAAAGATTTCTTAAGCCGGGCAACAGATTCTATTGAAACCGCATTTTTCGAAGGCGGAGGAATTGCCATAATTAAAGCATATAGCGATAATGGAATAATCACACAAGAATTTTCCACACATTTCGAAGCCGATGGTATTCAGTTTGAAGAACCGTCAGACAGCATGTTCAATTTTAATAATCCAATCGGTGCATGCCCCAAATGTGAAGGATTCGGAAAAGTATTGGGAATAGATGAAGACCTTGTGGTACCCAATAAATCTCTCTCCATATACGATGATGCCGTTGTCTGCTGGCGTGGAGAAAAGATGCAGGAATTCAAGCAATTCTTTATCGAACACAGTGCTGCATATAACTTCCCTATACACAGGCCTTATCAAGAATTAACAAAAGCTGAAAAAGATCTGTTGTGGAAAGGCCGTCCTGGACTTTACGGGATAAATGATTTTTTTTCCTTCCTCGAAGAAAACCTTTACAAAATACAGAACCGTGTCATGCTGGCACGTTACAAAGGCAAAACAATATGCCCTGAATGTGAAGGAAGCCGTCTTAAAAAAGAGGCCCTCTATATACACATCGGGAATAAAAATATTGCAGAACTGGTAACAATGCCGATTACCGGACTGAGAGAATTTTTCCAGTCGCTCCAATTAGACGAGCATGAGGAAAAAATAGCCAAACGCATTCTGGTTGAAATCAATAACCGGATCGATTTTCTCATAAATGTAGGTTTAGGCTACCTGACTCTCGATCGTCTCTCATCCACGCTTTCCGGTGGAGAGAGCCAGCGCATTAACCTGGCGACCTCGTTAGGCAGTGCTCTTGTCGGCTCACTATACATTCTCGATGAACCGAGCATAGGTCTCCATTCTCGCGATACCGACCTGCTTATAAAAGTCTTGAAACAATTGCAATCCCTCGGAAATACGGTGATTGTCGTAGAACACGACGAAGAAATTATCCGGGCAGCCGACTATATTATCGATATAGGCCCGGGAGCTGGAAGCCTGGGGGGAAAAGTTGTCTATCAGGGAGACAGTAAAGATATCAAAAAAGCCACAAAAAGCCTCACAACGGCATATTTAAACGGAACAGAACAAATCATCGTTCCACCGGCACGAAGACGCTGGAACCAATTTATCGAAGTAAAAGGAGCCAGATTACATAACCTGAAAGGAATTGATGTCAAATTTCCACTTTTTGCAATGACATCCGTTACCGGAGTAAGCGGATCAGGCAAATCAACTCTTGTCAAAGACCTCTTCTATGAAGGATTAAAAAGAAAAAAAGACGGAGCCAGTGTACAATCCCTGCAAATGGACAATCTTACCGGTGATTATGATCTCATCCAATCCGTAGAATATGTAGACCAAAACCCTATCGGAAAATCCTCCAGGTCCAATCCAGTAACATACGTCAAGGCATACGATGAAATTCGGAAACTTTTTTCCGAACAGCCTTTGGCACGTCAGCTCGATTACACACCGGCATTCTTCTCTTTTAACGTAGACGGAGGACGATGTGAAGAATGTAAAGGAGAAGGCTTCATACTCGTTGAAATGCAATTTATGGCCGATCTGAGACTGACCTGTGAGTCATGTGGAGGAAAGCGTTTCAAAAAAGAAATATTGGAAGTCTTATACAGAGGCAAAAGTATTTACGATATACTGGAACTTTCGATAGAAGAGGCCATCAGCTTTTTCTCGGAAACAAAGGGCAGCCAGGAAGAAAAAATTGTGAAAAAGCTCAAACCACTTATAGATGTAGGACTGGGTTATGTTAAACTCGGGCAATCGTCTTCTACACTATCGGGCGGAGAAAACCAGCGTGTTAAACTGGCCTATTATCTCGGAGAAGAAAGACAGGAGCCAACCCTATTTATTTTCGACGAGCCTACTACAGGTCTCCATTTTCATGATATAAAAACATTACTCAACGCATTCGATGCCTTATTAAGCAGAGGCCATACTATCGTAGTAATAGAACATAATATGGACGTAATCAAATGTTCCGACCATGTGATCGATATAGGTCCCGAAGGTGGCGACAAAGGCGGCTATGTTGTCTGTACGGGTACGCCCGAGGACATTGCGCAATGCGCAGAATCCTACACCGGACGTTTTTTAAAAGAAAAGTTACAATCTTAACATCCGGTTCAATTGTAAAAAGACATTCGGCAATTTTTTTTCAATCATTAATTTAGTGATAAAAAAACGGGACATTTCTGAGAAATGTCCCGTTTCAATTATAATAATTCGCTTAATCAGTCTACTTTAGGGCCCGCATTTACCAATGCTTTACCAGCTTCATTTCCTGTAAACTTAGCAAAGTTCTTCTGGAAACGTGCAGCCAAGTCTTTTGCCTTTTCCGTCCACTGGGCAGGATCAGCATAAGTATCGCGCGGATCAAGGATCTTCGGATCAACACCCGGAAGAGCAGTAGGTACTACAAAATCAAAGAAAGGAATTATTTTAGTAGGAGCCTTATCGATAGAACCATCGAGAATGGCATCGATAATACCACGGGTATCTTTGATAGAGATTCTCTTACCAGAACCGTTCCATCCTGTATTTACCAAATAAGCCTTAGCTCCTGATTTTTCCATTTTCTTCACTAATTCTTCACCATATTTTGTAGGGTGCAAAGAAAGGAATGCAGCACCGAAACAAGCTGAGAATGTAGGAGTCGGTTCGGTAATTCCGCGTTCTGTACCTGCTAACTTAGCAGTAAATCCGGATAAGAAATAATATTTTGTTTGCTCCGGAGTCAGAATAGATACCGGAGGCAATACGCCGAATGCATCAGCTGACAAGAAGATAACCTGTTGAGCAGGCCCCCCTTTAGAAACCGGTTTAACAATATTATCGATATGATAAATAGGATAAGATACACGTGTATTTTCCGTTACACTCTTATCTGCAAAATCAATCTTTCCGTTAGCATCAACCGTAACATTTTCAAGAAGAGCATCACGTTTGATTGCATTCCAGATATCCGGTTCGCTATCCTTATCCAGATTGATAACCTTAGCATAGCAACCGCCTTCAAAGTTAAATACACCTTCGTCATCCCATCCATGCTCATCGTCACCGATCAAAAGACGTTTCGGGTCAGTTGATAAAGTTGTTTTACCCGTACCTGACAAACCGAAGAATATAGCTGTATTTTTACCTTCTTTATCCGTATTGGCAGAACAGTGCATAGAAGCCATTCCTCTAAGAGGCAACAAGTAGTTCATATAAGAGAACATACCTTTCTTCATTTCACCGCCGTACCATGTATTCAGGATAACCTGCATCTTTTCAGTCAAATTAAATACAACTGCAGTTTCAGAGTTCAATCCTAATTCTTTGTAGTTTTCAACTTTGGCTTTAGAAGCATTCATAATAACAAAATCAGGTTCTCCGAAATTAGCCAGCTCTTCTGCTGTAGGACGGATAAACATGTTTGTTACGAAATGAGCCTGCCATGCCACTTCCATAATAAAACGCAGTTTTAAACGAGAATTTTCGTTTGCACCGCAAAATGCATCAACAACAAACAATCTCTTATTTGAAAGTTCTTTTACTGCCAAATCTTTAACAGCATTCCAACATTTCTGGTCAACCGGTTTATTGTCATTTTTATATTCTTCTGAAGTCCACCATACGGTATTTTCAGTAGTAGCGTCTTTTACAAAGAATTTATCTTTAGGCGAACGACCTGTATAAACACCGGTCATTACATTTACTGCACCCATATCGGTTACTTGGCCTTTTTCAAAACCTTGCAAACCGGGCTTAGTCTCCTCTTTGAAGAGCTGATCGTAAGAAGGATTGTGTACAATCTCCGTTGTACCCACAATTCCATACTTGGTTAAATCTAAATTTGCCATTTTCAGAATGATTTTAAAAATTTTGATTCGTGAATATATAAAACAATAGCTAATTGCCTCTTATACCGCATACAAAGGTAACAAAATATCATCATCTAAATACAGTCTTAAGGTTTTTTAGGAGGCTTTTTTTTAACCAAAAAAAAATTATAATTTTCCGAAGTCGAAATGCCGGTTTCTGGCGATTTTAAAGTATCTTGCAAGTATTTTTCTAATACTCTTTTTATCTGGTTTAACATGAAAAGTTTATACTCTGTTCTTATTTTCCTGTTTACTACAGTAAACACTATTCTATTCGCCGGAAATTCCTACATTCAGGAAACCGAAAACCCTAAAGGATGGATTATCTCTACAAACAACTCTTCATACAAACTGATCGTTGACAATCAAGACTATGTAAAACCGGTCTTTTACGGCACCTCTGCCAATAAAGACATTCCGGAGCTACCTCAATCGATAACAGAGATTCCCTACAGAGGCGGAATGCCCGACAAGCTGCCCATTCTTGAAGTCACATTTCCAGATCATGTCCGCGATTTGGATCTTCAGTTTGTTAACAGTGAAATTATTGAAAT
The DNA here is from genome assembly GCA_029007825.1 of Bacteroidales bacterium. Lineage (GTDB taxonomy): Bacteria > Bacteroidota > Bacteroidia > Bacteroidales > JAQXIO01 > JAQXIO01. The sequence continues at coordinate 23,287 of JAQXIO010000019.1, read as the reverse complement.
CGACAACAGACAAACTTTAAAAATTACACAAAAAGATCGGTACTATCCCTTGGAAGTAGTTTCTTATATCCGTGTATTACCTGAATTCGACATACTTGAAAAATGGATCACAGTGCACAATACCGGACGAAAAGGCGATATATTAATCGAAAATCTGCAATCCGGAAGCATCATACTACCTCCCGATTCGTATGAGCTCACTCATTTAGGAGGAAGATGGGGTGCCGAATTTCAACTTTACGAAACCATTCTGACGCCGGGTGTCAAGACTCTGCAGGCAAGAGATTTTAAATCGTACGATACACCAGCATGGTTTATGCTGCGCCCAAAAGAAGAAAAAGATAAATACAGAGGCACTGCCTATTTCGGAGCTATTCAATACAGTGGAAACTGGATCATTAACTTCGAAACATTCTACAATCAAAGACTTCAGATTACATCCGGAATTAATTTCTGGGATACGTCATGGTCTCTGAAGCCCGGAGAATCGTTCGAAAGTCCCAGACTCATTATCGGATATACAGAAAACGGCAGCGAAGGAGCCGCACAAAATATGGCCGGTTACGTCCGCAAAACCATTTTACCCGAAAAACACAGGAATCAACTAAGACCGGTTCTCTACAATAGTTGGTACGCAACAGAATTCGACGTAACGGAAGCAAACCAGTTAAAACTGGCAGAAACAGCAAAAGAAATCGGAGTCGAACTATTTGTAATAGACGATGGATGGTTCAAAGGAAGAATCAACGACCATGCCGGATTAGGCGACTGGACCGTAGATAAAAACAAATTCCCGAACGGACTAAACCCTCTCATACAAAAAATCAATAATATGGGAATGGATTTCGGTATATGGATCGAACCGGAAATGATTAATCCTAATAGCGACTTATACCGAAAACATCCCGATTGGGTTCTTTATTTTCCAAACAGGAAAAGAACGGAAGCCCGCAACCAGCTCACTTTAAATTTAGCAAGGGAAGACGTATACCAATATTTGCTTGAAAGTTTTACCCAATTATTAAAAGAACACAATATCAAATTTATTAAATGGGATCACAACCGTACGTTGTCCGAGCCAGGTTGGCCGGTGGTTTCTCCCGACAAGCAAAAAGAAGTACGTATTCGCTACATACAAAACCTTTACCGCCTGATAGAAACGCTTAGAACAAGATTTCCCAAGGTTTGGTTTGAAACCTGCTCGGGGGGCGGCGGACGTGCCGATCTGGGCATGTTAGCTCGCATGGATCAGGCATGGGCCAGCGATAACACCAATCCGATCGACCGCCTGTTCATTCAATACGGCTATCTTAGTGCATTGCCGGCCAATACTATGGTCTCCTGGACTACTGACGGACCGGCCGATAACTCATTAGATTTCAAGTTCGACGTCTCTATGTCAGGAGTACTGGGCATAGGAAACGATTTATCGAAATGGAATGAGACAGAGATAAAAACCGCAAAACAAAAAATCGCTCTGTACAAGGAACTTCGCCCCTTGGTTCAGCAAGGAACTACCTATCGCCTGCTCTCTCCTTTCGAAGGGAACAGATGTGCAATTGAATATGTAAATGAAAACGCAGACAGCGCTGTTGTTTTTTGCTACAACATGGCAGAATTATTTCCGAACGGAAATTTCAATGAAAGAGGAAATAGTAATCTGAAGCTCTTAGGCTTAAACGATGAAAAAAATTATCAGATAGAGTTATGCGGCCATCCTGCATCTTCACAACCCGAACACTCTTTCAACGGTGAATATTTAAGAAAAACAGGAATAAGCTGGCCTGTATACGGCCCAGAGAAAGGAATGATTGTCAGGATTACTGAAAAATAATGTTAGCCCTTAATTATAACTGCTTTAATAACGGGGAAAAAAAGCTTCCAAAATATGGAAGCTTTTTTATGTCTAAATTTTTATTTTTCAGTCTTGAGTCCTTTCCGGTCTTTCCGGACGGGGAGGACGCGGAAGAAGTGCTTTCTTCGAAAGTTTAAATTTACCTGTCTTCGGGTCTATATCAAGCAATTTCACTTCGATTTTATCTCCGACATTTAAACCGGTATCTTCCATTTTTTCAAACCGCTTCCAGTCAATCTCAGAAATATGTAACAATGCTTCTTTGTTGGGGAGGAACTCTACAAAAGCGCCATAAGGCATTATAGAGGTAATCTTTCCCTGATATACTTCACCGATTTCAGGAACAGCGACAATTCCTTTTATCTGAGCCAACGCAGCATCGATAGCAGCTTTATTATTTCCTGAAACTTCGATACGTCCGACACCGTCGATTTCCTCAATCGTAACAGTAGCACCGGAAGCTTCCTGAATACCTTGAATAATCTTTCCACCGGGGCCTATCACAGCTCCAATAAATTCCTTAGGAATTGTCAATGTCTCAATCCGTGGAGCATGAGGCTTCAGGTCAGCTCTCGGTTCAGCAATTGTTTCCGTTAATTTATTCAATATATACATCCGGCCTTCACGTGCCTGATTCAATGCTTTTTCAAGAATTTCAAAGGAGAGGCCATCCACTTTAATATCCATCTGGGTAGCCGTAATACCATCTTTCGTACCTGTTACTTTAAAGTCCATATCTCCCAGATGATCTTCATCTCCCAGAATATCGGAAAGGACAGCGAAATTCTTACCCTTATTTTCAGAAATCAATCCCATTGCAATACCTGATACCGGCTTCTTCATTTTTACACCGGCATCCATTAAAGCCAGAGTTCCCGCACAAACGGTAGCCATAGAAGAAGAACCGTTCGATTCCAAAATATCGGAAACAACGCGTACCACATACGGATAATCGTCAGGGATCATACGTTTCAAAGCACGGTGTGCCAAATTTCCATGACCGATCTCCCGACGTCCGACGCCCCTTTGAGCTTTCGCTTCTCCCGTTGAAAAAGGTGGGAAATTATAATGTAACAAGAAACGTTCTTTATCACGCACCAAAACATCATCAACGATTTTTTCGTCCATTTTGGTTCCTAACGTTACAGTACTGAGCGACTGTGTTTCCCCACGTGTAAAAATTGCTGATCCGTGAGGTCCCGGGAGATAATCGACTTCACACCATATAGGACGTATTTCCGTGGTAGAGCGGCCATCGAGACGCTTGCCTTCATCCAGAATAGCACGGCGCATAGCTTCTTTTTCCACATCGTGATAATAACGATCTATCAAAGCACCCTTTTCAGCAAGTTCCTCTTCTGAGAAAGTTGCTTTATATTCCTCCTTAATAGTATCGAATGCATCCATACGTTCATGCTTATTTGCATTTCCCGATACGGCAATCGCATAAGCCTTATCATAACATTTTGCCTTAACATCCTGACGAAGTTCCTCATCGTTTTGTTCATGGCAATATTCTCTTTTTACCGTCTTATTAACAGCTGCCGTCAATTCCAGCTGCGCCTGACACTGTATTTTGATTGCTTCGTGAGCAACTTTAATAGCTTCCAGAAGTTCTTTTTCAGAAACTTCGGACATCTCTCCTTCTACCATCATAATGTTATCGATGGTCGCGCCAACCATAATGTCGATATCGGCACGGCTCAGTTGATCGAAAGTAGGATTTACCATAAACTTACCATCCACCCGGGCTACACGGACTTCAGAAATCGGCCCGTTAAAAGGAATGTCGGAAACGGCTAATGCAGCAGAAGCTGCCAAACCGGCCAATGCGTCCGGCATATCTTCGCCGTCAGCTGAAAAAAGAATTATATTTACATAGACCTCAGCATGATAATTATCAGGGAAAAGAGGTCGTAAAGCACGGTCAACTAAACGGGAAGTCAGGATTTCATAATCAGAAGCCTTTCCTTCTCTTTTCATAAACCCGCCAGGATAACGGCCGAATGCAGAAAATTTCTCTTTGTACTCGACCTGTAACGGCATAAAATCAACACCTTCATTTGCATCTTTTGCAGCACATACTGTAGCCAAGAGGACAGTGTTACCCATACGTACCGTTACTGCTCCGTCAGCTTGTTTTGCCAATTTCCCCGTTTCAATCGTAATGGTTCTTCCATCACCCAGGTCAATTGTTTTTGAAATTGGATTAATCATAATTTTCTTTATTGTTTTTACTCTCATCTAATCTTTACAAAGATACAATAATTATCAATACCTTAATCTATATTCAATTGAATTTTTAGGCGCCTTGCAGCCTCCCGTCAACCGGTACTGAAATGTTATTGGGTTTTAAAACAAAATAGTCTACTTTTGCAATAGAAACAATTACAGCATCTATGAAAAATTACATCATAATATTATTACTTCTGGGCGGCTTTCTTACTGCCTGCGATAAGCAGGGCAAGTTTCAGATAACAGGCAATATCACAAATGCCGATAAACAGAAAATTTATCTGGAACAGGTAACTCTGTCTTCCATCGAACCCGTTGATTCAGCACAAATAGATCAATCGGGTAATTTCGCCCTTCAGGGGACAGCTCCGAAAGATCCCTCTTTTTTCCGTCTGCGGTTAGGAGACAACTTCATTAATCTGGGAATAGATTCCATAGAGCATATCCAGATTAATGCGGACGCACCAACATTCGGACAAAACTACGAAGTTTCGGGTTCGGCAGTTTGCGAAGAGATGAAACAACTCACTTTAAAACAAATAGAAACCGAAGCGGCAATCAACCGGTTGAAAAAAGAAAATAAATCAGGTACTCTTTCCGACTCCCTTTATTATATCGAAGCAATAAAGGCATTGAACGATATGAAAAAATTTTCAAAGACCTATATTATTCGCCAACCACAATCTTTAGTCGCCTATTATGCTTTGTTCCAGAAAATAAACGGAGGTATTCTTTTCGACCCTTACGATAAAGAAGAGGCAAAACTTTTTGCCGCTGTAGCAAACGTTCTGAATTTTTATTATCCTGACAACGAACGGACTAAAAGATTATACCAGCTTGCACTCGAGGGTATGGCCGTTATTAAGAATTCTGCAAAGAACGACTCTGTCTCCGATTTTCCTGTCGAAAATACCGGTATGATCGATATATCCCTTCCAACCATCGACGGACAAAAAATTAGCCTCTCCGACTACGCCAAAGGAAACATAACCCTTCTGGATTTCACCGGATACGAATTGGATTATTCTCCTCTTCACACAATGCTGTTAGGCGAACTTTACGAAAAATATAAAAACAAAGGCTTCAGAATTTATCAAATATCCATCGACGAAGACGAGCATATTTGGAAAAACAAAGCATCAAAATTTCCCTGGATGTGTGTTAAAGACGATATCAACACACCGAATTCGATCTTTACGCAATACAATATTCAGGGATTACCGACCTCTTTTCTTATCGACCGAAGTGGTAATATCATTCAAAGAATAGATGGAGACAAAGACTTGGAATCGATCATTTCTTCCTATTTTTAAATAAATAATCGGATTATTCTTTTGCAAAGTATAAAAAATAGATTACCTTTGCATTATAAGGTAAATTAATAGAGGGATCCCACCGATTTTATATTTCGGCGGGGTTCTTCTTTTATTTTTGTATTATCCAAAATTTAAAGTAAAAAAAGGAGGTATTTTTATGGCCGTAAGTTACATGACCGAAGACGGTTACAAAAAGCTTGTGGATGAGGTAAATTACTTGGAATCAGTAAAAAGGCCGGAAATCACAAAGCAGATTGCAGAAGCTCGCGACAAAGGCGATTTATCTGAAAACGCCGAATACGATGCCGCCAAAGAGGCTCAGGGTATTCTTGAAGGAAAAATAGCACAGCTGAAAGGATTAATTGCCAATGCCCGCCTCATTGATGAGAACCGGATCGGAACAGATTCCGTTCAGATTCTTAATAAGGTAAAGATTCGCAACACAAAAAATAATCAAACGATGCAATATACCCTTGTTTCAGAAAGCGAAGCGAATCTGAAAGAGGGAAAGATTGCCGTGAATACACCCATAGCTAAAGGCCTAATGGGTAAAAAAGTAGGAGAAACCGTAGATATTCAGGTTCCTTCGGGTCTAATGTCTTTTGTTATCGAAGATATTTCAATTTAAAAAAGATTCGACATGGCAACAATTTTCAGTAAAATTATAAAAGGAGAAATACCCTGTTATAAGATAGCGGAAGATGAAATGCATTTTGCTTTTTTAGATATTAATCCGTTGGCAAAAGGCCATACTTTAGTAATTCCTAAAAAGGAAGTCGACTATATCTTTAAATTAGATGACAATGAACTTTCCAGATTGGTTCTTTTTGCAAAAAAAGTAGCCGAAGCAATGGAAAAAGCCATTCCGTGCAAACGTATCGGACTTTCTGTAATAGGACTCGAAGTGCCTCATACGCACATTCATCTGGTTCCTATTAACAAAGAATCGGATATCTATTTCGGGAAAGAAAAATTATCCTTAACCAAGGAAGAATTTGAAACCATTGCTGAAAAAATAAGAGATGCTTTTTAATCTCAGAAAAAACGAATAAAAACACAGGCAAAATTGTCTGTGTTTTTTATTGCCTTAACCTTTTTATTTAATAAATATCAAAACAGCATTTACATCCATGTATTTTATGTCAACGGAGATGTTACTCCAGGCAGACGATCCAATTTCATCTATATGACAAACTACCCTCTCGCCATTATCAAATTAAAGATTTAATTTCCCTAATTAAAAGAAAAAAGAGAAAAAAACACATTTGCCAATCTTTTTTCGATTTCATACATTTGTAAGTATGAAGGAAAATTGTCCATCTCAGATATTCACACTCTCTGAACTGAACCTCATGGTCCGTGACACAATACGCGCGACTATGATGGATACGTATTGGATTACGGCCGAAATCGGAGAATTAAAAGAAAACAGTTTTTCTCACCACTGCTATCTGGAACTTATTGAAAAAAGACCGGATACAAACCAAATGACAGCAAAAGCCCGTGCCGTAATCTGGGCGAACAAATACCCATTCATAAAATATCTTTTTGAGAGCCGGACAGGAGAAACGTTCGCTGCAGGAATTAAAATATTGATAAGGGTTTCCGTTGACTTCCACGAATTGTATGGATTCAGTCTATCGATAGAAGAGATCGAGCCTTCTTACACAATCGGAGAAATGCATCTGCGAAAAAGCCAGATCATTGCCCAATTACAGGAAGAAGGGATATTTTCTATGAATAAAGAACTCAATCTGCCTTTGCTGCCCGTACGCATTGCAGTCATATCGTCTCCTTCCGCTGCGGGCTACGGTGATTTTATGAGTCATCTGGACAGTTCTCCCTGGAACTCTCTCTTTGCTGTAAAACTATTCGCCGCGACTATGCAGGGAGAAAAAACCGAAGCTTCCATCATTCAGGCATTAGAATCTATCCATAAAAACATTGAACTGTTCGACGCAATTGTTATCATCAGAGGAGGTGGTGCGACGTCCGACCTCAACTCTTTCGATTCATATGATCTGGCGGCCAACTGTGCACAGTTCCCACTCCCCATACTAACTGGGATAGGACATGAACGGGACGACTCCATTGTCGATCTGGTTGCTCATACACGGTTAAAAACGCCTACAGCCGTTGCCGATTTCCTTATTAACCGCGTAACAGAAAGTGCTCAAAGGCTAAATTATTTATCACAGACCATTACATCGGCAGTCACGGATAAAATAAACGAAACACAGAAGGAACTCCAATTTCTTTCTGCCAATATCATTCGGGCAAGCTCTGCAATCATCTCGAAACAAAACAATCACATAATCCGAACCGAAATATCCCTTAAAAGTGCAATAACCCGGGAATTCGATTCTTTATCATTCCGGTTAAAAGAACTGGATCAGTTTTTTCGTATGGCTTCACCGTCTTACATCCTCCAGAAAGGATATGCCCTTGTTCTAAAAGAAGGGAAAGTAATAGAAAGCTCTAAATTATTAGATAGAGAACAAACCGTCGAGTTACGTTTTTCCGACGGAAGTAAAAAAGCGACAATCCAATAATCTGACGTTATGGGAAAAAAGAATGAATTGAATTTTGAAGAAGCGATCGGCTCACTCGAAGAAATTGCTTCCAATATAGAAAATAACCGGTATGGAATCGACGAACTGCTTCAAAAAGTAAAAGAAGCTGTACAACTCATCAACGCCTGCAAAAAAAAATTGAACAGCACGAATGACGAAGTAAAAAAGATTCTTGCCAATTTAGAAGATAACGGAGAATGAATAAATTTTTAATTGTCGTAGCGGGAGGAAAAGGTTTAAGAATGGGAGGGGAATTGCCCAAACAATTTATGATAATAGGAGACAAACCTCTGTTAATGCATACGTTACAGCAATTCTACACTATTCAGCCTGATATCCGGATCACTTTGGTTTTACCCAAAGACCACATTACCTACTGGAATACTCTCTGCAAAAAGTATCGGTTCGATATTCCCTGTTCCATTATTGAAGGAGGAAATACCCGTTTTCAATCGGTAAAAAACGCTCTGAATTCTATTTCCGAAACAGAAGGAGTAGTTGCAATCCATGATGGTGTTCGCCCGTTTCCGGCTCCACAAGTAATAAAAAATGCTTTCTCCACGGCTTTAAAGACAGGAAGCGCAATTCCTGTATTACCCCTCACGGACTCCATACGTTTCATTCTCCCGAAAGGCAGTAAAGTTGCCGACCGTTCGTCTTATCGTATTGTACAAACGCCCCAGACTTTTAATCTGGCACTTCTGAAACAGGCCTATTCACAACCTTACGACGAGCTTTTCACTGATGACGCTTCCGTAGTAGAAGCCTTGGGAAAAGAAATTACCCTTATTGACGGAAACCGGGAAAATATAAAAATCACCCACCCCTCGGATTTGTTATGGGCTGAAACCTATTTAAAACGACAATAACTTGGATTATTCGGGACGTGACATAAAATACCTTAAAGGAGTAGGCCCCCAGCGAGCGCTGCTTCTCAACAAAGAACTCAACATTCGTTCCGTGGAAGACCTATTATACTACTTCCCATATAAATACGTTGACAGAAGTCGATTTTATCGGATCAAAGAGATAAACGGACAAATGCCCTATATACAGATAAGAGGACGGATCGAGTATTTTTCTACAACCGGAGAAGGTCGGAATAAACGACTGATCGCCGAGTTCTCAGATGGAACCGACACCATCGAACTGGTATGGTTCAAAGGCATCAAATTCATTACCAATAAATACCGCCCCGGAGAAGAATATATCGTATTCGGAAAGCCCACGCTTTTCGGATCTCATTATAACATAGCTCATCCGGAAATAGAAACAGTAACGGAAAATTCCCTCTACGGAAAAGCGCTGCAACCGTCTTACAACACGACGGAACGGATGAAAAGCTCTTTTCTAACATCGAAAAACCTGCACAAAATCATTCTTCCGTTACTGGAATCCCTGAACCGGGAATACCCGGAAACCCTGCCTATGGCTCTCAGGAAAAAAGCCAACTTAATGGAAATCAATGAGGCTCTTTGGCAAATACACAACCCGACATCTCCTGTATCACTCAGAGAAGCACAATACCGGTTTAAGTTCGAAGAACTTTTTTATTTACAACTGAACATTTTGCAACGCTCTGTTTTACGAAAAGAAAAAATACAAGGACATGTATTTACCAAAGTAGGAAACCTCTTTTACTCTTTCTACGAAAAAAAACTTCCGTTTGAACTAACCAATGCCCAAAAACGGGTGATCAAGGAAATCCGGAACGATTTCCGCACCGGAAAACAAATGAACCGCCTTCTTCAAGGCGATGTAGGAAGCGGAAAAACATTGGTTGCCCTTATGATTATGCTGATTGCAATCGACAACGGATTTCAGGCAGCATTAATGGCACCGACCGAAATACTGGCAACCCAGCACTTCGAAACCTTGTCCACTCTACTTGACGGTATCGGAGTAAATGTAGCCCTTCTGACCGGATCAACTAAAAAGAAGGAGAGGGAAATTATACACACAGGACTACGAAACGGCGATATTCACCTTCTAATAGGGACACATGCTCTTATTGAAGATGAAGTTCTGTTTCAACATCTGGGTCTGGCTATTATAGACGAACAACATAGATTCGGTGTCGCCCAACGTGCCAGATTATGGAATAAAGGAACCGTCGCCCCCCACGTTCTTGTCATGACAGCAACCCCTATTCCACGTACCTTAGCCATGACTTTTTACGGTGACCTCGATGTTTCGGTGATCGATGAACTTCCTCCCGGAAGAAAACCGATTCAGACAATCCATGTTTTCGACGGGCAGCGTGCAGGCCTCTACCGTTCCATTCGTAAACAGATAGAGTTGGGACGCCAGGTATATATCGTTTACCCTCTCATTAAAGAAAGCGAAAATCTGGATTACAAAAATCTCGAAGACGGGTTCGAACATATTAAAGAAATATTCCCCGACTATCAGGTAAGCATGATACACGGCAAAATGAAACCCGCAGAGAAAGAACTGCAAATGGCTCGGTTCGTAGAAGGTAGCGCTCAAATCCTGCTGGCCACTACGGTAATCGAAGTAGGAGTGAACGTCCCGAATGCCTCCGTAATGCTAATCGAGAATGCCGAACGTTTCGGACTTTCCCAGTTGCATCAGCTGCGGGGACGCGTCGGAAGAGGTGCCGAACAATCATATTGCATACTGGTGACATCCGATTCGATCTCGGAAGAAACACGTAAACGTATCGAAGTGATGACTTCGACCAACGACGGATTTGAAATTGCCGAGGCAGACTTGAAAATGCGCGGACCGGGTGATTTGGAAGGTACGCAGCAAAGCGGAATACCTATAAACTTACATATTGCAAACCTGGCGAAAGACGGACAAGTCCTCCAATACGCCCGAGACATTGCAACGGAAATTCTTGCTGCTGATCCCCAACTATCCCTGCAAAGCAATGCTCTGTTACGGAAAAGGTTAAACGATCTTTTCGGGAAAGAAGTCGAATGGGGACAAATAAGCTAATCATTCCCTATTTATATGCTGTAAAACATATAATAGTCAATCACTTATATATCAGAATATTACGTATCAATTTATCATTTTCTATGATTTACTACAGTTTTTTTACGAACTGAAAAGGCGCTTTCTTTGTTTGAAAATATTAATTTTGAAGTAACCCTTTGAACATATACAGTACTTTATGGAGAGAACTCTTGTTATCCTAAAACCCGGAACCGTTCAGAGAGGACTTATCGGGGAAGTGACTTCAAGACTGGAAAAAAAGGGACTTTTCCTTGTAGGGCTAAAAATGCAATGGCTTGACGATCAAATACTAAGCGAACATTATAGCCATTTAAAAGATAAGCCCTTTTTCGGACTTCTGAAAAAAGCAATGAGTTCATGTCCTGTAGTACTAATGTGTTGGGAAGGAAAAGATGCTGTAAGCGTTGTGCGGACACTGATTGGCCCGACAAACGGACGATTGGCTCCCGCAGGAACAATTCGTGGCGATTATAGCATGAGCACTCAGGAAAATATTATACACGCTTCGGATTCTACGGAAAATGCGGAAATTGAAATCAACCGCTTCTTTAAAAAAGAAGAGTTATTCGATTATCAGTTTAAATTGATAGACAGCATTTACGCAAGCGATGAAAAATAAAGGATATTTATAACAAATGAACATAAAAACATCTATAATTCTTGTCCTTTCGATTATCTCTCTATCCTCTTTCAAACAAGGATATGCAGACGATAAAATAAGTACAGGCTCCATACGGGTAGTTATTGAAAACGATAAACAAACAAAATTTGCAGCAAACTCTCCCATAAGAAGAGAAATCGAACTACTGGACTCTCTGATTCTGGAAGATGCAATCGCCGAAGAAGAGGAAATGTTTCCTGCAGACGATCTTTATGCCTCTTGGACAAATGAACGGGTTAATCCCTATAAAGGGGTACAAATTCCGGATTCTTTTACTGTCGATTGTTCCTCTTTTATTATACCGGTCGAGGGTAAAATCACATCCAGATTCGGCCCCCGGCGTTATCGGCAACACAAAGGGATCGATTTAAAAGTACAGGTAGGAGATACTATTGTTGCTGCTTTCGACGGAAAAGTCCGTATCCGCCATTACGAAAGAAAAGGCTATGGCTACTATCTGGTTATACGCCATAACAACGGATTGGAAACCGTTTACGGTCATTTATCCAAGTTCCTCGTAAAAGAAAACGATATCATCAAAGCCGGACAACCAATCGCATTGGGCGGCAATACCGGTCGTTCTACCGGTTCTCATCTCCATTTTGAAACACGCTTCTTAGGAATTGCTATAAATCCTGAAGAAATCATAGACTTCCAAAACTTTGTGCCACACAAAGACTCCTACACTTTTGTAAAGAGAAAAGCAACTCTACCTGTTTACGGGACACCAAATAACGAAGGTATTGTTTATCATAAAGTAAAACAAGGCGATTCTCTTTATGTAATCGCAAAAAGATACAGGACGACTGTGACTCAATTGTGTAAATTAAATAAACTCTCTACATCAAGCGTATTGCGTATCGGACAATCTATCCGATGCAATTAACCTGATGTAACAACTTTCTAATGAGGTATGGCTATTTTGTAACCATACCTCATTGTTTTTATACCGAACCGAATAGAAATCTGCGATTTATTGTGTATTTTTGCAGAAAATAGAGCGTTATTGCAATGGAAAAGACACGGGATCAGTTTGAGTACGTTATCAACATATGTAGAACACTATTCTGCAATAAGTTAAAAGATTACGGCGCTTCATGGAGAATTATGCGGCCCGAATCCGTTACCGACCAGATATTCATTAAAGCAAACCGGATCCGCACACTCGAAACAAAAGAAGAAAGCAAAATTGCTGAAGGTATAAAAGGAGAATTCATCGCAATCGTAAATTATGGAATCATCGGCCTCATTCAATTAGAACTGAACCATATAGAATCCGTCGATATATCGAATGACGAGGCAATAGCCCTCTATGATAAATATATGACGGAAACTAAAGAACTGATGTATGCGAAAAATCACGACTACGATGAAGCATGGAGATCTATGCGGATCAGTTCCTACACAGACTTGATTCTCATGAAAATATACCGGACTAAACAGATTGAAGATAATAAAGGCAAAACTCTGGTCTCAGAAGGAATCGGAGCTAATTATATGGACATGGTTAACTATGCCCTGTTCGGATTAATTAAATTAGAATTTGGAGAATAATTCCGGATGAAAAAAACTAAAGTAATAGCAGAAACAGCCCGAATCATCGTAGGAGTCCTCTTCGTTTTTTCGGGATTTGTAAAAAGCATTGATCCATTAGGAACAACCTACAAAATAGGAGACTATCTGCATGCTTTCGGACTTGATTTTTTCAGTATGCTGGCCTTCCCACTTTCAATTTTACTCTCTACTATCGAGTTTCTTATCGGATTACTCTTATTACTGGGAATCTTCAGAAAATTTTCATCTACTTTGGCACTGATTTTCCTTTGTATCATGACCCCTCTCACTCTTTATCTTGCAATAAAGAACCCGATAAGTGATTGCGGATGCTTCGGTGATGCATGGGTTATATCGAATTGGGCTACATTCTGGAAGAATATAGTATTATTGGGATGCGCCATACTTCTTTTTCTATATTGCAAGCAACTCACCAGCCTGATTCCCAGAAATCATGCATTCTTTACTCTCTTTCTATGTACGATATACCCGATAGGATTATCTGTCTACTGTACAACATGGGGGCTTCCACTCATCGATTTCAGGCCATACAAAGTAGGAGCGACGATTCCTCTCTCTTCCGACGTAGACACTTCATCGGAAGAACCACAGTTCGAAACCACTTTCATCTATGAAAAAGAGGGTATAAAAAAAGAGTTTACCATTGATAACTACCCGGCAGATGACACCACCTGGGTCTTCATAGATGCCATAACGGTAGAGAAAAATTCAAGCAATGCACAACATTCAGAACAATTCGTGCTTCTTAATAAAGAAGGAGAAAACATTACCGATGAAATACTTACCTCTCCCGATTTCACATTTCTGTTAATCTCCCATAATCTGAAAAAGGCAAATGACTCAAAGGCCGATTTGATTAATGATTTATACGACTATTCTACAGAGCATCATTACAAATTTTATGGAGTGACAGCCTCTTCAGATACTGAAATCGAAATATGGAAAGATAACACAGGAGCGGATTATCCATTTTTAAAAGCCGATGAAATTCTATTAAAAACGATTATACGTTCAAATTCCGGACTCTTGCTCATAAAAGAAGGCAAAATATTATACAAATGGTCTGCATTTCAGATCCCGGGTGAAGATTTTTTTGAAAAGCCTTTGCAGGATATTCCGTTTGAAGTAATTGCACATAAAAAAAACAGGAACCAACTACTTATTGCGATCGCACTGTTAATTGTACCTCTCGGTACGGCAATGATAAAGAAAAAGAAAAAAGAAAACTCAAATCATTCTTAATTTATTGAAATATGAGAAAGAACATTGTTGCAGGAAACTGGAAAATGAACAAAACCCTTCAAGAGGGTATCGAATTGGCTAAAAGCGTAAAAGACGCACTTGCCGGTAAAAAAGTAAATTGCGAAGTAATTGTTGGTACACCTTTTATCCACCTAGCTAGTGTTGTGGAAGAAGTTAAAGGTTCTATCATCGGAGTTGCGGCAGAAAATGCAGCAGATAAAGCATCCGGCGCATATACAGGAGAAGTTTCTGCGGCTATGGTTGCTTCGACAGGTGCCAAATATGTTATTTTGGGACACTCCGAACGTCGTGCATACTACGGAGAAACAAGCGAAATACTAAAAAACAAAGTGTTACTGGCATTAGAAAATAAACTTACTCCTATTTTCTGTATCGGAGAAGTTCTGGAAGAAAGAGAATCCGGAAAACATTTTGATGTGGTAAAAAAACAAATTGAAGAATCTCTTTTCAATTTATCAGCAGAAGATTTCGGCAAAATCGTTTTAGCTTACGAACCTGTTTGGGCAATCGGAACAGGAAAAACGGCAACTGCTGCACAGGCTCAGGAAATGCATGCATTTATACGGAAAACACTGGCAGAAAAATACGGAAAAGAAATAGCAGATAATACTTCTATCCTTTACGGAGGAAGCTGTAATGCCTCAAATGCAAAAGAACTTTTCTCAAATCCGGACGTTGACGGAGGTCTTATTGGTGGAGCCTCTCTGGAAGCTGCCAAATTTATGCCTATTATAGAAGCATTCAATTAATTTTCAATTCCATAAAAAGAGTCTGCAATTTACAAATTGCAGACTTTTTTTTTAACCGACTCTTTTTCGTAACTTTGCAAAAAATAGCTATCATGAAGTTTCAACTGGTTTGTTTTCTTTTTTGGACCGTCATTTCAGCAGGGTTTAGTCAGAACCAGAATTCGATTATCGATAAAATACAAAAAAACGAATTCGGTGAAGGAAAAGTGACAATTCATCAGGATGCTCAAATCTCGGACATAATCGGAAAGCGAAATTCAGCATCCAGCCCGAGTACTGAAAAAGAACACATTAAAATTTCAGGATACCGTGTACAGGTTTTTTCAGGAAACAACCAGCGCCTGTCGAAGGAAGAAGCTTTCAAGAAAGAGCAATTAGTAAAAGAATTCAATAGTGAAATATCTACCTATATTACTTACAAATCGCCTTTCTGGCGGCTTCGGGTAGGTGATTTCAGAAATTACGAAGAGGCCTACCTTCTTCTCCGGCAATTAATGAAAGAGTTTCCGAATTTCGGAAAAGAGATGTATGTTGTCCGTGAAGAAATTACAATCCCTCTATAAATATCAGGTATGTTAGAAAACGAGGAAAACAACCGGGAAGCACTTGCTTCAAACTATAAATCCATAATTAAATTACTGGGAGAAGATCCGGAACGGGAAGGGTTGGTAAAGACACCGGAACGAGTTGCCAAAGCAATGATGTATCTCACGAAAGGATATAGCCAGGACCCTCAGAAAATATTATCTTCCGCCATTTTCAAAGAAGATTACAAGCAAATGGTAATCGTGAAAGACATTGATTTTTTCTCTCTTTGCGAGCACCATATGCTTCCATTCTTCGGGAAAGCCCATGTAGCATACATTCCCAATCAGTATATAACAGGCCTCAGCAAGATCGCCCGTGTCGTTGACGTATTTGCCCGCCGTTTACAAATACAGGAAAGACTCACCACTCAAATAAAAGATTGTATTCAAGACGCATTAAAACCCCTCGGAGTTATGGTTGTAATCGAGGCCCAACACATGTGTATGCAAATGAGAGGAGCTGAAAAGCAAAACTCCGTCACGACTACTTCCGATTTTACCGGAGCCTTCAATCAAGCCAAAACACGGGAAGAATTCATCAATCTCATACGTAATAAATAATGTCGACCGCTTTTCTGGTCTTATGTTCCGGACAAATTACATAATAAGGCTAAATCTACATAAAACTCACGATTCACTTACCCCTTTTTCTAACGGAGATCCTTCATATATAATGCTTCTTTCCCTCCCCATTTGTCCGACAACGAAATAAGGTTATCCCTATCTGCAAAAGGCGGGAACTTGGCTTTCAGCGTTAACCGCTGGTAATGATGAAAATATATTCCTTTCGCTATGGATAAAGGAATAATATCTTTATGCGTATTCCAACGCTCTTTTGTCCTGCAATAAAAATCATAATCCGCTCCCTGAATACGTTCGTCCCACAATCCGATTTTGTCAATAGCACTTTTCTTCATTACGATAGCACAACCAGAAAAGCCCTCTTCGATCTGCAGTCCCCATTCATCAAAACGTTTTTCCGTAAAAGTATTATAATCGGGATACATCAGCCGGAACATCCATTTCAGGCTTTCGTAGCCCGTTCCGAAAAAGAAATTCATAGGATATTTTATCATCCTCCACTTTTTATTAAAACGCTTAGTTTCAGACTTTGGGCCTATACGATCGTTCGTAGCGAACGATACCGTTTCGAGATTATGTTTCGACAAAACCTCGAGAAGGTGTACATCCCAATTCTTTGAAACGATAATATCGTTATTAAAGAAAGCCAGTATATCGTATTTTGCAGCCTTTATTCCCTGATTCTGGGTATAAGGATAACTATAATTTCCGTCATTTCTGATGACAACGACATTATCACGCCCTTTAAAAAACTCTCCCGAGCCATCTTCAGAATTATTATCTATGATAATCAACTCGTACGGAACCGTCGTATTCTTTTCCAGATATTCCAGAAAAAGCTTATTCATACCGAGTTGATTATAAACCGTAGTAATTATACTAATCATTCAGGAAACAAATAAAATATTCAATATGTATGAAAAACTCTGTTTATACACTCTGCAAAGTAACATAAAATCGGATTGCCGGCAGCATGAACAGAGTAAAATAAAACAGTAAGAGATAAATATCAAAGAATAAGCATTAAATTTGTATTACAAACTGTTTATTTCCTTTAGTACACGATTAAATCTCTGTATGTAAAATGTCTTGTCCCTTAAAAAAACGTTTTTCCACCAATATCTACCTGGCAACCTTATATCAACTGCTGGTTGCAATGTTCCTTTTTTCCGCATGCCGTCTGTTCTTTTATATTTACAATATCGACCAATTCAACGACATTCCGTTTTCCTCTTTAGCCAGAATCTTTTTAGGCGGATTACGCTTCGACCTCACGGCAATACTCTATCTCAACATCCTTTTTATCGTTATGCGCGTTTTACCTTTCCGTTTCGTATATAAAAAAGGATATATCAAGACTACAAATATTGTATTTGCAGTATGTAACGGACTCGGAATCGCAGCGAATGTAGGAGACACAGGCTATTTCCGTTTTACCAATACCCGGACAAGGGCAATGTTTTTCAAAGAGCTGGGGCAAGACAACAATGCCATCGGGATTTTTATAAATCAGACCCTCCATTACTGGCCTTTGCTTGCCGGAGGGATTCTCCTGATCTTACTTTTAATCTATTTATCGGAAAGAGTAGAGATAAAGCCCATTACATTTACGAATAAAAAACTTCAAACCATCTTACAATGGTGCTTAATTCCGGTTTTGGCCGGGATCATTCTTATAGGCATACGGGGTGGAATACAGGACGGTTATCCCATCGCAATCGCTGACGCTATTACCTACACACATAATAACAGAGACGTAAATCTGGTACTAAATACACCTTTTACAATGATGCGCTCGATCGGCAAAAGAGAAGTTGTGGAAATAATGGATTATATGCCTCAGGATTCTGTTGCTTCCATATATTCGCCGATACATGTCCCAACGAAAAATGAAACAGCATTTAGGCAAAAAAATATCGTATTGATCATTTTAGAAGGAATAGGAGCCTCTTTTATCGAAAAATTCAATAACCTGTCTTTAGACCCATCATACAAAAGTCTTACTCCGTTTCTCGATTCATTATGTTCCGAAAGCTATATCTGTAAAAACACCTATTCGACAGGAAGACGTTCGAGCGAAGGCATCAATGCCATATTAGGCGGATTCCCTGCATTTAAAAGCTTTTTCTATATGAGTTCTCCCTATAACCATAATACGATAGACGGTTTACCAGCTCTCCTTGCAAAAAAAGGATATCAATCTGCTTTTTATTGTGGTTGTAATAAAGGATCGTATGCTTTCGAAACATTCTCAAAAAGCATCGGATACCATAAATTTATCGGACGGGAAGAATATAATAATGAAGAAGATTTTGATGGCACGTGGGGCATTTTCGATGATAAGATGGCCGCTTATATATTGAACGACCTGCAACACACTACACAGCCGTTTCTGGCTTCCTGGTTCACAATCTCCTCACATGGTCCTTATGCCCTTCCTGAGGCTTACAAAGGAAAATATAAATCACCTGACCGGACAATGGATCAAATGGTTGAATACGTAGACGAAGTATTGAGCGACTTCTTCAAAGAGGCCCAAAAAACGGATTGGTATGACAATACGCTTTTTGTCATAACAGCCGATCATGGTTCCATTATGGAAAACCCACTCTATAATTCGCCCAATACACTCTACAAAGTGCCTTTAATCTTCTTTACTCCGGACGGAAGCATTGCTCCACAAATCGACACCCTGACAGCTTCGCAACTGGATATATTTCCATCCATTCTGGGTTACCTCGGCTACAACGAACCATTTATTGCTGTGGGACAAAATATATTTTCAGATCCTATATCCGGACGTTTTGCTGTTAATAACGTAAACAACCAATATCAAATCGTACAAGGTCCCTATCTTCTGCAATTCAACGGAGAGCAAAGCGTGGCCATGTTCGATAAAGAAACAGACCCGCTTCTACAAAAAAATATTATTTCCGATATGCCTGAAAAAGCACATCAAATGGAAAAATTGCTTAAAGCATTTTTACAGGAATATACCCACAGGATAGTTGAAAACCGCCTCTCATGGCAAACAGAAAAGAAACAACCATGAAAATAGGATTCGATGCAAAGCGGGCAGCTTCCAATTTGTCAGGATTAGGGAATTACAGTCGTTTTATCATTGATATCCTTTTAAAAACTGGGAAAAAAGATGATTATATCCTTTTTGTCCCGAAAGAAAAAAGAAATGTACAATTTTCAAAATTGTTGGATAATGACAATGTAAAACGTATCCTTCCGTCCGGTCTATGGAAAATCTGTCCCTCTTTATGGCGATCTTATGGTATCAATTCTTCCATAGCCGAAAATAATATACAGATATATCACGGACTAAGCGGAGAACTGCCTGCGAACATTGAAAAAACAGGAGTTAAAACCATCGTCACTATTCACGATCTTATTTTTCTCCGTTATCCCCAGTATTATTCTCTTATAGACCGGAATATATATAACTCGAAGTTCCGTTACGCTTGTCATGTTGCAGACCGGATTATAGCGATCAGCGAATGCACAAAGAAAGACATTATAAAATTCTATGGTATACCCGAAAAAAAGATTGAAGTCGTATATCAAGGCTGCGACGATAGTTTTAAAACAAAAAGAAGTGAAGATGAAAAAAAGACTGTATCTGAAAAATACAATCTCCCTTCCACTTTTCTTTTATCCGTAGGAAGCATAGAAGAAAGGAAAAATCTCATGCTCGTCGTTAAAGCGATAGAATCTCTGCCATCCCACATTCATCTTGTAGCAGTGGGAAAATCAACCCCTTATGCCGAAAAAATAAAAGAGTATGTAAAACAGAAAGGGCTATCGGAGAAAATACATTTTTATCATCAGGTGCCGTTTACTGATCTCCCTGCATTTTACCAACTCGCTTCCCTTTTTGTATATCCTTCATTTTTCGAAGGCTTCGGAATTCCTATCATTGAAGCTTTATCCTCTGGCGTTCCTGTTATCGGAGCCAAAGGCTCCTGCCTTGAAGAAGCGGGAGGCCCGGATTCTGCTTATATCGACCCGAATAACGAACAGGAGTTAGTCCTCACGATCTCAAAAATACTCTCGGATAAAAATCGAATGCAGGAAATGATAAACAAGGGAAAAGAATATGTAAAACGATTCGATGGAAAAAATATAGCAGAACAACTATACAGCATATATAACCGCTTGTATGAGGATGGCAGATAACAGATATTATTGTTATTTTTACAAACACAAGAATTCTTAAATTCAAAACGCATGAAAGTATTACATTTTTCAGGGGCGACCTATTGGGGCGGCGGAGAACATGATCTGCTCGAGCTGGTTACCTGGCTCGACAAATTCGGAGTATCCGTAGCTGTCTATTGCACAGAAAAAAGCCCTTTAATCCCGGAAGCCGAAAAGAACGGAATTTCTTGCTACCCATCATACAACAAAAAGGCAAATATATTATCCCGGGCACGGAATCTGGGAACTATCCTCAACGAGAAAGAACCGGATCTGCTCCACATACATACATCCGATGCATTGGCAACTTATTTTATCGGTTACACCTTAGGTTATATCAAAACACCTTGCGTATATACGAAAAATATACTTTCCAAAACAAGCACCTTCTTAAGCCGGCTAAAATATAACTGTAAAGGAATAAAATCCATTATCTGCATATCAGAAGCCGTACAGAAAAGTCTCTCTCCTCATCTATATCAAAAAAATAAGGGAAAAACTGTTATTATTCACGACGGCACCAACTTAGAAGAACAACTTCCTCCTGCACCCTTCGATATCCGCACACATTTTTCTTTACCGTCCGATGCCTATCTGGTAGGAAATATTGCTAATCATACCCCCCCAAAAGACCTGAACACACTTCTGTTAACAGCAGACTTTTTAGCCCATTCTTTACAAAAAGAAGATATATATTTCATCCAAATAGGTGGAGAATCCAAATATACGGAGGCACTAAAGAAGACCTACAACAGTCTCGGACTGGCAAAGAATCTGTTTTTTATGGGCTTCCAACCGGCAGCGGCTTCCTTTATGCCTCAGTTCAATGCGATGTTGGTAACATCAAAAGAAGAAGGATTAAATCTCACCATCATTGAGTCGTTCAAAAGCAAAATACCCGTAATCGCTACCAGGGCAGGCGGAATACCGGAAGCTGTACATCATAAAGAAACCGGACTTTTAGCAGATATCGGAGACTATAAAACTCTGGCGGAAAATATCCTCTATTTAAAAGAGAATCCAGCTGTATCGAAAGAATTAATAAAAAATGCGGAAGAACTGATCTCCCATGATTTCAATACAAAAAAAATGGCAGAAAAAACCTATGCTTTATACAAAGAGCTTCAGTCTTCTTCAATTTAAGCCTTTTTAAAATGAAAATATCGGTTGTCATAAATACTTATAACTCGGCAAACACACTCAGAAAATGTCTGAACGCAGTAAGTAATTTTGACGAGATCGTTATATGCGATATGTACAGCACCGATGAAACAGTCGCAATAGCAAAAGAATATACTTCCCGCATTGTTTATCATAAACATACCGGAATTGTAGAACCTGCCCGGAATTTTGCAATAGCTGCTGCCACAAATGAATGGATACTCGTAGTGGATTCCGACGAGGTAGTTCCCGGAAATTTAAAAGATTATCTTTATCAGTTCATCTCTTCTCCTAACGAATATAAAGGACTTTTTTTAACCCGTAAGAATTTCTTTATGGGGCGTTTTATGCACAGTTCTTATCCAGACTATATACTTCGCTTCTTTAAAAAGGGATCTGTCGAATGGCCCGTTACCATTCACGCCACCCCTATTATTAAAGGAAAAACGAAAAAAATCCCATCCCAGAAAAAGGAACTGGCATTAATCCATCTGGCCGATGAAAATATTTCCGACCTGATAAAAAAAATGAATACCTATACGGATAAAGCAGCCGAAAAAAAGATAAAAGACTATGGTTACATAGCCTTTACCTTTAAAAGTTTCTTCCCCTTCTTCAAGTCTTATATTCTCAAAGGAGGAATAAGAGATGGATTACCGGGCTTTATCAAATGCGGATTCGATAGTTTCTATAAATTTATAGTCATGGCAAAAATTTCGCAACAGAGACTTAAAAACAAATCCAACGAAAAAAGCAATTAACAAAAAAGGGATATCTTAACGATACCCCTTTTTATATTTGAAAAGAATAAAATCTTATTTCACTTCCCAAACATCCCCTTTCATCAAAAAATCTCTCAGTTTACGAGTAGGATTTTTTTCCTGAACCTCGGCAATCTGAGCCTCGACTTCCTGATCATAAACGGGAGCCTCCACATCACGGATAACCCCAAGTGCCACCGGCAGATCACCGCACATCATAGCCAGTTTCAGATGCAGTGTAAAATCTTTTTCCTTAGCATCGTGCACCAATACATCATCGATGGTATATCCGTCTTTTCCTATCGTTACCGCTTTCAGATTAAAGCCGTCAAGAACAATACCCTTATCTTTATTAGCACCAAAGAGCATCTTTTCTCCATGCTTCAAAAGGATTGTACGCTCTGCACGCATCTCCTTATCATTTATATAATTGTGAGCACCGTCATTAAAAATAACGCAATTCACCAAAACTTCTACAACTGAGGCCCCTTTATGCTTTGCCGCCGCCAATAATATTTCAGGGGTATTTTTTACCTCAACATCAAGAGAACGGGCAAAAAACTGACCACGTGCACCCAGAGTCAATTCCGCAGGAATAAACGGATCTTCAACTGTACCGAACGGAGAAGACTTCGTAATTGCACCCCTGTCGGAAGTAGGAGAATATTGCCCCTTTGTCAATCCATAAATCTTATTATTAAAAAGCACAATATTCAGATCGACATTACGTCTTACAGCATGAATAAAATGATTTCCTCCGATTGCAAGACAGTCTCCA
>JAQXIO010000018.1 GCA_029007825.1 Bacteroidales bacterium | reverse complement strand
TAAAAGAAAAACAGGGACAGATATGCAAAAGACAATATTAGTTGCAGAAGATGTAGAAAGTAACTTTCTATTATTAAAAGCTTTAATTGGTAAAAGTTACAATTTATTACGTGCATACACTGGCGTGGATGCTGTCAGACTTTTTCATGAAAAACAGCCGGACCTTATCTTAATGGATATCAAAATGCCGGAAATGGATGGCCTTGAAGCCACTGCCGAGATACGAAAAACATCCACACAAATTCCCATTATCGCATTAACTGCTTTTGCGTTTAACGACGACCGCACAGAAGCCTTAAATGCCGGATGTAACGACTATCTGACAAAGCCGGTTTCAGCAGAATTACTGAAACAAACGATCGAAAAGTATATTTGACAGACAATTATTTCTTTCCTTTATTTTATAATTCCGATTATAAAATAAAGGGCGAGAATCAGTCTGAGAATTTCTTTACATATACAAAATACAAATAGTGACAATAGCGGCAAATTTGCGGTTTAATCAATCTTAATTCTTATCTGTGCAACCAAAATAATCCGAAACTACCCGATATAAAAAAGTTATTATTATAAATTACCAGAATAAAAAAGGAGGAAGATAAACCTCCTTTTTTTATTTTTATCTTTTTATCACAATATAAAACCATCAGTGCTGATTTCCGGTACCATCGGTCAGGTAAGCCCCGGCATTTTTCCAGGGAAGTGTAATTTCCGAAGCATCGAAAACAAGATCAACCTTAACTACCGAAAGCGGAATTACAGAGGTCGCCCCTACTCCTTTTGCCGGAGATACGGAAGGAAATCTAAAACTATTTTGACCTAAACACCCATCGCCTTTACAACTTCGTATAATGCACCGCTATTGAAACTTCACCGTCATATTCTTTATCTTTTCATTCCGGATACGTGACAACATATTTTTAAAACAGCTCCTTTTAACGGCTGCAAAAGATTTTGCATCCTTCACTTCCACAATCCCCAGTTCTCCAGGTTTTAATCCGCCCTTTTGGTATAAAAAGCCAACAATGTCTTTTTTACTCAGCTTATCTCTTTTTCCCCGACTGATGGTCAGCGTCATCCAATCGGGCTGTTCCGGAGCTTCACAGCTGTCTGAAAGCTCAAAAACCACAGGAGCAGAAATTACATATGGAGGCAAAGTCTCCTCTTCGTGCAAGATAAGGAAAGAAGCACCCTCGGCATGCATTCTTGCCGTACGACCATTACGATGAATATAGGCTTCTTCATTAACCGGCAAATGATAATGAATAATATTCCGGATATCCGGAATATCCAATCCTCTTGCCGCTAAATCGGTAGAAACGACAACAGGTGAAGTGCCATTGCGGAAACGCAGCAAAGCATGTTCCCTATCGACCTGTTCCATACCTCCGTGAAAAACCTCGTTTATAATCCCCATTGAAGTCAGGAAGTTACTTACCCGCTCTACGCTTTCCCGAAAATTACAAAACACAAGAGACGATCCTTTTCCAAGCGAACAGAGAAGTTTATATAGCGTATTCAACTTTTCCTTTTCCGGAGAATAGACAACATAATCGGATAACTGCCCAAAAGACTGCTTTGCATGAAGATAATTAATTCGAACCGGTTTCTTTACTCCGGTAAATTCCGGAATATCAAGCAAATCTGTAGCAGAAGTAAGCATTCTATACCGTACAGAAAACAACCGTGAAATAATATATTCCATTTGTTCCGTAAAGCCCAGCTCCAACGATTTGTCAAATTCATCCAGAACAAGCATTGTAACACCGGAAATATCGACATTTCCACGTTCTATATGGTCGGCCAGACGACCGGGCGTTCCTATCAATACTGCAGGAGGCTGTTCAAGGCTCTTTTTTTCCGTACGTACCGGGTGACCACCATAGCAACAAAGAACCCTATATCCGCTGCCAAGAGAACGAAAAACCTGTTCGATCTGCAATGCCAACTCTCTTGACGGAGCTATTATTAAAGCCTGTACACTTTTCGACTCCGAATCCAGACGTAAAAGCAGAGGTAGTAAAAAAGCAAGTGTCTTTCCGGAACCTGTAGGAGAAAGTAAAATAAGGTCATTTGACCGCTTACTTTCCTCTAATACTGTAACCTGCATTTCATTCAGCGATTCAACACCGGCTTTTGCCAATGAACGCCCAATAATATCATTTTCATTCATAGGTACAAAGTTAACGAAAAGAGGCAAACACATATAAAACTTTACGCTTTATGCAGAACATTTATGGAATGCCCACAGTGCGGCAAGTACCAGTAAAGCGATAACAACCATTCGGACTACAATATACATAGTACTTACTCCAAAAGTTTCCACTCCCTTTTTTCCGAAAAGCAGAAGAAGGAGCAGAATAACGCCCAGTATGACAGCAATAATTATCAGCATAGCGTATATATATTAAAAAAATTTCATTTTCTCTGATAGTACAGAACAAGAGAAGCCTTCTGTAAAACATTGGCATTAATGACAAAACCTGCCATGGCAGGATGTACGTTTTCATCCAGACCTAATGACGGTATTTTCAATGCGTGGACAGTAATTATATAGGTATGTATACCATCTCCTACAGGTGGACATGGACCGCAATATCCATATTCCCCAAAATCGTTGCGCACCTGTACTGAACCTTCCGGAGCAAGGCCAAGTGATACGTTTCCGGCATTTTCAGGCAAAGAACGTACAGCCGCAGGAATATCGAAAAGAACCCAATGCCACCAGCCACTTCCGGACGGTGCATCGGGATCGTACATGGTAATTGCAAAACTATGGGTTCCTTCAGGGGGATTCACCCAACTTAACTGAGGCGATATATTGTCGCCGCCGCATCTGGAATAGAGCTGTTCGACCTGAGCCTGACCTTCCATCGCATCGCTCTTTAATGTAAATGAATAAGGATGTAACATAGCAGAGTCGTATTAAAAGAAAACAAATAAATCTTACCAATCAATCTTTTTTAAAACAGCACCGGAATCAAAAAGGTTGAGCCTGTCCAATCTTTCCGGCTACATGCTACACAACTATCCCATGTCGATAAATAAAAATTGTTTACTCCTTCTATATCAGGACGTACACAATAAGAACCGGAAAAACTTATAAACGGTTTCTGCCTAAAGTCAATCCGGAAATATTATCCCGTTACATTATCTTCTTCAAAAAATTCAATTCCTTATAAGGAGCATATTTAAGAAATATATCGAACCATGTTTTCGAAACGAATAATGCCCGCTTATTACTGAAAGTATCGAAACTGTATCGGCCGTGGTATTTCCCCATACCGCTGTTTCCTACGCCACCGAAAGGTAAATGGTGATTCGCTATATGCAATAAGGTGTCATTAATACAGGCTCCTCCGGATGTAGTTGCTGCAATTACGCGTTTCGCCTCTTTTTTGCCTCCGAAAAAATATAAGGCCAACGGTTTTTCATGATTATTGATATAATCGATAACGGTCTGTATATCCGTAAATTCCATAATAGGCAACAGCGGTCCGAATATCTCTTCCTGCATAATCGGAAAATCAGGTTTCACATCATCGATAAGGGTCGGTGATATATAACGTTCATCACGACGTAGTTCTCCTCCCTCTATAATATTACCCTCTGTCATCAATGCAGCCAGACGCTCCATCGCTTTATCGTTCACTATACGGGGAAAATCTTCGCTTGATTCGGGATTATCTCCATAAAATAGTTTGATATAGCGTTTTATAGATTCGATTAACTTTGCTTTAACAGCCTTATGGACAAAGAGGTAATCGACTCCGATACATGTCTGTCCGGCATTGATAAGTTTTCCCCAGGCTATACGTTTGGCAGCTATGTCGATTGCAGCATCCTTATCCACGATACAAGGACTTTTTCCTCCTAACTCCAATGTCAAAGGTGTAAGGTTCTTTGCCGCGGCAGCCATAACTATACGTCCCAACGATGCACTTCCGGTAAAAAATATATAGTCGAACCGTTGTGCCAGTAACAACTGGTTAACTTCTCTTCCTCCTTCCGTATATGCCACATACTCTTCATTAAAGGCAGAAGAGACAATTTGTTTCATGACGGCTGAAGTACGAGGTGCATAAGGGGAAGATTTCAAAACGGCACAATTACCTGCCGAAACAGCACCGATCAGCGGATTTATCAGTAATTGAAAAGGATAATTCCACGGTGCGATAATTAACACGACACCAAAAGGTTCATGTACAACATAGCTTTTAGAGGGAAATAAGGTCAAAGGCGTATGTACATGCTCCGGTTTACTCCATCTACGCAGATTCCGTATATGATTGTCTATCTCCTGAAGAACGAGACTTATTTCGGTAAGATAAAACTCATAGGCTGATTTATGCAAATCCGCCCATATCGCATCATTTAAGGCCGCCTCATTAAAAATAATGGCTTTTTTCAAGCGCTTCAAGGCTTCAATCCTAAACTCTACGTTTTTCGTTGCCTGCGTTGCAAAAAACGTCCGTTGTTTTGCAAGTAAAGCGGTAATTGTTTCTTCATTCATAATATTATCCATAATTAAGCCTCCTTTTTCCGGCCTTTAAAATGATCCATCGTTTTATATATCCCCAACTTCCGGCCGATAAACCAATCGAAAAAACGAATGGGTAAGACACCTTGTCCGAAACGTACAAAACGTACACTCCACGGCATGCTCACGAATATCTTATTACGCTCTATTCCCCTGATTATCTTTTTGGCAACAGCCGCCGGTTCAAGAAGGGGAATAACGGACCGGACACCGTCAAACATACCCGTACTTATATAGTAAGGCGTTACTGTCGTCACATGAACATCTTTACCCATCATTTCCATTTCGATCCGCAGACTGTCCGACCAGCCGCAGGATGCCCATTTACTTGCACAATAAACCGACATTTTCGGATTACTGATCAAGCCGGCCGATGAGGCCACATTGCATATATGTCCGCAGTTTCTCTCTATCATAGACGAAAGAAACTCCAGTGCCAGGTACATCTGTGCTTTCGTATTGATATCGATTGTCCGGTCAATATCCCGAACCGCATGTTCATGAAAATAACGTCCGACAACAATACCGGCATTATTAATCAGAATATCCGGATTCCCGACTTCACTCCTCACCCGCTCTGCCATCGAATGCACCGCTTCGGGATCAGAAATATCTACCCTATAGCCATACACATCCGAAAATTGCGAACGAAATTCCAGAAGCGTCGCATCCAAACTTCCCTGATCGATATCCCATATTATGAGGGAAGCCCCTTTTTCGGCAACCATGCGTCCCATAATCTTCCCGATCCCCGAAGCCCCTCCGGTAATCAATACAATCTTCCCGTCAATCCGGCTCATAAATCCATTTTTTACTTTTAATAAACACTTTTCATAAATGCTGCATAAAAATACGGAACACCGACAAAGTTTCAAAGCAATAACAAAAAAACATATCTGTATTCATGTTTCGTCAATCACATGTGTAATAGCTGTAAAAACAGGAATTCTCTTCAGTCGGCTCCGGACTATTTTATCGTAAAATATATAAAATGACCGGACTTTCCGATTACAGAAAATATTTTTATTCTACCTTAAGACAGAATTAAGCAATGTGTTTTTTAGATATATTAACTATATGACATTGCAATGTATACACTAATAGTGTATGTTTGCATACAATTGATTTGCTAATACCATTACACATTATGTTTGAAGTACAAAATTACTTTTTTGCCGTTACACTTTGTTTTCTGGCAATGGTTTGTTGGGGCTCCTGGCAAAACACGCGCAATCTTATAACCGGTAAATGGAGATTCGAACTGTTCTATTGGGATTTTTCTTTCGGAATTCTGCTGCTTTCACTGTTAGCTGCATTTACACTGGGGAGCATGGAACCTGTCAACCGCACATTTACGCAAGATCTTGCACAGGCTACCTTGCCTTATATGGCCTACGCCATGTTGGGGGGAGCAATATGGAACCTGGGAACTCTTCTGCTTACGGCTGGAATAGCGACAACAGGAATGGCCGTAGCTTTCCCTATAGGCGGCGGAATAGGCTGGATATTAGGAATCGTTATCAATTACATCGGACAACCGGAAGGTAATCCTATCTGGCTTTTTGTCGGTTGCGCCGTAATTATCTGTGCCATACTGTGCAGCATGTTTTCGTATAAAAAAATGGCGACATCGCAGAAAAAGAGTACGAAAGGCGTATTATACTCACTTGCAGCCGGATTGTTCATCGCATTCTTCTACCGATTTGTAATGCTCTCGATCAGTAACGATATAAGTCCGGAATATACAGGCGGTCAACTTACTCCTTACACATCAGTCGTATTTTTTGCATTGGGAGCTTTTATCAGCACGTTTATTTACAATCCGTTTTTTATGAAACATCCGGTGGAAGGAGAACCTTTAAAAATAGCAGATTATTTTAAAGGTACTACCAAAACACATCTAATCGGGATATTAGGAGGAATGATCTGGTGCACGGGACAGTTGCTCAGCGTCATGTCTGCCGGAGCCGCATCGCCTGCAATATCTTATGGGCTTAGCAACGGAGCTCCTATCGTTGCCGCCCTATGGGGTATATTCGTATGGAAAGAGTTCAAGAACGCCCCCAAAGGCACGAATACTTTACTTTCAATGATGTTTCTCTTCTACCTTATCGGTCTGGGACTTATCATATTATCACGCTACGCCTAAAATAAAAAAGATGAATACTCCCCTGAACATAGGAATCAGCAGTTACACTTATACGTGGGCAATCGAAGTTCCGGGTTATCCGGTCAAGAAACCTATGACTGTCTATAAACTTATCGAAAGAGCTGCAGAACTAAAAGCTTCGGTAGTACAATATGCGGACAATTTACCGTTAGACAAATTATCGTATGACGAGCAGGCTGCTCTCTTATCTTTTGCACAAGAAAAGAATATAAATATAGAAGTGGGCAGCAGAGGCCTGACTACTGCAAAATTGAAACAATACATAGAGATTGCGGAAAATATGCATTCGGAGATACTTCGTTTTGTAATAGACGAACCCGGATACCAACCGGCAATCAACGAGGTTATCGCTGTAATACAACCGTTCATACCTTCTCTCGAAGAGAAAAATATCCGTCTGGTTCTGGAAAACCACGACAGATTGAAATGCAGCGAATTTATTCATATCATAAAAACATGTAATTCACCATACGTCGGAATTTGCCTCGATACGGTAAACTCCCTCGGAGCACTCGAAGGAACCGATGAGGTCATACGCCAGCTTCTGCCCTATACACTAAATCTTCATATTAAAGATTTTACCATAGACCGATTGGACCACAAAATGGGCTTCAAGGTAGAAGGAAGACCGGCAGGCAAAGGGAAATTGGCAATTGAAAACTTATTTTCGGAACTTAGTGCGAAAGGGAACTGCAAGAGTGCCATTCTGGAATTATGGACTCCTTTCGACGCTACGATTGAGGATACCATAATCCTCGAAGACAAATGGGCCATTGAAAGCATGAACTACCTAAATTCACTCACCTATTAATTTTTGCAACTTTATGAAACAATTACGATTCGCAGTACTCGGATGTGGCTTCTGGTCGAAATTCCAGATCGGTGCATGGAGCGAAATTCCGGAAGCAAAATTAGTTGCTCTTTATAACAGGACAAAATCGAAAGCCGAAGCAATGGCGGAACGTTTCAATGTTCCTGCCGTATATGACGATGCAGAAAAGCTTTTTGCATCTGAAAACCTTGATTTCGTCGATATCATTACCGACGTAGACACCCATTGCAAATTTGTCGAGATGGCAGTAAATGCAGGAATAAAGCACATCATATGCCAAAAACCTATGGCGCCGGATTTCAAGACTGCCAAATATATGGTCGACATCTGCAATAAGGCAGGAGCAAAACTGTACGTACACGATAATTACCGTTGGCAGGCGCCGGTACGCCGCTTTAAAGAAATTATGGAAAGCGGGATAATTGGAAAACCGTTTAAGGCGAAAGTTTCTTTTTTATCGGGCTTTCCTGTATTCGATAACCAGCCTTTCCTAAAAGAGCTCGACCATTTTATTCTAACGGACATGGGCTCACACGTGTACGATATTTGCCGTTATCTTTTTGGTGAAGTGTCTAAACTATGGTGCCAGACTAAAGCCGTGAATCCGACTATAAAAGGTGAAGACCTTGCAGTTACAATGATGGAAATGCGCAACGGAATGCCTCTATATACAGAAATGTCATATGCCTCGATAATCGAGAACGATATGTTCTCGACTGTAAACATACAGGTTGAGGGAGACAAGGGCTCCCTGACTCTCGGTCCCGGAACAAAATTCGAAATACGAACAACTACCCGTCAAGAGACCATCTCCGAGATCGTAAAATTTCCGTCTTACGAATGGGCCGATCCCGATTATATTGTAAACCATGAAAGCGGAATACATATAAACCGGAATATACTCGATTCTATCTTACACGGAACTCGGGCTGAAAATACAGGAGAAGACAACCTTGAAACCGTACGTCTCGTATGGGCCTCATACGAATCGGCAAAAAAAGGAGAACTGATAGAGATTAAAAATTTCAATTGATAACTCAAGAAACTTTTCACAAGCATTTATTAAAAACTGATCGCATAATGAAAAAAAGAATCGTATTAGCCACCGCGCTTGCTGCCCTCATGAATTCCGGAATAAGCCTGCAGGCCCAAACAGCACAACACGGGCCGATTGTAGTACATCCGGAAAAACGCTACCTGCAATATGAAGACGGGACTCCTTTCTTTTATCTCGGTGATACGGCGTGGGAGCTTTTCCACCGCCTGAACCTCGACGAAGCCCGCATGTACCTTTCCGACCGTGCTATGAAAGGATATACCGTAATACAAGCCGTGGCACTGGCTGAACTGGACGGTTTGAGAACACCCAATGCTTACGGAGAACTGCCTTTTACCGATGCCAACTATTCAATACCCAACGAGGCATATTTTAAACATGTAGACGCAATTATCGATTTAGCCGATTCATTAGGCATGGTGATCGGTTTGCTTCCGACGTGGGGCGATAAAATGAACAAAGGCTGGGGTGAAGGCCCGATTATTTTCGATACCGAACAGCGTTCGGAAGAGTACGGCCGTTACCTTGGAAATCGCTATAAAGACCGTAAAAATATTATCTGGATATTAGGTGGAGACCGTGACTACACAGGCTATGAGCCCTATGTACGTGCCATGGCTAAAGGTATTGCCATCGGAATCTCCGGTAAAGAAGACTACTCCAAATGCTTGATGACCGTCCATCCATATGGCAGCGGCACATCTGCCAAATGGTTCCATAACGACGAATGGCTCGACTTTAACATGCAACAGAACGGACATTGTTACGATGTAGACGTATGGGATCGCATTCAGCGCGAATATAACCTGACTCCGACCAAACCTATTATGGACGGAGAGCCCCTTTATGACGAACACCCGGTATGTTTCGACCGTGCCAAGCACGGAACCTCTATGGATTTCCAGACTCGTCGTTTCTTCTATCACGAAGTATTCTCCGGAGCTTTCGGCCATACTCAAGGCTGCCATGCCATCTGGCAAATGTGGGCACCGGACAAAGAGCCGATAAACGGGCCTATACGCCCATGGTACGAGTCGCTGGGACTTATCGCCTCTTATCAAATGGGCTATGGCCGTGCCCTGATGGAAAGCCGACCTTTCTTCTCCCGCATTCCGGATCAGAGTATTATCACCGAAGGACAGCACGATGGCTTACGCCATATTTCCGCTACACGTGACAAAAACGGTTCATACGCAATGATCTATAGTGAACAAGGCGATCCGTTTGCCGTAAACCTGAACAAATTATCAGGCAAAAAAATAAACGCATGGTGGTTCGATGTACGCAACGGCAAAAGCATTAATGCCGGCAGCTACAATAAAGCCAACTCCCAATGGTTCTATCCCCCTACGAAGGGAAAAGGCAATGACTGGGTACTCGTTCTGGACGATGCTTCAAAAAAATTTCCGGAACCGGGAAAATCGACAAAATAAAATATTATAAACAAACACCCCGTCCCTTTTTATCATTATTATAAGAGCGGAGCGTTATAATACAAACAGATAAAATGAAAAAATTAGCAATTATCGGAGCCGGCGGAAAAATGGGAATGCGCATATCCGCCAACCTGAAAAAAGAGCCTTTCGAAATTTCGTATGTAGAAATCAGTGATGCCGGAAAAGAACGCCTCTCGACATTGGGCATAACGCCTACAACGGCAGAAAAAGCCGTTCCCGATGCCGATGTGGTTATTCTGGCTATACCCGATATAGCAATAGAAAAAGCTTCTCCGGCAATCGTAAAAATGATGAAACCCGGAGCCATGATGATGACACTCGATCCGGCAGCTCCTTATGCAGGAAAACTTCCGGACAGAAAAGACATCGCTTATTTTGTAGCACATCCCTCCCATCCCTCCATATTCAATTGGGAACCTACTGCTGAAGCCCAGAAAGACCGTTTCGGCGGTATTCTTGCCAAACAATCCGTTGTTTGCGCGCTTATGCAGGGAAAAGACGAGGATTATGAACTCGGCGACCAGATCGCTAAAAAAATGTATGCGCCAGTGCTTCGTACCCATCGCATCACTGTTGAACAGATGGCGATACTCGAACCGGGACTTGTCGAAACATTATCGTCCACCTGTATTTACGTAATCAGCGAAGCCCTTAAAGAAGTCATTAAACAGGGTGTTCCTGCTGAAGCTGCACGAGATTTCCTTCTCGGTCACCTCAATATACAAATGGCCGTACTTTTCAACGAATTGCCGGGAGCCGTATTCTCAGATGCTGCGAATAAAGCCATTGTGCGCGGATTGAGTGAAATATTCAAACCCGACTGGAAAAAGGTTCTCGAAATAGATAATGTAAAAGAACAGATTATGGCAATCACCAAATAAAACAGGAGTAAAATGGAACAGGAAGCCCTCCCTAAAGAGTTACTTATCCCGAAAAAGACGTTCGGAAATAAAGCTTTTTCTTTTATATACATGGATGGGGATGCCCGGAAAATCCATATCGACGGAAAAGAGGCGTTACAACGTATTTATTTTGCCGTTAGGGATAAACACTGGCTCAATGTTCCGCAAACAATCCGTAATTTCTATTCGTCTGCAACCGGCTATACTTATCATAGCCGGTTCTGCGACGGACCTATCGACTTCGAAGCCGTTATCAGCTGCCGTTTTTATGAAAACCGCATAGAATTCGAAGCAACCGGCAAAGCGAATACCTCTTTTTTAAAAAACCGGATCGGATTTTGTCTCCACATTCCGGAAACACTGAAAAACACTCCCTGTGTAGTCGGTCACCCCGATCATACAACAACCAAAGGCACCCTTCCACTCTTAATATCCCCGCATCAACCGTTTAAAAACATTTCATCTCTTTCATGGAGACAAAATGGAATTCAGATTTCACTGGAATTCGAAGGTGATATTTTCGAGATGGAAGACCAACGCAACTGGACAGACGCCTCTTATAAAATATATTCTACTCCGCTGGAAAAGCCTTTTCCGGTTGAAATGAAAACAGGCGAAACATTCCGGCAGAAAATAATCCTGCATTTCAATCCTGCCGACCGGGCAACCCAAAAAGGATCTCCCGTATCCTGTAAAAACAACCCAGAAAATATTCCCTGTCCCGCAATAGGTATTGCACATGCTGCGAATCTCTCCGTTCCGGAAGAGAAGATGAGAATGCTGCCCTTCGACTATTACCGGATCGATTTCCGTTTCGATAGAAAAGAGTGGAAAGCAAAAGCATCTACGGCAATAAAGGCTGCTAACGAATACGGGTTAAAAATATATGCAGCACTCTGTTTTACTGAAAATTATGAGGCCGAAGCCGGAGAATTCCTGACTTTCTGGAAAGAATACACGGAAAAGGCATCCTTATATGCGGTGCTGCTCCTTTCTTCCGATACTTTTGTGCTCGGTAACGAAGCCATAAAATCAATCGTCCGTATTCTAAAAAACATATTGAATGATGTCCCTATAGGAGCAGGAACCGATGCCAATTTTGCACAGTTGAACCGGAACCGTCCAGATACTGCGTCAATCGATTTTCTCGCATACTCCATACAGCCGCAAGAACATGCTTCCGATCCTTTATCGTTAACAGAAAATATTCAGGGACAAAACGATACCGTCGCCACAGCTTTTTCTTTCTCTGCACATAAGGCGATCCACATTGCGTCTCTCTCCCTTTTCCGCCGCTTTAATGCCAACATCGATTTTCTGCCAAAAGAAAGTATCCTGCCTGCATATACATACGGCAAAAGCCACTTCGAAGCAGGATGGTTTTTAGGTGCACTTCACGAACTTATATCATCCGGAGCAAGTGCTATCACCTGTATAGCCGACATTGGGGAAAACACTCCTCTTTTTCATATGCTCAAAAATATAAAACAACATGTTCCCGATTATTTTTTAACCATAGGAAGTCCTGCGCCGGAAAAATATTCCATACTGGCATGGCTGTCAGGCAACAAATCATACGCATTGTTTGCAAACCATACGGAAGAGGCAATTGAGACGGCTGACGATCCCGTAAAAACAAGATTAAAACCCTTTGAAATCAAATTCACGGAAATAAAATGTGCGTCAAAGTAAAATTAAGAGACATAATAAAATGCATCCATTAGCTTTATAATCATGCACTTTACATTTTCCATATGCTCGAACATAAGCCGTGAAGCCTCTTCCCCGTCACCGGATAAAATAGCATAACCAATAGCGGAGTGTTCCTGAATCGCTTTTTCTATACGTCCTTCCAGAACCATCGTTCCTACTTTGATCCGCCGGAACTGAAGATTAAGATTGTCCACTATATTTTCAGCCCTATGATTCCGGGCCATTTTGAATAAAACACTATGAAAACGAGCATCCAGCGCCAGCCAGTTCTGTATGGAAGCGTCATCGAGCGATCCCTTTCCGGTATCGATCTTTTTCATCTCTTCAATAACGGATGCCAATTCCCGTTTATCGTCTTCTTCTGAAAACACTGCAGCCTTACGGCTCACCATGCATTCGATGGCCTGTTTAATCGAAAAGATATTCTCAATATCCTGCGCAAACAATATATAAACACGTTTCTTTCGTTCTGACGAAACGATAAAGCCTTCGTTCTCAAGACGCATAATCGCCTCCCTCACCGGAGTACGCCCAAAACCAAAACGTTCTGCCAACTGTATTTCGGCAACCGTATCGCCGGGCTTCAGCTCGGAGGTAACAATCGCCTTCAATATCCGCTCATATGCTTCACTTCCACTATTCATGCAGGAGAATTCAATCTGTTTTCTTACGCTACAAATATAGCATATTCCGGGCATTGTTCCTAACAAATAGAAAGCAACACAAGCATCCGGAGAACAATGAGAATAGAATTATCCTCAAAAAAATATCTT
This sequence comes from Bacteroidales bacterium, assembly GCA_029007825.1. Taxonomy (GTDB): domain Bacteria; phylum Bacteroidota; class Bacteroidia; order Bacteroidales; family JAQXIO01; genus JAQXIO01. The sequence goes on along the minus strand of JAQXIO010000018.1, from coordinate 37,601 downwards.
TGCAGAAGATGAACGAAAACAGGCTGCATCTCGGCATAATCAAGTAAACTTGTTTCTGCACTCGACTTGCACTATCTTTGTAAAAAGTAAAAAACGAATCATGAAAATCAATCATATTGCGATCTGGACAGAGAGACTGGAAGAGATGAAAAACTTCTACACTACTTATTTCAATGCAAAAAGCAGTGAGAAATATATCAATCCGGCAAAAGGATTCGAATCTTATTTCCTTCGTTTCGATGATGATACTGCTATCGAAATAATGAAAATGGCAGGAATAGTACGAAATCCGGGTGATCCGGATAAAGTATCCACTATCGGCTTATGTCATTTTTCTATCTCGGTAGGCAGTAAAGAACGTGTATGTTCTCTCACTGAAAAGCTTCGGGATGATGGTCATGAAATAACAGGAGAACCCCGTACAACAGGCGACGGATTCTTTGAAAGCGTTGTCAACGATATCGACGGGAACAGCGTTGAAATTACCGTTTAAATAAACCTATCTGCAATTCCAATAAACCCCGGATACAATATCACGCATTTCCGGTTCGCTCGTATTTCCGGCAGAAGGCAAGCAAACAAATAAATCCGGAAAAAGCAAGCGGAGCGCCGACAAGTGCCGGATATTGGTAACTCATTCCGGCCTGCAACGGTAACCCTCCGAAATAAGCACCTAATGCATTTCCGAGATTAAACGCCACCTGAACGCTGGCCGCACCAAGTAATTCGCCGCCTTTGGAATAGCGAATCAACAAGATTTGTTGAGGACTCGAAAGAGCGAATAAGCCGGCTGTACATAAACACATCAGCAAAACCATAAGCCACGAAACACCGGCTAAAAAGAAAATGGATAACAGCACAAGGCTTATACATCCCTGCACAACAGCAGCGACGCGTCCCGGACTATAATAATCGGACATACGTCCTCCCAGCAAATTACCAAGCACCATGCCAAGTCCGGCAAGCACCATCAATATCGTAATACTGTGAGGCGAAAATCCGGAAACGTGTACCAATAACGGATTGATATAACTATACCAGCAAAATACACCTCCGTTACCCAGCATGGTGGCAACAATTAGCAGCCATGGAGCCGGAGATTTAAGAAAACGAAACTGCCCTTTAAAACCGGTATCGGGTAGATTCTCCACCTGCGGCACCCAGCGCCCGATATAGAAAAGAATAAATATACCCCACCCCCCAACAAGTCCGAATATAACACGCCATGATAACAGCGTGCTCAGGAACGTGCCGAGAGGCACACCGAAAAGGTTAGCGATCGTCATACCTGCAACCATGATGGAAACAGCTTCCGAACCTTTACCCTTATCCGCCAGTTTATCGGCAACGATAGAAGCTACCCCGAAATAGGCCCCGTGAGGGAGTCCGGAGATAAAACGCGCTACCATCATAAACCAGTAATTAGGAGAAAACGCCGCCAATGTATTTCCAATCATAATAACGGCTACCAAAGCGAGCAATATATGTTTCAACGGATGTTTACGGACAAGAACCAGCATCGGTGCACCCGTGCAAACTCCCAAAGCATAGGCTGAAATCAGATGTCCTGCTGTCGCAATATCTATCTGCAAATCAGCCGCTACGTCTGACAGGACTCCCATCATCACAAATTCGGCAATACCTAACCCCAAAGTTCCGAATGCCAAAGCAACCAGGCTTTTCTTCATAAGATCAATTTTTCGGAGTGCAAAATTACGGACATAACGAAAAAATCACAATCATCCTTCCCTTTTTTACACCGATAAATATTCATACCGCTTCATTTCTTAATAAAATACAGGAAGAGGAAAGCAGCAATATGGACTATTATTAGAATTTCCGTCTCTATACCCCATCCGTAATTGGCATAAATAGAACAGATACGATCAGCGTTTTACCCTCCTATACTAAACAAATCAAAAAGATTCTTTTTTTAATTATAAACAGACCAACGATATTTGTGCAAAATCAATTTATCTATATATTTGCGCCGTTATGAATGAAGATACAGCACTACACTTCCGCGATATAGAATTAAGCGATAAACAACACATCGACGACTTTCTGAAACGATTTCCCACACGTAAACTCAACTATTGTTTCAATGTTTTGTATCTATGGCGAGAAGCCTGCGAATACCAAATCGATTTTTATCAGGATTTCCTGCTTATAAAGACTTTTATCGATTGTCACCACAATTTTCTTTATCCTTTAGGCGAAGGAGATCTTAAGGATACCATTGAAAAAATGATTCTTTATGCAGAAGCGCGAAGATGTCCGTTCCGTCTTTTTCAGATATCCGAAAGAAAAAAAGAGATATTGGAGAACCTTTTTCCGGGACGTTTTGAATTCATGCCTTCCCGTGACGAAGAGGAATACCTCTATAATTCTGAAAAGCTGTCCACGCTATCGGGGAAAAAATTACAGCACAAACGCAATCATATAAATTATTTCGAACAGAATTATGCCTGGAACTTCGAGCCTATAACGACATCAAATCTTCCCGAATGCCATGCATTTAACCGTAAATGGTTCGATATACAACGCGCAGAGGGCGATTGCGGCGAAATGCTCGAAATGGAACTACTCGCCATAGAAAAAGCCTTTAACGAATGGAATGCTCTCGGACTGAACGGTGCCATGTTACGTGCCGACGGCGAAATTGTAGCCTACGCAATCGGTTGTCCGCTCGCAGGCGATACTTATCTGGTACTTTTTGAAAAATCCCTGCATAACATACGCGGAGCCTCACAGCAAATCAATAAATTATTCGTTCAGCATTATGCACAGGGTTATACTTATATAAATAGGGCAGAAGACGGAGGAGACGAAGGGCTCAGGCAAGCCAAGTTATCTTATTATCCCGACCGGTTGGACGAACTTTACATCGCTAAGCTTAAAACAGTCTCAAGCCCATCGTCCTCAAATACGAATACGTGATTTTATGATACGCCCGGCAAAAAACGACGATATACCCGCACTACACATCTTGTGGAAGAAGGTTTTTAACGATAGCGATACGTTTCTCGATCACTTTTTCCGCGATCTGTTTAGCCCCGGACATTGCCTGCTTACCGATACGGACGGAACGATTACATCCATGCTTTTCCTGCTGAAAGGTGTTTTACAGGAAACTACACAAGATTATCCGCTCTATTACATATACGCATGCGCTACGGATCCCGCTCACCGGAAAAAAGGTTTAATGGGAAAATTATTGAATTCGGCAATAACATTCGCCCGTAAAAAACAATACGAATTAGCACTCGTTCCTGCTACGAAACCGCTTTTCGATTATTACCGACGCTTCGGATTCACTCAAACCGCTTATCTGAATATTCTTACCTATCCGCCTGTAATGACTCCGGAGCCAAAAGTGTGGAAACGCCTGCAGACAGTAACCACAGAACATATAAAGCTACTGCAGACGCTTCGTAAAATATACTTACAAAATAACAGTGTTTACTGGCCGGACAAGCATATTGAAGTCACGCTCAACGAGCTGTTCGCACAAGGCGGAGAACTGCTTATCTCATCCGATCAATATGCATTAACCCTACCTGCAAATGAGAAAGTAACAATTGTAGAAACAGCAGGCGAACAAACCTATGAGGCTATGACTTCTTCGCTCCGGAAGTTCTATTTCCGGCAAACGACAGAATTCCGGCTTCCGGTGGAAAAAGAAAATCCAGACAGCGTTCCTTATGCTCTTTTTCATCCTCTTCACCCCTACCCGTCGCCTTACCTCAATCTGGCTCTCGATATCTGATTACATAATATTTTCCCCGAATTCAACCTGAACAATATCCGTTTTGAAACAAACAGAAGTCAACTGTTTCTCTTAAATGGAATACTTTGGATTCTTATCTTTTCATAAACAATGCTTCAGTATTGCAAAGTTCACCAGACAATGCAGAAAAAAATGAAGAAAATCACATCAATGATAGTTTTTACGAAGAAAATAATGTCCTAAACTAATCTTTTCAAATTATTAAAAGGATTCTCTTCCTTTGAAATTCCGTCTCATTATTAACTGCTGAATAACAAAAAGGCAGATAATAAGTAAAATTTATCATTCAATATACAGTTATTCACAAAAAAACAATCTATAAAAAGCATAAACTTCTTACATTTGCGGCCCACTATCAGAATGACAGCTTAAGAACAGATTCCCCCGCGCATGGACAAAGAGATTACCGACATATTGAGAAAGCCCTATCCTATCTCCGATTGTTCCATCGCTCTCCTTTTACAAAACATGGAAGAAGTCAATCTGTCAAAGGGCGATACTCTTTTTCGTATAGGACAAACGGACAATCACCTTTATTTCATAAAAAAAGGTTGTCTCCGTGCATACGTACCCAAAGAGGGAAAAGAGATAAATATGTGGTTCGCATTCGAATACGATGTGCTGGCTTCCATGCCCGGATACGTTAAAAACAAGCCGTCCGACATCAATGTGGAAAGTATCGAAGACAGTACGCTTCTCCGTTTTTCCCGTGCAAAACTGGAAGAGCTCTTCCTGAATAATATTGAACTTGCAAACTGGGGCAGAAAACTTATAGAGCTCGAAATGCTCGCTATCGACAGATATTACACAATCTACAATTCGATCAATGCAAAAAGGCGCTATGAACTGCTATTGAAAGAAGCTCCGCAGCTTTTTCAAAGAGCCGCACTTAAGCATATCGCGTCCATCATCGGAATCACCCCCGAGTCACTCAGTAGAATACGGTCTTCAAAAAAATAATTTCTTATCATAAATCAATTTTTATACGCTAAACAATAGCTATTTTCGCACATCAAAATGGGAATTTTGCTGAAACGGAAAAACTATGCTCACCCTTTATTGCAAAAACGGACAGAACAAACGCACCATCACTAAAAAAATCAGAATTATTTAACACCAACATGAAACAGAACGATACGAAAAACGACATTTTCCGGAAAAAAGTGCCTGTACTTTTATGCGCTATTTTATCCGGATTTCTTCTCTATAGCTGCAATAAAAATGCAGATAAGACCATTCAACAAGGCCCTGCAAAGCTGAAAGTCACTACTGTTCAGAGAGGAGACGCCCGGTCATATATAGAGTATCCGGCTCTAATAGAGGGAGAAATGGATGTAGAGATACGTCCGCTCGTAGAAGGCTATCTCGAAAAAATCTGTGTAGACGAAGGCGATTATGTACGGAAAGGAGAACTTCTCTTTAAGATAGAAGAGAGTGTTTACCGGCAACAATATAATCAGGCAAAAGCCAATCTTGCCGTATGCGAAGCCAATCTTACAAAAGCCCGGATTGAAGTGGATAAATCCCGTGAACTTGTAGAGAACCGTGTAATTTCAGAAGTTCAATTGCATACGGTCGAAGCCGAATACAAATCGGTTCAGGCCGCCGTAACACAGGCCGAAGCTGCCGTCAGCAATGCAAAAATACAACTCGGATATACCAATATCACGGCTCCTATCGATGGCTTTATCGGACGTTTTCCGTTTAAGACCGGAAGCCTTATATCTCCATCTAACACATTGTCCCTGACACAAATAACAGACATCGACAACGTACGTGCATACTTCTCGATGAGCGAAGCCGATTACGTAAATTTCTCAGAAAAATACGACATTGTAAATGATACCCTTCCCGTAACACTCGTACTTGTAAACGGACACGAATACGAGCACGGAGGAAAAATTGACGCTACAAGCGGCATGTTTGAAAAAAATATGGGAACCATTAGCATCCGTGCAAACTTTCCTAATCCCAAACATAAAATCCGTTCGGGAAATACGGGAAAAGTACGCATTCCGACAACTCATCAGGGAGTACTTCAGGTACCCAAAACCGCTACGTTCAAGACGCAGGACAAGACCATGGTTTATTATATTACTCCCGATAGTCTCGTACAGACACGGGTAATACATATAGCCGGAATTCTCAATGATACATATCTTATCGACAAGGGATTGGAGGAAGGAGATAAAATTCTTGTCTCAGGATTAAACCTCGTTACAGAGGGAATGAAAATCCAACCCGTTATGAATTAAAAAACAATTCCTGAAATGCTTAAAAATTTTATTACCCGCCCGATTCTGGCGGCAGTTATATCAATCATAATCGTTTTACTAGGCAGTATCAGCCTCCTGAAACTGCCGATGACGCTTTATCCCGACATTGCCCCTCCCTGCGTACTGGTACAAGCCAGTTATCCGGGAGCAAATGCCGAAACCGTAGCCCGTTCCGTAGCACCAATCGTAGAAGAAGCCATTAATGGAGTGGATAACATGACACACATGACTTCTACTATCGGAAACGACGGTACACTCTTGATATTTACCTATTTTAAACTCGGTACAGACCCCGATATGGCAGCTGTGAACGTGCAGAACCGCGTATCGACCATCACCAGCAAACTGCCCGAAACAGTCGTCAAGATGGGTATTACCACAATTAAACAGCAGAATAGCCAGATTATGATTGCCGGGCTCGTATCGGATAACCCCGAATACGACGAAGCTTTCCTGCAGAATTATGCAAGTATCAACATCATTCCTGAAATCAAACGTGTAACGGGCGTAGGCAAAATAGAAACGTTCGGTATGAAAGACTACTCTATGCGTGTATGGCTGAAACCGGACAAAATGAGCCAGTATAACATCAATCCCGATGAAGTGGCTGCTGCCATACAGGACCAGAATATCGAAGGTGCACCAGGATATTTCGGAGAAAACAGCAAAGAGGCTTTCGAATATACGATTGTGTATAGCGGTAAGTTTATTACGGAAGAAGAATTCCGGAATATCGTAATACGTTCCGAAAATGACGGTTCGCTGGTCTACCTCAGGGATGTCGCAGAAGTGGAACTCGGACAGTTTTCCTACATCAGCAGCAGTTATATAAACGGAAAACCGGGCACCTTCTTCGGCGTATATCAGATGGCAGGAACAAATGCCAACGAAATACAGGTAGAAATTAATAAACTACTCGAAAAAAAGGCGAAACAACTACCGGCTTCGGTCGAACTTGTAAATATTTACAATACAAAAGAGTCGCTGGACATCTCCATCAATCAGGTAAAATCGACTCTACTGGAAGCTTTCGTTCTTGTATTTATCCTTGTCTATCTTTTCTTACAGAATATACGTTCTACCCTTATTATTGCAATCGCCATACCGGTATCTATCATCGGGACGTTCCTTTTTATGCAGATAGCCGGATTTTCCATCAACCTGCTCACACTTTTCGCCCTTGTGTTATCGGTCGGAATTGTTGTTGACGACGCTGTCGTCGTCGTCGAAGCCGTCAACCATAAAATGACCCATAAAAAAGAGGAGCCCTTATCTGCTACATTTTCCGCCATGGGTGAAATTACCAGTGCCGTTATATCGAGTACGCTCGTAATGGTGGCCGTATTTGCCCCGGTCGGCTTTATAGAAGGATCTGTCGGTATATTTTACCGGCAGTTCGCCATAACGATGATGTCCACAATCGCCCTATCGGGTGTGTGTGCCTTAACATTATGTCCCGCCCTCTGTGCCCTTCTGCTTCGTGAAAAACAAGGAGGACAGAAAAAAGGATGGAACAAATTCGAAGAAAGATTTTCAATTGCTTTTAACGCACAGTTCGATCATTTGGTAAAGGTGTACGGAAATATTATTTACAAGACAATCAAACATAAATGGATCAGCCTGAGTGCTCTCGGTATTATCTGCCTGATAACTGCCATTATGCTGAACCGTACCCCAAAAGGATTTATTCCCAACGAAGACGATAGTTTCCTGATGATATTGGTCGATCTACCGGTTTCAACATCACTGCATCGTACGGAAGCTGTTTTGTCAAAAGTCGACAGTATCGTTCATACAAATAACTTCATCCGGAGTACGGGTTCGATAAGCGGATTCGATATGATGAATAACACGATGAATCCGTCGGCCGGAGCACTCTTTGTCTCGTTAAAACTGATACCCGACCGGGGAGCTATAAAAAATATAGATAAAATATGCGGGCTTATCCAGCAACAGATTTCGCAAATTACGGATGCCAGTTTTTTTATCGTAAGGCAACCTACCATTCCGGGATTCAGTAATCTGGGAGGTGTGGAATTCATTATGCAAGACCGGGCGGCAGGAAGCCTGAAAGAGTTCAACGATGTCGCCGGACAATTTGTCGGTAAACTCTACGAGCAACCGGAAATCGCTTACGCCATTAATCCGTTTAAAACAAATTACCCGCAATATGAGCTCATTATAGACCATAAAAAAGCGAAACAGCTCGGTGTGAACATAAGCAATATCATGAATGTCATGCAGACTTATTACGGAAGTTATCAATGTTCCGATTTTAACATGTACGGGAAAAATTACAAAGTAATTTTACAGGCAAATCCCGAAAACAGGAAAAATATAACGACCCTGAGTGATATTTACGTTCCCAATACTAAAGGAGAAAGCATTCCTATTTCCGCTGTAGCATCCTTTAAAGAAAAGGACGGCGTACTGGTAGTTTCGCGCTTCAATATGTTCAACAGTATCATGGTCAACGCAGGCGCCAAGCCGGGATATAGCTCCGGCGATCTCATCGATGTCCTGACACGGGTTGCTGCGGAAGTGCTTCCTCACGACGTTACGTACGAGTGGCAGGGGATGGCACGCGAAGAGACTCAATCGGGAAGCAGTACCGCAATGATCTTTATCTTAAGTATCGTTCTGGTTTACCTGATACTTTGCGGACTTTATGAAAGTTTCCTGCTTCCGCTTGCCGTTCTTCTTTCCATACCTACGGCTCTTCTGGGTGTTTTCCTCGCTATAAACGCAGTCGGAATAGACAATAATATTTATGTGCAGGTCAGCATGCTAATGCTAATCGGATTGATGTCTAAAAACGCTATTTTGATTGTGGAATATGCATTGCAGCGGAGATTGGACGGAAAGTCGCTCACCACATCAGCAATCGAAGCCGCAAAGCTCCGGCTACGTCCTATTCTTATGACTTCGCTTACTTTCGTGGTCGGACTGATACCGATGCTCTTTTCCGTAGGTCCATCGGCCGTAGGAAATGTATCGATCAGTATTTCCGCTATCGGAGGTATGTTAAGCGGGATTGTGCTCGGCGTACTTATCGTTCCTGTTCTCTTCGTGGTATTCCGGTTTATACATGAAAAAATATCTTCCAGAAAAAAGACGGCAACAGTTACGGCAAGATGAAAAAAGCCAGTCAGTACAGTCCATGCATATTGTAAAAAATTATCGGCTGTATATGTAATACGGAAAATCAAACATTTCCCATAAAAACAATACCGGACAATTTTATAACTGCCATCGATAAAAACGGAAACAACAACTATAAATAAAATACCCTGCCGCTTTTAGCACGGCAGGGTATTTTTAATTCTTGCAAACTATTTCTATTTACTTGTAAAAGGTGAAGCCGGCAAACCTTCCGCATTATAAAAGTTAACATTCTCAGGAGCTGATTCCCATGCATAACGGACTCCTGCCGGTTGCTTTACTTCCGGAGAATACACAACTACCTGGTCGTTCTTTATTTCGGCCTGTGCCGGATACCATTTCCCATCGGCACCGGAAATCTCAAAATTACGCAACGGCTTACCATCGCTGCTTTTCAGACCACCACCTACTCCGTCGAACGAAACCAGCAGACGATTTCCATTTACCTGATAACCCTGATAAAGAGGGCCTGTATAAACGATATCCTTACCATAAGCAATCCGATCGGCAGCAAGTCTTAACCTTCGTGCGACCTCCGCTTTATTAACAGGATGTATATTATCAGCCTCACCGATGTCAATCGCTACTGCCATACCCGTATTCGGAATACTCAAACTTTCCAGCTGAGCCTGACGCAATTCAGCCCACTCTCTGTCGCCGCCACCCGGAACTTTAAAGTTTGCCAGTTGCACAAACAAAAACGGAAAATCTCCCATATTCCATTTAGAACGCCAATCGGCTACCATTTTTTCAAATTTATCTTTATATGTACCGGCTGTCCATACATTCGATTCTCCCTGATACCAGATCACCCCTTTTATCGGCATTTCAGTAAGAGGCGCCAACATAGCATTATAGAGATACGAGTTTTCCCACATACTCCCCCTGGGTTGTTCCGGAAACTCCGACAAAGCCAAAGAGGGCTTAATATTCCATATACCGTTCAAGGGTATTCTTTCACCCTCGCAAGTAAGGTGCAACAGGCTTTCTATCGGCCGTATACCTCCATTACCTCCATTATCTATGACACGGATGACTATTACATTGGAACCTTGCTTTAATACGCCATCAGGGATACCGTAAGTACGGGGCGTATTGAAACCTTCTCCGTTACCGACCTTTACTCCGTTGATATACGTCTCGTCTTTATCATCCACGCAACCTATGGTTACTGAGGCTGAAGAAGGCAATTTATCAAGGGTAAATTCTTTACGCAGATAAACTAATCCGTCAAAACCCGGATAAAGTGTAGCCTCCCAATAACGCGGCATCGTAATCGTATCCCAACCGGACACATCACAATCTTCCGCAAGCACATCTATACCTTGCAGTTTCTCTTTATCCGCTGCACTGAGAGCCTTATTCCACTCTTTCAGTTCTTCCTGATAACGGATATATGCAGCATCTTTTTCCTTTTGTTTACTCCTTTCCTCTTCACTCAGTATATCGTTGCTTAACCACACTTCTATCGGCGAACCACCCCAGTCGGCACTCACAATTCCGATCGGTATATTCAAATCTTTCTGCAATTCCCGGGCAAAAAGATAACCTACTCCGGAAAAGCCGGCAATACTTTCCAATGTGCTTTCTTCCCATCCAAACAAGGTGGAAACATTTTTTTCTTCTTTTTGAGAAGTCCTATTGCTTACCTGAAAAACCCGTATCTGAGGATTTCCCGGATTATTCATAACCTCTTCCGCACTCGATGATTCCAGCAAAGGCCATTCCATGTTCGACTGTCCCGAGCAAACCCATATATCTCCAATCAAAACATTGCGCAAAGTATCACGGTTTATCACCAACTCATACGGTCCACCAGCCGGATAACTATCTAATAACAACGACCATTCCCCGGAAGAATCGGCACGTGTATCGAATATTTTATTCTGAAACTGAACCCGGATATCTGCACCCGGAGCACTTTCTCCCCACAATTTCAATGGTATATCTCTCTGAAAAACCATATTGTTTCCGATAAGGGGCGGTAAAACTACCTCTGCTGTCGGGGTTTTATTACAACCGGACAACAAAACCGCACTTCCGAATAATAGACTAAGCAATCTTTTTTTTCTCATGGTTTGCTGTTATATTATAAATGATGAAATGATACAATAAAAAGCTAACAATCACCGTTATATAGAAACAGGATACATTCGTGGCCTGCTTTTACAGAACACGAATGTAGTTATTTTATCACAAAGATAGTGCAAGCTGAGTGCAGAAACAAGTTTATTTGATTATGCCGAGGCGTAGTTTATTTTCGCTCATTTTGGGCAGAGATAAACGAAGAATGAACAACCTGTCCAACATTACTATCTAAAATAGATGCCATGTAAACACGAAAGCCGCTGCTCTTGTGTTTCTCAACCAAGAGTGGCGGCTAACTTTATAACATAAACAGATAAATAAACGCCTGCTAAATCTGCATTTCTTTCCTTATGGTTCCATTCTCTGCATTAACGGAATAATTTAAATCAAAAAGACTTACCGGTTGTCTTTCACATACGTATCCGGAAGGATTATTCTTCGTAATTTCCGAGCTCAAGTCCTATCTTTTTATCTTGATATCCTGATCTTTCAAATACTCTTCCAGCTTATATTTGCTCGCTATATAGTGATACTCGAGAATATGTCTGATCCAATCATTGTCGGTTGTTCCTCCGCTCCGGTGACGGTTATATTGCCTTACCTCCTCGTCATAAGCCTTCAGTTCTTCTTTCATTACCTCTATATCATGCCTGTAACGATCACCGAAAATAACCAAATCACGCGGAAGCTTAGGCTTCATGTCGGGCATTTCATTCGGATAGCCTATTGCCAATCCGCAAACCACCGCAACCCCCTTCGGTAATGCCAGGAATTCAGCGATAGCTTCAGGTGCCGAAGTTCTGGTATATCCGATACAGCAAGTTCCCAATCCCATTGATTCGGCAGCAATCAGGGCATTTCCCATAGCGAGCGAAGCATCGATGACACCCACCGTATAACCATCTATCGTATCCTGAAAACACGGTTGTTCCTCTCCTATTAATTCAGCAGCTAAATGGAGCTTATGAAAATCCACACAAAAAATGAGAAAAAGAGCACATGTCTTCACCTGTTTCTGCTGAACAATTTCCGAGAGCTCTGCTTTCCGCTCGGGATCGGTCAATGCGATTACAGAAAATTGCTGACCGTTATAACTTGTCGGTGTATTCCGTATTGCATCATAAATAAATAACATCTGTTCCGGATCGAGAGCGCGACGTTCGTAACGACGGATAGAACGGCGATTCAGTAACGATTCTTTTACTGTCTTCATAACTAATTCATTTTTTTACAGATTATAATTATAACCAGAGAGGACAAATACCCTTCCATTATTTTTAACAAAAGAACAACTGTAATGTTTCAGGCACATATAGCTCTTTTATTCCCCTTTTTAGTAAATCAAAAAACATCCGGACAAAAAAAGTAAATGTGCACAAGATATCCATCTATTTTCTCAAATGATTGTATAAAAAAATATTAAATAATATGGTTACTTCAAAATAAATATGTTTCTTTATTTACGAAATGGCTTGACCGAAATACGTATCGTTTTTATTTTAATCAAACTATAAAATGCCTAACCTATAAATGCAATGGAAAACAAAAAACAATCCTTGAAAATGAACCGCCGTACTTTCCTTTCGACCGGAGCGGCAATCGGAGCTTTTACCATTATTCCCAATCATGTTTTTGCAGCAGCCAAAAAAGGAAAAGTCGCACCCAGCGATAAAATCCGTTTGGTACACATCGGTTGCGGAACTCAAGGCCTCGACGAAGTAAGGGCATTGCTTAAATGTCCCCACATCGAAATTGTCGGAGTAGCTGATCCTAACCGAGAAAGTTACGACTATATTCACTGGAGCGAAACCGGATTACGTGACGGATTACGCGAGCTCATCGGAGAACCAAACTGGAAAGCGGGAATTAAGGGTATTCCCGGCGGCAGAAACGTAATGAAAGAAGTGGTAGAAATCTATTACCGCAAGAACCGCCCCGGTTATAAAGGTTCCGTTGTAGCGGTAGAAGATTACCGGCAGCTTCTGGACACGATGAAAGACGTCGATGCAGTAAAAATTATGTCACCCGACCACCTGCACTCTTACCAGGCATTAGACTGCATAAAAAGAGGCAAGCATGTAATTATGCACAAACCTCTCGGCAACAAAATGACAGAAGCTATGAAAGTGGTAGATGCAGCACAGGCTTCGAACGTATCTACGCATATGATGGCATACAATGCTTTCGGCGACGGTAACATGGAACAAATAAAGAAATGGATCGATGCCGGAGCAATCGGAAAACTGAAAGAGATCCACAACTGGACAAACCGTCCCGTATGGCCTCAATATCCGACCATACCGACAGATACCCCTCCCATTCCGGACGGATTCAACTGGGACCTCTGGTTAGGCCCGGCAGAGATGCGTCCATACAATCCCGAATATACCCATGCAAGATTCCGCGGTTGGTATGAATTCGGAGCCGGAGCGATTGCCGATATGGGATATTACAGCCTCTGGTCTGTATTCGACGCTTTAAAGCTCGGTTCGGCAACTTCGGCCAGTACACGTTTCTCACGTGTTATCGGACTAAAAAATAACGTACCTTATACTCTTGTCAACGATTATTCTTATCCGATGGCAGCTGCTTACCGTTTTGAAGTTCCTTACAAAGACGGCTCAGGCAAAATTATCCTTCAATGGCATGACGGCGGTATGAAGCCTCAGGCTCCGGAAGGATACGAAGGCGACGACCTTCCTATAGAAGGCATGATGTTTGTCGGAGACAAAGGCGCTATCGTATCGGGATTCCTGCGCGACAATCCTGTTATCGTAGGCGATCGTGCCAAAGCATACGCCGATATAAAAGGTTATCCTATGCCCGAACATCCCCGCAGCGCATTACCTGACGGCACCGAACGCTGGCTGCAGGCATGGGTAGACGGATGCAAAGGAAAAGGCAAAAGCCCGGGTTCTTTCGAGTTTGCCAAAGAAGTGAACGAAACTTTCAATCTTGGTTCCGTTTCATTGATGAGCAATGGTAAAAAGCTGGAATACGATCCCAAAACGCGTACCATCACCAACGATACAGAAGCCAACAAACTTCTTACCAGAAAAGTCCGTAAAGGATGGGAAATGTAATTAATAACCTACACACCTACTATCATATGACAACAAGACGTAATTTTCTTCGTAACTCGGCACTGGGAATAGCTGCCATAGCTGCCACGCCCGCAGCAAAAATAGCTGCCGCCACAACAGCAACGACAGTAAATAAAGACGCTTTCCAACCTATGCGCGTCTCTACACTCTCCTATTCGTTCCATGGCCTCGTAAATGCAGGAATGATGGATATTTTCCACTATTGCGAGACATGTAAATATCGTTATGGTCTGGAGGCTGCAGATATATGGAGCGGTATGTTCACCAGTACCGACGACGATTTTATCGATAAGGTATACTCAGCTCTCGAAGACCGGCAGTTAGTCGTTCCTAATATTGCCGTTGACGGTGCTCACATCATGCATGCCGGAGACGACGATCCGAAAAAGCTCCGTGCTACACAAGACCGTTATATGCAAATCGCAAAACGTCTCGGTGCAGGCTTTGTACGCTTCGATGCTGGCCCTTATATGCTTAACGGCCGGAAAGAAGAGAACGGATGGACCGATCAGGAGTTCGACTTTATCGTAAAACGCTATAAAGAGCTTGCCCAGTTTGCTTATGACAACGGATTTAAAGTGGGAGCCGAAAATCACTGGGGTCCGGAGGGACATTGGAAACACACGGAAAAGCTGATTAAAGCGGTCGATCATCCGGGTTTTGGTATATGTATGCATTTTGGCGGTTGGCGCGGCACGCCGGAAGAAAATCTGGCAGCTGAAAAGGCCGCAGCCAAATATGTGGCTCATACGCATATTCCATGGGACTGCTGTGAAGATCCGAATCTTCCGCAACGCCTTTCCGTACTCCGCGATGCCGGATATAATGGATATTACAGCGTAGAACAACACTCCGGACAGAATGAATACAACCTTGTAGAGGCACAATTGGGAAAAGTAAAAGCCGTGCTTACAAGTTGGAACCGGGGCGGTAGCGGAGAACTTTATCCGACCAAAGAAAAAGATCCCAACAAACGCGTACCCTGGTAATGTAAATTTTGCATAGAAAAAAACCGGTTACGGAATAAATACGTAACCGGTTATCAATTTTATAAACAAAAAGAGAGCATTTTACAGTGCCCTCTTTTTTTATACTTGGATCTTTTCCGGTTTTCCGGAAATTAAATTATGCTTCTTCGTCGCTATCCTCCTCCTTCATGTTATGGAAGACATTCTGAACATCTTCATCGTCTTCAAACTTCTCCAACAGTTTCTCCAACTGAACGCGCTGCTCTTCCGTAACCTCTTTTACATCATTCGGAATACGTTCAAATTCAGCACTATAAATCTCAAATCCATTCTCTTCCAGATATTTCTGAATAGCAGAATAAGAGGAGAAATCACCATAAAGAACCAATTCATTTTCATCCTCTACCAGTTCATCCACACCAAAATCAATTAATTCCAATTCCAGGTCTTCTAACGAAATACCCTCTTTTTTCGCAATATGGAATACACTCTTCCGGTCAAATAGGAATTCAAGGCTACCGCTTGTTCCCAAAGAACCACCGAACTTATTGAAATAACTCCGTACATTCGCAACCGTTCGGGTTGTATTGTCCGTAGCCGTTTCGACTACGATCGCAATACCATAAGGGCCATAACCCTCATAAACCATTTCTTTGTAATCCGATTCTTCTTTCGAAGTTGCTTTCTTGATTGCGCGCTCAACATTCTCTTTAGGCATATTTTCCTTTTTCGACTGTTGTATCAAGACACGCAAACGCGGATTCGTATCGGGATCAGGGCCTCCCGCTTTTGCTGCTATAGTAATTTCCTTTCCTAATTTTGTAAACACGCGGGCCATATTTCCCCAGCGTTTCATTTTTCTCGCTTTGCGATATTCAAATGCTCTTCCCATATATGTTATTCTATTTATCTTTAAAGCCTTATCTTAACTGTGCCCCCAACTTCTGTTCCAGAATCTTCTGCAACTTCGTCATAATGGCATCGATCTGCTTATCTTTCAAAGTTTTTTCATCGTCCTGCAACCAGAAACTTACCCCGTAAGATTTTTTACCGGCAGGCAGGTTCTTGCCTTCATAAACATCAAAAAGCTGTACATCCCGGAGCAATTTTTTCTCACTATCCCTTACAAGCTTAGCTATATCGTCGAATGTGACTGTCGAATCAACCAGCAATGCAAGGTCTCTTTTTACAGACGGGAATTTCGATATTTCAGTAAAGAGAACCTTATGCTTACGAATCTCTTTCATAAGCATATCCCAGTTTAATTCGGCATAATAAACTTCTGTATCGATATCGAATCGCTTCAGGATTTTTTTCCGCACAATACCGAAAGTACCCAGACAACGTCCCGACATCGTATGTATAGACAACGCTTCGTTATAAAGATCGCTATCAACGTTGCCCATTATCAGCTTATCGGTCTGAACTCCCAGCCGTTTCAATATATTCAGAACGTATGCTTTCAATTCAAAAACAGTACTCTTTTCATCGGCATGGGCCCAACTGTTGCTTACGCGATTACCACAAAGCCATAATCCTAAACGAAACTCTTCACTATAGCCGGAAAGGGCTGTTTCATCCGTATGCTTATCGGCATCGAACTGATAACAATTTCCAAACTCATAAAAAGCAAGGTCTCCGTTTTTCCGGTTGCGGTTATAGGCTATGCTTTGCAAACCACCGAACAACAGGGTCTGTCGCATCACATTCAAGTCGGAACTCAACGGATTCTTTAAAAAAACCAATTTAGCCTCAGGATAGGAATAAAGGCCTTCATAATAAGATGAGCTCGTAAGCGAGTTGTTCATGATTTCATTAAATCCACAACCTGTAAGCTGTTCGGAAATAAGAACACGAAGCTCGATATTACGGTCTGTATCGCTCTTATATGATAGAGTCGATTTCAGGCAATCGCCAATCTCCACATTATTATATCCGTAAATACGGAGAATATCTTCTATAACATCTACATCGCGGGTTACATCGACGCGGTATGTCGGGATTTTCAATCGAAGTTCATCTTCCGTTTCCGATACGATTTCAATTTCCAGACTGTTCAGGATCGATTTCACCGTTTGTTTGGGAATCTCTTTTCCGATCAGTTTATTTACCTTATCGTACGAAAGAAGCACTTCTGCCGGATTGATAGGAACAGGATAAAAATCCTGAATCTCACCCGAGATAACGCCGCCTGCAACCTCTTTGATAAGAAGAGCGGCACGTTTCAGCACATAAATAGTATTATTCGGATCGCATCCTCGTTCAAAACGGAAAGAAGCATCCGTATTCAATCCGTGACGACGTGCTGTTTTTCGTATCCATGTAGGATGGAAATAAGCCGATTCAAGAAAAACGTCGGTTGTTGCTTCCGTAACACCCGAATCGAGTCCGCCGAAAACACCAGCTATACACATGGCTGTTTCCGTATTACAAATCATAAGGTCTCGCTCACTCAACGTACGTTCTACTCCGTCAAGTGTAACGAACTTCGTACCTTCGGACATTGTTTTTACAACCACCTTATCACCGATAATTTTACTCCGGTCAAAAGCATGCAAAGGCTGTCCTGTCTCATGAAGGATATAATTTGTAACATCCACCACATTATTGATGGGACGAAGCCCTATCAATTGCAATTTTTCCTGCAGCCAAGCCGGACTTTCCTTTACCGTAACCCCGCAGATCGTCAATCCGCTATATCTGGGACAAGCTTCACTATTCAAAACCTCGACCTCTACTCCTTTAACGTCTTTTTCCGTTGAAAAGCCATCGACAGAAGCCCTCTTCAATATTCCGGGTAAAGCGTTCTGACGGAGATAGGCAAATAAATCGCGTGCTACCCCGTAATGAGAAGTTGCATCCACACGGTTCGGTGTGATGTCCACTTCCAGTATATAATCGCTTTTGATATTGTAATATTCCTTTGCAGGCATACCGACCGTAGCATCTTCTGGAAGTACGATAATTCCTGCATGATCGGTACCGATTCCTATTTCATCTTCGGCACAAATCATTCCATTCGACTCGACACCACGAATTTTTGATTTTTTTATCGTAAACTGTTCATCTCCGGAATAGAGTACCGTACCGATCGTGGCCACAACAACTTTCTGTCCTGCCGCTACGTTCGGAGCCCCGCACACAATTTGTTGGGGAGCGTCACCGCCCAAATCAACGGTCGTAATATGGAGATGATCGGAATTCGGATGCTCTTCACATGTCAGCACCTTGCCGATAACCAGCCCTTCCAGACCACCTTTTATAGTTTGCACTTCTTCTACGCTTCCTGTTTCGAGACCGATAGAAGTAAGAGCCTCCAGAACCTGTTGAGGAGACAGATCGAAATCAAGATATTCTTTTAACCAGTTATACGATATATTCATGGTTTAACAAGTTTATTTCTTATACAATAAATGCTCGGCAAAGGTAAGAATAAATCCTAAAAATAAAGATATTTATACACTACAACTTTCTCAGAAAGGCATACCGTTATCGGGAACCGGAGCCGAATAAGAAGGGGCCGACGGAAGATCGTCGGATGCCGTAACCATCCGCGAAGTAAACTCATTCGGGATGAAATCGTCTTCAAGATTCTGAAATTTCGCATATTCACCTTTAAAACGCAACCGGACATCGCCGACAGAGCCGTTACGGTGCTTGGCTATAATGATCTCGGCCACCCCCGCAAGCGAATTACCCTGTGCGTCTTCCATGATTTTATAATATTCGGGCCTGTGTATAAAACAAACCATATCCGCATCCTGCTCGATCGCCCCCGATTCACGAAGGTCGGATAACTGCGGACGTTTACCTTCATTTCCCTGACGTGCCTCCACGCCACGGTTCAACTGTGACAGTGCAATGATCGGGATATTCAATTCCTTAGCCAGACCTTTTAACGAACGGGAAATCGTACTTACTTCCTGTTCACGGCTGCCGAAATTCATTCCGCTTGCGTTCATTAGCTGCAAGTAGTCGATTATAATGCACTTCACACCATGCTCACGGCATAATCTGCGGGCTTTTGTCCGTAACTCAAAGACCGAAAGACTCGGAGTATCGTCGATAAAAATAGGTGCATCGTATAAATCTTTAATCTTAAAATCGAGCTGTTCCCATTCATACGGGGCAAGCTGTCCGTTCTTAATCTTTTTCGAATCCAGTTCGCAAACATTCGAAATCAAACGGTTTACCAACTGAACATTCGACATTTCAAGAGAGAAAACAGCAACCGGTATATTAAAATCGACCGCCATATTCTTAGCCATCGACAATACAAAAGCCGTCTTTCCCATTGCAGGACGGGCTGCAATAATGACAAGGTCCGAGTTCTGCCAACCGGAAGTCATCTTATCGAGCTCTTTAAAGCCGGTTTCCAAACCGCTCAATCCCGAAGTACGTGCAGCAGCTTTCTGAATCAGTTCCATAGACTCCCGGATAATCGGGTTAATCTGCGTAACGTCTTTTTTTACATTTCGCTGCGATATCTCAAACAGTTTGCCTTCCGCCTCCTGCATCAGCTCGTCTACATCCTGCGTTTCGTCAAAAGCTTTGTTTTGCACTCCCGACGAAAAAGTAATCAGTTCACGCGCCAGGTATTTCTGCGCTATAATACGGGCATGAAATTCCACATGGGCAGCCGAACCCACTTTACCAGTCAATTCAGCAATGTAACCCGCGCCTCCCACTTCATCCAGTTCGCCACGCTTGCGTAACTGTTCCGTTACCGTAAGCATATCGATCGGACGTTGAGCCGAGGCCAGATCTACGATGGCCGCATAAATTTTCTCATGCGATTTTTCATAAAAGCTTTCAGGTTTCAGCAAATCACTGACAATCGAATAACCGTCTTTTTCCAACATGATCGCACCTAAAACAGCTTCTTCCAATTCTCTTGCCTGAGGCTGGATACGACCGAGAGGCGCTATCGCCGCATCCGCTAACGTCGTCCGTTTTTTTCTGGTATTATTATTTTCTGCCATCGCCGTTATTTATCAAACCTTACAAAGATAATCATAAATCTGTTTACATGCCCCGAAGTCTATTCTCCGACTTTCCACACACTTTTCAACATTCCATACAAAACCAAAAATATCTTTTACACAATCACCGGAAGAACATCATATTTAAGGCATATTTTCCGGCTAACCCACTGTTTCCGGAAATACTATTTATAGGATGTACTCCGGACAAAATACAAAGCAAGCTTTGATTTTGCCTTTCAACCTTCGCTATCCTTGACAGAGGGCAAAAGATAATTCTGTAAAAAACGGAATAAATTCCGGCTCACACCCCTTTTCTCTTATCTTTGTAACAGATAAGCCGCATCGCAGCTAAATTCAGAAAACTTGATTTTACTTCTGATTTGCATTATCTTTACATTCTCAAAAAAAGAAAAAATGATCGTTTTTCCGAATGCAAAAATAAATCTGGGGCTGAACGTTGTAGCCCGCCGGAAAGATGGGTATCACAACATAGAAACCCTTTTCTATCCGGTTAATCTCAGAGACATTCTCGAAGTATTACCCTCACAGGATTCATCACGTCCGCGCGGAACATGCACTTTGCACACCACAGGAATGGACGCGGAATGTGCACCGGAAGACAATCTGGTAGTCAAAGCCTATAATCTTCTGAATTCCCATTATTCCCTTCCTCCGGTCGATTTTTATCTTTGGAAAATAATTCCGTCACAGGCAGGTCTCGGTGGCGGTTCGTCCGACGCGGCATTTGCATTAAAGGCTTTAAATGAAATGGCAGGCCTTCACCTTTCGGAGAACGAGTTGGAAAAGCTCGCAGCACAACTGGGTGCCGACTGTCCTTTCTTTATCCGTAACAGGCCTATTCTGGCCTCGGGTATCGGAAACGAATTTCAGGAAACAGACCTTTCCCTGAAAGATTATCATCTTTATATTGTCAAGCCTCCGGTAAACGTCTCCACCAAAAACGCCTATAAGGGTATCAATCCCAAAAATCCGGAATATCCAATCCACGAAATAATAAAGAAACCAGTCGAACAATGGAAAGATAAAATGATAAACGATTTCGAAAAAAGCGTATTCGAAACAATCCCTACTCTCCGGGACATTAAGCTCGCTCTTTATGATAACGGCGCCCTCTATTGCTCAATGACAGGATCGGGATCGGCTTTTTTCGGAATTTTCCCTAAAGACTGCAAGATAGATGATTTATTCGATGACTCCTTCGTGTGGCAAGGTGCTATGATCTGATAAAACGGGGCTGCTGATGAAACGGGGAATACTCAATCTGACACTGATCTTCTTTTTCACATATTTATATGCACAAAACAGCATATCTTTATCGGACTTGCGCTCTTATCCTCCTGTTTCGGTACATCTTCCTTACGGCACTACACAGCTCGATGCTTATAAGACGCCTTATCAGGAATACGAGCTGCTGCGGAATACGCAAATGCTTCCTGACCAATCAGTTTCCGAAATAATAAAAGCTTCCGATGATTCCGTATTCTACCTTAGCCGCCCCGCAAACGGATATGAGTTGCAACAATATACGTTCGACCTGACTCCTTCCGTATTCACCCCATGTTCACTGGAAATTACAGCGACCGATCCTTTGCAGGTTTTTATAGACGAAAAACTCGAAAGCTATAAAAACACACGTGACACCTCTCTGGAACAAGCACAACCTCTTTCAGTAGAAATTAAAGCCGAACCACGTACCTATACGGTACGTATCAAACGGTTGGCAAAAGCCGATACGACAGAAACTCCGGCAATGCGAATCCGCTTTCTGGCGGAAGATTCATGTGAAATAAAACTTTCCTCCGGCGATAAAAGAATGCTGAAATTACAGGATTTTATGGAATACAACCGTCTTTCGGATTTATCCATCTCTCCGTCGGGAAAATGGTACTATATACAGACACGGCAAATATTTTCAGACGGAACAGCTTTGACAACATGGCAGGTAAACGATATCGAAAAAAATAAAACCTTCTGCTCTGGCAACGGAAACGAAACATTCCGTTGGATACCCCGCAGCGACTTACTATACAGTATGATAAAACTTCCGGGAGCAAACCGTTGCATGAGAACTCTCTCGCCTCAAACCCAACAACAAGATATCGTAGCCGAGAATCTACCGGAAGGAGACATTTATTTCTCGCCTACCGGAAAAGAATTTTTCATTCTTCAAAAAAATACTCACATCAGCAACAGTTCTCCACTGAAGAGAGTAACCTCACCCGGAGAAAAAGCCGAAGCTATTCCGGGTGCCGCAAATCTTTACCTATATAATCTGCAAACCAAACTTTGTGAACAACTCACGTTCGGAAACCAACCTATTCAGCCTATGGACGCTTCCGCCGACGGACGTTACTTACTTTTTAAAACAGAGAAAGAAAAACTGACTCAGGTTCCTTTCTATTTTTCCTCTTTTTTCAGAATCGATTTAAAGACAAGACAAATAGATACATTACTAACAGACCAACCCTATCTGCAAAAAGCCATTTTTTCCCCTTCCGGTAAAGATATTGCCGTTCTGGGGTCTCCGGACGCTTTCGGTAATATCGGAAAACAGATTCCATACGCAGAACCTTCGAACGATTACGATATACAGCTTTATCTTTTTAATATCGACAACAAAAAAGTAACTCCTGTCACCAAAGAGTTCGACCCTTCAGTTAAAGATATCGAGTGGATTAAAGAAAACGAAATATTCATTACCACCAATACTCGTGACAGAGAGGAACTATACAGCTATAATATCCGGACAAAACAGTTCCGGCATATACCCCTCAATGAATCTATCATCACGTCCATTAACTTCAACACGGACGGCGTATGTGCTATTTACAGCGGAGAGAGTGCCGGCAATGCGACACGCGTTTACGAATTAGATATGCGAAAGGGGCATTCCAAATTAATCGATGATCTTTCTGCAAAACGCCTTGAAGGAATAGAGCTCGGAGAAACCAAACCCTTCGATTTTACGGATAAGGACGGCGACACAATTCCGGGCACACTCTATTTCCCTTCTGATTTCAACCCGAATAAACGTTATCCTCTTATTGTCTATTATTACGGCGGGGTGCTTCCCACCGCACAACGCTTCGATACGCGCTATCCTCCGGCCCTTTTTGCAGCTATGGGTTATGTGGTGTACACTTTAAATCCTACCGGAAGCATCGGATACGGACAGGAATATTCGGCAAAGCATCAGAACGACTGGGGTAAAAACGTTACGGGACAAATAATAGAAGGAGTAGAAACGCTTATCCGGAAGTATCCTTATATCGATCGAAAACGGATAGGTTGTCTTGGCGCCTCATTCGGTGGATTTATCACCCAAGCGCTTCTGACACAAACGGATTTATTCAAGGCCGCAATAGCGCATGCAGGAATCAGCAATATTGCCTCTTACTGGGGAGGCGGAACCTGGGGATACCAATACGGGCTTACAGCTAACCGCAACAGCTATCCATGGAACGACAGTACTCTTTTTGTCAGCCAAAGTCCTCTTTTCCACGCCGACAAAATACACACACCATTACTGTTGCTGCACGGCACAAGCGACAACAACGTGCCCCCGGAGGAAAGCCGGCAGCTCTTTACAGCTCTAAAATTATTAGGGCGTGAGGTCGAATTGATTGAGGTCGAAAATGAAGGACATGCCATAACGAACCACAGCAAACGAATTAAATGGTACAATACGATATTTGCCTGGTTCGAAAAATATTTAAAAGACAATCCAGCTTGGTGGAATGAACTTTATCCATACGAAAAATAGAGATAACGTTACAATATCCATACGACGGAAACATATCTTCTTTGGCCTATCCGTTCTACTGTAATTTATAGCATCAAAATTAATATTACATTTCAAATACGATCGGCTGCAATCCTGTTTTTCATGTACAACCAGAACTCACTTTTTCTGTTCTAATAACATACACACATCACCCCTGCAAAAATAAATTGCAATTTATCCGATATAATAAAAAATTATTAACTTTGGTATCGATAGAGCATGTATCTCTACAATAGAATTTTTCTCGATTAAGTTTCTGAAAAGGATTCTATTCTGATAAAAATTAAAGAATTGACCTACATGCTCAGATCGCAAGACTGATAAAATCAGTAATATCTGGAAAATAAAAAACTGTCAAGATACATTCTGTTATATCTAAAAAAAGTTATCACGAGAATAGAAGAGCTGTACGAATAATTACTTTGAATAAGTGATTCCGAACTCCGGAGACAGACGGATTAAACGGGATAATAAATCGGACAGACATAAAAATACACTGGAGTAAACATAAAATATTTCTAAATCATATTTATTGTATAACTAACCAATATTATTTATTACGGCCATGAGACAAAATGTCCTTTCTATCCATAGATGGCACACGTTCTTTACATGCACATTATTTCTTCTGCTGCTTTGTTGCTGTAAAGAAGAAAATCCGCTGACAACGCGAACGGATTACTCCGATCTTTCAAACTGGCTTGTAAACTCAGGCAAAGCGGGAAAAGGCAAAGCTGTAGATGTATTTTTTCTTTATCCCACGACCTATACAGGAAACAACCATTCATGCGCTGTGACAGACCCCGGTATGCGTGCGGGTGCCGTTCGTTCGAAAGACCGGCAGGCCTCGGCATTTATAAATACTGCAAACCTCTATATGCCTTATTACAGACAAATGAACGCAGGCTATTTACTCCGGCTCCTCTTAGATGAACAGGAGAAGCTTATGAAAGAAATTCCGGTCGAAGATGCAATAGAAGCTTTTGAATATTATCTGGACAACTATAACAACGGACGTCCTTTCTTTCTGGCAGGACATTCTCAGGGTTCTTCAACAAGCATCTACCTGCTGGAATACCTGAAAGACAAGCCAGAAGTACTTTCACGTATGATTGCCGCCTATATAATAGGCTATTCCGTAACACCCGAATATCTTGCTAAAAACCCGCACCTGCATTTTGCCGAGGGAGCTACAGATACGGGCGTTATTATATCGTGGAATACCGAAAGCCCCGGTGTGACGGATGCCAATCCGGTCGTATTACCGGGTGCCTTAACGATAAATCCGATCAATTGGAACAGAGACGAAAGTTATGCTGCCAAAGAACAGAGCTTGGGTAGCCGAATTTTTGAAAATAACGAATACAACGATTATCCGCAGTATGCCGATGCTAAAATAGATTTACAACGA
This sequence comes from Bacteroidales bacterium, assembly GCA_029007825.1. Lineage (GTDB taxonomy): Bacteria > Bacteroidota > Bacteroidia > Bacteroidales > JAQXIO01 > JAQXIO01. The sequence goes on along the minus strand of JAQXIO010000018.1, from coordinate 12,012 downwards.
AACGTTATCGTCTGTTCGACCATCGACCAGAAACATCAGAATAAAGGTTCTCAATTATTTCCGGAAGGAATACTCCACGGCTTGGATTATGATTTGTACTATTACGACTTACAAAAAAATATACAAGACCGGACCGATGCCTATCTGGGATTGAGATAAGCCGTAAATAATCTTACAAATAAAAGGAAAAACTTGGAATCAAAAGCACACTAATCGGCATCAGATAAATAATTGTACGACCACGGCTTCCGCAACAAACGGCAGAAAAATTGCCTCGGACAAAAAATAATCTGTTATCAATATAAAAAATGAGTGGATATTAAATCCACTCATTTTTTATATCTGAAATTTTTAAAATAAGGTTGTAGTAAGAACTAAAAAAATCCGTTTTACAAAACGGATTTTTATTTTGATAAATAGTATTTCCTGACAACCAGAATATTATCGATACAAATATTTTCGTACCTTGCAGTTTAGTCAGACTTCCAATGCCCCTATAATATCCTGTACACTACTAAAACCATGACGATTCAGATATTCGTCGATCCCCTCAATAACAGACATGGAAACTGTAGGATCGATAAAATTGTAAGTACCTATTTGTATGGCTGAAGCCCCTGCAAGTAAAAACTCAATGGCATCCCGGGCATTTGAAATACCACCCAAGCCAACAACCGGGATTTTAACGGCACGCGAAGTCTGCCAGACCATACGCAATGCTATTGGTTTGACACATGGGCCGGACAAACCGCCTGTCACTGTTGAAAGAACAGGACGCCGGCGCTCGGCATCTATGGCCATCCCCAAAAGCGTATTGATTAAAGAAACGGAATCTGCCCCTTCTGCTTCAACCGCCCGGGCGATCTCGGTAATATCCGTAACATTCGGAGAAAGCTTTACAATCATCGTACGGGGATAAACGCGGCGTACGGCGCGGACAACCTCAGAAGCACTGGCTGTGCATGTACCGAAAGCCATACCTCCCTGTTTCACATTAGGACAGGAGATATTCAGTTCTATGCCCGGAATATTTTCCAAAGAGGCTATACGCTCGGCACATGCCACATAATCGCCTACGGTGGAACCACTTACATTTACAAGTATATTCGTATCAATATCTTTGATTGCCGGATAAATTTTCTCTGCAAAATATTCTACCCCTTTGTTCTGTAATCCTACGGCATTTAGCATACCTGCCGGTGTCTCAGCCAAACGCGGGTATGGATTACCTTCACGGTGAGCAAGTGTCGTTCCCTTTACGATAATTGCTCCTAATGCCGAAATATCGAAGAAATCGGAAAATTCCGTACCATAACCAAAAGTTCCCGATGCAGTCATAACCGGATTTTTCAATTCCAGGCTGCCTATATTTACATTTAATCGTGCCATTTTAATCGTTTCGTGTTAAAGACCGGGCCCTCGGTACATACGCATACATTACCCTGTTTCGTATCTTCTACGCAACACAGGCATGCTCCAATACCGCAAGCCATTGTATTTTCAAGAGAGACTTCGCATTCCGTTTCTGTCTTACACGCATAATCGGCCACGGCCATCATCATCGGCTTCGGACCACAACTATAAATAATATCGAACTTTTCTTTATTCAATACCGAATGCTGGGTAAGATAGCCTTTTTCGCCGGCAGAACCATCCTCTGTAGTAGTAAATAAACGTCCGTAACGTCTGAACTCGTCCAGTTGAAGAAGATCTTTTTCCGAACGTGCCCCCAGTAAGAATGTAGGTTCTATACCTCTATTTTTCAGCTCAGCTCCTAAAAATAACATAGGAGCCGTACCGACGCCTCCTCCGGTAAGAAGTGTACGCGTCGTCTTTATTTCCGGCATAGAAAAAGAATTTCCCAACGGTAAGAGAAGATTCATTATATCTCCCTGCCTATATGCTGCCATCTGACGCGTACCGTCACCAATAAGACGAATCAACAACCACAGTTCATTCCTGCTTTTGTCAACGAAATTAATGGAAATGGGGCGTCTCAGAAATGTTGTAGGAGAGCCTTCTACCAACACTTCGACAAATTGCCCCGGTAACATAGCAGGCAAAACCTCGTCATGGGTCAGTTTTAATAGACAATAATCTGCATTCAGGGTTCTGTTTTCCGTAACCCTCAAATTTAACATATACTTCATATACGACTGTATTCCGGCACGTAGAAGCAATAAAAATGATTAGCGATCTGATCAAAAAAACTCCTTTTTACTATAATAATAAAAGGAACGATAATCAAAATTAAGCGACACGGCAGATTTAATGCAAAAATACAAAATTAAACCGTACTCATTCCTCTTTCTGCGGAACAAAGGTTTCGAAAGTATTATCGGAATAGAAAAGCAATATCTTAGAGACATTGCGCGATGGCATATAATGTAACTTAATAGCCTCTTTATCAATTATATTAGGTTCAGAAGGTATTTTTTTTAACTCGTTCTCCTTCGAATATTCGGGTTCGTCCGTACCGACGACCGCAAATTTTTCAGTCTCATCAAACAATTGCGGCTGAAATGCAACCTTGTCGGGACGGAACATAGAACCTTTACCGAATAACAACCAGTCTGTATTCAGATAATCGAAGCGAGCAAGAATTTTCATCAGCACATCGAGGCTCGCTTTATTGCGACCACTTAAAATATGAGATAATGCAGAACGTTGGATTCCAATTTCTTCAGCAAATTTGGAAGGGGTCATCTGCTCCTTTTCCATAATTTTAATAATGCGCTCTTTCATACGATGTACTGTGTTACTGATTTAAATCGCAAAATTACTATCAAAACGTTACTATGTTATACTCAACACAAACGTAAACAAATATATAGATATAAAATCTATTGAACAAATGTAAAACAAACAATCAATTTAGACAAATAAACGAGTAAATTATTTACATATTACACAAGTAAACACAAATAAACTCAATATACAAATCCTCGACCAAAGCACAATAACTTCGTTATTTATTGATTAAATTTTAACTTCATAAAATAGATATAAAGCACTGGTTAACAATAAATAAAATCTAATATATCTTCTATAAAAGAGAACATATACAAATGTTACATCCATATATCACCAAACATTAAAGTGTAACTACACATAATAAATATATAACACTGGTTATCATATATATGAATACATACAAATTCATAATTTACAGGTAATAGCGATGGCATCAAATCGCGTTATTTACAATTGCAAAACAAGTGATTTACATCTAAGCACGCAATATTAATATACAATTGTAACAAATAAAACATTGAATGAATTTATCATTACTCTTGTAAACATTCACAAATGTATCAAAACAGAAATTGAATACAAATAAGAGAATTTACAAAATGTAAGTAAAATCGTATTAGTAGAAATGACGGGTTCTACACGATTATTTAAAACGAATATAAAATAACATCGTCCCGCCCCCCTCTCTTATTTTGTAAATCCGGTAAATAAAACGGATACTTATTTGTAAAAGCTCTACACGACGGTAGGCTATCCTTAAATAGAAAATGTAAATAAAATATAAATCAGAAATGAAATAAGGCTAAAACGTGAATTATTGGAATAAATACGTACAAATACCAGGAAGAAATAAAATATGAAAATCTCAGAGAGATAAATAACAGACAAAGCACTTAATATCAATATGATATAGCATTATTTTAAGATTCGATCGAATGATAAAATAGAAAAAAAGAAAGGGGAATTGTAAATTAATGTAAAATCTTAAAGACTAACTCCCTTAATAAATCTCGGTCGTCGGCAGATACCACACCTACCCCTTTTGCTTGTGCATCGCACGTACGTATATAAGAAATGATCTGCATTGTCTTACCAGCAGAAAAACGCCGTAAACCCTGAAGATATGGTTTCACAAGAAAAGAGCGTTTTAAAGATAAACCCGACATCAATCCCTCTTCCGTTTTATTCGGTAAATAATGGGCAATCATTAAATTACTGAAAAAATTAAATAAGACAGATAATGTGACAACTAAAGGGTAACTCTTCGGATTGGCTCCAAAGTGTAAAACAATCCGGTTTGCTTTCAGAACATCCCCGGAAAGAAGCGCATCTAAAAATTCAAAGTTATTGTAATCCTTACTTATTCCAATATTCGATTCTACCAGTTCTGGAGTAACGACCTTGTTCCCCCCTCCCATTGAAATCATTAGCTTATCGATTTCTCCGGTAAGCTTTCCCAAATCGTTACCAAGAAAATCGACCAGCATCTGCGCTGCTTTAGGTTCGATATGACAGCCTTTTACCTTCAAATAAGAAGCTATAAAAGCCGGAAGCTTGTTATCGTACAGCTTTTTAGATTCAAATACCACACCTTCTTTTGCAGCCAGAGCAACAAAGCTTTTGCGTTTATCTGCCGAAGCGTTTTTATATTCGATCACAAGAACGGTAGAGCGCAAAGGCTTTTGAAGATAATGACTCAAATCTTCAATACGTTTAAGCATCTGGGCCTCCCTGACGATTACCAGCTGATAGTCGGACATCATAGGATAACGTTTTGCTGTATTGATCACATCCGTCACATCACAATCGGGCCCGTAAAAAATCGTTTGGTTAAAATCACGTTCTTCCTCCGTCAAGAGTGAATCCGTAACAGTCTGGGTTATAAGCTCGGGATAATAAGGCTCATCGCCCATCAGCAGATAAACAGGGTAAAAATGCTTTGCCCGTATGTCACGCATAATGTCTTCAAATGTCCACAATTTCTCTGCCATCTGCAAAATACTGATTTGTCCGAAGTCCGCTTATATTCCGGTAGAAAAACAAAATAATCAGCAGAATAATTAACTTTGTAAACGATTAATATCGAATAAGCCTATACAAAGATAGCAAAATGTCAGCATTAAATCTTCCACCCATACAAGCTAAAGTTATCCAGCGTAACGATACCCGTTATATTTTCGATATCATACGCACTAAATATGTAACTCTGACTCCGGAAGAATGGGTACGCCAGCATTTTGTACATTACCTTATACACCATTTGGGATATCCCCAAGGACTTATCGCCAATGAAATCAGTATAGCCCTTAACAATACCAAAAAACGTTGCGATACGGTGGTTTACGATAAGCAATTAAACCCTCTTATACTTATCGAATACAAAGCATCCGATGTCTCTATAACGCAGGAAACCTTCTACCAAATCATGCGGTATAATATGAAACTGCATGTACCTGTGCTTATAGTAAGCAATGGCATGCAACATTATTGTTGCCGCATCAATTATTCCGATAATAAAGTTGATTTTCTGGAGAAGATACCCGATTATTCCGATATATCCAGAAGCTGAGCCAACTGGCCTACCCTGCCCAATTCATAAAACTTCAGGGAAGGCTCGACCTCTACAACTTCATGTAGCCAGGTGGTATGAAAAGGAACATAAACCCCTTTTCCTCCCAACGATACGACCGGAAGAATATCGGATTTAAGCGAGTTCCCAACCATCAGAAATTCATCAGGGCGGATATCCAGATAATCGAAAAGGCGCTTATAATTATCTTCCTTCTTATCACTGAAAATTTCTATATGGTCAAAATAACTTACTAAGCCTGATTTTACAAGCTTTCGTTCCTGTTCAAGAAGATCTCCTTTTGTGACAACCAGCAACCGGTAACATCCTTTCAGCTTATCCAGCAGTTCTTTTACATCATCCAGCAATTCGACCGGATGGTCCAATATATACCTGCCGATGGAAAGTATACGTTCTATTTTCTCCTGAGCCACCTTACCATTACTGAATTTCAAAGCTGCTTCGACCAACGACAGGGTAAAAGCTTTCGCCCCGTAACCGTAAAGCTCCATATTCTGCATTTCGATCTTATAGAGCTCTTTATTGACTTTCTCTGCCGGCATGAACTCTGCCATTAACTCGCAGAATTGTTGCTCGGCAACACGAAAATAGGGCTCATTTACCCACAAGGTATCGTCCGCATCGAAAGCTATTACCTTTACACTTTTTAATTTCTCCATTTTTAAGCCATTTCCGGCACAAATGTAAAAAAACTATCGGCTATAAAGCTCCCCGTATTAAAGACTTTTTTTACATTTGTAGTAAAGTCAACCAATAAAATTATTCAATATCATGAAAATGCATTTTACCAAAAGCACAATGCTTCTGTTGTTGTGTTCTTTTTTAACAACTGTACTTTCTGCCCAACCGGCACAGAAACTGATCAGTGTAATTGTCTCTCCCGACCATGACGACTGGATTTATACGACAAAAGATGAAGTTACATTCAACGTACAAGTACTGAAAAATGAGAATCTTCTCAAAAATGTTACCATCGATTACGAAATGGGTCCCGATATGCTTCCTGACGTAAAAAAACAGGGAGTCCTGCTCAAGGATGGCAAGATAACCCTGAAAGGAAAGATGAAGCAACCGGGAATATACCGGCTGCGTGTATGGGCCAACTATGACGGCAATCGCTACGAAGGAATGGGTTCTGCCGCTTTCGACCCGGAAAAGATACAGCCTATCGTAAAATATCCGAACGATTTTAAAGAATTCTGGGATCAGACTATGGAATATGCCCGTAAAACACCTCTGAACCCGATACTCACACTGATGCCCGAACGATGCACATCGAAAGCGAACGTTTACCATGTAAGTTATGAAAGCGGTTTTAACGGTTCACGTATGTATGGAATCCTTTGCGTACCCAAAGCACCGGGTAAGTATCCGGCATTACTGAAAGTTCCCGGAGCGGGAATCCGTCCTTACGGAGGAGATATCGAAAATGCGGAAAACGGAATTATTACACTCGAAGTCGGAATACACGGAATCCCTGTCAATATGGATCCGGAAATTTACAATATTCTCGGACGTTCTTTAGCCTATGGCTATCAACGCGAAAACCTCAACAATAAAAACGAACACTATTTCCGCCGTGTATATGCAGGCTGTGCAAGAGGCGTAGATTTTCTTTTCGAGCTCCCTGAATTCGACGGAACAAACCTTGCCGTAACAGGTGGTAGCCAGGGCGGTGCATTATCGATTATCACCGCTTCACTTGAACCGAGAATAAAATATCTGGCAGCCTTCTATCCTGCCCTTTGCGACCACGAAGCATATGCAAACGGACGTGCCGGCGGATGGCCGCATTACTTTATAGACAATAAGCCGCAGGCTAACGAACTTGAAACATTGCGCTACTATGACGTAGTAAATTTTGCACGTAACCTGAAATCCAAAGGATGGTACAGTTTCGGCTATAACGACATGGTATGTCCTCCGACCGCAACATACGGTGCATATAACGTTATACCTGCAGAAAAAGAGATACATTTATATCAGGAAACCGGACACTGGACATATCCGGAACAATGGAAAAAGAGCAACGACTGGCTTCGTAAGCAACTTGGAAAATAGCAATTCGGGATTATAAAAATAGAAAAGGAGATTCGTTAGGAATCTCCTTTTCTATTTTTATAAATCGCTTGCAATAAACGCTGCGCCCCAGTATAATTCAGGCAAACCTGATTTTGCGTTCGGGTTGCAGTTTATTTTATCTTTACAAACCGATCACACGGCTTTACGCTCCAACTCATTTAGGTTCGCCATCTTTTTCTTTTGCAGAAACTCATAGATACCATCCAAATGCTCTACCACACGTTTATTGCCAAACTCATATACTTTCGTAACCAGACCATCGAGAAAATCACGGTCATGTGAAACAACAATCAAAGTACCGTCAAAATCCTTCAATGCCGACTTAAGAATATCTTTCGTTTTCATATCCAAATGATTTGTTGGTTCGTCGAGGATAAGAAGATTTACCGGTTCAAGCAGCAATTTAATCATAGCCAAACGTGTTCTCTCCCCTCCCGAAAGCACTTTTACTTTCTTTGTCGATGCCTCGCCCCCAAACATAAAGGCTCCGAGCAAATCCCTGATTTTATTCCGGATATCTCCCTTTGCCACGTCGTCGATCGTCTGGAATACCGTAAGCGATTCATCTAATAAAGAAGCCTGATTCTGGGCAAAATATCCGATCATCACGTTATGACCAAGCGAGAGCTCTCCTCCATGCTCGATCTCTTTCATAATACATTTGACAAGCGTAGATTTTCCCTCTCCGTTTTTACCGACAAAAGCCACTTTATCGCCGCGTTCGATAGTAAGCGATACATGATCGAATACAGTATGTTCTCCGTAACTCTTCGAAATGTCATTCGCCACAACCGGATAAGAGCCCGACCGCGGAGATGGCGGAAACTTCAGCCGCAACGCGGAAGTATCTTCTTCATCAACCTCCAGAATCTCCAGTTTTTCCAGCATCTTCACACGGCTCTGCACCTGCAATGTCTTCGAATAAGTTCCTTTAAAACGTTCGATAAACTCCCGCGTCTCTACTATCATTTTCTGCTGTTCGTCGAAAGCACGCTGCTGCTGCTCCCTACGCTCTTTGCGAAGTTCCAAATATCTGGAATAATTCACCTTATAATCATAAATACGCCCCATCGTAACTTCAATGGTACGTGTCGTAACATGATCGACAAAAGCCCGGTCATGAGAAATCAAAACAACGGCTTTCGCACTATTGATAAGAAAATCTTCCAGCCATTGAATAGACTCTATATCGAGGTGATTCGTAGGTTCATCGAGCAGAATCACATCCGGATTCCGTAGTAAAATCTTAGCCAGCTCGATACGCATACGCCAGCCTCCGCTGAAATCACTTGTCTGTCGGTTGAAATCCTCACGTACAAATCCCAGACCCAGAAGAGCCTTTTCAACTTCTGCCTCATAATTCATTGCATCGATCGAATAAAATTTCTCACTCAAAGCCGCTACCCGGTCAATCAAGGCATAATAGCTTTCGGATTCATAGTCCGTACGTGTTTCTAACTCATGATTCAGGGCTTCAATCTCACGCTCCATATCAAAAAGATGGGCAAAAGCCTGCGACGTTTCATCAAAAACGGTACGGCCGTCTTCCGTCATCAGATGCTGAGGTAAATAAGCGATGACACTCTCTTTAGGCGCAGAGACTTTACCCTTCGAGGGCTCTCTTTCGCCGGCCAGAATTTTGAGCAAAGTCGATTTTCCGGCACCGTTTTTACCCATCAGGGCTATACGATCACCGTCATTAATAACAAAAGAAACATCTGAGAACAATGTGCTGCCCCCAAATTCAACCGTTAATCCGTCAACAGAAACCATTTACAAACTATTAAAATAAAAATCAGGAAAGCAAAAGGAATAAAAGCCGGAAAGTTAAACCAATACTTATTTTACGTTTTGCCCGAAGCGCATCCTATTTTCGCTAATTTCCGGCAAAGATAGTGAAATTTACCCTAACATTTTTATTCTGCCTTTCAGGATTCATTCTGTTAATCCCGGATAAATCATTAAGTTTGCAATGAATAAATAAAACATGAAACCTATGAAAAAGATCTTACCTGTTGCGGTTGCGGCAATCCTGCTGTCTGCCTGCTGTCAAACGACCTGCCAAAAAGAACAGTCAGCCTGTAATAATTGCACGACAAGCAAAGACTCGATGAAAGTGCTGCTGCATGTTCCCATCAAAGTAAAACCGGAAGCAGTGTCGGCATTCATAGCCGTATATGAAAAATGTGCCGAAGGTTCATTCAAAGAAGCCGGCTGTCTGGATTATACCCTTTATCAATCTCCTTCGGACAGCACCCTATTTTTCCTAAACGAAGCTTGGATCAATAAAGGAGCACATCTGGAACATATGAAAACCGCACATTTCGACGAATATATCAAAGGAATAGAAGGTCTCACGGACGGAGGTGATACCCGTTCTTTCGAGGAGATTTATGTTTGTCCTGCTGTGAACGGAAAATAAAATACCAATGATTATCTATTGAGGATTCTCAATAGATAATCTCACCCGTACTTACTTTCAGGTGGTACCGTGCCAACTGGTAATCGACACGCGCCTGAAGCAACTGCAGTTCTGCATTCGACAAATTGGTTGCGCTGGTAAGAAGCTCCAGATTCGTAATCGATCCGGCCTGATAATTTACCTGCGCCTGTTGAAAAGCGCTTCTGGCCAAAGCAACCTGTAAACCCAGTTGCTCGAATACAGCAAATGAAGATTCCAGTGCATAAAAGTCACCTGCAACCTGCTGGTGTATATTCCGTTTTATAAGATTCAACTCCTCTGTTGCCGTACGGATCTTCGATTTAGCCACGGCTACCTCTTTTCCTCTCCTACCTCCTTCATAAAGCGGTATAGACAAAGATGCCCCGACGGAATAGTTGAAATGCATACGTTCTAAAACGATCGGATAACCGTTTTTTCCTCCGGCGGAAGCTGTAAGGTCTAAAGAGGGATTAAACTGCCGGCGGGCCACACGTTCCTCCAGTTCGGCAAGCTCCAGTTCTTTCTTTGCTATTTGCATCTCAGGACGCAGAAAATAAGCTCTTTCCAGAAAATCGGGCAACGGGGTCAGGCAACGCTCCACCTCCACTCCATTATCGAGATAAGTCAGTTCCGATATAAGCGTATCCGTAAAAACGGATAAATTTGTTATCTGTGTGTTTTGACTTGACTTTAAATTAATAATTTGACTTTTAATAGAAGAACAACGCACTTTCGTATTTAAAACATCGAACTGTGTAGCAGAGCCGGATGCAGCCATTAATTCCGTCTGGCGAAGCATCTCTTCATAATTCGCAAGTTCTTCCTCTTTTATCAATATGCTTTCCTTTACCAACGATGTCATGTAATACATTTCTACCGTATTAAGTGCCAGTCCCTGACGTAATTCATCCATCTGTATGCGTGACAACTCCTCTTTCTTCTTCGCCGCGTCAATAGACGATCGACTCTTACCGAAATCATAAATAAGCTGCCGCAAAGAAACACCTGCATTGTAATTATCTTTAGCCGACAACAGCATATCCCTGCCTTCGAATGGAATCCTGATTACAGGTTCCACGCGGGTATAAGAAGCCGATGCCTCAAGAATAGGCTGCAGAACAGAGCGGGCTATTTTAATATTTACCCCGGCCGTATAAACAGCCTCCTGTGCCTGTCTGACCGTAGGATAATTCTGCATAATACGCTCTATAGCCATATCCAGTGTCAAAGTATCCGCTACATTCTGTCCGTAAGCTCCGGTAAAAGAGCCAACTAACAGCAAAACACAAATATTCACGATGACAAGAAAACTAAAAAATATCCTTTTCATAAAACTAATTCATTAAGAAGATTTTTTCTTTTTTTTCGTCTTAAGCCAAAGAGCAGGAATTACTCCGGCCAGAATCAGAAGAAATGCAATAAAAAAATCATCTGTGATACCACTTATATATCCTTCGAGATCTACACGCTGTAAAACCAGCCGTTCCGACATCATAACCAGATCATGCGGAGCGACTCCAGCCGTATGTTGTAAAAACTGGCTGAGATGTGCAAGTACATCCCGGTAAGTCTGCCCTGTATAGTCCAATGCTTCTCCGTAACGCTGCGTATGAAATGTGTTCCGTACAGAAAGAATATGACTGAAAAGCGCCACGCCGATACTGCCCCCCACCTGACGCAATATATTAATAGTGCTCGAAGCCTGAGCCATGTCGTTCTGAGATATATCTTTAAGAGCCACTGCCAGCAATGGGGTAAAAAGCATTCCTAAACCCATCCCCCGCAAATAAAGTCCCAGCATGATATACCACTCTTCACTGAAGTAGCTCAGGTAGTTATATACGAAGAAACTCGAAGACATAATCAGCAATCCGAGAATAATAAAGATTTTAGGATTATATTTCTGGCTCAATGCCCCGACACTCGGAGATACAATTCCCTGTATAAAACCCACCGGAACGAAAAACAGTCCGGACTGAAAAGCCGTATATCCCAGACAATTCTGCAAAAACAAGGGAATAAGGTAAGGCGTACCGAACATTCCTATACCGAAAATAAAAATTACCAGATTGGCAAGAGCAAAATTCCGGTCTTTGAATAAGCGCAAATCGATGAGCGGATGCTTCACCGTCAACTCCGTATA
>JAQXIO010000017.1 GCA_029007825.1 Bacteroidales bacterium | reverse complement strand
TCCAGGATTTATAGGTCAACTGCGTACAGAAAAATTCATCTTCCAGAAAGACATGTTTCAATCTCAATGCAATCTCCTTTCCATACAAATAAGCATTTGTCTCAAAATTATGCTCGAAGCTCCGGAAATCCATATTAGCCGAACCCACGACACTGACAAAATCGTCGCACACAATAAGCTTTGAATGAAGAAAACCCGGGCGATAACGGTACACCTTTATTCCCGCACGCAATAAAGCTCCCACATACGACAATGATGCCAATCCCGGCATAAAAGCATCACACCGGTACGGAATCATCACACGTACATCAACACCCGAACGTGCAGCGGATTGCAACGCCAAATTAATACCTTCCGTCGGAAGTAAATAAGGTGTCTGAATATAAAGATAACGTTTTGCTCGTGAAATAATAAGCACCGTAGCCTGTAACAAAGAAGGCCAATGTCCTATAGGACCACCTGAAACGACCTGAATTAAAGAAGATGAAGAACTGATACTATAAGGTGGAAAATATTTTTTTTCCGAAAGCAACATTTTCGTTGCCGTATACCAGTCAATAAGAAAAGAAGATTGTAAACCCTGTACGCCCGCACCTTTGAAAGAGAGGTGGGTATCGCGCCAACCGCCCCATGGCAGGCCGATACGGTAACGGTCTGCTATATTCATTCCTCCGATAAAACCAACCTCACCATCAATAATTACCAGTTTACGGTGATTTCTATAATTAACCTTACTTGTAAGCAATGGAAATGCAACACGTAAAAAGCAACTGACCTCGATCCCTACTTTGGTCATCTCCCGATAAAAAGAATTTTTCACCTGCCAGTTTCCGACATCATCATAAAGCAATCGTATTTTCACCCCTTCCCGGGCCTTGAAAATCAGTAAATCCCGGAATTCACGCCCCACTTCATCATCACTAAAAATATAAAACTGTAAATGAATATGATCTTTTGCTGAACGAATGGCCCTTTTCAATGCCTCATACATATTACCTCCATCTGTAAAAATTTCGATATCGCTACATGTAAGAACCGGTGCATGGGCATTTCTGTAATTCAATGTAACCAGAGATTCCACTTCTTCAGGGATAATCTGGCGGATCTGGGGAAGCAGGTATTTTATTGGCCGGCGCATAATCCGTCGGTAAGTACGACGTGAAACAATAATCAGTTTTCGCGTATTTTGTCCGAAAAAAAAGTAGAAAACAAGACCGATAATAGGTAATAAAAGCAATATAATAACCCATGAAATAGTTTTCAAAGGATTGCGGTTTTCCAATACTACAACCAGTATGACGCCAATTGCTGTAGCAAAATAAAGTACCTGAAAAGCAACGGATAAGGCATCAGGTACATGAAAGGCTGTCCAAATCATAGAAATCGTTTTTCAGATGCTAAGATATGGAAACTTTAAGAAAATACAAACTTTGTGAACACGCGAAAAGCTTCTAACGACGGTGGGGAGGGCCGTCTTCTTCCTCCATCATTTTATTTTTAGGCATCTTATCGCCGAAAGTATTGAACCGGTAAACAAAATAAAACATAAAATAACGGCCAATCGTATTGTACTCTGTATCGGTTATCGATTCTGCTTTCACGCTACGCCATACACTACTACGCTGATCCAGAATATCAAACATCTTAACACGTACCGTAGCCTGTTTATTTTTCAAGAACTGTTTGGAAAGTGAGGCATTCCATAGCCATGTATTGATTTTATAACCATTTGAATATCCGGAGTTCGTGTCATAATTCACGTCGCTGTCAAAACTCATATTCCAAGGTAAATAAATCGTTGTACTGGCCCCCGCATTATAATTAAAGATCATCATATCTTCCTGGCTCTTCAATGAATTTCTCGAATTATTCATACGAACCATACCGTTTATTCCGACATCAAATAAATCTGACCGATAATTGAACCGGGCAGCTTCCATTAAAACGAGACTATTAGATGTATTATCTTCGCTGTTTACCCTACCATTTTGATGATTATACGACATACGAGTAAAAGAAGATACCGAAAATTTCTTATTCTTTAACGGCGAATTAATAATGGCTGCTAAAGAACCACTCCAGTTCCCATTCATATTTGCATAAGAAGAAACACGCTTACCTTCCGCAGCTATATAATCCGAAACACTTACAATATCATTAACTACGTAAGAACCATCCAGAAATGTCATAAAAGAAAATTGAGTTTCCGGTTTAAAGAACTGGAAATGCCCACGCATATTATGCTTGAAACTCGGCTTAAGGTTAGGATTACCTACAACGACATTCGTTGGATTCGATATATTCTGAACAGGCTGCAATTGTGCCATTGTCGGCTGCGTTACATAACCGTTATAATCGAAACGCAGATTAATCCGTTTATCGAAATTATAACGTAATTGAGCAGTCGGAGAGAAATTAACTACCCGCTGCGTAAAAGCCAGTGAATCTATAACATAGTTGCCTATAAAAGTTTCACTCTTATTCACCGAAGGATCCACATTTACACCGATCGTATAATTATATTTTTCACGTTCCGATTTAAAGGCAATCCCTGCACGCTGACGGAAGAAATTGCTTCTTGAACTGCGGCTGTATAAACTATCCAGCATCAAATTTCCATGCTCATCCTGACGTTGCTGATCGTAAGTATTTTTAATTGCCTCAGAATAATTATGACTGAAACGATAGGTAAACTGTAAGAAATTATTCCTGCCCAAAGGTTCTACCCATGAAACGAATGCCCGGTAATTATATCCCTTATCGTTGTAATTATAAAGCTGGTCGATAACACTATCCGGAGAAAAATACAAATCGTCGGTATTGTAATATCTCGTACGCGAATAATCCGATCCGTTACTTTTAGCATCATTAAAGCCACCTCTCAAACCGACGCTGAAAACGCGCCCTTTATCATTTAACCTGCGGCTGAAATCCAGATTTGCAGAAAATGTAACACCATTATACTTCGAATTAGACCAAGAGTTCACATAATTGATCGTATCCTGTGAATCATTGAAGGTTCCTCCATCTTCTGAGTCTCTGTATTTATTCACATTGTATGAAACACGAGGTCTGAATATCAATTGCGTCATCGTATCAGGTTTCCACTCTAAACGAAAATTAGCCCAGAAATTATTTGAATTATTGTTGCTGCTGTTTATCTTATTATCGGTAGTAGTTGTCCCTCCCGTTAAAAAGTTTTGCGTATTTGTTCTTGTATTAAGATATGTATTGGCCCCCGAATAACCTACATCGCCACCCAATATTAGGGTATCCGGTTTAAACTCCGTTGAAAAATTAAAGCCGAGATTCCGTGACTTTGTTATACCATTTCCCGGACCTCGATTTCCGCGGCGCCGTCCACTTCCCATTCCCTGAGAAAGCGAAGCAGCCATATCGTTAAAACCCATATTATTGGTATTGTTGATACCTCCGAGCACAGAGAACTGATTATTACCGACAAAATGGTTAACCATAAAATTTCCTTCATACCGGTTATCACTTCCGTAACCGGCCAAAACATTACCGAACCATCCTTTTTTCTTCTCCGGCTTAACCGTCAAGTTGATAACCGTCTCTTCTTCATCATCATTGAATCCGGTCATCTTAGCCATATCCGATTTTTTATCCAGCACCTGAATCTTCTCGATCATCTCGACAGGAAGATTCTTCGTAGCAACGGTAGGATCGTCGGAAAAAAACTCCTTTCCGTCAATCATGATTTTCTTAATCTCCTTCCCGTTAACAGTAATTTTTCCGTTCTCGTCGATTTCGACACCTGGCATTTTTTTCAGGAGATCTTCCATTACAGCTCCTTCTTGAGTCTTATACGAAGCCGCATTATATTCGATCGTATCGTTTCGCACGGCTACTTCCACCGCTTTTCCCACGATAACAGCTTCACCCAACATTATACTCGAGGCTGTCAAATCAATTTGCCCCAGATTAACGGTAAGACTTTTCGATGTAGCCAATGAAACCGGTTTATACACATCGTTCAGGCCGACAAAAGAAACATGAACGATATAATTTCCCCGTTTCACGTTCGATAACTGAAATTTCCCGTTTAAATCGCTGACCGTCCCGGTCACCATCGTACTGTCTGAAGCCTTAAGCAGTCTTACCGTCCCCTGGGTCAAGGGCTCTTTCAAGTCCGAATCAAACAACAAACCTGTAATAGTATAATTTTTTTGTTGGGCCGAAAGAGAAATAAAAATAAATAAGTTTAGTAAAAGCAATGGTATCGAACGTTTCATCACAGGTATTATATCTTACTTCAAAAAGACTGAATAAAAATCAAAAGGTTTAATCGCCACCTTGCTTTTTATTCATTTTTTTGAATTATCGGACGATTATGAGTACCTTTCGGCCAAATTAAATAATATTGCATAGATAATTCCTATGAAAGAACTTTTTAAGATTCTCAAAAGATTTGTTCCGCCATACAAACATTACCTTATACTCAATATTGTAACCAATATACTTGCCGCCATATTGAATCTTTTTTCATTCGCACTGATTATTCCTATTCTCCAGATATTATTCAAAATAAATAAAGATACATACCAGTACACTGAATTTAATTTTAGTTTTTTTTCATTAGGTTCATGGAAAGAACTGCTCCCCGCCCTTAAAAATAATTTTTATTACTGGATTTCTGACATGATTGATTCACAAGGACCGACTCAGGCCCTTTTCATGCTGGGTGTTTTTCTGATTGTAATGACTTTCTTGAAAACCGGGACAATGTATCTCTCTTCATTCTACATGATCCCCATTCGTACCGGCATAGTAAAAGACATACGCAATCAAATCAATGCAAAAATTCTCGCTCTCCCATTAGGATTTTTTTCCGAAGAACGAAAAGGAGACATTATCGCCCGCATGTCAGGAGACGTCAACGAAATAGAGAATTCGATAATGAGCTCCCTTGACATGTTGTTTAAAAATCCGATTCTCATATCAATCTATCTGATCGGAATGATCATTATAAGCTGGAAACTGACACTGTTCGTACTGATCCTTCTCCCAATAGCCGGATATATAATGGGACAAGTAGGAAAAAAACTAAAGAAACACTCTTTATTAGGACAGAATCAGTGGGGTGAACTCATTTCTCAAATAGAAGAAACATTGGGAGGCTTACGCATCATCAAAGCATTCAATGCAGAAGCGAAAATAAAAAAACGCTTTGAGAAAAGCAACGATATCTTCCGACGGACAACCAACAGGGTTAATCGCAGGCAACAGCTTGCACATCCTATGAGTGAATTTCTTGGAACCTTTACAATTGTTATCGTTTTATGGTATGGAGGTTCCCTCATACTCAGCAATAATTCGTCGATAGATGCCCCGACATTCATTTACTATCTGGTAATATTCTACAGTTTGATCAATCCGGCTAAAGACCTTTCCAAGTCGGTATATGCCATACAGAAAGGATTCGCCTCTATGGAGCGGGTAGATAAAATATTACTGGCCCAGAATCCTATCAAAAATCCAGAACTACCCAAGACTCTGCATTTCGACAACAAAATAGATTTTCAGAACGTATGGTTCCGCTATAAAGACGATTGGATATTAAAAGATGTTACCCTTTCGATTCCTAAAGGAAAAACCGTCGCACTCGTAGGACAATCGGGCTCAGGAAAGTCCACTCTTGTCGATCTCATCCCACGGTTCTACGACATAGAAAAAGGAGCCATCACGATAGACGGAACAGACATACGAGAAGGTGCTGTTTACGATCTACGCAGTCTGATGGGAAACGTTAATCAGGAAGCCATTCTTTTCAACGATACCTTCTACAACAACATCGCCTTCGGCGTTGATAATGCAACACCGGAAGAGGTAGAGCAAGCAGCGAAGATAGCCAACGCCCATGAATTTATCATTGCTTCCGAGAAAGGATATAATACCAATATAGGAGACCGGGGAGGAAAACTTTCAGGAGGCCAGCGCCAGAGAATTAGCATAGCAAGAGCAATACTCAAGAATCCTCCTATCCTGATTCTCGACGAAGCAACCTCGGCTTTAGACACTGAATCCGAACGCCTGGTGCAGGAAGCTCTTGAAAATCTGATGCGACACCGCACAACCATAGTCGTGGCACACCGTCTTTCTACCATACACAATGCCGACCTGATCTGCGTAATGCACGACGGTGAAATTGTGGAACGTGGACGACATGACGAGCTGATTGCCCTCAACGGCTATTATAAAAGACTTTGTGATATGCAGCAGTTCTGACAACAGTCAATTCACCACCTTAAACGTATCTACATTATCATCTTTTTTTACGCGCACAATATAAATTCCAGTAGTCGGAAGTACAAACTCAGCCTCCGAATCCAGCACATCCTGCGAATAAATGACAGTTCCGTTCATTTCGTAAATATCGATACGGCAGACTGCAGGAAGATTATGAAGATAAAGGGTTCCTGAATTAACTACACCATACGGATTTTCATTTTCCGTTCCGTCGATAGCAACTGTCTTAGGCACTACTGTTATTGTATAATTGATCAGCCCGCTTTCTCCTTCTATTACCATAGGAGAAGAAAGCAAATCGATTGCTGCTTCGAAAGAACTCTCCTGCGTAATCAATACCTGTTGGAAGTTATTGGCAAATCCCGCTCCAACCAAATCAATACGATAGGAATTCTCATCCGGTACATAAACCGTCATGGATAATTGTTGCTGACCGACTGGTGCCGGACGCCTATTAACGGCATAATGCGCATCATCGTCAAACGTATATATACGGGGCATGCCCTTCTGCAATATCTTTGCAGCATCTTCGTTGATAACATATCCAGCTGTCGCATTATCGTTAAAAATAAGATCCGTGCGATCCTGTACCCCGTCATCATCGCTTAAAAGAAAGGTACCGGCATTTTCCGAAACCGGATTTGAGAAAAGCTGCACCGAAGAAGATAAACTTGGAAAATCCATCGTTTTTGCCCGCTCCGACTGTAAAAAGTAAGCAGAAAAGGGGCGGATCGTGTCATTGGGATTCGTATACAGGTCCAATAAATCGAACCGTTTCGTTAATGGATTATAATGATAAAGATAACGAGGCAAACTATTTTTATCTACCGAAGAGTTTGCAAAATCATAATCACCGACAAACGGAATGCCGATAAGATTCCATCCGTCGTCAAATTCACTATTGGCACCGGCAATATGATCATCCAACGGCACACTCCTCCCCACTGCCGAAAAAAGATTGTGACTGGTCGCAGAATCCGTTCGGTGAATAAAACGTACGGTACGGTTCCTGTCTAACGTAAGGATATACCCCTTATTCGCAACAAGCGATAAAGAAGAATCACCGGAAACAGAAATATGTGTATAATTTTCGGAGACATCCTCCTGTTCACTGTTTCTTGCCCTCAAAGTCCCGTCATAATAAGCAACATTCCACTCTTCCTCCGGCACAAGAGGTTTTCCGGTAGCAGAATCGAGTACACCATCAATAATACGGACATCAAACGGCAATGAAAAAAAATAAGGTTGACCACCTGGCACTGGCATATTCACCTCGATAGAACGGACAATGTTCAGTTCTCCGTCAACAGTCAGAGAAGAATGCTTATTACCTAACACATTCAGTACCAAACTCGCAATAGTCACAGAATCGGACGAAGGAATAACAACGCTCCTGTTCGCCGGAATCACGACACGGGCATCATTCCCGGGCAATCTCTCCTTATCGAACAACGCAGGGCTCCATGTTCCTGACGATACTACCTGAAATACATTTTTTCCGGGATACACATCTCCTTGTCCGGAAGAAGAAATTTTAGGATTATAAGAAAAAAGGAGAATCAGAATAAACCAATAGATGTATTTCATAAACAACCGATATTATGAATAAAAACATCGTATTGAAATACATTGTTCAAAATAAAAGACAAAACCGGAAGCTTAAACTTCTTTCTTTAGTGCACAAATAAAAATGAACTACTTAAGTTTACTCATTAATATCTGGATAGTCCGCTCTTTATCATACAAAGCCTTTTCTTTCTCCTCAAGTAAAATAACCAGATGTTCTATCTCTTTTGCCTGACTCTTAATGATAAAACTGCAATCCTCGTCATTTACATCGGGCTTTTTCTCTTCGGATGTAAAAAAATCATGATAACGTACTTGTACGTTGCGCTCAAAAAAATAATCTATAGGAAGTTTAAAATAATCAGCAATCTTCTCTAAACTCTCCACACTGCACGATCCCGTATTCAGTATCTTGTTTAAATTCTGTCTCAAAATGCCTATCTCACTGGCTAAATTTGCCTGTGTAAGTTTGCAGCTATGTAACAAATCTTTTACTTTCTCGATTTTAAACATGTTCTGAATCTATATTTATTCTAAATAAGAATACAACTAAATTCTTTTGTCTATCTATTGATTATAGAAGAAATTTATTGCATACCTTTGTACTACCAATATAATATCTAATTAGCAATTAAACAATATTTTGCTTGATTGAAAAAGCAACAAACGATATAATTTGAAACGAGTTTTACTAATAAACTGTTCCATAAAAGCCACAAAAACAACAAAAAAGACAAAATAATATTTTATTGTTTTTTTGTAGCGAAAAAGATTTATACGACAAACGAAAACCGTTTCATTATCCAGAATATTAAAACAGAACAAAAAAGAATAAAACACAATTCAGAAATAAAAAAAACAGGACGAATTCACCATGGACAAAGAAAAAATTATATTCAAAATATTACTGTTCTGCCTCTTCTCCATGATCCTCTTTATCATAACGCTCATAACCATAGTAATACGCCTACTGAACTAAAAAACAGATTATATACCACAATAAACAATATAACGAGATAAAAAATGCACCTATTCTAATCCATTTCGAAAAATAAATAGTATTTTTGTGTCGTTATTCGACAAAATATGGCGGTGTAGTGTAGTGGCCTAGCATACGACATTCTCAGTGTTGAGACTCGGGTTCGATTCCCGGCTCCGCTACAAAAACAAAAAAAGGAACCTGAATAGGTTCCTTTTCCTTTTTCTACCGATAAAATAATATTCTTTATTAGGACAAAGAATTTGCTTCTGATAAATTGTTCTTTTGATAATGCTGGTTTTAATATCTTGAAAAACGACTCTATTCTTATAAGAGTGTCTGACAGAATATCATAAACAATCAAACAAAAAGAGAAATTGTATTAATCATATACAATAATCAATATAATTTCTCTTCTTCACCTATAAACTCACCATTTACCCGAATTTCGCTATTGGGAAACATACCCTTTATTCTTTCTATTCCTTTTTTAGTAATATTACCCGATAAGTCCAATATACCAACTCTTACCCGGGCAAACTCATCTGGAATATTAATCTCATCGATAAACTCTATTTCAATTCTTTTTATTTCTTCAAAACTAAGCAAAACCAAAGGAAATTCTTTAACACGAATCGATATTCCTTCGCAATCATCCTGACTGTCAATTTCTAATTTCTTCTTTAAAGCAACTTGTTCAATATCCTTTTTTCTTATCATCCAGCCAATCTGGGGAGTTAAGGAAAAATTATCCTTATTTTGCTCAAGACCAATAATACCAGCCCAAAGTTCTAACGGAGTTATGATTTGATTTCCAATGTATGATTCAATAAATGTCAAATCGACTTTTACTATCTCATCCGGCAAACTCTGGCCTCCTTCAAGCTTTCGTAGATTATTTCTCTTCCCTTCTTTACCATAAGGAAAAAATCTTACTATCCAACCATCGATTATATTAGGTGCTCCATACTTCTTCTGAGAATGGTACTTAAACATATTCCGCCAGAATTTCTTATTTACTTTTCCTTCTGATGCTTTGACAAACTCTTTTAAAATAGGTTCTAATTCTGATATCCACCAATCCAGTTCATATTGTTTTAATTCTTTAGCTTTATCTAATACCATCCGCCAGTCATTCGGTGTACCTTTTATAGTTATTTCCGGTATCCCACAAACTATAGACATTACAATAAATTCAAAATAAGGTTTCATTGCTTCCATTACTGTTATTTCAGAAGCCACTTTCTCAATTGGCGTTGTAGTTGAAAAATTACATGATAATATTTTAGTCAAATCATTTCCTACATGCTTATCGATCTGTTCCGTAAATCCTGAAAACAGGTCATTCCACGAGAGAGCGGGATCATCAAGGCTCTTGTTTGTTCTCACAACCAGGGAGAGCTTTCCCGAAAAATCGACAAAATAATTTCTCATCATCTCTTGATTGGCATTAATATGCCTGGCAAAACCTTGGGTTATCAATAACCAAACTATATCCGGTGACAACACAAATGGTCTATGTTCAGCATAAGCCTGATACATTCCATAGAAAAAAGAGTTGTATTTAAAATTGACCAGACTATCAGAAACTTCACTTTTAGCTATTATACCAAAAGGAAAATTCCTGCTATTTTCTTCTAAATAGCCAGAATACATATCAACGTCAGATAAAATAAGCTTCTGATAGATTTTTTCTATAGATAGTACTGGAAGCAATTCTTTTGGTTTAGACAAATTCTCTATTTCAAAAGTTATTTCTTCATGGGCATGCGCTGAAACAGAAAAATAAATTATAAAAAATAAAATTATTTGTTTCATAGTTCTATTCATTAATCTTTTGATGCATTAATGATCGATAAACAAATCTACCAAGAAAAATGTCTACTTTAAACCAGAATTGCAATCTATTGTAAAGTTAGAACATTCTCAATTGAGATTTTTCACACTAACAGATTTACACATTGATAAAAATCTGAACCGATGATAAATATCCAAAAAGTTCTTATTTTTATTTTTCCGTTGGCTTCAACTTAAAAACGACTAAATCTCAACAAAATCTCAGAAAGCTAATAAAACAAAAAAGCCGCCAATTTTTTAATTGACAGCTTTCTGCTCAGTCGGGGTGACTAGATTCGAACTAGCGACCACACGCCCCCCAGACGCGTACTCTAACCGGGCTGAGCTACACCCCGAAAACGTTTGCAAAAGTAATACGTTTTTTTTATATACCAAAGCTTTCCCGATAAAAATCAAGAGCCTCAAATATTTCATCTTTCTGCACGTGACAGTCAATCATTACGTCACCTACATCCTTCAGAAACGTAAAATTGATATGTCCCGAACTGTTTTTCTTATCATGAAGCATAAAGGCATATAATGTTTCATATTGCTTACAATCAAACGAATATACCCCATAATATTCACGGATATAATGCACGACCTGATGCAAGGTTCCCGAAGGAAAATTCAATTTCTTATGAGAAAGATAAAGTTCACAGATTAATCCCCATGCAACAGCATAACCATGAGGAATAGGTGCTTTTAGCTGATGTGATAAACTTTCGAAAGCATGTCCTATCGTATGCCCGAGATTCAACGCCTTCCGGATTCCTTTCTCCTGAGGATCCTGTTTGACTATATCCTCTTTTACATATACCGAACGCACGGCCATATCCCCTAACAGGACATAATCTATATTCCCGAAATCAAAAGACAATAAAGCAGCCAAATCCTCTTTATGGGATAAAAGTCCATGTTTCAGCATCTCTGCATAACCCGACAGCAACTCTCCTTTTGGCAAAGTTTTATAAAAGACAGAATCTATAAATACCCTTAACGGCAACGCAAAAGAACCGATTTCATTCTTCAATCCGTTAAAATTTATACCCGTCTTTCCTCCTACTGCAGCATCTACAGCACCAAGCAAAGTAGTAGGGATATTGACGTTTACCATGCCTCGCTTAAACGTAGCTGCAGCAAAACCACCTAAATCCGTAATCATTCCTCCCCCCATACTGATAAACAGAGAATGGCGCGTTGCCTGTGACTCACTTAGAATCGTCCAGACACGTGCAAGCGACTCCATATTCTTGTGATTATCTCCGGAAGGAATGGAAATAATACATGCTTCATCTATCTCTTTCACTCCTTTTAACAAAGGCAAACAAGCTTCTTTCACATGCTCATCGGTCAGAAGAAAATATTTGTCGAACGCAAAAGCAGCGAAGAACTCCTTCAACGCTGCCTTTATATCTATGCATTTTACTACCATATCGGTAACTGTTTTTATTATTTCAACCCTGCAGCCTCAACAACACTATCCACCGCTATCGTAAGGCCATCTATATTCTTTCCTCCGGCTGTTGCAAAGTGAGGCTGACCGCCTCCGCCACCTTGAATATGTTTAGCAGCCTCTTTCACCAACTTTCCTGCATGCAAACCATCTGCAACAAGATCGTCGCTCATCATAACCATTAGCGAACATTTTGCCTCGTCAATAATACCGCAAACAAATAAAAAGCTATCGTTAATCTCTCCTTTTATCTGGAAAGCAACATCTTTAAAGGCCTCTGCATTTCCTTTTCCGACAAAGGTAAGCAACTTAACGCCATTACGTTCCGTAGCACGTGCAATAATCTCTTTTTTCAGACGTGAGGCCTTTTCTTTGATATAGTCCTCAATCTGCTTTCTCATCTCGGCATTTTCTTCGATTGACTTCTTTATAGCCTGAGCTATATTGGGCATATTATTCATCATGGAACGAAGCTCACGAATCAAATCTTGCTGGGCATTCACAAAAGCCTCTGCACCTTCGGCTGTCACCGCTTCGATACGACGTACCCCCGCAGCAATAGAGCTCTCTCCGATAACCCGCAAAGAACCGATCATTCCCGTAGCCGGTATATGCGTGCCACTACACAACTCTACAGAAGAGCCGTACTTAACGACACGCACTTCATCGCCGTATTTTTCACCGAACAAAGCCATTGCTCCCATCTCTTTCGCCTTTTTTATAGGCATGGAACGATGCTCTTCCAATATATAATTTGCACGGATTTTCTTATTTACAATTCCTTCAACCTTACGAATTTCTTCATCCGTAAGCTTCTGGAAATGAGAAAAGTCAAAACGAAGCGAGTCAGCCGATACATAAGAACCTTTTTGTTCCACATGCTTTCCTAAAACCTCACGCAAAGCCTCATGCAACAAATGGGTAGCCGTATGGTTCGCCTCAACCTGCAGACGTTTATTCTCATCGATCTTTGCCGTAAATGTAGCTGTAACATCCTCAGGTAATTCGGTAAGGATATGGATACCTAGATTATTCTCACGCTTTGTATCCACTACGACATATTTCTTCTCATCAGATATCAGCCACCCGCTGTCACCGACCTGTCCTCCCATCTCTGCATAAAAAGGAGACTTTGTTAGTACTACCTGATATAGCTCTTTATTTTTCTGCTTAATCTTACGATAACGGAGAATCTCCGTCTCACAACAAAATTCGTCATATCCTACGAAAGAGGGTTCTCCTTCTCGCACAACCATCCAGTCACCGGTCTCGATTGCTGCCGCATTGCGTGCACGCTCTTTCTGCTTTTGCATTTCCGCATTAAACCCTTCTACATCGACGGTCATCCCTTTTTCCCGCAAAATAAGTTCTGTCAGGTCGAGTGGAAATCCATAAGTATCATAAAGCGTAAATGCGTCTTTGCCGTTTACGCAGGTCGTTCCGTTTTTGCTGTTTTCTTCTGCAACCTTATCCAAAAGCCGGATACCCGTTTCGAGCGTATGCAGGAAAGATTCTTCCTCTTCCTTAATAACCTTCTCGATCAGATTACGCTGTGCGATCAATTCGGGATAAGCATCTCCCATTGTGTCGAGCAATACCGGCAAAAGTTTATAAATAAAGGCAGAAGACTGTCCTAAGAACGTATAGGCATAACGTACCGCACGACGTAAAATACGACGGATAACATATCCCGCCTTCGCATTTGAAGGAAGTTGTCCGTCTGTAATAGAAAAAGCGATTGTCCGCACATGGTCAGCAATCACACGCATAGCGATATCCTTTTGCTTATCATCACCATAGCGCACTCCACACATCGAAGCAATCATGTTGATAATGGGTTGGAAAACATCCGTATCGTAATTCGATGTTTTTCCCTGTATTGCCATACAAAGGCGCTCAAACCCCATGCCGGTATCGATAACCCGTGCCGGAAGCGGCTCTAACGAACCGTCCGCTTTACGGTTATATTGCATAAATACAAGATTCCATATCTCGATAACCTGAGGATGGCTCTGGTTTACCAGTGTAAGGCCATCTACAGCCGAACGTTCTTCGTCCGAACGCAAATCTATATGAATTTCAGAACAGGGTCCGCACGGACCCGTATCTCCCATTTCCCAGAAATTATCTTTCCTATTGCCGTTAATAATACGCTCCGCAGGAAGATATTTCGCCCAAATGCCCGCGGCTTCATTATCACGCTCCAACCCTTCACTCGCACAGCCTTCAAACACAGTGGCATAAAGGCGGTTCGGATCAATCATCAAAGTACCAACAAGAAACTCCCATGCCCAGTCGATCGCCTCTGTTTTAAAATAATCACCGAAAGACCAGTTTCCCAGCATTTCAAACATCGTATGATGGTACGTATCATGTCCCACCTCTTCCAGGTCATTATGTTTTCCGCTTACACGGAGACACTTCTGTGAGTCAGCTACACGAGGATATTTTACAGGAACATTTCCGAGAATAATATCTTTAAACTGATTCATCCCCGCATTCGTAAACATCAGCGTAGGATCATCTTTAATTACCATCGGTGCAGAAGGAACAATCTGGTGTCCCTTCGATGCAAA
>JAQXIO010000016.1 GCA_029007825.1 Bacteroidales bacterium | reverse complement strand
ACGGAATCATCGAGAATTATACCGTATTGAAAGAAGAACTGAAACGAAACGGATATACCTTCCGGAGTGAAACAGATACGGAAGTTCTGGTACAATTTATCGACTACATAAAAAAATCGGGAAATCTCGACCTGCCTACTGCCGTACAAACGGCTCTCAATCAGGTTGTAGGCGCTTATGCCCTGGCAATCATCGAAAAAGGAAATCCCGATCTGATCATTGCTGCACGCAAAAGCAGTCCTCTTGTCGTGGGAATCGGTGATAATGAGTTCTTTCTGGGTTCTGATGCAAGCCCCATCATCGAATATACCGATAAAGTCGTCTATCTGAAAGATGAAGAAATCGCCATTTTAGAGAGGGGAAAAGATATCCGGATTATAGATCTTCAGCACATTGAGAAAAGTGCGGAAATAAAAAAACTGGAACTCAGCTTAAGTGAATTGGAAAAAGGTGAATACCCGCATTTCATGCTTAAGGAAATATTCGAGCAACCACAGACTTTACGCACCTGCATGAGCGGACGCCTCAACGTTGAAGCTTCCAATATCGTTCTCTCCGGCGTTCTCGATAACAAAGAGAAATTTCTAAATGCACGCAGAATTATCATTGTAGCATGCGGCACGTCATGGCACGCCGGACTAATAGGAGAACACCTGATCGAAGATCTTTGCCGCATCCCGGTAGAGGTGGAATACTCTTCGGAGTTCCGCTACCGGAATCCGGTCATCTATCCGGACGATATTGTTATAGCCATTTCCCAATCCGGAGAAACGGCAGATACGCTCGCTGCCATCGAAATGGCTAAAGAACGCGGAGCCTTTATCTATGGTATCTGCAACGTCGTAGGCTCTTCTATTTCCCGCACGGCCCACTCCGGTTCTTATACACACTGTGGCCCCGAAATAGGGGTCGCTTCTACAAAAGCATTTACGGCACAGGTAATGGTGCTCACTCTAATGGCTTTAACTCTGGGACATGAAAAAGAGACCATAGACCATAAACGTTACTTAGCATTACTTAAAGAGTTGCAACAACTACCGTCGGTTATCGGCCGCACACTCTTATTGAATGAAAACATCCGTGACCTTAGCCGCATTTTCACCTATGCCCACAACTTCATTTACTTGGGCCGTGGTTACAATTTCCCGGTAGCTATGGAGGGAGCACTGAAATTAAAAGAGATCTCCTACATCCATGCAGAAGGTTATCCTGCCGCCGAAATGAAACATGGCCCTATTGCCCTGATCGACATCGAAATGCCGGTAGTAGTCATCGCCACACGCAACGATATGTATGAAAAAGTGGTCAGCAATATCCAGGAAATCAAAGCACGCAACGGATGCGTCATTGCCATTGTCGATGAAGACGATGAGATAGTAAAGAATATTGCCGATTACAGCATATCCATCCCGAAAACGGAAGAGTGCTTCGAACCACTGGTTACCACGATTCCCTTGCAACTATTAGCCTATCACATCGCCATCACAAAAAAACGCGATGTTGACATGCCGCGAAATCTCGCCAAATCGGTCACGGTCGAATAAATCCGGATAAACTAATTAGACACCGGGATACCACCTTGAACTACTTTCTATCATGAAAGCCTGCATAGTTATATGTGCAGTGCAGGAAAAGACCTTGTTTTTTGCGAAAGATTCTGAAAAAGAGTTCTATATTCTATCCTCTTCCCGGATGGAACGCAAAACTCTGCAGGGATTTCCGACGGCAATTACATTCGCCGGTATATCTTTCGTCACGACACTTCCAGCCCCGATTATCGTATTATCTCCGATTGTAACACCCGGAACGACAACAACCCCGGCTCCCAGCCATACATTATCGCCGATATTGATCGGGTAAGCATATTCATATCCTGCACGGCGTTGCGAAATATTCTCCGGATGGCCTGCCGTACAAAGAGAAACATTCGGGGCAAGCAAAACATCGTCTCCTATGGTTACCGGTGCTCCGTCCAGAATCACACAATTTACATTGGCATAGAAATTTTCTCCTACATGAATATTATATCCGTAATCGCATTGAAATGGCTGCTCTACAAATATATTTTTCTTCGTTGTACCGAACAACTCTTTTATCAGTTTATCGCGCTCCTCAATGCATATGGGACTAAGCCGGTTATAGCGGTAAAGCAGCTCCTTCGCATGTTGGCGATCCTCATATAAAGAGGGTTCGAATGCCTGATAAAGACTTCCTGCCAGCATCTTCTCTTTTTCTGTCATATCTCTGTTTCTTTTTATTCGTTTTATTCTGGGATCAAAAAATATACACTCTGTTTGTAAATATAGCTATATTCCTTAATCTATTTTCCATACGTAAATTGAAGCAGCAATCCGATTTATCCAAATAATATTCGTAATTTTGTATAATAATACAAGAATATTTTCTCCGGTAAAAAATTATACGGAATCAAATTTAAACGAAATACATACCATGAACAAGACACAGAAAACATTTTTTCTCACACTTCTTTCGGCTTGTTGTATCTTATTTTTTTCTTGCCAGAAAGAGAATACACAAACCATCGTATCGGAACTCCGTTGCGAATATTTGGATAATCCGCTCGGACTGGATGTACCGGCACCCCGTTTCACATGGAATTTCGACTCCGACGAAAAAGGATTTCTTCAGGAATCTTATCGGATACGCGTTGCCTCATCTCCTGAAATACTGGAAAAAGGAGAAGCCGATATATGGGACTCCGGTAAAATTTCATCGTCCGATGCTTATGCCGTTTATAGCGGAAAAACATTGGAGCCTCACAAAAAATACTTTTGGACCGTATCGGTATGGGACGGTAACGGCTACCGTTGTGCCGGATCGCCGGTTGCCTCTTTTGAAACGGCAAAAATGAACAAAGGAGACTGGAAAGCTCAATGGATTACCGATAGCCACGATAAAGAATTCGAACCGGCCCCCCTTTTCCGAAAAGAATTTCCTGTAGGCAAAAAGGTTGAAAAAGCACGCGCTTATGTAAGCGGAACAGGTTATTATGAACTGTTTGTCAATGGTTCCCGTGTAGGAGAAAACTATCTTGATCCGGGCTATACCGACTTTGGTAAAAGAATCCTCTATGTCACCCACGATATCACACCGCTCCTTACAGAAGGGAAAAATGCAGTAGCAGCAGTATTGGGCAACGGATGGGCAAACGTACAGAGCAGAGCCGTATGGAATTTCGACACAGCATCCTGGCGTACACGTCCCCGGCTGTTGTGCGAGCTACGCATTAATTATACAGACGGAACTACTGAAACCATAGCATCCGACACATCCTGGCAGACAAACTCGGGTCCCTATATCTACAATAATATTTACAGTGGCGACCGCTATGATGCCCGGTTAGAAGAACCCGGATGGAAAAATGCCGGTTTCGATGCTTCTTCATGGAAAAAAGCCATTGCAGCAAAAGACCCTGCTCCTATACTATGTGCACAACTAATGCCTGCCATACGCATAGTACGTGAGATTACACCCGTATCGGTAAAAACATTCGATAAGCAAAATTATGTTTTCGATATCGGTGAAAATATAGCGGGTAGCTGTCGTCTAAAAGTTAAAGGAGAAGCCGGTACCCGTATCAGCTTACGCCATGGCGAACTGCTAAAAAAAGACGGACACTTGGAACAAGGTAATATTAATTACTATTATGCCCCCGTAAAACCCGGAGAAGTATTTCAGGAAGATATTTTCATTCTAAAGGGAACCGGAGAAGAAGAAATTTTCATGCCCGCATTTACTTATCATGGTTTCCAATATGTTGAAATAAACAGCAGTAAACCTATTGAACTTACAAAAGAAAGCCTTTCGGGACTGTTTATGCATACCGACCTCGAACGCGTCGGCAATTTCAGCTGTTCCAACGAACTATTAAACAAAATTCACTCGGCCACAATGCAATCTTACACCGGGAACATACACAGTATCCCGACCGATTGCCCCCAACGTGAGAAAAACGGATGGACAGCCGATGCTCATGCAGCCATTGATTTAGCTCTATTGAATTTCGATGGAATTACATTTTACGAAAAATGGATAAATGACATTATCGACAATCAAAGCAATGATGGCTCCATTTGCGGCATTATCCCAAGCTATGGATGGGGAGGCGGCACAACCGGCCCAGGTCCGGTCTGGGATGCCGTTATGTTCATTATCCCCAACGCCTTATACAACTATTACGGAGATATCAACGCCATCAAGAAAATTTATCCTACTTGTGAGAAATATCTTTCGTATATGCAAACAAGGGAAAAAGACGGAATTATAGATTTTGGGTTGGGAGACTGGCTCCCCTACCGTTCGATTACGCCGAACGACTTCACCAGCTCTGCCTATTACTACCTTGATTATGTAACGATGTCACGCTTCGCTACCCTTTTGGGGAAAGACGCAACTCCCTATAAGGCAAAAGCTGAAAAGCTAAAAACACTTATAAATAAGAAATTTTTTAATCCGGAAACCGGTATTTATGCAAACGGGACACAAACAGCTCTTGCCCTTGCCCTCTACACGGGTATAGTTCCGGAAGGGAAAGAAAGCCTCGTTGCCGGAAAACTGCATGAAACTGTAGCGTCGAACGATTATTTTCTCGATTTCGGTTTACTGGGCAGTAAAACCGTACCGGCAATGCTCACAAAATACGGCTATGTTGAAGATGCTATGAAAATGGTAACTAAGACAGAAGCACCCTCATGGGGATATTTTGTGGAAACAATGGGACAAAGCACCTTAAGTGAAACTTGGACATTGCACCCGAAATTCAACGATGGAAGTCTCAACCACGTTTTCTTTGGCGACGTTGCAGCATGGATGACAAACAGTCTGGCAGGTATCAATTTCGATACGGAGCAGCCTGGATTCCGGCATATTGTTATCCGCCCCTATTTTGTCGATGAACTTGACTGGGTTAAAGGAGAACTGCAATCGGTAAACGGCCTTATCCGTTCGGAATGGAAACGCGACGGAAGCAAAATAGTTCTTACCGTTACAGTACCGGCAAATACAACAGCATCGGTTTATGCGGATAAATTGCACGTAGTAAAAAGTGGCACACACACTTTCACCATAGAATAGGTAATTCTTTCTATATTCCACAATAGGATGTAACAGACAGAGTCCCACAGAGCTGTTTCGTTGCTCATCAAATTATGATACAACAGGGGAAGATACCGAAATGCGGCATCTTCCCCTTCTTCTGACTATCGGGTCATCTATTGAGCAAGAAAGCGGTCGATCTCTTCTGCAACATTACGGCCTGAGGCTATTGCACGCACGACAAGCCCTGCACCATAAGAAGCGTCACCGGCAGCAAAAACCTTATCTACCGAAGTGCGGCCCGTTGCATCACATTTTATATTCCGGCGCCCGTCGAGTTCAAAACCTGCATCCTGAACGAATCCTTCCAATACGGGATGTACGAACCCCATAGCCAGCAAAACCAAATCTGCCTGCAAAAGTTCCCGGTGATCGGTATGCACGAAAGTCGGCCTTTCCCCTTCGGATGCGGAACTCCATACCACCTCCGCAACTTCAACGGCTTTTACCAGTCCCTTTTCGCCTATAAAACGGCGTGTATCAAGGTTCCAGCGTCGCTCGCACCCTTCCTGATGGGAAGACGTCGTCTTTAAAATCACCGGATAATAAGGCCACGGTGTAGCAGGATTAAAGCCAACCGGAGGCTTAGGCATAATTTCTATCTGAGTAACGGATAAGGCACCCTGACGGACGGATGTACCCACACAATCGGAGCCTGTATCCCCGCCTCCTATAACCAGCACATGTTTACCTTTAGCCGAAATAGTCTCCTTTGCAGGTATCGTTTTTCCAGCAACAATCCGATTTTGCTGTCGAAGAAAATCAAGCGCAAAATATATACCTTTCAGTTCCCGTCCTTCTACGGAAAGATCACGGGGAGTCCCGGCTCCGATTGCTACACAGACAGCATCGAATTTCCCTAGTATATCCCCGGTAGAAACATTTTTTCCGATCTCGGCAGAGGTTACAAACGTTATACCCTCTTCCTTAAGAACTGCCAGACGCCGGTCTATAACAGATTTATTCAATTTAAAATCAGGTATGCCAAAGCGCAGCAATCCTCCTATCTTCTCATCTTTTTCAAAAACCGTTACGGAATGCCCCTTACGGTTCAATTGGTTCGCTGCTGCCAATCCGGCAGGCCCAGAACCGATCACCGCCACACGTTTACCCGTGCGTTTCTTCGGTTTCCAGGGATGTATATATCCCTCTTCAAAAGCCCTTTCAGCTATAGCTGCCTCATTTTCACGAATCGTGACAGCCCCAAAAGATATATTCAATATGCAGGCCTTTTCACAAAGTGCAGGGCATATACGACCGGTAAACTCCGGAAAATCATTCGTTTCCTCCAGAAGCCGGTAAGCCTCTTTCCACTTTCCCTTATAAACGGCATCCTGCCATTCGGGCGGTTTATTGCCAAGAGGACACGCCCAATGGCAGAACGGTATTCCACACTCCATACAACGCGAAGCCTGTATGGTACGATCATCATTATTGAGCGTTTGCTCCACCTCGCCGAAATCGGCTATACGCTCATGCAGAGGTCGGTATCCGGCCTCTTTTCTCTCTATACTTAAAAATGCTTTCGGATTTGCCATCTCTGATTGTTTTAATAGTCCCTTTCCACTTTGGCTATTTTAGAAGCCAGCACCTTCATCTGCTCGTCATGGAGCACCTTCTTATATTCTATAGGCATCACTTTTATAAACTGAGCCTGATAGAAAGACCAGTCTGTAAGCATACGCTGTGCAAGCGGGCTCTTCGTATATTCATAATGATTGCGGATTAATCCGAGCAACTCCTTATTGTCGGCAGCCTCCTCTACCAATGAAAGCTCCACCATTTCCATATTACAGAAAAAGTCGAAGTCTCCGTCCCGGTTCCAGACATAAGCGATTCCTCCGCTCATTCCAGCGGCAAAGTTACGGCCTACGGTACCCAACACAACCGTACGACCGCCCGTCATATATTCACAACAATGGTCGCCTACACCCTCAACAACGGCAATGGCACCGCTATTACGGACACAGAAACGTTCGCCTACACGGCCGTTAATATATACTTCACCCGACGTTGCACCGTACAGAAGCGTATTACCCGCTATTATATTTTCCTCAGGAGCAAACGTCGTACCTTTGGACGGAACAACAACGATCGTACCTCCCGACAAACCTTTTCCCAGATAATCGTTCGCCTCCCCTTCCAGGTGAAAACGCACACCATGTGCCAGAAAAGCGCCGAAACTTTGTCCTGCTGAACCCTGAAACGTACAACGGATCATTGCATCCGGCAATCCTTGGTTTCCGTAACGAAGGGCGATTTCTCCAGACAACATGGCACCGACAGCCCTGTCCGTATTACAGATAGGATGATGAAACTCCACCGGCATAAACGCCTTCAATGCCGGACCCGCCATTTCGATCAGCTTCCGATCGAGAACATGGTCTATCTTATGGTCTTGTTCGACCGTCTTTTTTACGGCATTAGTTGGAGCCTCTCCCGGACGATACAGCAACTTTGAAAAATCAATCTTCGCCGCTTTAGGATAACCTTCCGGCACTACAAAACGAAGTAAATCAACACGTCCGATAATATCGTCCATTCTTCTGAAACCCATCTCGGCAAGATGCTCACGTACCTCCTGTGCCAGAAAAGTAAAGAAATTGATCAGATACTCGGACCTTCCCCGGAAACGCTTGCGTAACTCCTCATTTTGCGTAGCAACACCCACCGGACAAGTGTTTAAATGACACTTCCGCATCATCACACATCCCAACACAATAAGTGCACTCGTAGCAAAACCGTATTCCTCAGCCCCCAGAAGAGCCTGTAATATAATATCCCGGCCGGTTTTCAACTGTCCGTCAACCTGCAGTGTCACCTGTCCTCTGAGGTTATTTATCACCAAAGTTTGCTGAGTTTCGGCAAGACCTATCTCAGAAGGCAATCCCGCATGGCGTATGGAACTGGCAGGACTGGCTCCCGTACCGCCTTCGCATCCGCTTATAACAATCCGGTCAGCCTTTGCCTTTGCCACACCTGCAGCGATCGTTCCCACACCGCTTTCAGATACAAGCTTTACACTGATTTGCGCTTTCGGATTTACATTTTTCAGATCAAATATCAATTGAGCTAAATCCTCTATTGAATAAATATCATGATGCGGAGGAGGTGAAATCAACGATATGCCCGGTATCGAATGACGCGTTTTTGCAATAACCTCATCCACTTTGAATCCCGGAAGCTGTCCACCCTCACCCGGCTTTGCACCCTGCGCTATCTTAATCTGTATCTCATCCGCATTCACCAAGTACTCCGCCGTCACTCCGAAACGTCCCGATGCAACCTGTTTGATAGCACTCCGGGCAATTGTACCGTCTTCCCGGCGATGGAAACGCGCAGCATCTTCCCCGCCCTCGCCGGTGTTGCTTTTACCGCCGAGAGCATTCATGGCGATCGCCATTGCCTCATGAGCTTCCTTACTGATTGAACCGAAAGACATTGCACCCGTAACAAAGCGTTTGGTTATCGCTTCTACAGGCTCTACCTCCGATAAATCGATCGGATTACGCGGATAATCCATAAAATCACGCAAAAACACCGGCTGCTTCTTTCCATCGACCAAAGCCGTATATTCCTTGAACTTCTTATAACTTCCCAAACGAGTAGCAATCTGAAGCGTCGTTATCGTTTCCGGGTTCCATGCATGATACTCTCCACTTTTCCGGTAAGAGTAAAAACCGAGGTTCTGCAAAATAGCGTCCTTATCGATAGGAGCACCGAACCCCTCCTGATGCGCGTACACCGCATCTTTGAAGATATCATTCATATCTATACCCTCGATTTTCGATACGGTTCCGGCAAAATAACGCTCCAGTAACGGCGATGAAATCCCTACTGCTTCGAAAAGCCGCGCTCCACGGTAACTCCGTAACGTAGCAATCCCCATTTTAGACATCACCTTGAGCAATCCTTTATTCACCGCTTTGATATAATTATGTTCTGCCGTATGATAGTCCAGAGCCAACTCCTTTTGTTTAACGAGATCGTCAATAACGGCAAAAGCCATATAAGGATTCACGGCACTTGCTCCATACCCCAGAAGAAGAGCAAAGTGCATTACTTCACGGGCTTCTGCCGTTTCTACTACCAATGCGATCTGCACACGTTTGCGGCGTTCGATCAAATATTGATGTACTGCCGATACTGCCAACAGAGAAGGTATCGGGGCATGATGAGCATCTACGCCCCTATCCGACAATATAATATAATTATAATCTTCATCCACAGCCTTTTCGGCGCAATGGCAAAGCTCGGTCAGCGCTTTTTCTATTCCTGCCGGCCCCGCCTCTATCTCGAAAAGCATAGAAAGTGTCTCCGTCCGAAATCCCTTGTAAGTGAGATTCCTTAAAATATCCATTTCGGCATTTGAAAGAATAGGACTTTTGATCTTTACCATTTTACAAAGTTCGGGCGATGGTTCCAGCAGGTTTTTATCGATCACGCCTATATAACTGGTAAGAGACATCACGAGTTCTTCGCGCAAAGGATCGATCGGAGGATTGGTTACCTGCGCAAACTGTTGCCGGAAATAGTTAAAAAGACGTTGGGGCTTTTTGGAAAGAACAGCCAAAGGCGTATCGTTACCCATAGAAGCGATAGGTTCTTTCGCATCGGTTATCATCGGCTTCATTATCTTTTCAACATCCTCCTTGTGGTAACCGAAGGTTCTCAACAGTTCGGGATAGTTCTCCACCGTTTGCTTTACAGTTCTACCCGAACTTATTTTATCCAGACTGATCCGATTCTTCGACAACCACTCCTCATAAGGGAACGCATTCGCGAGTTGTTCTTTCAGATCAGCATCACGGTAAATAACTCCCAACTCCGTATCCACCATCAACATTTTTCCCGGTTGCAACCGTCCTTTCTCTTTGATTTCGGAAGCATCAAAAGCCAGTACGCCAGCTTCAGAGGCAATCACCATCGTATCGTTCCTGGTAATCAGGAAACGCGCGGGACGGAGACCATTGCGGTCCAACATTCCTCCGGCATACCGCCCGTCGGAGAAAAGCAGCGTCGCAGGTCCGTCCCACGGCTCCATCAGGATGCTATGATATTCATAGAAAGCCTTTAACGATGATGAAATCGGATTTTTATCATTGAAACTTTCAGGCACAAGCATAGCCAACGCATGCGGCAGACTCATTCCCGACATAACAAAAAATTCAAGCACATTATCCAACGACGCACTGTCGCTCATTCCCGGTTGCACAATAGGCGTAAGCTCTTTAAGTGCACCCAGGTTTTTCGGATCGAGAACACTCTCCCTAGCTTCCATCCACGAACGGTTACCTCGTATAGTATTTATTTCCCCGTTATGCCCGAGCAAACGGAAAGGTTGTGCCAGATCCCAGGTTGGAAATGTATTGGTACTGAAACGTGAATGTACCAGTGCCATACCGCTGGTGAAATAGGGATTTACGAGATCCGGGTAATAATGTCGCAGTTGGAGAGATGAAAGCATACCCTTGTAAACAATATTCTGGGTCGATAAGCTTACAACATAAACGGCTCGCTTATCACACAGGGAAGAAGACAATATATTGTTTTCGATCTTTTTACGAAGCACATACAATTGCATATCTAACGAACGGATATCGTCGCCTCCCGTAATAAACAACTGTTTAATAGCGGGTTCTGTCGCTGCGGCTGCTGCGCCCAGCACTGTACTGTTCACAGGGACATCGCGCGTAGCTATAAGTGTAAGCCCTTGTAACGCAATTGTCTCCATTATAATCTGCAAGGCAGCATCCTGCTCCTTTTGCTCTTTCGGCAAAAATACAAGGCCCGTTCCGTAACGACCTTTTTCCGGTACGGGTATGCCTTGCAGCAATATAAATTCATGGGGTATCTGGAGCATTATTCCGGCTCCGTCGCCAGTCTTCAGGTCAGCGCTTTCCGCACCGCGGTGCACCATATGTTCCAATACCTGAAGTCCTTGTTCTACTATTTGATGAGACTTTGTTCCATGTATATTGACCAACAGTCCCACGCCGCAGGCATCATGTTCATTCTCGGCGGTATAAAGCCCTGCGGTTTGCGGTATTCTATATTTTTGCATCCTGTATATATTTTAAAATATTAAAGACCTTAACATCCTGTTCGGAAAACTTTTTTCCTCTTACACGAATTTCGGGTAAAAGAGGGAAAGGACATTCAAAAGTTCCGGATACAACATATATCTTTTTCCCTCCTTCCCAGAACAACCCGAGGTTATCTATTTCTGCCGCACACTATCTGATAAACAGCAATTCGCGGTATTTTGGGAGTGTCCACATCTCATTATCTACAATCAGTTCAAGCTTATCGATATGGTAACGGATTTCGTCCAAAAGAGGAGTTACATCATCATGGTATGCGATTGCCTTCTCACGCTCAGATACAATTTTATTATCAATCTTCCGTGCTTCGACCATCTGGTCTACTTTCTGCTTGATCACACACGAGTGCATGGCAATCTTCTCGATAATATCCATATCCTGCTCGGCAAGTTCTGCTGCCTTCTTTTCCGAGAAGAGCGCTTTTATCTTTGCGACATTGTCGAGCAATATGCCCTGATAACGGGACGCCACCGGAAGAATATGGTTCATTGCCAGGTCGCCTAATACACGAGCCTCAATCTGTATCTTTTTTGTGTAAGTTTCCCACTTCACCTCACTGCGTGAATGCAGTTCGACCTCACTCAATACATTTGTTTCGGCAAACATCCTGATTGAATCGGGAGCAACGTAACGATCGAAAATAATGGGTACGCTCGTTTCACAATCGAGTCCGCGCTTTTTAGCCTCTTCCTTCCACTCGTCGCTGTAACCGTTTCCGTCAAAACGTATCGGCTTGCTTTCCCTTATATATCCCTTTATCACCGAGATAATCGCTTTTTCCTTTTGCTCGCCTTTAGTGATAAGAGCATCGACCGCAGCTCTGAACTCTTTCAGCTGTGCGGCAACAGCTGTATTAAGAACGATCATCGTTTCTCCGCAGTTTGCAGACGATCCTACGGCACGGAATTCAAAACGATTACCCGTAAATGCAAACGGAGAAGTCCTGTTACGGTCCGTATTATCCAGCAAAATCTCAGGTACTTGTGCAACCCCTAGTTCCAATCCGATTTTTTCATCCATTTCAATCGCTTCATCCGTAGTCGCAACTTCCAGTTTATCGAGCAATTCAGTCAACTGCTTTCCAAGAAAAATAGAAACAATTGCAGGAGGAGCCTCATTGGCACCTAAACGGTGTGCATTGGTAGCCGAACTGATTGAAGCCTTCAACAATCCGTTATGCTTATATACAGCCATCATAACATTCACCAAGAAAGTGACAAATTGCAGGTTTCCCATTGCTGTACCCGCAGGCGACAAAAGATTCACCCCCGTATTAGTTCCCATTGACCAGTTGTTATGCTTTCCCGATCCGTTGATTCCCTTGAATGGCTTTTCATGCAGTAGGACACGAAAATTATGATGCCGCGCAACACGTTTCATCACAGCCATTATCAACAGGTTATGATCGTTGGCAAGATTTGTCTCTTCATAAATGGGAGCCA
>JAQXIO010000015.1 GCA_029007825.1 Bacteroidales bacterium | reverse complement strand
GACGTTTTTTCATTTTTTCGTGTCGGAGCATGCGGAAAAAATTTTTTGAAATAATGCTTGCGTTCTTCGAGGGGCTTCCCTATTATATCTTCCTGTCGCGCGGAAGTGGCTCAGTTGGTAGAGCATAACCTTGCCAAGGTTAGGGTCGCGGGTTCGAGTCCCGTCTTCCGCTCACTTTTTTTTACAAAGCGGCAGAGGTCGCCTTTTTTGTGCAAATTATGTAAGCCCAAATGGCGGAATTGGTAGACGCGCTAGTTTCAGGGACTAGTGTAAGTAATTACGTGCAGGTTCGAGTCCTGTTTTGGGCACTGCAGTAATTGCAGAAGTAATAAAGAAATGTATGCCCAGGTGGTGGAATTGGTAGACACGCTACTTTGAGGGGGTAGTGCCGGTTACGGTG
Organism: Bacteroidales bacterium; assembly: GCA_029007825.1. Lineage (GTDB taxonomy): Bacteria > Bacteroidota > Bacteroidia > Bacteroidales > JAQXIO01 > JAQXIO01. The sequence continues at coordinate 3,741 of JAQXIO010000015.1, read as the reverse complement.
TGTGGGTTCAAATCCCGTCCTGGGTACTTTTATGATTAATTTCATAATCAAAAGGCTGTAAATCTTTTAATTTACAGCCTTTTCTATTTCAATACTCCAACTCCAAAATCAATCGTTAGGAAAATATCTATTAATGTACAACCTTATAATTATAAACATAAGTTATATCTCTTACGATCTAATATCATAACAAAAATAACGAATGTTCGATTGATGGCTAACGGCAAATTTATTTTATATAAAGTTTCATATTCCATAACCTCCCGACAAAATATCAGCCCGTTATAGAAAGCATAAATTCTTCACAAGACAACTTATTTAAAGCCGCCCCTACATATCGGCCCATAATCTATCCTATAAAAAATTATGCTATTACATAAAATAGAAACTTTACATCAATAACAAACTTGTTACTGCGATTGGATAAATTCTCTATTAACAATTCTTTTACCGGCCGAATCTTATAATTTCAATCTTTGATTCTCCAGACAAGCACGCCTGCCGTCGGAATATTACGAGAACCAATCAAAATCTCGGTATCTTCATCAAGCGGAAACTGATATGTTTCAGGCGAGTAATTCAACGCAACGCCAAATCCATCTCTACATTCAAACCAAACCCCTTCGGGTAAATTAAGTACCGGGATTTTTAGCAGTGAATAAAGTTTTTTCAAAACAGCTTTCTCTAATGCCCCGTCATGGCTATCCACACCAATATAAGTAACAGTTCCCTTTCCTAATTTTCTATGCAAAACAGCACTTTTTCCCGCATAAAAATCACCTTTATGGATTCCCCATATTTCGGTATTTTCGTAAGGAGTAAAAATTTCTCCCCATGAGCTCCATGTATATTCGGAATCATCAACGACAACTGTTCCAGTATCGGAAGGCACAATCAAATCGAAAAAATCCATTTTCGCGCCAATTAAATCAAACAACTTCCCTCCCACAGGCAATTCGAAGAGACGATCGTTACGGTCTTTATATGCAGTACGAACGGATAATACCAGATTACCTCCTTTAACCACGTAATCATGCCAACGCGAAATTAAAGAATCATCAACCAGCGTATAAGCTGGAGCAATTAAAACGGGATAATCGATAAAATCTTTTTCTTCAGATATAACATCTACCTTCGCTCCGAAAGATTTTAACGGACGATAATAATTTTCAAAATGTGTCTGCGTATTCCAGAGTGCCGATTGGCGCTGAGTGGACAAACTCCATGCATTTTCCGCATTATATAAAATAGCAGCATAACGTTTATAATAATCGGACGAAATATTTTTTCCCTGTTTATAATTTTTACGCAAAATATTTATTTCAGAGATAAAACGAGAAAATTCCTCACCGCCTCTGCTCGGCGTAATCCCATCGGTTCCGACAATTCCATAATGGTATAACTCATTTCCGACAAGAGGCTGTCTAAATCGATAAGTACAGGTAAAATCACTGCCTCCTGCAAATACAGACCATAACCACAGACGGACAGCCCCCGGCAATTGTTGTGCGTTATATTCACCCCAATTCACTTGTCCAGGCTGCAACTCCATCACACCATAATATCCATCGATCGGACGAAAAAAATCATTTGCAAGAGCTATGCGTAATGGATCGCCTATACGATATCCTTTTTTCCCGATTCCCAAATCTTCATTTCTACCCGATACCATATACCTTGTATAGCAGTTAAAATCGAGTTCTTTCGATTTTCCTATATGTCCGTCTTCAAAAGATGGTATATAATTTGTAGTTATAAATTGACGAGGCGAAGCATATTTGTGTAAAACGGCAGCTTGTTCATCTAAAAAAGTGGCTGTCTCATTCACTGTAAAACGTTTATGATCCAATACCTGATGCGGGTTCTTCCCCCACCCTCTATAACGAGGGAAAGTAATCTCATCAAAATCGGAATAAGTTTGCCCCCAGAAAGCCGCTCCCCAAGCAGAATTAAGCGCATCTATATCGTTATTATATTTTTTCTGCAGAAATTCGCGGAACCGGAGCAGAGCTCCGGGACTAAAATCCATACGAACTGCAGGTTCATTATCGATTTGCCAACCTATAATTCTATCATCATTTCCGTAACGCCGCCCTAATTCATCGATTATTTTTTTCGCATATTCCCGATAAAACGAAGATGAGAATGAGGCGTGCTGCCGTGCTCCATGGTCAAAATACGTACCATCTTCATTCTGGATCAATATTTCCGGATGTTTTCGCGTCAACCACACCGGAGGAGTCGCAGTAGATGTGCAAAGAATAACTTTAAGATCATACTTATCTGCTAATGCAATAGCCCGATCCAACCATTGGAAATTATAAATACCTTCTTTCGGTTCAAGCGCAGCCCATGCAAATTCAGCGTAATGAGTAAACTCAAATCCCATTTGAGAGATGCGTTTCAAATCACGTTCCCATTGAGTTGAATCCCAATGTTCAGGATAATAATATACACCAACAGAAGTAAGCTTATCCGACGAAAAAAAAGTATCCCTCTTCTCCGACAGAAGATTAAAACAAACTAAAAGAGAAAATAGAACAGATATAGTACGTACCATAATTGTATTTTGACATATTTTATTACCAAATATACAAAAAAATGCGAATTCGCTATTTCTCGCTCTTCAATATATATCAATTCACAGTTCTATCGAAAGTTCTCATTTTCAGATAACACAAGGTTACGCCAGTTCTCTTTATGGTACTTTCAGCCACTCTTTGTTTTGATTTTATATTTGTTTAAACTTCAATTTGATGACAATCCGGCATCAATGTTATCAAAATATATTATTATTTAAATGATTAGCTTCAATCAACAGACAAAGATCAAATATCTTATTTCAATTATTATGATAAATCCAATAAGCAATCTAAAAGATAGCATGCTGTTATCACAACTTTCTTTACTCGGCACACATGATTCTGCTACATTCGGTATTAAATGCCCATACAAAATAACATCCTGATGTATATTCCAGAATTTTCACGAACAACTTGAAATGGGTATCCGGTATTTCAATATCCGGCTCAACCTGAAAAAGGGACAACTTTCGGCTTATCGCGGATTGGCCAATTGTCATATTACCTGGATAGAAATACAAAATGTATTCCGTAACTTCTTAATAAGCAATCCAGAAGAAATAATTTTTATTCGAGTACTCAGAGCCGACGATACTTTTAAAACAAAAAAAGAAAATATCCTGCAGCAAATAAAAAATTGCCAGTTAGCAATCTCAATCTGATAACTTTTAATTCAAGAGGAAGCCTTCCTTTTCTCTCGTTTATCCCTTACCCCGAAAGATTTGCGAAACGGTTATCTGTGAATTGTTCAATTCCCGACAATGAGCATGCAATCTGGTGTTGCTTTGATTTTCCGGAAAAATTCACTTCTCTTTTCAGTGCCATACTGAAAAGAAATAACAAATACAAGAAATAAAAGCGGATACGACATCCGCTTTTATTTCTTCGTCCTATTTTTATTTCGGTTTATTCTTACTCAAAGGAACACTAAGACCAAAATTTACATTCATGGCATTTGTCATCGGCACAAATGGTTTTGCCAACTTCGTAAACATATAATCGCTGCCAATAAAGAAATTTATCCATGAAGGAGAAAGATTTATCGCCCATCCGAATGTCTGGAAATAGCTATGAACAAACGAATAGCTCAATGTTACACCCAACCAATCAAAAGGTTGATAATTGCCTGATAACATTAGTTCTGAAAAAGTTTTTGGAG
>JAQXIO010000014.1 GCA_029007825.1 Bacteroidales bacterium | reverse complement strand
AATAAACATATAATAAAACCTTTTATTTATTATTTTAACACATAAAAAATATGATAACTGATTGTTACAGAATAAATTTAACAAGAACCTATACAGACAGCAAAATAAATTTTATCTTTGTTCGGATTAAACGATCGTTTAATCGAACAGATAAATATTAGAAGACTCAGTCATAAATAATTAATTATGTTATCAGAAAAAACCTTAAATGCTATTCGGATCATTAAATATCTGAACTCCGTAAAAGAAGATGTATATCCGGATAACTTGGTGAAGACTTTGAGTATGGATGAAACAACTATAGGTACATTACTCGAAAAGTTATTGTCCGGAGGTATAATAGAAGCTGGAAATGCTTCAGGTTGTTATGTTTTGCATAAGCCTGTCAACGAGATATCGTTAATGGATGTGATGACTGTAATAGGTGAAGAGCTGGAGATTCTCAATTCGGATGGGAACGGAAGAGATAGTTACTTAAGGTTAGGAGACTCTTATACGCAGGTGGCCAGTAGTTTGTTGGCGGTAGATTATATTGTGAGAAAAGCACTGAAGAATATTACATTGAAAGATATGTAAAACAACTAAATAATCTCAATTATGATTTAAAATGAGTTTGCAATGAATATATCTTGTATTTTTAGACTCTGAAATCAGCTGAAGATTCTTATGCAAGAGATTGAAAATTACCTTACTCCTTTTAATAAAACCATATTTATAGTTCTTTTTCTTGTTTGTTTGTTGCCGGGGGTGTCACCGGCAGTAGCTCTGTTTTTAGGAGTGGCATTTGCACTGTTTGTCGGACATCCTTTTCCTTATTTTGCAAAAAAAACATCGAAAATACTGCTCCAGTTATCCGTTGTCGGATTAGGATTCGGGATGAATCTGCATCAATCGTTGAAAGCCGGGTCGGAGGGGATGCTTTTTACGGTAGTTTCAGTGGTTTCGGTAATGGTTATAGGCTATTTTATCGGAAAATGGTTTCGTATTGATTCTAAAACATCTTACCTTATCTCATCGGGTACGGCAATCTGCGGAGGAAGTGCTATTGCAGCCGTTGCACCCGTTCTGAAAGCCAACGACCAGCAAATATCCCTTTCGATGGGAACGATATTTGTACTGAATGCGATCGCCCTTTTTATATTTCCCCCGATTGGTCATTTACTTCATTTGACACAGGAACAGTTCGGTTTGTGGGCCGCTATTGCGATTCACGATACCAGTTCGGTAGTCGGTGCCGGAGCAGTATATGGAGAAAAAGCTCTGGAAATAGCCACTCTGGTAAAGTTGACCAGAGCTTTATGGATCATTCCACTGGCATTTATAACCATGCTGTTTTTTCGTGAAAAAGCGGCGAAAATATCGATTCCGTGGTTTATATTCTTTTTTGTATTGGCTATGGTTGCCAATACGTATCTCTCTATACCTGCATCTGTCAATGTCGCATTGGTCTGGTTGGCCAAACGGGGATTGACTTTGACGCTATTTCTTATAGGTAGCGGATTATCACGTGCTGTTTTACGTGCCGTCGGCTTTCGTCCTATGGCACAGGGGATAATCCTGTGGGTATTTATCGCCGTAATAAGTTTAGGGGTTATTCTTTTTCTCTGATTAGTATCGTATTTTACCCGGTCACGTTCTCCTGAACAAATCTATTTTTGGTTTGTTCGATAATAAGTAGTGAAAAAGTTGTGAAAACATTGCCGGAAAAGCGATTCAAAATTATGGTCTATGAAAATGAATAGAAGCCTTCTGTTTTTATTGTTGCCGCTGTTTGCAATACAGGTATTTGCCCAGTCTGATTATCAGTTGCAAATTTATAATGCTTATCTGACCTCCGATCTGGAAAAATGGAAACAAGTTCTGACAGATATGGAAGACGAGCAAGCGCCGTCTGTCCGGAACCAGACAAATTTATTGAATGCCTATTATGGTTATATAGGAAAATGTATTGACCTGGAACAGTTGGAAAGTGCAAAAACAGCGGAGAAAAAAGCTCAGGAGCTATGTAATAATTTAATAGATAAAGAAGGCGAAATCGGGTTATTACTGGCTTATAGGTCGGCTTTGCTGGCATATAGGGCTCATATAGACCCCATCGAAATGCCGTTTCTAGGTCCGAAAAGTATTTCCGATGCAGAAAAAGCTTTGAATCTCATTCCCGAAAACCCTTTGATTCATTATATGTGGGGTAACATTAAATATTATGCCCCGGAAGTGGCCGGAGGTTCGAAATCAGAAGCAATAGAAAATTATGAGAAAGCCCTCACTTTAATGGATAAACAACTGGAAATATGGGATCACAATTGGTTGTATCCGGGACTTCTGAAGGCGTTGCATCTGGCATATCAGGATAATAACCAACCTAAAAAAGCCGCTCAGATCGGCCGGATGTTAGATAATTTAGATTAAAACCCGAATAAAGAAAAAATAACTTTATTCGGATTTTATCAAGAGGATTATCTTCTTTATCTCTTTATTTGCCTTTACAGCAGCGAAGCTGCCATTTCCATGCAGAGGCCAGAGTGTCTTCCAACGTCTCTTTGGCTTGCCAGCCTAATACTCTATTTGCATAGTCAGGGTCTGCCCAGACTTTTTCGATGTCTCCTTCGCGACGGTCTACTATTTTGTAGTTTAAAGGAACTCCGTTAACCTTCTCGAAGGTCTTGATAAGTTCCAGAACAGAAACGCCTTTTCCTGTGCCGAGATTGAATGTTTCGATGTTTGAAAGAGATTTGTTTGTATTCATTCGTTCTACTGCAATCACATGGGCTTTGGCAAGGTCTACTACATTTATATAGTCTCTGATACAGGATCCGTCGGGAGTGTTATAGTCATCGCCGAAGACTTTAAGCTCTTTACGTATACCGGCTGCTGTTTGTGTAATAAACGGAACGAGATTCTGGGGAACACCATTCGGCAATTCTCCGATCTCAGCCGATGGATGGGCTCCGATAGGATTGAAATAACGTAAAATGATGCTTTTAAAAGGTGCACCGGCATAGATTGTATCGTGTATAATTTCTTCGTTGATCTGTTTGGTATTACCGTAAGGAGATAAGGCCGGTTTTATCGGTGCATTCTCGGTAACGGGTAAGATATCTGGTTGTCCGTAAACGGTACAAGATGAGGAAAATACGATACCTTTCACTCCGTATTGAGGCATAAGTTCCAGCAGATTGATAAGGGAAACGATGTTGTTACGGTAATATAATAGCGGTTTCTTTACCGATTCGCCTACAGCTTTGCTGGCTGCGAAATGGATAATACCGTCGATTCCTTTATTTTCTTTAAACATACGTTTGAGTCCTTCCCGATCGTTACAATCCAATTGAAAAAAAGCAGGCCGGATGCCTGTTATACGTTCGATTCCGTCGATAACGTCTGCATTTGAGTTAGACAGATTGTCAATAATAATAACTTCATAACCTGTCTGTTGTAATTCGACGACGGTGTGTGATCCGATATATCCGGTGCCTCCGGTTACTAAAATTTTGCCTTTCATTATTCTTATAATTTTATACCATTCCTGCAAATCCCATGAAAGCCATGGCTAAAATACCTGCTGTAATAAGGGCGATAGGTGCTCCTTTCATTCCTTCCGGGATTTTGGTCAGAGCCAATTGTTCCCGAATCGCTGCAAAGATAATCAAAGCTAAGCCAAATCCCAAAGCAATAGAGAATGCATATACTACAGACTGCAGTAAATTGAACTCTTTCTGAATGACAAGAATCGCTACACCCAGAATAGCGCAGTTCGTTGTAATAAGAGGGAGAAAAACACCTAAAGCCTGGTAAAGGGGAGGAGATACCTTCTTTAATATGATTTCCACCATTTGAACTAAGGCAGCAATAATCAGGATAAAACTGATAGTTTGCAGAAATTCCAGATGAAAAGGAACCAGAAGATAAGTTTGTACTAAGAACGTAACGATAGTTGCTATTGTGATGACGAAAGCGACAGCTGCCGTCATTCCGAATGCCGTATCGAGGCGTTTGGATACACCCATGAAAGGACATATTCCTAAAAACTGTGATAACACTACGTTATTGACGAATACGGCGGCTATGAATAAGAGAAAATATTCCATATTGTTTGTTTTTAGGCTTTACGTATTTTATTGAATGCAGCGATCAAATATCCCAGAACGATAAATGCGCCCGGGGCAAGAACAAAAATAAGGGCACCGTATTCTTCGGGATATATGGTAAGTGAGAATAATTTTCCTGTTCCGGCCAGTTCCCGGATAGCTCCCAGCAATGTCAGTCCGAGAGTAAAGCCCAGCCCGATACCCACTCCGTCGAAGAAGGATAAACCTACACTGTTTTTTGCAGCAAAAGATTCGGCACGTCCTAAAACGATGCAATTGACTACGATTAGAGGAATGAAAAGCCCGAGGCTCTCGTACAAGGCAGGCAGATAAGCCTCCATAAACATTTGTACTACGGTGACGAATGTCGCAATAATCACGATAAAAGCCGGAATACGCACCTGGTCCGGTATAAATTGCTTTAATGCGGAAATAGCCATATTTGAACAAAACAGCACGAAGGTTGTCGCCAGTCCCATGCCCAATCCGTTCAGAGCCGTAGAAGTCGTTCCTAAAGTAGGGCACATTCCCAGCATTAGGACGAACACCGGATTCTCTTTTATAAGTCCGTTAAAAAAAGTTTGTAATGCTCTATTCTGTTTCATCGCTAATCTTGTTTTAAAGTTGTATCGTCCCATTCGTCAGTGCTTTCGGTTGCACCGGAAGTTTCATCTACCTGTATGCCTTTCATTGCTGCAAAAGCCTGGTAAGCCCGGTTCACTGCATCCAAGAACGCTCTCGACGAAATGGTGGCAGCAGTGATTGCGTCGACATCACCTCCGTCTTTGCTCACTTTTAAGGCTCCATCCGATAGATTCTTATTGATTACGGATTGTTGTTTTTTATCGGTGCGGAACCATTCATCCATTTTTGTCCCCAATCCGGGCGTTTCCTGCTGTTCCAGAACGGAATAATTGAGGAGCTTTCCCTTGGTGTCGAGACCGACTAAAACTTTTATATTTCCGTTGAATCCGTTTGCCGAATTACTTTCAACGGCAACACCTATTAACTCTTCTCCTCTTTTTGCTTCATATATTTTCAGGGAATCTCCTGCCAGGGTTGGGAAATAAGCCGTCTCTTCGGATGGATTGTTATCGAACCCATCGATGACTTGTTTAAGAGCAGATTCCAGTTTTTTCTGTTTTGATGCGGCGATTTCTCCGGCCGTAAGGTCGTTTACGCTGGCCAGTAAAGCTCCTGCTACGATACAGATTATTCCTAACGACAGGAGCATATTAGGCAATGTAGATGTTAACTTCTTCATTTCTTTTTTCCTCCTCCGAAACGTTTAGGTTGTACGTATGTATTGATTAACGGTGTAAATGCATTCATAATTAATATGGCAAAAGATATACCTTCAGGATAAGAACCGAAAGAACGGATAAGTATGGTTAAGATTCCGATTCCGCAACCGTAAATCAGCATCCCTCTCGAAGTCATGGGAGAAGTTACATAATCGGTTGCCATGAAAAATGCCCCTAATAATAAACCTCCCGCAAGTATTTGGAAATGTGGAGGAATATAATGGGCCGGATCCATCCAGTGGAAAAGAGCTGCGGTTAGAAATGCCGATACGACGATGGATACAGGGATATGCCATGTAATAACCTTCCGGATAAGAAGGATAATAACACCGATTAAAAGGGCTATGGCACCCGTCTCACCTATTGATCCGGCTCTTTCGCCGATCAGGAGAGGCATCATGTCGAGAGACACGTTCGGACTATTCTTGATTGCTGTCAGAATTGTTGCGCCTGCGGTTGCATCGATATCCAGGATATGATGTTCCGGTAAAGGCCATGTTGTCATTTGGGCAGGAAATGAGATAAGAAGGAAAACGCGTCCGACAATTGCCGGATTGAAAATATTTTTTCCTAACCCTCCGAAAGACATTTTACCTATTCCTATGGCTACTAAGGCACCTATGATCACAATCCACAACGGTAGGCCAGCCGGCAGGTTCAGAGAAAGCAAAAGTCCCGTAACCAATGCAGAGCCGTCTGTAATTGTTGTAGGCTGTTTTAATATGAAACGTTGTATCAGGTATTCGAAAGCCAGACAGGCTACTATTGCCGTAAAAGTAAGAAGCAACACCCGGGGACCGAAGAAATAAGCACCTGTAATCAAGGCTGGGAGTAGTGCCAGTATAACGGTATACATTAGCTTGTCTACCCTGTTCCTGCTATGAATGTGGGGTGAAGGAGATATGATAAGAATATGATCTGCCATTGTCTGTTATTTTATTAAGATTTTCGATTGCGAATGTTTGTAAGTACGGTTCCCTTACCGAGCCGGATATAATCGAGAAGAGGACGGCTCGCCGGACAGGTATAACTGCAAGAACCGCATTCGATGCAGTCCGTTATCATCTCTTTTTCTGCTTTATCCCATTGGTTGAACTCCGATAATGTCATCAATTGGGTCGGGTTAAGCCCCATAGGGCAGACTTCGACACATTTGGCACAACGGATGCATTCGACTACTTCGTTGCGTTTTGCCTCTTTTTCGGATAGTAATAGGATGCCCGAACTTCCTTTCGTTACGGGAATAGACGTATCGGCAACAGCTTTTCCCATCATGGGACCGCCGGAGATTATTTTACCCGTATCTTCAGATGTTCCGCCCGACAGATTTATCAGGAATTGATAAGGTGTGCCGATCCGAACCAGATAATTAGCCGGTTCTTTTAATCCTTTTCCGGTGACCGTAACAACACGTTCAAAAAGAGGTTTGTTCTTTTGTACGGCCTCATATACCGCAATCACGGTACTGACATTTTGAACAACAGCTCCTACGGAGATAGGAAGTGCTCCTGACTTTACACGTTTATGCAAAATAGCTTCGATGAGATGCTTTTCACTACCTTGGGGATATTTGCATTTCAGGGGTATAACTTTTATGCCTGAATCGTTTTGTGTGAGTTTGGTAAGATATTCGATTGCGTCTCGTTTGTTATTTTCAATGCCAATATAGCTTTGCTTTACCCCCAGAGCCTTCATTAGTATATGGGCACCCGATAGTAGTTCTTCTCCTTTTTCCAGCATAAGCCGGTGGTCATTGGTGAGATAGGGTTCGCATTCGGCGCCGTTTATCAGTAAAGATTCAGCCTTAAATCCTTTAGGCGGTTTCAACTTTATATGAGTGGGAAATGCAGCACCGCCCATACCTACGATGCCGGCTTTCTCGATTTTTCCCAGAATCTCCTCAGGAGATAAATCGCACTCTCTTATCAGGGTCGGGGTACGATCGATGGACTCCTCCCATTCATCTCCTTCCACATCGATAAAGATAGCCTGACGTTTGTAACCCGACGCATCTGTTTGCATATCGATACGGTTGACTTTTCCCGATACCGATGAGTAAACCGGCGCGGAAATCATGCCGTTTGCTGTTGCAATCAGGGTTCCTGCTTTTACCATATCCCCCTTTTTTACAATGGGCTGTGCCGGTGCTCCGATATGTTGCGACAATAATAGCACGACCTGATTCGGCAAACCTGCCACCTTGATCGGCTGATTATTGGTGATTTTATTTTCGGGAGGATGAATACCTCCTTTTTTAAAAGTATATAATTTCATATAAATGAACCGTTACGGGATAATAAGCAATTTATTTCTCAATGACAGTAACATCAACGGCCTTTTCCTCTTTTCTCGGTGGGAAATTAAGCTCATGAATAGCACCCGTGGGGCATTCTGTTACACACTTTCTGCACAACCTGCATTTGTTATAGTCGATATAAGCCAGGTTATTTTCAATTGTTATAGCTTCGAAAGGACAAGCCTTCTGGCATTTTCCACAACCGATGCAGGCTACATTACATGCCTTTTTGGCTACGGCACCTTTATCTTTATTTACGCAGCTGACATATATTCTTCGCGATTTGGGGCCTTTTGCCCGTAATTCTATAATCTTTTTAGGACATGCTTTGACACAAGCGCCGCAAGCGGTACATTTCTCTTCTATGACCTCGGGCAACATAGTCTCCGGATTGATATGAATCGCATCGAAAGGGCACGCCTCTTCGCAATCTCCATAACCTAAGCATCCGAAAGAGCATCCTGTTTCCCCGCCGTACAACGATGACGCGATTGCACAGGATTTCACACCGTCGTACACATTGGTGTGTGGACGGTTGCTACAGCTCCCGTTGCATCTTACTACAGCGATCATTGGTGTCGTTGCGGCGATCTCCTTGCCTAAAATCTGGGCGACCTTGCCCATGCATTCTGCGCCTCCCACCGGACAGAAAAGTCCGTCTAAAGAGTCTGCCTTAACGCAGGCATTCGCAAATCCTCCACATCCCGGAAATCCACATCCTCCACAGTTTGCACCGGGTAATACCTCTTGCACTTTTCCTATTCTCGGATCTTCTGTCGTTTCAAATTTCTTTGATATTATATATAATAGGAGAGCACCGATAAGACCTATCAGACCAAGTAATATTACTGATATCAATACCATATGTATTTTGTTATAGTTTGTCTAAAGTGAATTTTAAATTGTTTTTCAGAGAGTTTCTGAAAAAATAAAGGATGCAATAATAGACAGGAAGAACTCCTATTGCCAATAGAGCAGATATGCCTTCGCCGGTAGAATAAACGTTAGCTGCAATTAATATTGTAAAGATTAATGCGGACGGAATTATAAAGGCGAAAAGAATTGCCCGGAATGCCATACCGGTTGAGCCTATAATCTTTACCTGCTCTCCTACCTGGAATCGTCCGGAATTTGTTTTGTTATCTATTTCTATGTATTTCTCTTTTTGTTCAGATGAAGAGCAGAGTCTTTTAGCCTCACAGCTGGAACATGCAGAGTGTTGTGTTATTTTTACTACCACAATATTTGCGTCTGTTTTATAAACTGTTCCGACATGTTCTATTGATGTATTCCTCATATATTGTAATGTCGAGATTGCAATTTCGCGCAAATGTACAGAAATAATATTTATACTGGATTAAAAAAAGAATATTTTTACTCAATTGTTCTTTTAAGTCCTGTAAATTACCATTTATAGTTAAGACCGAAACTGAGTAATTCGTTTATCTGGAAGTAAGAATTGAAATCTTCTTTTTTCTCTACCGTATCGTCGTATCTCACGTTGACATAAATACGGGTCGAGAGATAACGGTTCAGCATAAAATCGAACGTGTTTTCCCAGTAAGAGTCTTTAATGCTTTTGTAATTCGTAAAGAACTGGAATTTAGATGTCCATGATATGAAACGGGAGAAGTTAAACGTAAGTCCGGCGTTAATAGTAGAACCGACGTCTATTATAGCGCGCTTGTCTTCCGGAATACCGTTCCGGGCGGCTATATCTTTTATTCTAGTATATTTATAGTTGGTAGAAATAGGAGCTATGTTCGCTGTGAAAACAATTTTTTTGTATTTGTTATTTTTAAATTGTTTTTCAGTTGAATACTGCATACCGAGACCGGCATTTAGGGAGAATGGAGCTAAAAATGCTGCATTTAAAGTATTGGTATTCGGCTGGTAATTTTTAAAGAGTTGGGTTTCGAAAGTTCCTGTTAATGTATAGTACCATTTAGTAGCAGCCTTTATACCGATTGTCGTGTTGAAACGGAAAACATCTTGTCCTATTTGTATGGAACGCAGGGTGTCGGTGGGTGCGTTATTCAAGGTAAGCCGGGATTCTAACGTATTTTCTACTTTGAAGTTCCTCATATTGTTGTAATTGAACTTAAATGTATTTACCGCTACGAGGTTTAAGTTACTGTTACCGCCGGCATACCAGTTGGGAGAGATATAGTTTTGTGCTAATTGTAAACTATTTTCCGCATTGAACTGGAATTTTTTGATTTTGGGTACGTATTTGTATGGGCCTGCAATCTCGTCCGGAGCCGATGTGTTATCGACTTTGATAAGTTCGGCGAAAGAGCCTGAAGATTGCAGTTCTTCCCGTTTGGGTATGTCAGTAGGCAGGTTTTCCTCACTGTATTTAATGATAGTAGGGTGCTCCAATGCTATATAATTCTGCAAATCACGGTAAAGTTTTTTGTTGAATTCATTCATTATAAAAACAGAATCTGTTTTTGCCTGGAAAAAAGATAAAGAGTCTTTTTTATATTTTTCGGGAGTATATAGTTTATAATCGTCATAAAGAACCTGTCCGTCGAACACGAACGGCATAAATATGGGATTTACAATAATTGTATCCCTGAATGTCACGTTATCCCCGAAAGGTATATAGTCTGAAGCAGTAAGTTTCTTAAATAAAATAGATAAAGAGTCGACCTTGCTGTTTGTCTCGAGAAAACGTAATAAGCCGCTTACCCTTTTTTGGTCTTCCTCTTTTACTTCCTCGTCCTCGTTATTTGAAGTAATCGGTACTTCGGGAGCCGATATGCTGTCGTTGCCATATAAGGTTTCTGTATCGTTATTATCGAAAATTATAGTATCGTTTTCGTCGATAATTTCATTGCTGTCGGAAATCACTTCGTTGGAATCGGTACTGTCTTCGTTTACGATATTTGTTTTTTCGGATTGGGGGTCTTCTATGTAATTGGTGCCCTCTTCGGTCCAAATTATTTCATCCTGATCGGTAGTTATCTGTGCTGTTCCCGGCAAGTGGAAGACAAAACAGGAACTTAAAATCAGGTACAATGAAATTAAACGCTTCATAAAATAAAGTTCTAAGTCTTGGCAATTTTCGTTGCAAAGTTAGCTAAAATCTTTTAAATGTTAACTGTAAGCGGAAGCATTCTGTATGGAAAATATCGTTTAAAAATTTGTTTATCGCAAAAGGTTTAGAAGAAAATTGTTAACTTTGCCTCCTTGTAAAAAAATAGCATATAAAAGCAAAATATCGTGACTGAAACCAAGTACATTTTTGTAACCGGCGGTGTTGTGTCTTCTCTAGGAAAAGGAATCGTTTCTGCATCGTTAGGTAAATTGTTACAAGCGAGAGGTTATAATGTAACAATCCAAAAGTTTGATCCTTATATTAATATCGATCCGGGCACTTTGAACCCTTATGAACATGGGGAGTGCTATGTTACTGTTGATGGGCATGAGGCTGATCTGGACTTAGGCCATTATGAGCGTTTTTTAAATATTCCTACTACCCGCGCCAATAATATTACGACGGGAAGAATTTACCAGAATGTCATAAACAAAGAGCGTAAAGGCGATTATTTGGGTAAAACCGTGCAGGTTGTACCACATATAACGGATGAAATAAAACGTAATGTAAAACTACTGGGTAGTAAAAATCAGTTTGATTTTGTTATTACCGAAATAGGCGGTACGGTAGGCGATATAGAATCTTTGCCCTTTATTGAAAGTGTGCGCCAGTTGCGTTGGGAGTTAGGACAGAATGCTTTATGTGTGCATTTGACTTATGTACCCTATATCGCAGCGGCAAAAGAAGTAAAGACAAAACCTACCCAACATTCGGTGAAACAGTTGCAGGAGTTGGGAATACAACCCGATGTACTGGTGTTGCGAACGGAAAGAATGCTGAGCAATGAAATCCGTAGGAAAGTCGCTCTTTTCTGTAATGTTGCAGAAAGCGCTGTCGTTCAGTCGGTAGACGCTTCAACCATATATGAAGTTCCTTTGATGCTGCAGCAGCAGGGAATGGATAGCATTGTTCTCCGTAAAATGGGGATGGAAGTTGGCGAAACTCCGGAAATGAAACCCTGGCGTGAATTTTTGGATAAAAAAAGCAATGCCAAAGACAGTGTACGTATTGCATTGGTAGGTAAATATGTGGAATTGCAGGATGCCTATAAATCGATCAGTGAATCGTTGATGCATGCGGCCACTTATAACAATCATAAGTTGGATTTACGTTATGTGCATTCTGAAAAAGTAACCGCTGAAAATGTTGCGTCTCTATTGGATGGAATGGACGGAGTCGTGATCGCCCCGGGTTTCGGACAAAGAGGTGTAGAAGGTAAATTTATCGCATTGAAGTATTGCCGTGAAAACAATCTGCCGACGTTTGGTATCTGCCTGGGAATGCAATCGATGGTGATTGAATATGCACGTGATGTGTTGGGCTTGAAAGATGCGAATTCCACGGAAATGAATGTCAAGACCCCATATAAGGTAATAGACCTTATGGAAGAGCAGAAAAGTGTTACGAATTTAGGAGGCTCTATGCGCCTCGGATCTTATGATTGTAAACTGTTTAAAAACTCATTGGCATACGAAGCATACGGAAAAGAACTGATACAGGAACGGCACCGTCATCGTTTTGAATTTAATAATGAATACAGAGAACAATTCGAAGAAAACGGGATGCGTTGTGTCGGGATTAATCCCGAAACCGGATTGGTTGAAGTGGTAGAAGTTCCCTCGTTGAAATGGTATGTGGGTGTTCAGTTCCATCCGGAATACAATAGCACAGTGCTCAAGCCCAATCCTATTTTTATGAGTTTTATGAAAGCGGCTATTGATAATAAAAAAGGTTGATTTAACGCATGGATAAAAATACAGTTATTGGTTTTCTTCTGATAGGAGTAATACTATTTGCCTTCAGTTGGCTGAATCGTCCCACCCCTGAACAGATAGAGGCGCAGCGCAGAATGCAGGATTCGCTTCAGGCCGTAGAAATCTTGCAGCAGGCTAAAGCATTAAAAGAATCGGATCCTACTCCGGCAGAAGAAGAACATTGGGTAGAAGCTGAAGATTCATTGAAAAACAGTCGTCTTGTTCAGCGATATGGTGATTTTTATAAAGGCGCCGTAGGAGAAGAACAATTCTTTGTCTTGGAAAATGATCTTCTGGAGGTTACTTTAAGTAATAAAGGAGGGCGTGTTACCTCTGTACGTCTGAAAAAATACCAGACCTACGATTCGCTTCCGCTGATTCTGTTTGACGGTAAAGAATCCAGTTTCAATTTTTCTCTGATAACTCAGAACAACAGGATTATAAATACGAAAAATCTCTATTTTGAGCCTGTGCGTACTGCCGATAATCAGATGATTACATTCCGCTTGGATGCGGGAGAAGGACGTTACCTGGCATATACCTATTCATTGCCGTCAGACTCTTATATGGTCGGTTTTGATGTAAAAGGAAACGGATTGGATGAAGTTTTGGCGCCCAGTACAATGGGCTTGGACCTGGAATGGAATCAAGTGATTCGCCGTCAGGAAAAAGGACGCCGTTTCGAAGAGCGTTATTCGGCCATTTATTATAAATTCGCAACAGATGATGTGGAACAAACGAGCGATTCAAAAGATGAAGATATCTCATTATCGAATAAAGTACGCTGGATAGGTTATAAAGATCAGTTCTTCTCATCTGTCCTTATTGCAAATAATGAACCGTTGGAATCTGTAACCCTTCAGCAGAAAATTTCACAACAATCCGGTATTTTGAAAGATTGTAAGACAAAGGCCGTTTTGCCCTTCGATATAAGAGAGGGAGAAACCGCCAGCCTTCAATATTATTTCGGGCCGAATAATTATTCTTTATTGAAAAGTTATGACGAAGCGCGTGCAGATGATAATAAACTGGATTTGCAAAGGCTGGTACCCCTGGGTGGAAGTGTTTTCAGATTTGTCAATACATGGCTCGTAATACCTGTCTTTAATTTCTTCGGTAAATTTATCAGCAATTACGGTATTATCATATTACTGCTTACCTTGGTAGTAAAACTGTTGCTTTTCCCCTTGACATATAAATCTTATATGTCTTCGGCTAAAATGCGTGTGTTACGGCCTCAGGTTGAAGCCATAAACGCAAAATATCCCGGACAGGATAAAGCTATGGAAAAGCAGAAAGCCATAATGGAGTTATACAGTCGTGCCGGTGCGAGCCCAATGAGTGGTTGTTTACCGATGCTTTTACAGATGCCTGTATTGATTGCCCTCTTTATGTTCTTTCCTTCATCGATAGAGTTGAGGCAACAGAGCTTTTTATGGGCGAAAGACCTTTCTACTTATGATGCCATTGTGAGTTGGAACACTTACATTCCTCTTATAACACCTTATTTTGGAAATCATATCAGTCTATTCTGTTTATTGATGACCATAACGAATATCGTCTATACGAAATTTAATATGGATCAGACCAATACCGGACAGCAACAAATGCCGGGCATGAAACTTATGATGTATTTGATGCCGGTGATGTTCCTCGTATTCTTTAATCAGTATTCGGCAGGTTTGAGCTATTATTACTTTGTATCTACACTGATAACGATCATACAAACCCTTATATTCCGGAGCGTAATCAACGAAGACAAATTGTTGGCAAAGCTTGAAGCAAATAAGAAAAAGCCGGTAAAGAAATCGGGATTTATGGCGCGGCTGGAAGAAGCACAGCGCCGTCAGATGGAAGCTGTGAAAAAGCAACAACAACAGCAACGGAAAAAATAATATTTTTTATTTTATAGAGCGGAACGGACATCTTAAATGAAAAGATGTCCGTTTGTTTTATCTTCCGGCTGGAGAATATTTGGAGTTGCTTTAATTCTTTGTACATTTGTTTTATCTACACCATTGCAAAAATATCGTAATACCATGAATGCAAAAGAGCGATTTATCAAGGCGCTGAACTTTGAAGAAACGGACAGGCCTCCTTTTTATTTGAGTTTTGTTCCCCAGCTTGCCGAAAAACTATACAGATATTATGGAATGCCTTATCAGCAACCGATCGATTCGTTTTTAAGCAATCATGTTTCGTGGACCGATTTATTGGTGAAAATGGGAGTAGATTGCCTCTGCATTGCCGCATCCTCTCCCGATAACGGGAAAACGCGTATAGAAGAAGATGGACTTATTTTGAACGAATGGAACATCGGAATGAAAAATCATGGACTTTACGATGATTTTGTTTTACATCCGCTTGCCCATGCTCAGAGTGTGAAAGATATCGAATCTTTTACTTTCCCTGCTGCTGATGCGCCGGGACGTTTCCGCGACGCGGAACAAACCATTGCGAAATATGGTAAAGATTACGGTATTATCGGTGATCTGGAATGCTCTGTCTTTGAGTTGGCCTGGTACCTGACAGGATTGGAAAAGTTTCTGATGGATATGATGACGGAAGAGCCTTATGTCGAAATATTGCTGGATCGTATAACCGATTATCATATTGGAGTGGGTAAGAGGCTTATTGAGCTGGGGGCCGATATGATTTGGTGTGGAGACGATTATGGAACGCAGCGGGGACCTCTGATCGATACGGATACATTCAGGCGTCTTTTCGCTCCCCGCATACGTCGTATGTTCCGCGCTTTTAAAGAATTGAACCCCGATATAAAATTGGCATGGCATAGTTGTGGATCTATTCTTCCGCTGATACCGGAATTTATAGAACTCGGACTCGATGTCTTGAATCCCTTGCAACCGTTGGCCGACGGTATGGAACCCCAGTATTTAAAAGATACTTTTGGCGATAAATTAGCATTTTTCGGAGCTGTCTGTATTCAGGATTTACTTCCGAACAGTTCACCCGAACAAATAAAAAGTGAAGTGAAAAGGCGGGCTGCTATTCTCGGGAAAGGCGGTGGCTATCTGATTGCCCCGGCGCATAATATACAGGCTGATACGCCGGTAGAGAATGTTTTGGCTTTCGTGGAAGCGGTTAATGAGCTCGCAGAATAAATCTACGATTTGATAATTTAATTATAGTAATATTACATGAAAACAAAATCTCTGTTACCTCTTCTTTTATTTTGCCTGATGGTCGGTTGCAAACAGGCTGCATCGTCTTTTGATACCTTCGTAGATACACGCATAGGTAATGCAAATGGTGGACGCACTTTCCGCGGAGCGGTAAAGCCGTGGGGCATGGCTTCGTTTGCACCCTATTTTGTAGATGCGGCTAAAGGTGTAGATACGGCTTTGGTCGGTTTTGGTATAGTGAATCTCAGTGGAGTCGGATGCGGCGATCTTTCGGGAGCAGTTCTTCTGATGCCTTATAATGGAAATACCGAAACACCGGTAGAGTCGGTCGTTTCTAATTTTTCTAATGAAATTACGACAGCGGGAGTTTATGCTTGTACATTGGATGCTTATGATATTGATGTGAAAGCTACGGCTACTACGCGTTCGGTTATCAGCAATTATAAATTTAAAGATAAAAATAGGGAGAATATTATCAATATTGACCTGACAAAGCATTTGAATAGTAAATTTAAAGAGAGTACAATGAAACAGATTTCACCGACGGAAGTCGTTGGACGTAAGTCCCAGGGGAGCTTTTGTTCGGCTTCACCTGATATCGGTGATATCTATTTTTATGTGAAATTTTCAGAACCGATTCTTTCTCATCGTTTCTGGAGCCTTGAAGGCGATGAGCAGGAAAATGAGATTACAGGTTTGAATGTGGGCGGATCCTTCTCTTTCGGAAATGTGCCTGAAGTGGACGCACGTGTCGGAATTTCTTATGTAAGCATTGATAATGCCCGCCTGAACCTTGAAACAGAACAGGCTGGACGTTCTTACGAAAAGTTAGAATCCGAAACCGTAAAAACATGGAATGATGTATTAGGTAAAATTGAAATCGAAACGCCGGACAAAGAAGATAAAGTAATCTTCTATACCGCATTATATCATTGTCTTATTCACCCGAACGTATTCAGCGATGTCAATGGTGAATATCGCACAATGGGTAAGCATGAAATACGTAAAGCCGAAGGATATACCCGTTATACCTTGTACTCTTTATGGGATAGTTACCGGAATGTACATTCGCTTGTTGCGACGTTCTTTCCGGATGTACAAAAAGATATGGTGACGACTATGCTGGAAATGTATCGTGAAAACGGTTGGCTCCCGAAATGGGAACATATGGGATTTGAAACGTTTAATATGAACGGCTCTCCCGCAACTCCTGTAATTGTCGATAGCTATATGAAGGGAATACCTTTCGATACGGAACTTGCTTATGAGGCAATTACAAGAGACGCTCTGGCTGATGACAGTAAATCAAATGAAAGAGTCCGTCCCGGATTGGAAGCCTATCGTGCCCATGGCGGCTTTATTCCTCATGACCTGACCGGAGAACGTGAATTTCTGGAATGGCGGGAAAATCCGGAGAAACCGCGTCCTGCTCCTCCGGTATGGGGCCCTGTTTCCACTACGATTGAATACAACTATTCCGATTGGTGCATTTCTCAGTTTGCGAAAGCATTGGGAAAGACAGCCGCAGCCGATAGCTTTATGGAGATTTCTTTGGGCTACAGGAATTATTATAATCCGGAGAAACAATTTCTTCTTCCTAAAAACAGCGATGGCTCCTGGGTGGAACCGTACGATCCGTTGGCAGAATTGTGGTTTGGTTCATATCCAGCCTATGTTGAGGGAAATGCCTGGCATTATCTTTTTGCTGCCCCCCACGATATTGAAGGTATGAAAAGTTTGATGGGTGGAGAGGCCGCTTATGCCAAACGTCTGAACGAATGTTTTGACCAGAAACAATACGTCCTGGTGAATGAACCCGATATGTTCTATCCGTATCTTTTCACCCATATCAAAGGCGAAGAATATAAAACACAGCAACTGGTACACGACTATATTCGTGCTCAGTATAATACAGGGGTAGGGGGGATTCCCGGAAATGACGATGCAGGAGCCCTTTCAGCTTTTGCCTTATATGGTATGTTAGGTTTTTATCCGATTAATCCAACGACGAATAATTATGAATTGTCGTCGCCGATGGTCGATAAAGCAACCTTGCATTTGCCCGGGGGAAAGACTTTTGTAATTGAGCGTAATATGAAAGATAGTCTGGTGGCCCCCGTGTTGAATGGAAAACCTTTGGATCGTTTTTATTTAACTCATGATGAACTTATGAACGGTGGAGTATTGACGTTTAGTGAGTACGATTGATTTTGTCTTTATTGGTGGCGTGATTTTGTTTTTGCAAAAGACTCTGCGTGACAATGAAAAAAGCCCTTTTCTGGATTTTACTATTACTGCTGTTTTCGTTTGCCCTTTTCTATTTCTGGGAAAGGACAAATGAAAATTGTTCGCCTCTGTTCGAACAGAGGGTTCGGTTGCCGGAGAACTTGCCTGTAGGAGATACGGCCTTTTTACCCACTCTTTCGAAAGGAAATTTACAAAACCGCAAATATTATACGTTTTCTTATTCCGATTCAGACCGGTTAACCGAATGGGTGGCTTATGAATTGACAAAAGAAGAGTTGGTAAAGAATGCGAAACGTTCCGATCGTTTTAAAAAAGACCCGAACATAGCCGGAGGAGTAATTAGTAAAGATTATAAAAACAGTGGTTACGACAGAGGGCATCTGGCTCCTGCCGGCGATATGTCTTTTGCTGGTAAAGCAATGGATGAGTCGTTTTTCATGAGCAATATAGCGCCTCAGGTACCTGCTTTTAACCGTGGTATATGGAAACATTTGGAAGAGTGGACAAGAGAATGCGTGCGAACGAACGGAACTGTTTATATTGTAACGGGGGCCGTTTGGGATAGTACGTCAGAACGGATGGAACCGTGTTCTGTTCCCGTTCCCGACTATTTTTATAAAATTCTTTTCGATACAGGTAATCCGAGTAAAGGAATGATCGTCTTTTATATGCCGAACAAACCACTTCAGAATTCAATTTTCGATTATGTAATAACCGTCGATTCTCTGGAAAATCTTACCGGAATCGATTATTTCTCCCAACTTCCCGATAGTTTGGAGGATGCATTGGAAGCAGTTGTAATGACAAGCCTGTGGAGGTAAAAGAAAAAATGTATCTTTGTAACCTCTATTTGATTTAGATATAAATAATAACGATATAAAAATATATGGCAGACGATAAAAAGATCATTTTCTCGATGGTGGGCGTAAGCAAAGTATTTCCCCCGCATAAGCAGGTGTTGAAAGATATTTACCTATCTTTCTATTATGGAGCGAAAATCGGTATCATCGGCTTGAATGGTTCTGGTAAATCTACCTTATTGAAAATTATTGCAGGGGTGGAGAAAGAGTATCAGGGGGAAGTCGTTTTTTCTCCTGGTTATACGGTTGGCTATCTGGAACAAGACCCGAAACTGGACGATACGAAAACAGTGAAGGAGATTGTAAGTGAAGGTGTTCAAGGTATTTATGATTTGCTGAAAGAATTTGAAGAAGTAAATGAAAAGTTCGGAGATCCGGAAATTCTGGATGATCCCGATAAAATGGATGCTTTGTGTAATCGTCAGGCCGAATTACAGGATAAAATAGATGCCTGCGATGCATGGAACATCGATTCGAAGTTGGAAAGAGCAATGGATGCATTGCGTTGCCCGCCTGAAGATCAGCTCGCTAAAAATTTATCAGGAGGAGAACGCCGTCGTGTGGCATTGTGCCGCTTGTTATTGCAGCAGCCCGATATACTGTTGTTGGATGAACCCACCAACCATTTGGATGCTGAGTCGATCGATTGGCTCGAACAACACCTTCAGCAATATGCAGGAACGGTTATCTGTATTACTCACGACCGTTATTTTCTTGATCACGTCGCAGGCTGGATACTGGAACTGGATAGGGGAGAAGGAATTCCCTGGAAAGGAAATTATACTTCCTGGCTGGAGCAGAAGACAAAGCGCATGGAGCAGGAAGAAAAGCAGGCGAGCAAACGCCGTAAAACCCTTGAGCGGGAACTGGATTGGGTAAGAATGGCTCCGAAAGCACGTCAGGCGAAAGGAAAAGCCCGTTTGAATTCATATGAACGCCTTTTGAATGAAGATCAGAAAGAAAGGGAAGAGAAACTGGAAATATTTATACCGAACGGTCCGCGTTTGGGAAATAAAGTTATAGAGGCAAAAGGCGTATCGAAAGCATTCGGAGAGAAATTGCTTTTCGATAATCTTGAATTTATGCTGCCGCCGAATGGCATAGTCGGGATTATAGGTCCTAACGGTGCCGGAAAAACTACGCTTTTCCGTTTGATTATGGGATTGGAACAGGCAGATAAAGGCTCGTTCGATGTGGGTGAAACGGTAAAGGTCGGTTACGTAGACCAGTCACATACCGATATTGATCCTGCAAAGACAGTTTATCAGGTTGTATCGGGTGGATCGGAATTTATCAGGGTCGGCGGTAAAGAAATAAATGCCCGGGCATACCTGTCGCGGTTTAACTTTACAGGAGCAGATCAGGAGAAATTATGCGGTGTTCTCTCCGGAGGAGAGCGGAATCGTTTACATCTGGCATTGACGCTTAAATCGGAAGCCAACGTCTTGTTGCTTGACGAACCGACCAATGATATTGATGTAAATACACTCAGGGCACTGGAAGAAGGATTGGAAAATTTTGCAGGATGTGCGGTTGTCATATCGCATGACAGATGGTTCCTCGATCGGATCTGTACGCATATACTGGCCTTTGAAGGAAACTCCGAAGTCTTTTATTTTGAGGGCTCTTATTCTGAATATGAGGAAAATAAACGGAAACGTATGGGTGATGTGGAACCTAAGAGAGTCCGTTATCGTAAATTAATACAAGATTAATCATAAACTGAAGAAGATTGATTAACTTTGTTCCCTCCAAAACAAGTGGCTATTAATGCATAAAAAGTTTAGCTGTGTCTATGTCATAACAGCGCTCCTTCTTTGGATGTGTAGTCAGGGTGTATTTTCACAGAGTGCCACTACTACGATTAAGGGGGTTGTAAAAGATTCTGTAACAGGCGAGTCATTGCCATATGTATCTATTCAGTTTGTAGGTACCACTACGGGTGGGATGACGGGAAATGACGGGGAGTTTTCTATTTCAAATAAACAAGGAAGAACGAAATTTACAGTTAGTTACCTTGGCTATGCAACGAAAGAGTTGACGGCTAAAGCGGGGAAAACTACAAATTTTGAGATTCTATTGGCGCCCACTTCCGTACAAATGCAGGAAGTGGTGATTAAGCCACCGAAAAGAGAGCGTTACCGGAAGAAAGATAACCCTGCCGTTGAGCTGATAAAGAAGGTAATAGAGCACAGGGACGATCATCGCCTTTCACAAAAGGATTATTACAGTTATGAGCAATATGAAAAACTCGGTTTTGCCATAAACGATTTTGCCCCCGATCTGGAAAAGAAAAAACTTCTCAGCAAATTTAAGTTTTTGTTTGCCTATGTCGATACGTCCGAGTTTACCCATAAACCGGTATTGACGGTTTCATTGAGAGAACGATTGTCGAATATTTTTCACAGAAAAGATCCCAAAACAACCAAAACGTATGTACTCGGCCAGAGGCATCAGGGAATCGATCAGACGGTGGAGCAGGAGGGAGTAGGCCCCATGATCAATGAGACATTTAAAGATGTGGATATTTTCCAGAATGATGTTTACATGCTCTTTAATAAATTCGTTAGTCCCTTATCGAAAACCTTAGCAACTTCGTTCTATAAATATTACATCATGGACACTGTGATGGTGGGTGGTGAAAAATGTGTCGATCTCGCTTGTGTTCCGTTTAATAATCAGGATATCGGATTTACCGGAAGGCTTTTTATAACGCTCGATGGTACCTATTCGGTAAAGAAAATCAAATTTAATATCCCTCGTAATATCAATCTGAATTTTGTTGACAATCTTCAGATTGAACAGGAATTTACACGTTTGCCCGACAGTACGTGGGTTATGTATAATGAGAAAACACATGTCAGCTTTTTTCTCTTTAAATCGATTCAGGGCCTTTATGCTGCACGGGAGAAATCATATAGGAATTATAATTTCGATCCGCCGAATGATTCTGTGTTCCAGCCCGAAAAAAATTGGATAGTAGCGAAAGATGCTTTGGAGAAACCGGATTCGTTCTGGGTTGAAAAGCGGCATCTTCCTCTTAAAACGAGAGAGGAAGCAATTGCTGAAATGATGGCGGAGCTTCGTAAGGTTCCGGTATTTAACGTCATAATAAAAACTGCTGAAATATTTATTGCCGGTTATGTGAAAACAGGGACGGAAGAGCATCCCAGTAAATTTGATTTCGGGCC
This sequence comes from Bacteroidales bacterium, assembly GCA_029007825.1. Classification (GTDB taxonomy): domain Bacteria; phylum Bacteroidota; class Bacteroidia; order Bacteroidales; family JAQXIO01; genus JAQXIO01. The sequence goes on along the minus strand of JAQXIO010000014.1, from coordinate 22,833 downwards.
GATTAATACGACGATAAGCGGTAATGATGTCGAAGGAGTTCGTCTCAGGCTTGGAGGAACCACTACGGCGAATTTAAGTAAGCATTTCTTTTTGAATGGCTACGGTGCATACGGTACGCAGGACAGGGAATGGAAATACCGGGCAGAAGCGACATGGGCTTTCAAGCCGAGAGAATATCATGAGGCCGAATTTCCAATGCACAATCTCTCTGCTTCCTACATGTATGATTTGCGTACGCCCGGCCAGGACCTTTATTTTACGAACCGGGACAATATGTTCTTATCTTTTAAGAAAGGAACTCTCGATAAAATGATTTATGCCCGGAAACTGGAATTAAAATACGAAAAAGAGAATCCCGGAAGCCTCTCTTATGCGGTATGGGCCAACATGGTAAATGAGGCGCCCGGCGGAAGCCTGCGCTTTCTTAAGCCTGATTTGGCAGCCGGAGGTGTGATGAATGTAAAAGATTATAATTACTCCGAAATAGGTGTGAGGCTGCGTTTCTCAAAAAATGAAACATACTACCAGAACCGGAAAAATCGTTTTCCTATAACGAAAGAGATACCAGTCTTTACACTTTCACACATGGTCGGTATCAAAGGCTTTTTAGGTGGTGATTACAATTATAACCACACCGAATTTACAGCACAAAAGCGTTTCTTCCTTTCGGCTTTCGGATATATAGACGGAACTTTAAAAATGGGGAAAATGTGGAATAAAGTGCCGTTCCCTTTGCTTATTATGCCGAATGCCAACCAGACTATAACGATACAGCCGGAAACTTTCCAGATGATGAGAGCGCTTGAATTTGTTTCCGACCAGTATGTATCATGGGATATGAGTTACTATATGAACGGCTGGTTGATGAACCGTATTCCGTTGATACGTATATTGAAGTTCCGGGAAGTTTTCTCTTTCAGGGGATTTTATGGTAATCTGACGGAGAAGAACCGACCGTCTATGGAGCGGAATGATTTGTTCCTTCTTCCCGAAGGTACTACGGCGATGGGGAAGGCTCCCTATATGGAAGTAGCATTTGGTCTTGAGAATATTTTGAAAATCATGCGGATCGACTATGTGTGGCGTTTGAACTATTTGGATAGGCCGGGCATTCAGCGAGGTGGTTTCAGGGTTATGCTTAAAGTCGGATTCTGATGCAGTAGATTATTCATTTCTTTACTTTTAAGGAATATAAATACAAAATACCCGGATGAACTTAATTCATCCGGGTATTTTTATTATTGGGTTTAGCAGGTAGAATCTAAATAAAGTTAGTGAAAATTTTATCTTCACCTTCAGGTAATATATTTTCTTTCTTCGCCCAGTCGATAGATTTAAGAAGACAAACCATGTTCTGGGTTAATAGCCTGACAACTTGCATGCCCTCTTTATCTTTTTCTATTTCTTTCGGTTCGGCACCGTGCCCGATACCCCAGTAGTTGGACGTAGCGACAAACATTTCGGAAAAAGAAAGGTAATGGTTCAGTTCGTTCAGTGTAGTCAGGCCCCCCGATCTCCTCAAAGCCACGAATGAAGCGCCGACTTTGTGCCTGAATAGGTTTTTGTTTGCTGCAGAAACCAGAAATACCCGGTCCAGGAACGATTTCATGGTTCCGGTAACACCAGCAAAATATACGGGAGAAACCAGAATGATACCATCGGCATTCTTCATTGTTTTAATCCATTCGTTCACTTTGTCCGATTCGATAGTGCAGCAGTTATTCCGCATTTTATAACATTTGTAGCATGCTAAGCAACCCTGTATTTTTTTATTTCCGATATGAAGTACTTTAACATCGATTTGATTGCTGTTGAAAATATCTTCCATTTGCTTGATTGCGAAGCTGCAATTGCCGTTCTTTCTCGGGCTCCCGTTTACGATAACTACTTTCATTTTATTTTTGAGATATTATATTTATATTTAAAACATTTATATAGTTGGGCTTGTTCCTTAAAACCAGTCTAAATTTGCTCGTCGTTATTTTGAGAATATTTTTTTGTTTTTACAAGGAGCACCGACTATGTGACGAGTAAAAACAGGGAAAGAGACCGAAAAGAAACTCAAAAACAGGGCGGAAATATAGTATAAAATTATTTTTGCGGAAAATTTAAAACAGGTTCTTATTATATTCAAAACATTTGACCATGACAGAATTAACATTAACAACCCCCTCTCTTCTATTCTCAGCCGTATCGCTTATTTTACTGGCTTACACGAATCGTTTTATCGCTTATGCGCAATTAATACGGACATTAAAAGCTAAAGATATTGAAAAGCCTTCGAATATAAATATGGAGCAGCTCGAAAATCTCAGAAAGAGGCTCTATCTTATTCGTTCGATGCAGCTTTTCGGTATTGGAAGTCTGCTTTTATGCGTGCTTTGTACTTTTTTAATCTATATAAATTTGCAACTTGCGGCTGTTTATGTATTCGGTATTGCATTGTTGCTTTTGATCGTGTCGTTATTTTTGTCTATGAGAGAAATTCTTATTTCCACAAGGGCACTGGAAATTTATATCGATAATGCGGAAAAATAATCGGAAAGTTATTTCTTTCTCTCTTTTAAAATATACATGATTTCATCGCTTACGGCATTTAAAAGCAACTCCTCCAGGTTCAGTTTTAGTAAAATCGGCAAATCTTCCGAATAATGTTTCTGAAATTCCTCCAGAGAACTCTCCGTTATGCTGTTGAGATATAAATCTACCGCTTTGCGTGTATTTCCCTGGGCAATTTGTACGTGTCCGGCATTTAACCAGTCCGATGCGGTAGGTTTGTTTGCCAGTATAAGTTCGTAATAACGTTCAGCCTGTTCTGGTTTTCCTGAGATGAAAGAGCACCAGGCAATAGGACGCCAGGCTTTATATCCCTCTTTTTTGTCGTTGAACTCTACCTGGAAATAATACTTTAGAGCCTCTTCCGTTTTGCCTGTTTCTAAAAGCAGATGGCCCAGATTTAACTGGATATTCCGGTTTTCCGGCTGTAAAGCCTCGAGGCGTTTATAATAAGTAAGAGCCTTTTCCGGTTGCTTCAATTGACGGTAGCACAAAGCGATTTTTTTCAGAGTCCAGATATGGTCGGACTGAATAAGCTCGGCTTTCAAATAAGCATCTAATGCCGCTTCAGTTTGTTGGAGCAATTGATGGCAAAAACCTAATTTTTGAAAGTACTCGGATTGAGACGGTGCTATTCGCGTCAGAGTTTCAAATAGAGGAATAGCCTCTTTATAAAGGTCTTTTTTTAGGTAATATTCGGAAAATATACCTAAGCTTTCTACATCTCCCAAATATTTTTGTAAGGGTTTTATCGAATAAAAATTCAGAATGTAACTGAACGGATCATAAAAGTCCAGATGACGCGGGTGAAGCTTGAAAAAACGATAGAGATCGTGGATATATAACGTCGAAAGAATAGCAGATTTTCGTGCCGGATCGAAATCGAAATTCATCTCTTGTTGCTCTTTTAGCATTTCGGTGCTCTGTACAATTTGATTGCGTACCATTGTGAAGAAATTGTTATTGAGCTGGTTGACGGCTATCATTAGTGAATATTTGTCCGAATCACAGATTAACGGAGTCATATTCAGTATCTCTTCGGTCTCTTTGCTCTGGCCTCCCACAGCACTATTTTCACTGTAATAAGGCAAAAACCAGTTTGATAAAGTATAGAAAAACGGATAATTCTTAAGTCGGCTGAAAGTTGAAACGAAAAGATCGGCACCCTCCGATTGTAAATCCATAACTTCCTGCATGAGCTTGGTCATTTCGTCACTGTATAAGCTCTTCTGCCATTCCGGATTTTTTTCATTGTATAAATCCTCTTCGGTAAGGGTATCGTTTTGCAGCTTATTTTTTATAATAGGAGCGATATCATTGATATGCTCCATAAATTTCTTATTGAAATGGTTGTTGATCTCTTCTGTTTGCTGTGATAAAATAAATTGCATCGTAATGGTACGCGCATTCGCAACAAACCACGGTTCGCTGCACAATGCCTCGATTTCACGTGTCAGGATATCATAATATTGGATTCTGTTTTCGTAACGGTGGAGCAGCAGAAGAGTACATACCAAGGCCCGTTGCCTGATTGCCTGTTCCTGACTGTAACACGTTTCGATTAATAGCCTGATTTTTGTTTCGTCGAAATGACAAAAGCATCCGAGCAGTAATGCCGATATAAGAAGTTGCTGATGGTATATTTTACTTTTCGGATTATGCAGGAATGAAGAGATACCGTTTCTTTCGTCTGTCTGCAGACGGTTGCTTAGCCAGCAGGCATTAAAAAGATCGTTGGCAAGTTGTTCGCTCTCTGTACCGTTTTGTGCCGATAGAAGTTTTTCCATAGCAGCATTGATCCCGGCGGGCATAGAGCGTTGGTAAATACGTCTTTTCTCATAATAAATGCGGGAATCGCTTTTCGTCTGTATGGAAAGATAAATATCGTCGGCTAATTGAAAGCTTGAAACAACCGTTGAATAGTAAATTTTATTACGTTCTTTATCTTCGACACCATCGATCAGGTAGGTGAGAAGATAACGGTAGTTGCGTTCGATATTCTCTAATGACTGCTGAAAATCCCAGTTTTCATTCTTTTCCAGTAACGTCCAGATTTTATCGAAAGCAGGTTTTAATGCCAGACGTTCGATTTCTTTAATTGTACTATGGTAAATTTTAGATATATCGTTTGTTTCCATTGGCGGATAAAAATATTTTTTTATGAAACCCTAAAGGTAGTAGTTCTGTTTAATACACTCCCCGCCGAATCAAAGTTTTTTTTTATCTTTGTTCGGAAAATACTATCAAGAAAACAAATGAATAATATCCGCAATTTTTGCATTATAGCTCATATCGATCACGGTAAAAGTACTTTGGCAGATCGCCTGTTGGAATATACCAAAACCGTCGAAGGAAAAGACCTTCAGGCTCAGGTATTGGATAACATGGATTTGGAAAGGGAAAGAGGAATTACGATTAAGAGCCATGCAATACAAATGGAGTATATGTATCAATCTGAGAAATATATACTGAATTTGATCGATACCCCGGGGCATGTGGATTTTTCATATGAAGTGTCGCGCTCGATTGCTGCTTGTGAAGGCGCGTTACTGATCGTTGATGCGGCACAAGGCATTCAGGCTCAGACGATATCGAACCTATATATGGCGATTGAGAATGATTTGGAAATAATACCGGTCATTAACAAAATCGATTTACCCAGCGCTATGCCCGATGAGGTGGAAGATCAGATAGTCGAACTTCTCGGGTGTGACCGCAAGTCTATATTAAGGGCCAGTGGCAAGACCGGAGAAGGAGTTTTGGATATACTGGAGGCGATTGTAACGCGTATTGCACCTCCGGTAGGTGATCCCGAGGCGCCGCTACAATGCCTCATATTCGATTCGGTTTTCAATTCGTTCAGAGGCATTATCGCCTATTTTAAGGTTGTAAACGGAGTAATAAAGAAAAATGACTTGGTCAAATTCGTTTCGACCGGCTGTGAATATGAAGCCGATGAAGTAGGAGTGCTTAAGCTGAATATGTCTCCGCGCAATGAAGTAAGAACAGGAGATGTAGGCTATATTATATCGGGAATTAAAACATCCAAAGAGGTTAAGGTTGGAGATACGATAACGCATGTGAAACGGCCATGTGATAAGGCAATAGAAGGTTTCGAAGAGGTAAAGCCGATGGTCTTTGCTGGTGTTTATCCCATAGAAAGTGAGGATTTCGAAAACCTCAGGGCTTCTTTGGAAAAATTACAGCTGAACGATGCATCTCTGACCTTCCAGCCCGAATCTTCTGCTGCATTAGGATTTGGTTTCCGTTGTGGCTTTTTGGGTTTGTTGCATATGGAGATTATCCAGGAACGGTTGGATCGTGAGTTTAATATGAATGTGATAACGACGGTTCCCAACGTTTCATACAAAGTCTATGATAAAAAAGGCGGTTGTGTCGAAGTGCATAACCCTTCCGGACTTCCCGAACCCACGTTGATCGATCATATAGATGAACCGTACATCCGGGCCTCGGTAATTACGAATACGGCATATATAGGAGCTATTATGACATTGTGTCTCAGTAAGCGGGGCATTCTGATAAAGCAGGAATATATTTCGGGAGACAGGATAGAGATTCATTACGATATGCCTTTGGGAGAAATCGTTATCGATTTCTATGATAAGCTTAAAAGCATTTCGAAAGGTTACGCCTCGTTCGATTATCATTTAATCGATTTTCGCCCTTCTAAATTGGTGAAGCTGGATATTTTATTGAACGCTGAACCGGTGGATGCACTTTCCACGTTGACGCATGTCGATAATGCGGTTGCATTCGGGCGGCGCATGTGTGAAAAGTTGAAAGAACTTATACCCAGACAGCAATTCGATATAGCCATTCAGGCAGCGATAGGAGCGAAGATTATTGCACGTGAGACGGTTAAAGCCGTTCGTAAAGATGTGACAGCCAAGTGCTACGGAGGTGATATTTCACGTAAACGGAAGTTGCTCGAAAAACAGAAAGAAGGAAAGAAGCGGATGAAGCAGATCGGAACAGTTGAAGTACCGCAAAAAGCTTTCCTTGCCGTATTGAAACTCGATTGAGAAAATAAGATTCTGGATTGGTTCTCAATCCAGAATTAAATCGAATTCATCTTTTAATTTTAAGAGAGCCGAATTGGTCTGAGCCATCAGGTTGAAGCGTTCGGCAGATGTGTAGGCCAATTGCTTTTCGTTTGCTTCGGTTAATCGCACGCTCATAGTGATCTCACCATTTTGAAGATTTTGGCGCAGATAGCCTAAAATTGAAGGACCTTCACTTAAAAGGATATTTTCCTGTACCTTATTGTGAACTGCAACTTCAAACGTCGATTGACCCGTTATAGACGGTTTACAGTTGATCATGGAATTTCGTAAATGAGCTTTTTCCTTTAAAGATTCGGCATAGCTTATCCACGCTTTTTCAAGATCGATAGCCGTATAAGGTTTATTTTGTATAATAGTTACCTCCTGGTTTCTGGTCTCTGTCTTTGCTTCTGCTTTTACATTTCCGTGCAGGGAGATCGTTTGAGGCAGCTTGTTTTTTAGAGGATTCTTGGCAATATTTTCACCTCCTTTGTTTACGTCGGGAGCAGTAGCCGTTTTAATCTGAGTAACAGAAGTTTTAACTTCTGCTTTCTGCGGTGACGGGATAGGAGGGGCTGGCTGAGAAACCGGAGTCTGATTGGCTAAAGGCTCAATCTTTTTTTTTTCAGAAACAGCTATTTCCGAAGGATGAAGAAGTTGGCACAGCCTGATCAACAGTAATTCGACAAGAAGTTTTTTATTCCGGCTTACCCGGTAATTTAAATCACATTCGTTTGTCAGTTCGATGGCTTTATAAAGGAATGGAATGGGACACTCCCGGGCGAATTTTAAATATCGCTCCCGGATGGATGCACCTACATCGAAAAGAATAATAGTCTGTTCGTCTTTGCAAACCAGTAAATCGCGGAAATGGGAAGCAAGGCCGGTGACAAAACTGTTTCCTTCGAAACCTTTGGTCAGAATCTCGTTGAAAATTAGTAGGGTCTCACTCACATTGCCTGAAAGAATGGAAGAAGTAAGACGGAAATAATATTCGTAGTCGAGCACATTCAGGTTATCTATGGTAGCCTGATAAGTTATATTGCCGGATGTGTAGCTGCTTACCTGATCGAAAATGGAAAGAGCATCGCGCATCCCCCCGTCTGCTTTCTGTGCGATGACATTCAATGCTTCCGGTTCGGCTGTGATATGTTCCTGTTCAGCTACATATGCAAGGTGCTCTACCGTATCGTTTATACTGATACGTGAAAAATCGTAAATCTGGCACCGTGAAAGAATGGTAGGCAGGATTTTATGTTTTTCCGTTGTGGCGAGTACAAAAATAGCATAATGGGGAGGCTCTTCCAGTGTTTTAAGAAAAGCATTGAAAGCCTGTGATGAAAGCATATGTACTTCATCGATGATATAAACCTTATATTTCCCTACCTGAGGCGAAATGCGTACCTGGTCTATAAGTTCGCGGATATCGTCTACCGAGTTGTTCGATGCCGCATCTAATTCATGGATATTGAAAGAGCGCTGTTCGTTGAATGAGATACAAGACTCGCATTCGTTGCAGGCCTCACCGTCAGCTGTCGGATGCAGGCAATTAATGGTTTTTGCGAAAATACGGGCACAGGTCGTTTTCCCTACTCCGCGTGGGCCGCAGAATAGATAGGCATGAGCTAATTTATGGCTTACGACAGCATTTTTTAGTGTCGCGACCAAAGCCTTTTGCCCCACTACGGAACGGAATGTGGACGGACGGTATTTGCGTGCAGAAACTATGTAATTATCCATTTAGTCAGCTTATGATATTACAAAGATAATCATTTCTCTTCTTCTTTTTTCTTCCTGAATAAATAATTACCTTTGTAAAAAGGAATGCAGACAATGAAAAAGCTCCGCGAATTTTGGGCAAAATATTCTCCTCGCATCAATAAATATTGGTTGGTGACGATTGTCTTTTTCGTATTTACTTTTGTTGTCGGGGATAATTCGCTTATAATGCGGATGAAATACGATGAAAAGATAAGCCAGCTGGAGAAAGAGATACGCGAGTGCGAAGAAAAAATAAAAAATGACAAGGCTCATTTGGAGATGTTGAGTACCGATCCTTCGAATTTGGAAAAATTTGCGCGTGAGCAGTATTTGATGAAAAGAGAAAACGAAGAGATTTTTCTTTTTGATGAATAAGACCGGATGTATTTAATCGGGAAATAAAGTAGTTCAGAACAATAACGGATAGAAATAATCCCAACAAAAAACGCCTATTTTCATAGGCGTTTTTTGTTAAAATCTCCGGATTTATTTATCCAGGCATAATTCATAATAATAAGCTTTGTACCTGCCTCCGTCCAGACGGATATTCTTTCCTTTTACATCTATCCATTCGTCGGTTCTTTCTCCGTTGTGATCCAGTATGCAGATCTTCCCGCTTATATTTTGAGGGAATGTCAGCGTAAAGCGGACACCCTCCATCATAAGTTGCGGTTCGCCTTTGCTGATAAGTGAATCTCCCGCAGCATTATATTCCATACCTTTGTTTCGGGTACGTCCCATCGTAGAGATAAGAATGCGGCTGGCGTCCGATAGTGTTTTGCCTTTTTCAAGTGAATTGAGCGATACCACGGCGAACGGGTTTTCACAGCGTAAGGTATAACCGCCGCTTTCAACCTTTTTTCTGGGCAAGAAGCCAACCCACATTTTCGTAGATGGTGCATTGACGGTAAAATAGTTGTTTTTCCCGTAACTCCAGGTCAGCTGTCCGCTTGTGGAGTAGAGCTTCTGTGCGGTAGTATCGATAAAACTGGATAGCTGTGGAGCGGGAGTCTCTTCGAACTGATTGACAAATTCGATACCTACTTTTCCAATTACAAGAGTTTTGGGCGGGATAGTGCCTTTAAACTCTTTTTGATCCCAGTCCTGTTCGATATTCATATCGAAGCCCAGTTTTCCTTCTGCCAGGCTGGGAATATGAACTTTCTGGATACCGAGATATCCACCCTCCTTAATTTCGTTTGAGTAGATCATACGTGCAACGGCCGGATAGAGTCCCATATGCATAGGGGCGTCTGCATTATATACTCCGTGGTTAGGAGCCTCCAGTCCGTTTACCAGATGAGGATAATTGCAGGCATATGCATAAGAAGCATCCCAGCCTTGTAGTCCCATTCCGTATGCTGCGATAAGAGGAACGGACTCTGCAATCCATTCGTTCGGGGAAAGGTCGAACCATTCGGAATAGGCAAAAGGACGGTCTACGACCGCCTGCATCCCTACGCTCATCAATCCGCTTCCGGGAGAAGAGAGCATGGAAGTGTTCTGAAGCTTTCCCTCGCTCATATTATGACCGCCTGCACCCCCTCCGTAGTAATTATGCCGGTCGATCGCGCCGATAAGATAATCGGAATAAAGATTATAAAGATGAGCCACATTATCACCGGCCTGCCAGCAGCTGCCTATCAGAGCCCCCTTATAGCCGGTTGCCCTGATTGCCTTGGCATAACGTTGATAGAACTTGTTCTGCTGTTCGAATAAGAACAAAGCCGTATCTAATAATCTTTTCCGGATATCCGGGCGGTAAATGAAAGCAGAGCTCATCAATACATGATTCGCCATGGGAAAAATATTTTCTTTATCTAAATGTTCTCCTGTCTGGTTTTTGTCAAAAGCGTCGATAGCCTCTTTTCCCCAAGCCTTTACCAGGCCCTCATGACTGCCGTATTTGTTTTTCAGCCATTTTGAAAACTCACGGCATGCCAGGGCTTTATAGGTGGGGCATTGCATCAGGAAGCCTTCTGTCGTGGCGAAAAATATATTATCTTCGTTTTGCAATTCTATAAAGCTCAGACCCGGATCGTCGGCATAGCGTAAACCGGTATACGGATTTTTATGGTTAAGCATATTTACGGTAAGGTCGATGCTTAAATCCTGTAAATCTTCGGTGAAGTGGACGAGCCCTATTGTCGTTCCTTTAAGGTGGCCGGAGCCGGCATTTTTGATTTCACTGTATGACAAGAGTCTCGCGCTGTCTCCCGGTTGGGGTGAATGCCCGTAAATATGAGACCAGCCGTAGTAGATACCTTGATCTTTTAATTGGTTGCTGAAAAAATCGAGCTTGTCGAGGTACTCGAGAGAAAGCTGGGTCGAGACGTTCTCGTCACGATATCCCGGACGGGAAAACTTATGGAATCGCACGCCGTTAACTCCGTATTTGGCAAGATAGGAAGCCCATTTACGGGCAACGGGACGCTCTACGAAAATGCGGTTATCTGCTATATTTACGCCCCATATTTTAATTTCCGTGCCATCTTCGAAAACGAACTTATCGTCTTTGTTTTGCATGAATCCATGTTTCCCTGCAGGCTTGTCCAGCCAATCGCTCATGTCGATAACACTCTGGTCAGAGGCAGGTTTCTCCTGAAATTCGAACCATCCCTTTTGTGCCGGTAGCAGGAAAGCTGGAAATAGAAAGAGGGGTATTAAAAAAATCTTCTTCATAACTCGGATATTTATTATTACATTAATTCTTATAGAGATTTGTGCCGGGGGCAGGATAATGTTTTTGTGCATCGTCTATTACGATAACCCAGTCGGGGCCCCCCATCTCTTCTCTGATACGCCACTCCCATGGCAGGGAAAAAGAGCCTTTGTTTTCGCATACACCTAAAGGATAAGCTATACCCGAACGCGGGTTGAATAACCATACCGATAATTGTTTGGATGCTATTACACCGGTACGGATTGATATATTTCCATTTACGATAGGAGTATAAACCATTATGTAAGAGGCGTCGTTTTTACTCGGGCTGCCGTCGCGGGTTGCAGCCAGACGATCGAAAGCCTGCGTATCGTTGTTTAAGAGAACGGATTGGTCTGGAATCCTGGAAAAGAAAGGACGGGAGAGCATCAAATCTTTCAGGTAACCCATTTGTGAAGCTCCCGGGGCTTCCAGCGCTTTGATCCACGGTACATCGATTCCGCCGTAGCGCTGTTCGCCATTGTCATACATACACCATACGGAAGAGTGTCCGTAAGCATGTCCGAATGCTCCGGAGAATACAGCCTGGTAAGCGGCATAACGGACGTCATAATCATTAAAAAAGCCGTTCAGTTCGGCATTAAAACCGATGCCGTTGCCTTCATAGCACGGTTCACTGTCGAATACAGGCTTGACAGGTTCTAAATGGTAGTCGTTGCTTATTAAACGATGATTATCGTTATATCTTCTGGCATGTCCTGATTGAATCATATTGAAATCGAGCCACTTTCTATCATGGAAAGAGGTGGAAGAAGTCATGTATCCTCTTGGATGGAAACTGACCAGATGCCTTTTGCCACAGCCCTCTTTTAGTCCTTTTGCCATTGCATCCCATACCTCTTCGTAACCGGCAGGATCACGGTCTCCCCCTAATACCCAGATAATGTTATTCTTATCCTTATAACGTTTTCCCAGAAAAAGGCCGTACGTATATGCATTTTCTTTATTAAATGCCTGTATATTAGGAAAAAGAGGATGAACCTCTTTAACCACGTGCGCTCCCCACGTGGGCAGAATAGCCATGTACAATCCGTATTGCTCTGCCTGCTCGATTACCTTGTCGACATCTTTGAAATACTCTTCGTTCGGAGTAGACGGATTTTGATCGATAAGCGGCAAGTGTCCGTTTTTATTGGGTACGGTGAGTCCGTTTAGTTCGGCTAAAAGAACGCTTTGTATAACATTGTAGCCCTTCGAAGCGCGGTTGCGTAAATAATAAGCAGCATCTTGAAAATTGAGTTTATGGAATAGTTCCCATGAAGTATCTCCCAGATAAAAGAACGGCATTCCGTTTTCTGTCTGTAAATAACGCTTTGCCGGGTGTACCGATAAAGAGGGTAGATGCTGGCCGTTTGCCGATATAAAAAATAAATATAGAACAAAAAAGGAGAGAGTCTTTTTCATGGAAGCAATATAAGTCTTGGTGTCTGAAATAAGTCGTTTTTACAAAGATACATTTTATTTGTAATTCTGTAATTTGGAGAATAAAAAAAGCTACTCTCATTTTCGAGAGTAGCTTTTTGTTTATGATGAAAAAGTACTGCTTATTTTACTTCCTCGAAATCTACATCTGTCACACCGCCGTCATCGGGATTATTGTTACCACCCTGTTGGGCATTGTTCTGTGCCCCGTTCGGTTGAGCCTGCGCCTGTTGTGCATTATACATTTCCTGGCTGGCAGCGTGGAATACATTATTCAATTCTTGCGTAGCAGAGTCAATTGCACTGAGATCCTGAGCTTTGTGAGCTTCTTTCAGTTTATTCAAAGCAGCTTCGATAGGAGCTTTCTTATCTGCCGGAAGCTTATCACCGAACTCTTTCAGTTGTTTTTCCGTTTGGAAAATTAAGCTGTCGGCCTGATTCAGTTTATCGATTCTTTCTTTTTCTTTCTTGTCGGCTTCTGCATTTGCAGCAGCTTCATCTTTCATTTTCTTTATTTCGTCTTCACTCAAACCGCTGGACGCTTCGATACGGATACTTTGTTCTTTACCGGTTCCCTTGTCTTTTGCCGATACGTTAAGAATACCGTTGGCATCGATATCGAAAGTTACTTCGATCTGAGGCACGCCTCTCGGAGCGGCAGGAATTCCATCCAAGTGGAAACGACCGATTGACTTGTTATCCTTAGCCAAAGAACGTTCGCCCTGTAAGATATGGATTTCAACCGAAGGCTGATTATCTGCAGCCGTTGTGAATGTTTCACTCTTGCGGGTCGGGATCGTTGTGTTGGCTTCGATCAATTTTGTCATAACGCCACCCATTGTTTCGATACCTAAGGAAAGAGGAGTTACGTCAAGCAATAAAACGTCTTTAACGTCTCCGCTTAATACGGCACCTTGTATAGCAGCTCCGATAGCAACTACTTCATCGGGATTAACACCTTTGGAAGGAGCTTTACCGAAGAATTTTTCTACAACTTCCTGAACGGCAGGTATACGGGTCGAACCACCTACCAGAATAACTTCATTTATGTCGGATGCCTGTAATCCCGCATCTTTCAATGCTTGACGGCAAGGTTCGATACAAGCTTGTATTAATTTGTCGCTTAGCTGTTCGAATTTGGCACGTGTAAGGGTTTTAACCAAATGCTTGGGTATACCGTTAACCGGCATAATATAAGGCAGGTTAATCTCTGTAGATGAAGAAGAAGACAATTCAATTTTGGCTTTTTCTGCAGCCTCTTTCAAACGTTGCAATGCCATTGGGTCTTTACGAAGGTCGACACCCTCGTCTTTCAAAAACTCTTCTGCTAACCAGTCGATAATTACATGGTCGAAATCGTCACCGCCTAAATGAGTATCTCCGTTGGTCGATTTTACTTCAAATACACCGTCACCCAGTTCGAGGATAGAAATATCGAACGTACCGCCACCTAAGTCGAATACGGCGATCTTCATATCTTTTTGAGTCTTGTCGAGACCGTAAGCCAATGCAGCGGCTGTCGGCTCGTTTACGATACGGCGAACGGTCAAACCTGCAATTTCACCGGCCTCTTTTGTAGCCTGACGTTGAGAGTCGTTAAAATAAGCAGGCACGGTAATAACAGCTTCCGTAACTTCCTGCCCGAGGTATTCTTCAGCCGTCTTTTTCATTTTCTGAAGAATCATGGCTGAAATTTCCTGTGGTGTATATAAACGTCCGTCAATATCTACTCTGGGGGTATTGTTATCTCCGCGAACTACTTTATAAGGTACACGTTCAATCTCTTTTTTTACCTGGTCATAAGTTTCTCCCATGAATCTCTTGATAGAGAAAATGGTTTTTGTCGGGTTTGTGATTGCCTGACGTTTTGCAGGATCACCTACTTTACGTTCTCCGCCTTCAACAAATGCAACTACTGAAGGAGTTGTTCTTTTTCCTTCGCTGTTCGCGATTACAACCGGTTCGCTGCCTTCCATTACGGCAACGCAAGAGTTGGTTGTTCCTAAGTCAATACCAATAATTTTTCCCATAATTGTTTATCTTTATCGTTATTATTTTTCCTTTCTTTGTTTGTTTTGTTGTTCTGTTTGACAATAGTAGAACAAAAGTTGTGCCAAAACTTATTTTTTTAGAACCTGTTTAAGTTTTACTCACGACTGTTTTGAAAATTGGTTTCGAGTCTATTTGCTTGTTTTAATAAGGAGCATAGCGGGCTATGTGGCGCATAAAAACAAGTAAATAGACCGAAAAACTGTGTAAAAATTTTTGTGGAAAATTTAAACAGGTATTTAGAGAAATGGAGTTTTGGCAGTTGCTGTTGTCGTTAGAAATAAAAGATGACAGGAAATTGTGACAAGACGTCACTTTTAGCGATAAAAAAGAGTTAGGATAGGAGATAAAAAAGCAGGCTTCTATTTTATTTCCTGTTCTTCTTTCAGGTCGAGCTCCTCTTTTGCAGTGTTGAAAAATTTATATTCCAAAAAACCGAGGCTTTGGTTCGGAATAATTTTGAGGAAAAAAGAATAAGAAAATTTCCATTTCCATTTCAATGAAAAGAAGCCCTTGGTAAGGTAGGCATACACATAAGGACTTACATGCAGGATAAATCGTTTTATTTTCAGGGTATTTACCAGATAATCAATTTTATCCTCCAGCGTATCGGCAAATAGAAGGGAGGGCTTGATTTCCCCTTTACCGTAGCAAACAGGGCATGTTTCGGTCGTTACGATATCCAGTACAGGGCGTACACGCTGCCGTGTAATCTGCATAAGGCCGAATTTACTAAGTGGTAAAATATTATGTTTTGCACGGTCTGAAGCCATAATACTTTCCATATGATCGAAAAGCTTTTTCCGGTTATTCAGGTCGTGCATGTCGATAAAGTCTATAACCACGATACCGCCCATATCGCGCAATCTCAGCTGGCGGGCTATTTCATCTGCAGCTGCGATGTTTACGTCGATTGCAGTATCTTCCTGATCGTCGCTCTGTTTAGAACGGTTGCCGCTGTTTACATCGACCACATGCATGGCTTCTGTATGCTCGATAACGAGATAAGCTCCTTTCTTAAAGGTTACGGTTTTACCGAAAAGAGCTTTGATTTGTTTGGTTACACTGAAATTATCGAAAATGGGAATGTCATCTTTGTAGTGCTTCACAATTCCGACTTGCTCCGGTGCTATTAGTCCGATATAATCTTTTACTTCGTTATAAACATCCGGATCGTTGATATGGATATTTTGGAAGGTCGGGTTGTATATATCGCGCAATAATGCTACGATTCGGCCTGTTTCCTCATAAACCAGCGAAGGCGATTTGAGGCGTGTCAGTTTGGAAATGTTATCCTCCCATCTGCGGTAAAGTATTTTGAGCTCGGCATCCAGTTCTGCCACTCTTTTTCCATCTGCAGATGTCCGGACGATTACGCTGAAATTCTTTGGCTTGATGCTTTGGAGAAGCTGTCTTAGGCGGGCTCTTTCTTCGCTCGATTTGATTTTTTGTGATACGGAAACCTTATCGGCAAAAGGAATTAGAACGAGATAACGTCCTGCAAAAGATATTTCGGAAGTTAGTCTGGGGCCTTTGGTCGAGATAGGCTCCTTCGTAATTTGTACGAGTATTTCCTGTCCTTGTGTCAGTTGATCGGTAATACTGCCCGATATTGGTATTTCTGGCAATACCGTCGTTTTGGAAAGGGGCTGCAGCTTTTTGGAATCGCTCCGGAGTTGTTTGGTATATTTCTGGAGCGTATTGAAGTTCGGACCTAAATCCAGATAATGCAGAAAAGCGTCTTTCTTATAGCCTATGTCAACGAAAGCAGCATTCAATCCAGGCATAAGTTTTTTTACTTTACCGAGATAAATGTTGCCTACCGAAAAAGTCGTACTCCGGTCTTCTTTCTGAAGCTCAACCAGTTTGCCGTCTTCCAATACGGCTATGCTGACTTCTTCGGGCTGGACATTTACTATTAAATCGCTGACCACTTTTTTTCCGTTTTGTGATTATATAGACAAAGAACAAACATAAGCCAGGCTTAGTTTGTTCTTATTAGATCTTTCAGACTTATTTTTTCTTTTTATGTCTGTTTTTTCTAAGTCTTTTTTTGCGTTTGTGAGTAGACATTTTATGTCCTTTTCTCTTTTTTCCGCTTGGCATTTTACTTTATATTTTAGAGATTAATACTATGTTTATTTCAGTTCATCCATAAATGTCTGGGCCGGCTTGAATGAAGGAATGTTGTGTGCCGGAATGATAATAGTCGTGTTTTTCGAGATATTACGTGCTGTCTTTTCTGCCCGTTGTTTTACTACAAAACTACCGAAACCTCTAAGATATACGTTTTCACCGCCGGCAAGTGATTTCTTTACGATGCCCATAAAAGACTCTATCGTAGCTAATACTGCTGCTTTTTCAATTCCCGTATTCTTTGAAATCTCGTTAACGATATCTGCCTTTGTCATACTCTTTCTCTTTAATTTAATAGGTTCGTCACTAATTTTTTGGACTGCAAATATATAGCTTTTATCCTTATTTTGAAAACAAAACCTCTCTAAAATTTGAAAAAACTTTGTTCCTGACTTGTTTGCAGGCAAGATTTGTCTGACAATGTCCGTCTGTTTTTATTTTATACCTTTGTTTTATGAAAAATATTGAGAAAGAAGGCTGTAAAGATGCGGAATTCGTGCTTAAGCTGATTGAGTGGTATAAAGAGAATAAACGCGACCTTCCGTGGCGTTTGACTACCGATCCGTACAAAATCTGGTTATCCGAAACAATCTTACAGCAAACCCGGGTTGCACAAGGATTAGGATATTATAATAGAATTCTGTCACGTTTTCCTACTTTGGCAGATTTGGCACAAGGCACGGAAGAAGAAATTTTACGATTGTGGCAAGGATTGGGCTATTATAGCCGGGCACGTAATATGCATGCGGCTGCCAAAGATATAGTTGCTCGTTTCGATGGGGAATTTCCCGCTGATTACAAGGCCATGCGTTCCCTGAAAGGGATCGGCGACTATACGGCAGCAGCTATTCTCTCGTTTGCGTGGAATCTTCCTTATGCCGTAGTTGACGGAAATGTATACAGGGTCTTGTCCAGATTGTTTGGTATAGATATTCCCATCGATTCTGTAAAAGGAAAACGATGTTTCGGAGAGTTGGCTCAAAGCCTGTTGCCCGAAGAGCATGCCGGTATATATAATCAGGCATTGATGGAGTTCGGGGCTTTACAGTGTGAGCCGGCTAATCCGGACTGTTCTGTATGCCCCTTTAAGGATCGGTGTGTCGCTTATGCACGGAATAAGGTTTCTTATTATCCTGTAAAAGAGAAAAAGAACAAAAGGAGAGAGCGTTATTTTACTTATCTCCATATTCATAGCGGAGGTAAATTATATCTGCAGAGACGGCAGGAACGTGATATCTGGAAAGGTCTTTATCAGTTTCCGTTGGTTGAAGCGGATGCTTTGATAGATGTTTTGAATTTACCCGAAAAAACTCCGTTTGACGGATTATTGAGAAATAAGGAATATAAGGTTCTTTCTGTTGTAGATATGCCTAAACATATTTTATCGCATCAGATTCTTTACACTCGTTTTATAGAAATAAATTTGAAAGAACCCTTACAACAGGTCTCTCCTTATTCTGTTATAGAAGATAAAAAGCTGGATAATTATGCTTTGCCCGTTTTAATTGTAAAGTATTTGGATCGTATGAATAGATAATAATATTTCTTTTTCTTTTGTTGCCGGTTATATCAGGCTATATGCTTGATCTGCCCATTATAAATTTTCCGGTTTTTGGGGGATTATTTTAAATTTAAAAATAAAATTGCAAAAGTATTTCTGAAATTTTATATGTTATCTTTCTTTAAAAGATACATTATGTTGTTGATTTAATAATAAATAAAGTTATATTTGCAAATATAACTTTAATATTTGCCTTTATGAAAAATCACATCTTAAAATTTAAATCTCTTTGATTTTTATCCTGTTTAGGAAAAGCTGTTTTTGCCACATTAAAATAGCTTTTCTTCGGATATACTCTTCCTTTAGTGATCGATACCTTATATTTAAGATAAAGCCGTAAGGCATTTATTAACCTTTTTATTAATCATTAAAAACAAAAGAATTATGAAAAAGTGGATTGTTTGCTGTCTGTTGGCAGCTATGTGTTTTCCTTTTATGAGCAATGCTCAGATTAAGGTTGTAAGTAGTGGAGCTACAGAAATTGGAGGAGGCCCTCTTTCTTCGGATGAACCTGCGTTAACGATAAGGGGCGGCTTTAATCCGGGTCCTATATTTCCGGCAAAACTTGACTTGGGTATTTCTAAAGGAAGCATAAGGTTTAGTGAAACTTTTATAGGTTCTTGTCAGATGGAGATTTATGCACTTAGAGGAATTAATTTCGTTTCTAAATTTAATAATGTTAATAAAAAATACATGTATTATTGTCCTGATAGCGGAGATGTATTAAATATCACAGCAGCTAAAACCGCAACACAGGATTTATATTGTACGACTCTTTACCAAACCTCGGATGCGAAATACAAAAAGAATATTGTGAATTTGCCGAATCCGTTATCTCAGTTGACCAAATTGCGCGGTGTTAGTTATCAGTTGGATGCATCCGATAACCCTATGGTGGGAAGCCGAAGGGGAATTGTTGCCGACTCTTTGACACAGAATGAAGAATCTGCACCGGATACGGATAAAAAACACATCGGTTTTATTGCACAGGAGCTGCAGGAGGTATTTCCGGAATTGGTAACGAGCGATAAAGACGGGAATTTGTATGTAGATTACATCGGGTTGATTCCGGTTCTTGTGGAAGCATTGAAAGAGCAAAAATCAAAACAGGAAGAGCTCAACAGTGCCCAGTCTGCAAAGATTGCGGAATTGCAGACGGAATTGAATGCGTTGAAAGGCGATGCCGTTACCCCGAAAATGCAGGCACAGGCTGTGGCAAATGCCTATTTATATCAGAACACACCCAACCCTTTTGACTATGCTACCACCATTCGTTATTACCTGCCTGAAAATGCAAGTAAAGCATTTGTACATATTTTCAATATGCAGGGAAGTTTGTTGAAAAGTTATCAGCTATCCAATGGCTTCGGGGAGGGATTTCTTGAAATATCGGCATCCGAGTTACAACCCGGTATGTATCTGTATTCTCTTATGATTGATAACACCGAAATCGATACCAAGCGGATGGTGATTACACAATAACGAATCGATACCATAACATTAATGCTGTATAAACATGAAAAAATGGTTTGTTTTTATAGTAATGTTTTCGTTTGCGGTAAGCCTTTTTGCTCAAAGTGAATACTATTGGTACAGAGGTAAAAAGATAGCATTGGAAACATTACCCGGAAAAAAGTTCGTATTGTTCGACTCTTCTGAAGATACGGTGAGTTTTAAAAATGGTTTGCAATATGGAAATAGAAATGCCCAAATGAAGCAACTCCAAAAGTTGGAGCTTACAGGTATAAGGTTGTTTAATCCTTCGGCAAAAGAAAAATTTTGGACAATAGTTGAAGAGAAAGCGAAAAAATCTTCCGTATCTGATAATGAAAAAAATTTGTATGAAGCTCCTTTCTTTTTGATTAATGGTAAAACAGAAATAAGTTTGTCCCATCTTTTTTATGTAAAATTATATGAAGATACGGATTTTGAAAAATTAGAAAATTTGGCGGCGAAATATCATGTCGAGATTTTAGGAAATAATGAATTTATGCCTTTATGGTATACTTTGTCTTGTACAAGAGAGTCTTTGGGAAATGCGCTGGAAATGGCTAATATTTTTTGTGAATCGGGGCAGTTTGCTGCTGCTGAGCCGGATTTTAGCGGAGGTTACTATCTCGATTGCAAAAACGATAGTTTGTTTAATTACCAGTGGGGATTGAATAATACGGGGCAATATGAGGATTACTCAGGATTTGACAGGCCGGATGTCAATTTATGTGAAGCACATCTGATAACGAAAGGATCGGCTAATGTAATTATAGCACTGGTCGATCAGGGTGTTGAGCTACATCCCGATTTGCCGGATATCTATTCCAAGAGTTTCGATGGATATTTTTCACCGAATATTTCAAACCCTCATCCCAATTATGTATGGGGAAATCATGGTACCAGATGTGCAGGTATTATTTCTGCGAAAACGAATAATAACAGAGGGGTAGCGGGTATTGCACCTGATTGTCCGTTGATGTCGGTTAGTTGGCCTTTCAATGACGTGCCACGCCCTACTGAGCCATCTCCTGTCCCTAACGAAAATCAACAGATAGCCAATTGTATCAATTGGGCATGGCATAATGGTGCTTCTGTAATAAGTAATTCATGGGGCACGACGATCCAGTCTGAGGTCTTGGATGATGCATTGGATAGTGCTTTAACTTGTGGACGGAATGGCTTAGGATGTGTTGTTGTTTTTTCGACGGGTAATCTGTATGGAAAAGGGATGGATACAGTGGCTTATCCTGCTTGTTATAGGGCGGAAATTATTACAGTAGGGGCTATGACTCCTAAGTTTGGTGGGAAAAGATCTGATTTTAGTCAATGTGGTGAAAAATTGGATGTCGTAGCACCTGGGGAATATGTCCCTACGACCACTATTGATCGAGAATATCAACTGGATTTTGCTGGGACATCGGCAGCCTGTCCGCATGTCGCTGCTATTGCCGGACTAATATTGTCGGTACGTCCTAATTTAACGGCACGACAAGTTTCGGATATTATTGAAGTGACAGCTCAAAAACTCGATATTTATGAAATGGAATATGCTACGGTAGCTGGTAGGCCCAATGGAATTTGGGAATCGGAGGCTGGATATGGCTTGGTCGATGCTTATGCAGCTGTGCTTGCGGCACAATGTAATACTACGGATTATGTAAATAAAACGATAACAACAAATACCACACTCTATGATTGTGAAGTGAATATGCAAAATATCGATATTCAGAATAATGCGAAGCTTTCAGTCGGCATACAAGAAGAGGCCAATATAAAAGGGACCTTCGATATGCAAAACGGAACCCAGTTTGAACTGAAATATGAATGGAAAGTTCCGGGTACCAATTAGAATCAAATAAAAAGGCCTTTCGAAATCGAAAGGCCTTTTTACATAAAGTTTTATCTGCTTATTTTTTTATAAACGAAATCGTCTTATCGCCGACAACAACGGAATATACACCGGAGGTTAGGTTACTGATGCCGATAGTAGAACCATTGTAGTTATTGATGGCTTTCACTGTTTTACCGTCCACTGTTACGATATATATCGTTTCTCCTTCAATGCCATCGATTTTGATATAATCGTTAGCCGGGTTCGGATATAATTTTATTCCGGTAATTTCTGAGCCATCAATGCCTACATTTTGAAGTCCTGATACAGCGTCGTTTAAAGCTGTTGCAGCAGTATTAACTTCTTCTTGTGTTACGCATCCTGTACTTGTAATATTTTTAGCTGCTGTTAATGCCGTTTCCATTACAGAGCGACTTTCTGGAGTATAAGAGTCTGCATATCCAGCTTCTGCCATTTTAGCATCTGCGGTAGCAATAGCTTCATTAATAGTTGTGAAATCCAACTTTTTTGCTTTGAGTGCATCAAGAGCCTCATTCAAAGTTGCTGCTGCTGCATCTACTTCTGTTTGCGTAGCGTCTGCATTATCAGCAACGGTCTGTGCTGCAGCTATATCATTGTTTTTAAAATCCATAAGATCATTTATGCAGTAAGCCGGATCTATTCCTGCTTCACTAAAGAACGCTTCGGCACTACTGATAGCTGTATTAAGCACGAATTTGTTTATTGGTGCAGCGGCATATCCCATTACCAGAGGATCATCTATTTGTGGTGTTCCGTCTGTAAATTCTATTTTAATATAAATTTCTTCTTTTCCACCGATATTTTCTCCGAATTGGATAAATCTCCACCCTCCTTCGTAATCGCTTTGTTGTGCATCGGTAAATTGTGTCCAGTTAGAGCCTTGGTCTTCACTGTAAAAGCAATTGACGGCATTCCAACAAGCGGCATATGAAAATAGAGCATATGGGTAGTTTTTTGTACTCAATTTAATTGTAAGTTGATGGCAGAGCCATGGTTGAGGATTATCTCCACCAGTTTGAAAGTCTCCTAATCATAATACCGAGCCACCAGATGCATTTGGCCAGTTTCGGTCAGTTGAACCACTATAATCGTTATGTACAAAAATATTTTCATCGAAATAAAAAGATGAACCGGCCTTCATTTCTCCAGATGCATTAGCTTTGCCTTGGTGCCAAATGTTTTCTCCAAATGTTTCAT
>JAQXIO010000013.1 GCA_029007825.1 Bacteroidales bacterium | reverse complement strand
AGCAATCCTTAAATCCATCGGGAGTAACCAATATAAATCCATACTTATCTGCAATGTCCTGAAAGTTTCCGCCACTCAAATAATTTTTATAATCACCTCCATGCCCATGCAGCATATATACGATGGGATATGATTTAGAAGCATCGTAATCAGTCGGTTTAACAACCCAAACCGTATCGTTAGCCTTCAGGTAGCGAGGCGAGGAAATGATGATCTCTTCCTGGGCAAAAAGAGAAAAAGCAAAAAATAGCAAAATAAAGATGCTTAACTGTTTCATGGTAAAAAATCAATAAGGTATTACTATAATTAAAACCATTTTATTTTTCTGAAAACATAAAATGCTGATGCAGAGAAGAGGACAGAAACAATAATAATAGCGATAAAGGCATGCGTATTTCCCTCTAACCCCGTAAATACGTTCATTCCGTAAAAACTGGCTATTAGGGTCGGCACCATCAATATAATGGATATCGAGGTCATGCGTTTCATAATGATATTGACATTATTCGAGATGATAGAGGCAAACGCATCCATCGTTCCCGCAAGAATATCGCTGTATATATTTGCCGTGATATAAGCCTGTTTAAGCTCGATCTGTACATCTTCCAGCAAATCGAGATCGACCTCTTTTGCCTGATGAATAATCGAACGGAACTTAGAAAGCATCACTTCGTTTCCGCGAATGGATGTATTAAAAAAAACCATGCTTTTCTCAATTTTCATCAATCGGTGCAAGTCTTCGTTCCTTATAGACCTTTCAAGTTCCAGTTCAGCCATCCTCATCTGATTATTCAGTTGCTTCAAATATTTCAAGAACCAAACAGATGAAGAATAAAGCAGACGAAGCGTCATATTAATCGAGTTACTGACCTGTATGTTTTTTCTCTGCGAATAACGGATCAGGTCCGGCAAGACTTCCGTATTGAAGTGGCACACCGTCACAAAAATATCGCCTTTTGTAATAATCCCCAGCGGTATCGTTATAAAGGGAATCCCATTTTCATCACTTCGCAAAGGGATTCTCAGGATTGTCAGCATCCAACCATCTTCCAGTTCAATACGGGGGCGTTCGTCTATATCTTCAATATCGGTCAAAAAAGATTCGGGCACTTTCAGGTCAGAAGTCAGGAAATGAATATCCTCTTCCGTGGGCACTTCAACATTAATCCAACAGTTAGGACTCCATTCCGATTTCTCCACAAAACCGTTCTCTGCATAAAGGTAAGTTCTCATATCAGATACATTTTAATACCAAATATAAATATTCGACTCCGATTAACAAAACAGAGGGGAGCTCTCTTAGAAAAGACAGCCCCCCTTTATATCTTAAACTTCCAAAATTTATTTTCCTGCCGGAGAATAACGGGCATTCATAAAATCGATTAACTCTGTAGTTATATCATATGAAGGTTCATAATAAAGAACATTATCTCCCGATGAATTACTCAATATCAAATGATACTTACGATCTTTATTAAACTTATCGATCGAGCTGTCTATCGAGTCCCTCAACATCTGATTCAGTTTTTGCTGTTCAGCTATAAAATCCTGAGTCATACGCTCATCTAATTGCTGTAACTCCTGCTGCTTTCTTAACAGACGATCATTTTCCTGTTGTGCTCTATCACGCGATAAAAAAGCATTATTATCTATCTTTCGTTGGAATTCTTCCATTTCCGACCTCAACTCCCGGGCTTTCTGATTGATCGTAGCTCTGGACCCCTCTTGCTTCCGCAATAAAGTTTCGCTCAGATCTTTGGCATAAGCATATCTGTCCAAAAGGGAATCGACATTTACTATAGCGATGGGAAGACGAAGGTCTTTAAAACTCTCGGGAGAAGCAACTACTGGTTTGTTGGACGATGAGTTATCACTCGTACATTGATTAAATAACATTATGGTGGAAAAAAGAACTCCACCCACCAAAAGATAAACTTTCTTCATAAATATTTTGTTCTATGGCTAAAAACTAATTTATATCGCTCTTTGAGTTTTTTGATCGTTGTGCCATTTTGTCTTGTGTTTTAACACAATGAATTCCTCTTTTTCTCATCGCCGCATTTCGTCCTATATGTGTTTCGGGAAACTTTCCGTTCTTCGTAAAAAAAACTTTTACTCCTATCAGAAGAACGCTTATTCCCACGATCACTAAAGTCAAAAGTACAACCTTGATCATTTAATTTGTTATATTTGCGAATACAAAGATAGTTCAAAAGTAATAGTATTTCAAGGAGTAACGCTTTTTAATGTTGATTTTTATTATTTACGTCTATGGATACCAATTTTTTATATCCCAATGCCATCTGGAGTTATTTTAACGAGATATTACAAATTCCCCGTCCGTCAGGAAAGGAAGAAAAAATAATAGCTTATTTATTGAATTTTGCCCGTACACACAAGCTAACGGCAAAACAAGACCAATGCGGAAACATATTGATCACCAAAGAGGCGACAAAAGGTTATGAACATTTGCCTACCGTCATCCTGCAATCGCATATGGATATGGTCTGTGAAAAAGATGCCACTTCAAACCACGATTTCAATAAAGATTCCATCCCGGCGTATATAGATAATGACTGGATTAAATCGCATGGCACAACTTTAGGGGCTGACGACGGTATAGGAATCGCTGCACAGCTGGCAATCCTGGCATCAAATGAACTCCGGCACGGAAAAATAGAAGCGCTTTTCACAAAAGACGAAGAGTGTGGCATGACCGGTGTCCGCTGCATGGACAGTCAGTTTCTTACGGGAAAATACCTTATCAATCTCGACAGCGAGGAAGAAGGGGAAATATTCATCGGTTGCGCCGGCGGAGAACGGACTCTGGCAACATTCTGTTATAACACAGAGACACCTTCTGAAAAACTATTCTTTTTCCGTGTTAACGTGAGCAATCTGAACGGAGGACATTCAGGCGGCGATATACATCGCCAATCGGGGAATGCCATCAAAATACTGGCACGTTATCTGGATAAGTTACGGAATAAATACAAACTATATATAACGTCTATCGAAGGCGGCAACTTAATGAATGCTATTCCGAGAGAAGCGGAAGCCGTATGTGCCGTAGCGTTTGAAAATAAGGAAAACATCCGTGTCGACCTCAATCTATTCATTGCCGAGATAGAGGAAGAAGTGGCTACAACCGATCCGAATTTCAAAATGGATCTTCATTCTGCGGAAGGGAAAAATGTTATCGATCCTGCAACGTCGACGCGTTTGCTGCAAACCCTGATGGCAATTCCTCACGGAGTTATCGGTATGAGTAAGAATATGCCCGATCTGGTCGAAACTTCAACGAATCTGGCCGCAATACACATGCGGGATGGAAACAAAATAGAAATAGCGACAAGCCAGAGAAGTTCTGTAAATTCCATGAAAGACTATATCGTATCTTCCATTAGCAATTTATTCGAACTGGCAGGGGCTTCGGTACAACACGGAGACGCCTATCCCGGATGGACGCCGAATCTTAATTCCGGATTACTTGCAGCAGCCAAAGATTGTTACAAACAATTATATCACGAAAATGTAGCTATAAAAGCTATCCATGCAGGGCTGGAATGCGGCTTGATTCTGGAAAAATATCCACATCTGGAAATGATCTCCTGTGGACCGACCATATCGGATGTCCACTCTCCATCCGAAAAATTATACATTCCCTCTGTCGAACGCTGGTGGAACTTCCTTGTCGAACTGCTCAAACATATTCCGGTAAAATAAATCGAGTCTCTTTTCGTTATAATAGAGCTGTTATGATACATCTTTTACTGTAGGTAGTATCCGTAACGAAAAGAGAAATGACGATATGGGTTCAAAAAATATCCTTTTTATTATATTACTCGTTTTATTAACCGCTCTGGCAGGAGCATGCACAGATTTTGACGATGACTTCACTACGGACAGTTCTCATCGTCTGTCGTTTTCACAGGATACTCTCTCTTTCGATACGTTGTTCAGCGAGTTTCCGACTTCGACTCAAAGGTTAAAAGTCTATAACACATACGATAAACCGATGTTAATTGAAAACATCCATCTCGCAAATGCCCAAACTTCAGGCTTTCGGATGAATGTTGACGGTGTATCGGGCACATCGTTTACAAATGTCGAGCTAAGGGCAAAAGACAGTATGTTTATTTTTGTCGAAGCAACGATGAAAACAACCGGTACTGAAACCCCTTTATGGGTAGAAGACTCTATCTGTTTCAGGATGAATGGTAATCAACAACGTATTCTGTTACAGGCAGCATCTCAGGATGTTATCGTTCTGAAAGGAAAAACCATTACACAGTCAGAAACGCTTACGACAAGATTGCCATATCTCATATATGATAGTATTATCGTTGAAAAAGAGGCTGTTCTCACACTCCCTCCCAATACCCGTTTATTCTTTCGGAACAATGCCTATATGAAAGTAAAAGGAACGCTCAAGGCTGAAGGAACCTTAAGCCAACCGATCGTTTTCAGAGGTCACCGTCTGGATAAACTTTTTTCGGGTGTACCGTATGACCTGGTTCCCGGGCAATGGGACGGAATTTATTTTACGGAAACAAGCTTCAATAATCACTTGCAATATACCAACATCCGAAACACGAATAACGGATTGGGATTCAGCGCCTCTTCTCCGGATGAACTGAAAATAAAGCTGGAAAACTGTGTTATTCACAATGCCTCCCTCGACTTATTCCACGCAATAAATTGCCGTATAGAAGCATATAACTCCCAATTTTCCAATGCCGGTGGTGCCGTCTTGTATTTCGTTGGCGGCAACATTATATTCAAACATTGTACAATTGCCAATTATTTCAGATGGAGCAAAAGAAACAATGCCTGCCTGGTATTGAGGAATTCGGATATATCGCTCGATGATGGAAGCGAATTTTCCTATCCGTTAATAAATGCGGAATTTCACAATTCCATCTTTTACGGATCTTATGGTACCGAAGTCTCTATCAAGAAAAAAGATGATTTGCCATTCGAACATTTTTTTAATTATTGCATGATTAAGGCTAACGGAACAGATGACGAAAATTTCGTATCTACAATCTGGTATAAAAACAGCGAGAACGTAATACAGGATCCTAAATTCAAATCGATCGGAAGCGATAATTATATTTACGATTTCCATATCGACTCGACCTCTGCCGCCAGAAATAATGCAAATAGTTCCATATCAGCAGAAATGCCGTTCGATATGGATGGCAATTCCCGTTTCGGAGATGAAGGCCCGGACAGGGGTGCATACGAATGGGTACCGGGTTCTTCACAATATTAAGGAATGAATCATTCTCCGATTTTTATAGCTTTTCCTTACCTTTGCCGTATTATAAACAAAAATAAATGATGAAAAGCTGGTTAATCTGGGCTATATGTTTCTGTTTATTTAATCTGTCATCCAAAGCACAGGATCTGATTCCTCCGTTAAAAATACCATTACGTTTAAGCGGTAATTTCGGGGAACTACGCAGCAATCATTTTCATTCGGGAGTCGATTTCAAAACAGAACAGGTGATCAATAAACCTGTATATGCAATCAATGAAGGATTTATATCCCGCATCGTAATCGGCCCCTTCGGTTACGGAAAAGCCTTATATGTGGATCACCCGGACGGACTTACTTCCGTATATGCTCATTTAAATCAATTCTCCCCGGCAATAGAATCTTACATTTATAAATGCCAGATGGAGCAGCAATCATTTAAAATCGACACTATAGTTCCTCCTGACAAACTCCCCGTACAAAAAGGAGAAGAGATAGCCCGCAGCGGAAACACCGGAAGCTCCGGTGGTCCTCATCTGCATTTCGAGCTACGGAATACCCAAAATGAACATGTAATCGACCCTCTCCCCTTTTACCGCGATTTACTGACCGACACGCGGGCACCCATTGTGCAGGCTTTATCTTTATCGCCTGTATCACAGCAAGGTGTCATAGAAGGTAGCACAGCATCCAAAATCTACAATGTTACAGCCCCGAGTCCGGGAAATTACCGTTTAAAAACACCCATATCCGCTTGGGGTAAATTAGGATTCGCTTTAAAATGTTACGATGTAATGGACGGGACCTCAAATATCTACGGAGTAAAAAACATTCGTCTTTTTCTCGACTCTGCCCTTATCTTCAATAGTTCGTTAACAGAATTTTCATTCGATGAAACACGTTATATCAATAGCCTTATAGATTATCCCAAATGGAAACGGGGCGGAGGATTTTATCAAAAGTGCTACATCGAGCCGGGAAATAAGCTTTCATTCTTAAATTCAAGCGGTAACGGTATTGTAGATATAAAAGAAGAACGGGATTACCAGTTAATATTCGAACTGGAAGACGATTTCGGCAACTATTCGCAATTGCTGGTCACCATCAGGGGGAAACAAACCGGTTTACCTCAGGATAGTACCGATTGTGAAAACACGTTCATGTGGTATTCTTCAAACCGTTTCCGGGAAAAAGGGGTTGACCTCGAATTACCCAAGGGTGCTATTTATGATTCTTTCTGTTTCGAATATTATGTAAATGAAGATGAAAACCCTCTTGCCGGAATACATTTTTTGCACAATGACAAAACACCCCTGCACTCCTATTCCAGACTTGCAATTCATCTGAACAAGGATTCTTTACAAGACAAAAGCAAATACGGTATTGTTCAATATTCTTCCAAAGGAAACAGTTGGATCGGAGGCTCCTATAAAAAGGGATGGATCGAAGGTAAAATAAGAGAATTCGGCACCTATACGGTTTCCATCGACACGGTGAGACCTAAGATAATACCGATCGGAGGACCGCTTCAATGGAAGAAAAAAGGCATTGTCGAACTACGTTTGTCCGACAATATAAGTGGGATAGAAAGTTTTAAGACCTATATAGATAATGAGTTCGTTCTTTTCGAACCCGACAAAAAATCCGTTATAAGAAAGAATCTTTCCAACCTTCCACATAAAGAAAATCCTTACGAACTCACCATAGAAGTAACGGATAAATGCGGAAACATTTCATATTATAAAGAATCTTTCAATTGGTAAATTCGTATATTTGCAGATAAAACAAAACCGTTTATGGAAAATACAACTTTACAAGAAATGGTCATTGCGAAAGCGCAAAAATGGCTTTCGGATAGTTATGATGAAGAAACTCGGGCTGAAGTGAAACGAATGCTCGAAAGTGAAGATAAAACAGAACTGATCGAATCATTCTACCGTGATCTGGAATTCGGCACAGGCGGATTACGCGGTATTATGGGTGTCGGTTCCAACCGTATGAATATCTACACAGTGGGTGCAGCGACACAAGGCCTCTCGAACTACCTGAAAAAAGAGTTTGCGGATTTAAAACAAATCAAGGTCGTAATAGGACACGACTGCCGGAACAACAGCCGGAAGTTTGCAGAAATATCTGCCGATATTTTCTCGGCTAACGGTATAAAGGTATATCTTTTTGAAAGTCTGCGCCCCACTCCTGAAATGTCTTATACGATACGCAAATTAGGATGCCAGAGTGGTATTATCCTGACGGCATCGCACAATCCCAAAGAATACAACGGATATAAAGCCTATTGGGATGACGGTGCTCAGGTAATCACTCCCCATGATAAAAACATCATCGGCGAAGTAAATAAAATACGTTCTGCCGCCGACATTAATTTCAAAGGCAATAGAGCTCTTATCGAAATAATCGGAGAAAAAATCGACCGGGAATTCATCAACGATTTAACAAAAATATCCTTGTCGCCTGAATCTATCGCCCGACATAAGGATATGAAAATCGTTTACACTCCTATTCACGGAACGGGGGTAAAAATCATACCGGAAGCGTTAAAGGCGTTCGGCTTTGAAAATATTATCCATGTGCCGGAACAAGATGTCGTGAGCGGAGATTTCCCCACCGTTGTATCTCCTAACCCTGAAGAACCTGCCGCGCTGGCTATGGCCGTTCAAAAAGCTGCCGAAACCGGTGCAGACCTGGTTATGGCTTCAGACCCCGATGCAGACCGTGTCGGAGCTGCCGTGCGGAACAACAACAATGAATTCGTACTATTGAATGGAAATCAAACAGCATTGATATTCTTTTATTATTTAATCACGCGCCACAAGGAGCTGAACAAATTCACTGGTAACGAATACATCGTTAAAACCATCGTAACCACTGAATTAATCAAGACGATTGCCGACAAAAACAAAGTGAAGATGTTCGATGTCTATACCGGATTCAAGTGGATTGCTGCGGTAATGAAAGAAAACGAAGGAAAGAAAACTTACATCGGAGGCGGTGAAGAAAGTTACGGCTTCTTGTGGGAAGACTTTGTTCGTGATAAAGATGCTGTTTCTGCATGTGCACTTCTGGCTGAAATAGCGGCTTGGGCTGCAGATAAAGGCCTGACAATTTACCAATTATTGCAACAGATATACGTAGAATACGGATTCTCGAAAGAACAAGGCATATCGGTTGTCAAAAAGGGTAAATCAGGCGCTGAAGAAATCGAAGCGATGATGAACAATTTCCGTAAAAATCCTGTAAAAGAGATAGCCGGTTCACGGGTTACTAATATTAAAGATTATTCGAAACTGACAAACTTCTTTATCGAAGAAGGGGAAACCCAATCGATGGATATGCCGACAACCTCTAATGTCCTGCAATATTTTACCGAAGATAATACAAAGGTATCGATCAGGCCTTCAGGTACGGAACCTAAAATTAAATTTTACATTGAAGTACACTCGAAAGTTAAAAGTATCGATGAATTAGAAGCTGCCGACGAGGCCGCTACAGAAAAAATAAAAGCCGTACGTGCTTCACTGGGTATCTGATTCCCTCTAAAACTATAAAAAAGCACGGATTGAACCGTGCTTTTTTTATTTATTCATATTTTTTGCATCAAACGCAAACGGCAGTAACGACCGAACGGATGTTACCTTAATTATCCGCTCTTTTCCATATAAGAAAAGAGAGACAGGGCGTTTGTAACGGAGTTCCGTTTCATGTATCACTTGCAGGCATGCACCGCAGGGACTCAAAGGCTCTTCCGTCGGCTTACCGTCCCGACATCCAACAATCGCCATCGCAACAGGCGTTATATCCGGATATTGTGTAGCGGCAGAAAACAAGGCTACCCGTTCAGCACATAAGCCGGACGGATATGCGGCATTTTCCTGATTGCAACCGCCTATTACCTCTCCGTTTTCCAGTTTTAAAGCAGCGCCGACCTTAAAATGAGAATAAGGAGCATAGGCATTTTTACCAAATCTGACCGCCCGGTCGATAAGTTCCCGATCTTCCGCATTCAACTCATCATACCGATATTCTTCGAATTCTATATTACAATTGACCTTCTGCATTCTCAACCATTTATTTCTATTGACGAAGATACCATTTCATCTTTTAAGAAACAAACAATACCAATATATCAAAATTCGTTAAGTAGCTTTACGTATCACTATTTTTAACTACTTTTGTATGAATAATTAATCTTTCATACGCAATGACATTTAGACGAAACGGCAGTCTTTTGGTTTCTTTGTTTTTATTATGCGTTCATCCTCTGTTTGCCCAATATAAGAATCCGGTTTATCTCGAATATTTCGAACAATATAAAGATATAGCGATCGAACATATGCGGCAATACAAGATTCCGGCCAGTATTATACTGGCTCAGGGTGTACTGGAATCGGGAGCAGGAAAAAGCAAACTTGCCAGGGAATCGAACAATCATTTCGGAATTAAATGCCACAGCGACTGGAACGGAAAAAAAACATATCATGACGATGACTACAGGAATGAATGTTTCAGAAAATATAAGAGAGCCGAAGATTCCTATCTCGACCACTCCCTTTTCCTGGTTAAGCGCCCGCGGTATGCCTGTTTATTCGAACTGGACATTCGCGACTATAAAGGTTGGGCTCGCGGTTTGCAACGTTGCGGATATGCAACGGACAAAGCATATGCGAATAAGCTGATTAAAATTATAGAAGATCATGAATTATACCGTTACGATAGTGGTAAATCCGGTTCTAAGAAAAAAAATAAATCTTCGAATGAAACGATACGGTTCGGTAAAGCATTAGCCGTATATAAAGCATCCAACGGACTTATATATGTACATGCCCGTCAGGGAGATAGCTTTAAAACCATAGCCGACGAATTAGGTTTTAAGGAACGTAGTCTGGCCAAATACAATGAAGTTCCCTCCGATTTTCCTCTCGAAGCGGGAGATATTGTATATTTGCAGAAGAAAAAAACAAAGGCTGCCAAACCGAATTACGAACATGTAGTCGAAGTCGGAGAGTCGATGCATTCTATCTCTCAGAAATACGGAATAAAAATGAAGAGCCTGTACAAACGGAATAAAAAAGAGCCGGACTATATACCTGAAGAAGGTGATATATTACGATTAAGATAATAATTACTCATCGAAATAAAATTATGAGCGACCAGAGATACAATTTACGTGGCGTATCCGCATCTAAAGAAGACGTACACAATGCGATAAAAAATATAGACAAGGGTCTTTATCCGAAAGCATTTTGTAAAATCATTCCGGACATATTAGGCGGCTCCCCCGATTATTGCAACATTATGCATGCTGACGGAGCAGGCACAAAATCTTCGTTAGCCTATTTATATTGGCGTGAAACGGGCGATTTGTCCGTATGGAAAGGAATCGCACAGGATGCCCTGATTATGAATATAGACGATCTTCTGTGTGTAGGAGCTACGGATAATATTCTGGTTTCGTCAACAATCGGCAGAAACAAATTACTCATTCCGGGAGAAGTTATATCTGCTATAATAAACGGAACGGAAGAGCTTTTAGCGGAACTGATGGAATTAGGGGTCAATGCCTACGCAACAGGCGGAGAGACCGCTGATGTAGGCGACCTGGTACGTACCATTATCGTAGATAGTACAGTCACCTGCCGGATGAAACGCTCCGACGTAATCAGTAACGATAAAATACAGGATGGAGACGTTATCGTAGGTTTATCGTCATACGGACAGGCCTCCTATGAAAAGGCTTATAACGGAGGGATGGGCAGTAATGGACTTACTTCTGCCCGACATGATGTTTTCGCCCATTATCTGGCGGAGAAATACCCGGAAAGTTACGATGCATCTGTTCCAGAGGAACTGATTTATTCCGGGAAATTAAAATTAACCGATGCAATCGAAAGTTTAGGGATAGATGCCGGAAAATTGGTGCTCTCCCCTACCCGTACATATGCTCCTTTTGCAAAGAAACTACTGGATAAGATGAGGCCTCAGATACACGGAATGATTCACTGTTCGGGCGGAGCTCAGACTAAGGTTATGCATTTTGTCGAAAATTTACGTGTTACAAAAGACAACTTATTCCCGATTCCTCCTTTGTTCAAAATTATACAGGAACAATCGGGCACGGAATGGAAAGAGATGTACAAAGTCTTTAATATGGGACATCGTCTGGAAATATACCTAAATCCCCGATATGCACAGGAAGTCATCGATATTGCCCGGTCGTTCAATATAGAAGCTCAAATTATCGGACATGTGGAATCTGCAGAATCCAACCAATTAATTATCCGATCGGAAAAAGGTGAGTTTATTTACGATTGATTGAGTACAAAAAACCGATAAATGGCCGAAAACAATTTATTAAATAAATTAGAAGGATTAGTCAGCCGCTTTGAAGAAATAGGGACATTGATTACCGACCCCGAGGTAATCGGTGATATGAAGCGGTATATAAAACTAAACAAAGAATATAAAGATTTAGAGCGAATCGTAATTGCCCGGGATAAATATAAAAATGCATTGAACAGCATCGACGAAGCAAAGCTGATACTGGAAAATGAAAACGATGCAGAGTTAAGGGAAATGGCAAAAGAGGAGTTCGATAAGTACACAGAGCAGGTTCCTCATTTGGAAGAAGAAATCAAATTGCTTCTCATTCCTGCCGATCCGCAGGACGGAAAAAATGCAATTGTCGAAATCCGAGGCGGAACAGGCGGTGATGAGGCTGCCATATTTGCCGGTGATCTTTACCGCATGTATATAAAATATTGTGAGGCAAAAGGCTGGAAAGTCGAAGTAACCGATTTTAATGAGGGTACATCCGGCGGTTATAAAGAAATTGTTTTTACGGTATTAGGAGAAGGCGTTTACGGAATTTTAAAATATGAATCCGGTGTTCATCGCGTTCAACGTGTTCCTCAAACCGAAACACAGGGAAGAGTACACACTTCGGCCGCAACGGTCGCTGTACTTCCGGAAGCCGACGAATTCGATATCGAGCTAAAGGAATCGGATATTCGGGTCGATATATTCTGTGCCTCGGGGCACGGAGGCCAATCTGTAAATACTACCTATTCGGCAATAAGACTGGTACACATCCCCACAGGGATAACCGTACAATGTCAGGACGAAAAATCTCAAATAAAAAATAAAGCAAAAGCCATGGTCGAACTGAGATCCCGTATATATAATATGGAGTATCAGAAATACCTGGATGAAATTTCCTCAAAACGGAAAACAATGGTATCCACCGGCGACCGCTCTGCCAAAATCAGAACTTATAATTATCCGCAAGGCCGTGTAACCGACCATAGAATTAACCTTACATTATATAATCTTTCCAGTATAATGGACGGAGAGATTCAATCGATAATAGATCAACTGATCGTAGCGGAAAATGCCGAACGGCTAAAAGAGTCAGAATTATAATTAAACAAACAGATGAACAGAAAAACTTTATTTGAAAATATAAAAAGAAAAGCGACCTTTCTTTGTGTCGGATTGGATAGTGATATAAAAAAGATCCCGATGCATTTACTGGAACAGGAAGATCCGATTTTTGCATTTAACAAAGAAATTATCGATGCCACAGCGGAATACTGCGTCGCTTACAAGCCGAATCTTGCTTTTTATGAAAGCTTGGGAGCCACCGGCTTATTCTCGTTCGAGCGTACGGTTTCCTATCTCAGGGACAATTACCCGGATCAATTCATTATTGCAGATGCCAAACGAGGCGATATAGGGAATACATCCGAATTATATGCCCGTTCATTTTTCGAACATCTTGACTTGGATGCCGTTACGGTAGCTCCATATATGGGAGAAGATAGTGTTAAGCCTTTCTTATATCCGGATAAGTGGGTCATTCTTTTAGCCCTCACATCAAACAAGGGATCACATGATTTCCAGTTTACTACGGATAAAAACGGAGAACGCTTGTTCGAGAAAGTTCTTAAGGTTTCTCAAACTTGGGCAGACGAAAATCAAATGATGTATGTAGTTGGAGCAACACAAGGAGAGATGTTTGCCGATATTCGAAAATATGCCCCGAATCATTTTTTACTGGTGCCCGGAGTCGGAGCTCAAGGTGGTAGTCTTGAAGAAGTTGTTAAATACGGAATAAACAAAGAGTGCGGATTACTGGTAAATTCGTCTCGTTCTATCATATATGCAGATTCAAGTGAAAACTTTAGCTTTGCAGCTCAGCAAGAAGCGAAAAAAATACAGTCAGAAATGGCAGTTTTATTAAAAAAACACGGAATCATAGCCGATTAATGACTTTTTTTGATAACTTTCGCTTTTTACTATAACTTGTAAAATCATTGATAAAACACGATTATGGAATTTTCTGCTCAAGAAATAGCACACGTACTTGGGGGTACTGTTGAAGGTAACCCCGATATTAAAGTAAATAATTTTTCAAAAATTGAAGACGGTAAAATAGGTACTCTCACTTTCTTAGCCAATCCTAGATACACACACTATATTTACGAAACAAAGGCATCCATAGTTTTAGTTAACCGCGACTTTGTACCCGAACAACCTATTCAGGCAACTCTAATACGGGTCGATAATCCTTATACCTCTTTAGCTTTATTGCTAAATATGGTAGAAGCACATAAAAACAAACGTTCCGGAATAAGCAAAGAGACCCATATAGGAAATAATGCAACGATCGCAGAGGATGCTTATGTAGGATATAACGCATATATAGGAGATAATGTAAAAATCGGTAACGGCTCACAAATTTTTCCTTTGGCATATGTCGGTGACAATGTAACGATAGGCGACAATACAATAATCTATCCTAATGTTACGATTTATAGCAATAGTATCATTGGTTCACGTTGTATTATCCATAGTGGAGCAGTAATAGGAAGCGACGGTTTCGGTTTTGCGCCCGACGGCGAAGTTTACAAAAAAATACCACAGGTAGGCAACGTTATTATCGAAGATGACGTCGAAATCGGTTCGAACTCAACAATAGACCGGGCTGTAATGGAATCTACCATCATCCGTAAAGGAGTTAAAATCGATAATCTTGTACAGATTGCCCATAATGTTGAAATCGGTGAAAATACCGTGATTGCGGGCCTTGTCGGTATTGCAGGCTCTACCAAAGTAGGAAAACATTGTATTTTTGCGGGACAAGTAGGTATTTCCGGACATCTGAACATTGGAAACAATGTAACCTTCGGTCCGCAATCGGGTATAATCGCCAATACAAAAGACGATCAGATATTGATCGGTACTCCCCCAATGGGACAAAAACAATACTTCAGATCGATGGCTGTTTTCCAGAAATTACCTTCTGTATATACGACTCTCCACCAAATGGAAAAAGAAGTAGAAAGAATGAAACAAGAAATAGAAAATCTAAAGAACAAGCAATAATGACAAAACAAAGAACTCTTAAAGATAGCTTTACTCTCGAAGGGAAAGGGTTACATACGGGCCTGAAAATTAAAGTTCGTTTTTGCCCTGCTCCTGATAATTTCGGATATAAAATAAAACGTGTCGATTTAGAAGGTGAACCGGTTCTCGACGCTGTTGCGGAAAACGTTGCAGGGACGAACAGAGGTACTGTTATTTCCAAAAACGGAATCCAGATAAGCACCATCGAACATGGTATGGCAGCTTTGTACGCAATGGGTGTCGATAACTGCCTGATCGAAGTCGATGCTCCTGAGTTTCCGATATTGGACGGTAGTGCCATCCGGTATGTAGAAGAGATACAAAGAGTCGGTACCATCGAACAAAACGAGCCTATCGATTATTTCGTTATCAAAAATAAAATTGAAGTAAAAGATGAAACGACAGGTTCATCTCTTCTCGTCCTGCCCGATAACGACTTTTGCATAAATGCACTTGTCTCTTACGACTCGACGATACTGGATAACCAGTATGCGACAATGGAAAACATATCGGAATTCGCATCGGAAATAGCCGCCTGCCGTACATTCGTATTTGTCCGCGAAGTAGAACCTTTGCTCCAGAACGATTTAATTAAAGGAGGAGACCTTGATAATGCTATTGTTATTTACGAACGCCAGATAGATCAGGAACATTTCGACAAGCTGGCCGATACGATGGGTGTTCCGCACAAAGATGCAACCCAGTTAGGTTATATTAATAACAAACCGTTAGCTTACCCTAACGAACCCGCCCGACACAAACTGCTCGATATCATCGGAGATATCGCACTTATCGGGCGCAGATTAAAAGGACGTATCATTGCGACCCGACCAGGCCATAAAATAAACAACCAACTGGCACGCCTTATACGTAAAGAAATCAAACAATCGGAAGTGCAGGCTCCGCTATACGATCCGAATGTTGCTCCTTTGATGGATTTGAAACAAATCAAGGAACTTCTTCCACACAGATATCCGTTCCTTCTTGTAGATAAAATCATTGAAAAAAGCAACCGTCACGTCGTAGGATTAAAAAATGTCACCAATACCGAAAACTTTTTTCAGGGACACTTTCCGGAAGAGCCTGTAATGCCGGGAGTTTTGCTAATAGAAGCAATGGCACAAACCGGAGGTATACTGGCTTTAAGTACGGTAGACGAACCGAAACGTTACTCTACCTATTTCCTGAAAATGGACAATGTCAAATTCCGGAATAAAGTAGTTCCCGGCGATACGGTAATTTTCCATTTAAGTTTAATGGATGAAATACGCAGAGGTATCGTTTCAATGAAAGGATTTGCCTTTGTCGGTGAAAAAATTGCTTGTGAAGCCGAATTGATGGCACAGATAGTTAAAAACAAATAATCAAACAAATAGACACTATGAATATTTCTGCGCTGGCAAGCGTTCATCCCGATGCCGTAATAGGCAAGGATGTTATTATCTCTCCATTCGTAACAATAGATAAAAACGTAGTCATAGGTGACGGTACTTACATATATCCGAATGCCGTTATTTTAGAAGGTGCCCGGATTGGAAAAAATTGTCGGATTTTTCCGAATGCGGTTATTTCGGCAATTCCTCAGGACTTAAAATTTGCAGGAGAAGAAACAACCGCTGAAATTGGCGATAACACAACTGTACGCGAATGTGTAACGGTGAACAGAGGAACTGCGTCTAAAGGCAAAACGACGATAGGCAATAACTGCCTGTTAATGGCATACAGCCACGTTGCACACGACTGTATGCTCAACAACAATATCATCATAGGTAATGCCACCCAATTAGCCGGAGAGGTAGAAATAGATGATTTCGCTATCCTTAGCGGTGGTGTTCTGGTGCATCAATTCTGCAAAATCGGAAAACATATTATGTTGCAGGGTGGCTCTCGTACGAATAAAGATATTCCTCCTTATATTATTGCCGGAAGAGACCCTATTTCTTATGCGGGAATCAATGTTATAGGACTGAGGAGAAGAGGGTTCAGTAACGAAGAGATAGGGACTATTCAGGAAATATACAGAATCATCTATCAATCAGGCCTTAATAATACTCAGGCTCTCGATAAAGTAATCAAAGAGACGCCCGACTCTATTGTCAAAAACGAAATTGTTACATTCTTGCAATCTTCGGCTCGAGGCATAATTAAAGGATACATGGACTAAACATAATAAAGAGATATGGTTTTCAAGTTTATGATTATTTCAGACGAGGTCGATAATTTCTTCAGAGAAATTCAGATCGATGCTGACGCGACTTTCCTTGATTTGCAGAATATAATTCTGGAGTCCGTGGGATACAGTAAAGATCAAATGACCTCTTTCTTTTTATGTGATGACGAATGGAATAAACAAACGGAAATCACACTCATGGAGATGGATACAAGTTCTGATATCGACAGTTATGTGATGCAGGATACTCATTTGGAAGAGCTTCTTGAAGACGAAAAACAAAAACTCATTTTTGTTTTCGATTATATGACAGAACGTTGTTTCTTCATGGAACTCAGAACAATCGTCCCGGGTGAGAATTTGAAAAAAGCCAAGTGTATCCGTTCTTCAGGAGATGCTCCTGCTCAAATCTTATCGATCGAAGAATTCGAATCAAAACAGGGAACTCTCGATTTGGATGAAGATTTTTACGGTGACAGTGAATACGATATCAATGAAATCGATAAGGAAGGATTTAGTGAAGGTATTTCAGACGAAGAGTCTTTCTGAGAATCGTTTTTGATGAATTATCTGATCGTAATACTTGGTCCGACCGGAATTGGCAAAACTGCGCTGAGTCTTCAAATTTCCGAACGATTCAGCGCTCCTATTCTCTCAGCCGATTCACGCCAGTTATTCAAAGAACTACCAATTGGAACAGCTGCACCTACACCGGAGGAAC
This sequence comes from Bacteroidales bacterium, assembly GCA_029007825.1. Taxonomy (GTDB): domain Bacteria; phylum Bacteroidota; class Bacteroidia; order Bacteroidales; family JAQXIO01; genus JAQXIO01. The sequence goes on along the minus strand of JAQXIO010000013.1, from coordinate 13,273 downwards.
AAAACCGGGTCAAACACTACTTTGTCGGGAAACTCAGCTTGAGCGATTATTATAGTGCCAGCATTTTTGAAAATGAAGTTCTCTCATTATTGAATGAGCTTTACAAAAAAAATCCGGTTGCCGTTTTATCGGGTGGCTCTATGTTATATATAGATGCCGTTTGCAACGGAATAGACGACCTTCCTACCGTAGATATATCGCTACGGAACGAATTGATGGAACGGCTCAAAACCGAAGGCCTCGATCAACTCCGAAATGAATTACGGATTCTGGATCCTGAATATTATAATGAAGTAGATTTAAAAAACGCAAAACGCATATTGCATGCCCTGGAGATTTGTCTTATGACCGGCAAACCTTTTTCTTCGTTCCGCTCGAAAACAAAAAAAGAACGGCCTTTTAAAATCATTAAAATCGGACTAAAAAGAGAACGTGAAGAATTATACGATCGAATCAACCGTCGTGTAGACGAGATGATTACAACCGGCTTAATAGAGGAAGCCAGAAACGTATATCCGCAAAAAGGAATAAACTCTCTCAATACAGTCGGTTATAAAGAACTTTTCAACTATTTCGATGGAATATGGGATTTAGATTTTGCTATTGAAAAGATTAAGCAAAACAGCCGTATTTATTCCCGGAAACAAATGACATGGTTTAAAAGGGATCCGGAAATCAATTGGTTCCATCCGGACGACATTGACGGGATATTTACATTTTTAAGTCAATCCGTTATTTCTTGAACACTAAATAGACCGCACCGATCAAAAGCAGGAAAGCCAACGCATGGTTCCATCTGAAACTCTCAGTTTTAAAAGCAATCGTACTGAATAATACAAAAACCACCAATGTGATAACTTCCTGAATAACCTTCAACTGTATCAAAGAAAAAGGTCCTCCGTTTTCCCTGAAACCTATTCTGTTTGCAGGCACCTGAAAAGAATATTCGAAAAGTGCGATTCCCCAGCTGAATATAACTACGGCAAATAAGGGCCAACTTTCAAACCATGAGTATTGTTTTAATTTTAAATGACCATACCATGCAAAAGTCATAAAAATATTGGATATAATCAAAAACACGATTGTCAAAACACCTTGTTGCATAAAAATCATTTTAAGGTAAATATTCTTCCTGTATATTAGTCATAGAACCCCACAGGCTATGACGTGCACCCGGATTCATTTTTTCCAACTCCTGCATTACCCGTTTGATTCCTGCTCTATGAGAGTCAGACTCATACGGACATTCTTTTATCTGTTTTCGGTAATTTCTTTTTTGTGCCAATTCGAGTAACTCTTTTTCAGAAATCAGGCAAAGCGGCCTAATAATCGCCATTTCGAATTTTTTCATTTCTAACAACGGTGGCATCGTGCTGAAAGCACCTTGAAAAGTCATATTCATTAAAAGCGTATGCAAAATATCATCCTGATGGTGCCCCAATGCAATTTTAGTGCAATTATGTTCTTTTGCTGCCTCAAAAATGGCTTTCCGCCGATTCCACGAACATAAAAAACAAGGCGATTTACGCTTGTCGGTTGTCGGATCGAAAGAAGTCTCTTTTACTACTAACGGTATATTATACAAGTCACACAGCGATTTCAGATATTCGGTATCCGTATAATAAGGTATATTTTTCATCACTATATGTATGGCAAAAAGCTGAAATTTCGGATAATAAATCCGAGCTCTCCGACCTAAAAGTTCTAATAATGCAAGTGAATCTTTTCCACCCGACAAGCCAATCATTATCCGATCACCGTCTTCAAGCAGATTATATTCAAAAACCGCCTTTTTAAATTTAGAATCTAATCTTCTAAATAACAGATTATTAACTTCTATATCAATACATTCTTCCATTGCGGCACAAAGGTAAAAAATATATTAATTACATATTCACTGCCGCCCCACCACTTTACTACATAATACCCATAAATTCCAAACCAGAACTACAAAATCAGCGTTCTTTCCATAATAAAAGACTCAATCATACACATTAGAGAATTCATTTTTATCAGGAACATTCCTCTAAATTAAATCATTGAAAAATGAGATAGAAAGTCAAATATATTCTCGCGTTGCAACCATATCTAGGAAGAATATTATTATCTTTGAATGCATTAAACAAGAATATTTAATCGATTTATATATAGCTATGCTAAGCAAAATCAACTTAAATTTACTATTTATTCTTTTGAGTGTCTGTGCTATTGCCAATGCACAGAGCCTTGATCAAGCCCGAAAATTCTATAATGAAGGAAATTTTGAGGCGGCCAAACCTGTATTTGAAAAATATATCAAGATATCACCCAAAGATCCGTCTTACAATCATTGGTACGGCGTCTGTCTTTATGAAACCGGAAATATCGGCGAAGCGGAAAAATACATCAAATTCGCGGCATCGAGGAAAGTACAGGAGGCTTATCGTTACCTGGGAGAACTTTACTTTAAAACATACCGGTTCGATGAAGCTGCAGAGGCATACAATTCATACATCAAGCTCCTAACCAAAAAGAAAGCAAATACGGAAGCTTTCGAAGAAAAGCTGGACTTGGCGGAAAAAGCTAACAGAATGCTTGAGAATACGGAAGATATTCAAATTATTGATAGTATCATTGTAGATAAAGATTCTTTCCTGTCTGCATACAAATTGAGTCCTGAATCAGGAGAAATCCAATATTTCGAAGATTTCTTCGAAAGTGACGAAATAATAGAAGATATAGTTTACCTGAATCAAAGGGGCGACAAGGCTTTTTACAGCAATAAAAACGGAGATAAGGGCTACGATATCTTTACATTGAACAAAAATCTTGACGGATGGGCGGATGAACAGCAATTATCGGGCTCTGTCAATAGCAACTTCAATGAGAAATATCCATTTGTTATGCCTGACGGGGTTACTCTATATTTCGCCTCCGATAAAGATGGTTCACTCGGCGGATATGACTTGTATGTAACAAGATACAACAATAACAATAATACATACCTTAATCCCGAACAACTGGGTATGCCATTCAATTCACCTTACAATGACTATTTAATGGTAATCGACGAAGTGAAAGGTGTGGGATGGTTCGCATCCGACCGTTTTCAGGAAGACGGAAAAGTGGTAATATATACATTTATCCCAAACGATTCTAAAGTTACAGTAGAATCGGAAGATCCCGAATATAAACGGAAGCGGGCTATGATCTCTTCTATCGAAGATAGCTGGAAAGCTCAAAGCGATTACAATGAATTACGTAAAAAAGCTCGGACTGCAGCGGTTCGCATTGAAAAGAAAAAAGACTTTACGTTTGTTGTAAACGACCAGATTATATATCATACTATCTCTGAGTTCAAAGATGAAGGAGCGAGAAATCTTTTTACAAAACAGCAACAGGCAAAAGAATCCTTGAGTTCCTTGTCGAAACAACTGCTTAAAGCACGGGAAGCTTATTCCAAAGGAAACACAAGCCAGAAAGCACATTTAAAAGAATCGATTCTTCAAATGGAAGAAAACCAAGAGCAACTGATTTCCGAAGTACACAAGCTGGAAATACAGGCAAGAAATGCTGAAATTAAATCACTTCAAAAAAAATAACAAAACATGGAACTTCTTTTTCCTACCGTACTAATAGGTATAGCTTTTATCTGCATATTAGTATTTCTGTACTACGTACCCTTTTTATTATGGATATCAGCAAAAGTATCCGGAGTTCATATTTCTCTTCTTCAACTCTTTTTGATGAGAATACGGAATGTGCCGCCTTATATTATTGTCAGGGCATTGATAGAAGCACATAAAGCGGGATTAAAGCAACTTACGCGCGATGAATTGGAAGCTCACTATTTAGCAGGCGGACATGTCGAAATGGTTGTTCATGCTTTGGTTTCTGCATCAAAAGCAAAAATCGACTTAACTTTCCAAATGGCTACTGCCATCGACCTGGCAGGAAGGGATGTCTTCGAAGCCGTACAAATGTCAGTAAATCCTAAAGTTATCGACACACCACCTGTTGCCGCCGTGGCAAAAGACGGAATCCAGTTAATTGCTAAAGCACGTGTTACCGTACGCGCCAATATAGAACAGCTTGTAGGAGGTGCCGGAGAAGAAACGATTCTGGCCCGGGTAGGTGAAGGCATCGTTTCATCAATAGGCTCTTCGGCAAATCATAAGGCTGTATTGGAAAATCCAGATTCTATATCGAAACTGGTATTAAGCAAAGGTTTAGATTCAGGTACTGCATTCGAAATATTATCCATTGATATTGCAGACATCGATATAGGCAAAAATATCGGGGCAGTCCTCCAGATGGACCAGGCTCAGGCCGATAAGAACATAGCTCAGGCCAAGGCAGAAGAACGAAGAGCTATGGCTGTCGCGCTTGAACAGGAAATGAAAGCCAAAGCACAGGAAGCACGGGCGAAAGTTATCGAAGCCGAAGCTGAGGTACCGAAAGCTATGGCTGAGGCATTCAGAAATGGTAACTTAGGAATCATGGACTACTATAAAATGAAAAACATAGAGGCCGATACCTCTATGAGGGAAGCTATAGCCAAACCTTCAACTCCCAGCCGTCCTATCAAAAGCGAATAATATGCAACCTGAAATCGGCAAATCCGAGTTTATAATAAATGAAGATGGAACAATATTCCATCTTCATTTACGACCCGAACAAATCTCCTCTAAAATCATATTGGTAGGAGATCCTGCCCGTGTCACCCAAGTTGCCAGTTATTTCGATTCCATTGAATGTGAGGTTTCAAACCGGGAATTTCATACAATTACAGGCATTTATAATAAAAAAAGATTGACTGTCCTCTCCCATGGCATCGGTGGAGACAATATCGATATAGTCTTATCTGAATTAGACGCTTTGGCGAATATAGATTTCGAAACAAGAACGGTAAATAAAAAACTCAAATCCCTTACACTGGTCAGAATCGGAACATCCGGAGCACTTCAACCGGATATACCGTTAGGAAGTTATGTCATTTCTGAAAAAGCTATCGGTTACGAGAATGTTCTTTATTTCTATAAAAACAACGAAAAAATCAGAGACTTATCATTTGAAGAGGCCTTTTCTGCAAGTTTAGGAACTCTATCAAAAGATTTTCATCCTTACGTTGTACAAGCCTCCTTACCTCTTTTAAACCAGATTGCCAATAAAGATGTACTAAAGGGAATTACAATCTCCGCAAACGGATTTTACGGACCACAGGGACGAACTTTACGCATTCCGTTGCAGGCCCCCGATATAAACAAAAGTATCGAAGCTTTTTCTTTCGATGGAAAAAGAATCTGCAATTATGAGATGGAAGGAGCATCATTAATAGGTCTGGCTGCATTGATGGGGCACCAGGCTGTCACAATTTGCTGCATCATCGCCAACCGGTATTACAAAGAGATGAATGTCAACTATAAGGATAAAATCGATGGATTGATAAAAAAGGTTATTGACCGTATTTGATATGTGTCAGAAAAAACAGCAGCAACTATTGTTAAGTATATTAATAATATTATTCAATATACTTTCTCTGCAATCTCAAACGTATCCGTTTAATCTATCCGGACGTTCCTTTTTAATCGATACAACACAACAGCTTACCATTAAAGATATAGCTTCTCCTGAATACGATAAACAATTCGTTTCTACTAAGCTCGAACAAGATACGACATTCACTCACCCTTTCCCCGTTTCTTACTGGATACGTTTCACAATTAAAAAAAACGAACTTCCTTTTGTCAGGAATGCATTTATCAGACAGTTTCCTTCCGTACAGGAAATTATACTTTATACTCCTTATGAAAATACTTTCCGTTCTGACACATTAGGATTAAACCGTCCCTTTACAAATGCCGAATATCAGACCAACGATTTCTTATTTACATTACCTCTTCCCGATATAGGTGAAGAAGTTACCTATTATCTACAAATCATATCCAACCACTACCCGGGAATCACATTATATACTTTAAACGATTACGTTAATCTGAACAGTTCTAACTTTTTTCACTATGGCCTGTTTTTTGGATGCCTGCTAATCATCTTCCTATACTCATTTATGATCTGGCTACAAACAAATGATAAAGCTTATCTTTTTTATTTACTTTATCTGATTAGCTTGAGTTCATTCGCCTGTGCGTCCTGGTATCTGACGGCTGTTATTTTCGCCCCCTACTCTATGCATATCATCCCCCACCTTTATAATATTCCTTATACTTTTATGACTTTATCCCTACTCTTATACACAAAATATTACCTGCAACTAAAACAGAAAAACCGACTCTGGAACAAACTATTCAATATTGCCATTTTTATCAGAATTATAATCTTTATATTCGGATTCTGGGTTCATATCTCTCTACGCGAGGCTTTTATCGACAGTATAATTCTGCTTATACCTTTTATTCTTAGCTTACAATTAGTTATAAAGGGGGTAAAAGATGCTTATTTCTTTGCCGGAGCATTCTTTTTCATCTTTATGGGAATGAATGCGCATGCTCTTTCACGCTACGGATTTCCGGACAAACTCAACAATTTTGAAATTCTTTTCTATTTTGCAATTATCGAGATTATTCTTTTTACATGGGGACAAGCTTATCGTTTCAAAAAGCTGAAAGAGTCGACAATCTTCTCTCAAAAAGAACTTATTTCACAACTAAAAGAAAATTTCCGGTTAAAAAATCTTGTTACCGAAGAACTGGAAAATAAAGTACAGGAACGTACCATAGAACTTACAAAAGCCAAAGAAGAGATTCTTCGGATTAACGAACTTCTCAAAGCCGACAATAAAAAAATAAATGAAGACAGAGCCTTGCAAAAAACGATGAATTTCGAAGAGTTCAAACAGATATATCCGGACGAACAGAGCTGCTATCTTCTTTTGTGCGATATAAAATGGGGAAATGGCTTTACCTGTAAGCATTGTGGAAAAAACGACTGCTCTGTCGATATGACACTTTACACACGTCGATGTAAATCCTGCTATCATATTGAAAGCGCAACATCGGGAACCATCTTCAGCCACCTGCGCTTTCCGCTTACAAAGGCATTTTATCTTTTATTCTTAGTTACCAGCGGCAAACAATACTCAGCAGAAGAGTTATCTCGTCTGGTCGATTTAAGAGCTGCGACTTGCTGGGCGTTCAGAAAAAAAATATTTACTGCTATCGAAGAGCATAAAGAATATAAAAAAAGCAGGGAAGGCTGGAAATCATTAATTTGCGACAATTCATAAAATAAATTGTTTTTAATATTCCATTATTTTCAAAACATCATATCTTTATTTATTCGACAAAAATAAGTTTCTTTGTAATAAAGAAAAGATTTTTCTCTTTCAATAGTACTAACCAATAAATCTTGATCATGTATATCGTAAATTCTTATCCTCTCGCCGTTTTCTTATGCTTCATAACCATGTTATGCTGGGGCTCATGGGCAAATACTCAAAAACTGACAAGCCTTAAATGGCCCTATCAGCTTTTTTATTGGGATTATACTATAGGCGTTCTCCTATTATCCCTGATATTAGGACTAACCGCCGGTAGCACGGGCAACGAGGGCAGGCCGTTTCTGGAAGATTTAATGCAGGCAGATGGATCTTCCTATTTCGCTGCATTGGCCGGTGGATTTATCTTCAATCTTTCCAACCTGTTAATTGTGGCAGCGACAGCTATTGCCGGTATGGCAGTTGCTTTTCCGATTGCCGTCGGATTAGCCCTGGCATTGGGTGTCTTATTCAACTATATGAAAGCTCCGGTAGGTGATCCGGTATTATTGACAGTCGGGGTGTCTTTAGTGGTTGTGGCAATTATCGTTCAATCTTTCGCCTCAAAAAAAGTATCGGAAAACAAGGGTAAAAATGCCGCCAAAGGAGTTATCGTAGCCGTTCTTTCCGGTATTATTATGTCTCTGTTCAACCGTTTCGTCGTAGAATCGATGTCTCTTGATTTCTCAAATCCTGAAATTGGAAAGTTCACACCCTACTCTGCTATTTTCGTATTCTCAGTAGGTATTTTCCTTTCCAACTTCATCTTCAATACTTACTTTATGGGTCATCCGCTCGAAGGAGAGAAAGTTACTTATAAAGACTATTTCACTAAGGGCAACACTCAATTACATATCATCGGTATTCTGGGCGGAGTAATCTGGAGTCTCGGTATGGCATTCAATATTTTATCTGCCGAACAAGCCGGACCGGCCATATCCTATGGATTGGGACAGGGAGCAACACTTATCGCTGCCATCTGGGGAGTATTTATCTGGAAAGAATTTAAAAATGCACCGAAAGGTATCAATAAATACTTGATTGCTATGTTTCTTTGTTTTCTGGCAGGATTGATGATTATCATTTACGCAGGAATGTAATTCTAACATGAAACAAATAACCGTAATAGGCAGTACAAATGTCGATATGCTGATGGCATTAGAGCAACTGCCACAGAAAGGAGAAACAGTAACCAACGGCTCATTCGCCCAAACTTTCGGTGGAAAAGGAGCTAATCAGGCTGTTTCGGCAGCGCGTGCAGGGGCAAATACTCTCTTCATCACACACTTAGGCAACGATATTTATGTCGATACCATTTTAAAGAATTTCCGGGAAGATAATATCCGTACCGACTATATTTACAGGACGAATGAGATCAATTCGGGAATGGCATTGGTTATGTTCGATCAAAATGGAGATAATTACTTAGCTGTCTCTCCGGGCTCTAATTACCTACTTTCTCCTGACAAAATAGAAGAATGCGAAAATATTATTGCAAAAAGCTCTATCCTTATTTTGCAAATGGAGATACCGATAGAAAGTAATCTAAAATGCTTCGAACTCGCGCGAAAATATAAAATACCTGTAATATTCAATTTAGCTCCTGCAAGGGCTTTCGAGGCTGGATGGCTTCCGTATATTGATTATTTTGTCGTCAATGAAATAGAAGCATGTACGGCCTCAGGTATAAAGGTTAACTCCCCCGAAACAGCAAAAAAAGCCGGCAAGAAGCTTCTTTCTCTTGGTTGCAAGAATGTCATTATAACGTTAGGAGAACAAGGTGCTTATGCAACTACAGGGAATAAAGAATATTATGTTCCTGCATTTAAAGTGAACGCTGTAGATGCTACGGCTGCGGGTGATACTTTTTGCGGTACGTTGGCCGTAGCTTTAACCGAAAATAAAGAGATGGACGAGGCTGTTCGTTTTGCATCTGCGGCATCTGCACTTACCGTTACAAAAAAAGGGGCACAACCATCAATACCTTATCGCGACGAAATCAATCGTTTTCTAAACAAGTATTAATCAAGTTTTGTATTTCAAATACAATTCATAAATTGTTTTTCCCATAGCCTCTCGTGAAGATTCGAATAGCTGTAAAAGGCGAAATTGCGCATAAGTCCGTTGCAAATTATGTAACGGATGTTTTATCTTATAATAAACATCTCCATTCAGATAATCCGTAAAAAAACGAACGGTTTGCATATATGTCTGCAAAGAAGGCCCGTAAGAAAGCAGATTGATTTCTCCTTCGGTCAAAAAGGCAGCAGCTTTGCTCAAATAACCATCTGCATATGCAAGGATGATATCCTGATTAAGTTTTATCTTTGACAAATCAGATTCATCTTCTTCTGCCTTATTTCCCCCTGTACGTATAAAATCCCCAAAATCCGAGAGGACAAAACCCGGCATAACCGTATCTAAATCCACTACACACAGAGGAACTCTCTTTTTGTCGAATAAGATATTATTCAACTTCGTATCGCAATGATTAATCCGTTTCGGTAACTGTCCTTTTTCAAACAACTCTTCCTGCACACAATATTCCGATGCTCTTTTTTCAAGTTCTTTTATAATATGTTTCACCTGCACGGCACGATTCGCCTTATCCTCTTCAATTGCCTGCCGGAATTGAGAAAGGCGTAATCTCATATTATGAAACCCGGGAATACTTTCTGCTATGTTTTTTTCAGGAAGATCGGATAGCATATATTGAAACTCTCCGAACATTTTACCGGACAAAAACGAGGAACCGGAAGTTAATTCATTCAATGTTATACTGTCGCTTATATAATTATAAATCCGCCAGTAATTTTCACTGTCAAAATAATACAGATCTCCATTCAATGCCGGGATTAACCGAAGAACTTTTCTATCTATATCTTTTTCCCCCCGTTCCAAAATTTTGTTCCGGATATGCTCCGTAACAATCTGTATATTTTGCTGCAAAACATCTACATTCGTAAAAACATGATGGTTGATCCGTTGAAGGACATACTTTATATCTCCATCATTATCTAAAATCCCGTAAGTAGTGTTTATAAGACCTTCGCCGATAGGTATTATACCTTCCGGTTTTATCTGCAAACTGAAATTTTCTAAAATCTTCTGAATTGAAAAATCCATTCTTACACTTTTAAGAAGATACCTCTCTGATAAAATAGTTTAAGGATAAAAAATACAATCGTCACATTCGAGGTAACGATCAAAGCAGGATAATATGCTCCCAAATATTGTTCTGTTCCGTGAAGAAGAGAAATCCCTATCGATGAAAAATTAACTACACAGGTTATTGTATAAGCCAGAATAGAATTCATTCCATAATACTTCAACCAGCCGATGCCTTTATCTCTTTTTTTGCAATCAATAAAATAGTAGAACAATCCCATTAATAAATAACAATATCCACTGCTTACCAATACCATTGAACTTGTCCATATTTTTTTTATTACCGGCATTTGTAATCCCCACAACCATCCTACACAAACAGAGATCACTCCTATCAATAAAAGATATTTAACTTTCTGCATAGATTGAATGCCAGAGCGCAACAATGTGCCAGCAAATAGACCGCTCATAACCGTAACGCCAAAGTTGACCGAGCTCAAAATCCACGTATATTGATACCATGGAACGAAGCTCCAGCTGCCATCGGCATTCCATATAACGCCATCTCGCCAATGTCCCAATACTTTTTGATCTATCCATTCGCAAAGATTATATTCCGGAGTAAAATTTCCGCCTCCGTAATTACCTATCTGCACAAACATCATCACTCCCCAATACAAGAATAACAATAAACATGTCAAGATCAGCTGCCATTTCAAATTAAAATGTAGATAAAGCATAGATGCTATAAAATAACCCGCAGCAATGGCCTGCAATGTATTAGAATAAAGACGTAAGGTATGAAAATCAAAGTCTAATAAATTACCCTGACATAACGCACCTAAGATCCACAACAATATTACTCTTTTCAATATCCGCTTATAAACAGAAAATTTGTTGCTATCGTCTTTATATTTAGAGAGGGAAAAAGGTATCGAGACACCGGCCATAAACATAAAAAGCGGCATAACCAGATCCCACATCAGAAATCCTTCCCATTTACAATGATCGAACTGGATCATTATAGTTTTAAAAACAGGAGCCTGAATAATGTCCTTTAAAGCCAATAATACAGGTTCTATCGTCACCAGCATAAATAAATCGAATCCCCTCAATATGTCCAGAGACTCCAGCCGTTGTCTTAATTTTTTTTCCATGTCTTACCGTACTGTTTATATCAAATATCCGCCATATGGAATCCTTTCAAAAGATTCCAGTTTCCTCTGGTAAAGTCCGGTACAGCAACCGGCATACTTCCCTTCTGAATGGAAAGCTCCGTCAACTCCACTAAAGATGACCATGTCGCAGCATCATAAACATTCTGATCCAAAGGCAAACCGTTACGTAAACAATAAATCAAACGATAATCCATAATGTAATCCATACCTCCGTGTCCGCCGACCTTTTGAGCTACTTCTTTCATTTTTTTACTTAAAGGATGCTCGTATCGCTCCATTAAACTTTTAAACTCCTCTTCTTTACAAAATTCATGAGCATTAGGCTCCAGTGCAATTTGCTCCGTCGGATATTTCTGTACATATCCTTTCGTGCCGCTCAACTTATGAATCCTATCATAAGGTCTGGGAGAAGTTATATCATGCTGTACTAATATCGTTTTACCTTCTTTTGTCTTAATCATTGTCGAATTCATATCGCCTAACTTATATTTAGTCCGAGCCTCCGGCGAGTTTGAACCAAATTTTTCTGCTGCATATAAAGACATACCATATTGATTTGTCGACATAGATGTAAGATATTCCAACCGGTCTCCCCTATTGATATTCAATACCTGGGCAACTGGTCCCAAACCATGTGTCGGATACGGATTTCCCGTATGTTTCTCATTATATTTTAATCTCCACATATCCGCATATCCTGACTCCTTGTCAAAGCATAGACTTCTTAAATCATGAATATATGCACATTCAGCATGAATAATCTCACCTAAAATATCTTGTTGAGCCATATTCAGAGTTGTCAGCTCAAAAAAATCATAACAACAATTTTCCAGCATCATACAATGACGACGTGTCTGTTCGCATGTATCTACCAACTCCCAACACTCTTTCAATGTCAGGGCTGCCGGAACTTCCGTTGCTACGTGCTTACCATGTTTCATGGCATACACAGCCTGTGGAGTATGTAATATCCAAGGAGTACACAGATAAACGAGATCGATATCATCGCGTTGACATAATTTCATCCATGCATCTTCACCCAGATATTCCACGGCTTTAGAACGTCCGTTCTTTTTCAGAATTTCCTGTGCAGCATCCATTTTTTCCTTTCTGCATTCACAAAGAGCAACGACTTCTACTCCATCAATATGCATGTAACGCCGAACGGCATCATATCCTCTCATTCCGAGACCAATAAATGCTATCCGCACAGTCGGTATAGGCTCACAGGTCAAACCGATTGCATGTTTTTGAGATGCCTGTTTTTCTTTTGAAAGAAACGATTCTATTTCTGTTACAGAAGATTTTGAGTAACCTAAAGTCGAAGAGCCTAAAAGAGTAGCTCCCAATATCGAACGCTGTATAAATTCCTTGCGATTCATGGTAATTATAAATGGTTAGTACACAAAAGTACAAAAATAACCTATCCTTACAATTTACGAAAGAAAGCCGGAATATATTATAATAATTTTTTATTGTAACTCTCCATCATGCCGTTAACAGGAAGATTAACAGTCTTAATCTTGAGAGTTGTTGAGGAAGAAATTCGAGTGTGATGTATGATATTTAATGTTTGCTTATTAATTATTTCGTGTTTTTATAGTACCCATTATGCAGCATTATCGTATCCTCCCCTCCTCTAATGTCTATAAGTGTTTGTGGTTTGGGAGTTGAAGTTTCGTGAGTCGGTGGGGGTTGAGTGATCGATTTCGAGGTTTTTTATCTGGTTTTTGTC
>JAQXIO010000012.1 GCA_029007825.1 Bacteroidales bacterium | reverse complement strand
TCCATTCCAGAGCTCCTTTCTTCCATGCATAAGCAAGGCCCAGTATTAATATCAGTAAGAAAAACAGGACACTGAAGAGTCCGTATATTCCGAGATCTTTGACGATAACTGCCCATGGAAATAGAAATACGGTCTCAACGTCGAACATTAAGAAAAGAATGGCGAAAAGGTAATATCCTACCCGGAATTGCATCCACGATTTTCCGCGCGTGGGAATTCCGCATTCATAAGCTTCACCCTTTTGTGCGTTGAACGAACGGGGTGAAAGCATTCGGGCTACGCCTAAAGCTAATGCTACAAATGAAATTGCCGTCAATAGCACGACAACCAACAATGTAAAATACATAGTTCAATATTTATTGATGAATAAATAAGATGATGGTTCGTATTAGATCCCATTAAAGATGGGAAACGTAAAACTTCTTTTTAAACGATTATTTTCCGCAAAGCATAAACATAGTATGCAGAGGAATAGCTTTTTAGGAGAAATAGTTGTGGGGCATGCCGTAAAGGAACGGATTCGAATGCACGCCTTTCGTTTTGTGTTGTAGAGGTTGTTTTTGAGAGTACTTTTAATTCGGAATGCGTCTTTCCCGTAATGGTGTTCATCATATCGGAGATAAGACTGAATGTAATAAAGCAGAGTTGCTCCTTTTGTTGGCTTGAAGCGCTTCCTGTTTCGTAAAAAGTGCCAATGGAATTTTCGGTAACCGGTTCGCCGGAAGATATTTCTTTTCCGGATATTGTTGTGTTTAACAACATTATAAATGCGACGAGAATACTATATTTGATTAATATTGCCATTTGCTCTTCTCCCCCCAGTTACAAACAAGAAGAATTATTCTTGATTTTTTGTTTGGTCGTCGCAAAAGTAGTCAATTAATTGAGTTTGTCCTTATTTTTTTATCTTAAAAGAAGGGATTATATAGGGGGTAATCCTTGTTTTATGCTAAATTATTCTATTGTTTGTTATAAAGATTTTATGTAATACCTATTCATCCATTTTATGCTTCTCAAGTATTTTTAATGGCTTTTAAAGAAAGTGTAAATAAAACGGTGTTAATATCTATTAATTGTTATCTTTGTGCCTCCAAAACTTAAATTTGTATTTATGAGGCTCTTATCGCTTGCGCTTTTAGTGTTTCTTTCGGTCTTTTCAGTACATGCCGAAGAGAAAAAAAGCATTTTGAACATACTGAAAGAAAAGAATATCATTACACCGGCTGAATACGATGAATATAAGGAACAGCTGGATGGGACGGCAGAGATGAATGCGGCAAAGTCGGCGGCTGATACTACAAAGGCTTTTAAGCCGAGGGTAGAGTTTCATGGTATGGGGCATTTTGCATATGCTTATAATGATGCCCCCTATCTGAAAGTAAATAATTCGTTTGAAATGGTGCGGGCATGCATTTATGGTGGAGCTTATGTTACCCGTGACATTGATTTTTTTACCCTTTATTATTTTCAACCGGCTGCAATCTCGAAAGTTCATGAACTTTTTGCGCGTTGGCGTATTATTCCGGAATTTGGAGTCCGGGTAGGGTTGATGAAAACGCCTCTTACATTTGAAAATAATGTTTCCACACTGGTACTTCATACGATTGATTTTTCCCAGTCAGTAGCCTCTTTAGCCGGAGTGTCTACGGATGTGATCGGACCGTCGTCGGGCCGTGATGCCGGCGCTGAAATTTTCGGCAGCCTTTTTAAAGTAAAGGATTATCGCCTGATCGATTATCGTTTCGGGGTTTTTAATGGTGCTGGTATCCAATATTTAAAGGATAATAATAATCATAAGGACATTTCGGGCTCTGTCACGATTCAGCCGATCAAAGGAAATTATATAAGCGGGGGTTTCTATATAGGTAAAGGGAATTACATTGCCCGCGGAGATAGCGTTGCTGCCGATTATACCCGGAATCGCTGGACGGTTGGTGTTTTACATGATAGTAAGCACTTTTATGGTAGAGCGGAATACTTGCGGGGACTGGATGGTTCGGTGAAGCGCCACGGTTTTTATGTACTGGGTATTTATCGTCCGTTACCGCAGCTTGACCTTACATTGGTTTATGATTGGTATAACGATAATATTTCCTGCTCAAATACGGATGATCTCGATTCTCCTATAAAAAAAGAAGCATGGTATAATCCGGCCAACGCGATGGGGCAGGCTGTTTCGGTAAAATATAGCATAGGTGCGACCTATCGTTTTACCAAGCGTATTCGTGTGCAAGGCTTTTATATGTTTACACAAAATGATGCATTGACACTTTATACCATGAATACCAATAAAGCCATAGTTCAATTGGAGCTCGGTTTTTAATAAAATACTTGCATAGTTTTGAAGATTGGTTACCTTTGCTAAGTAACTAAAAAACCATATAAATCATGTTTTATTCGAGAGGAAATGGCAGCTCTACGGGATTAGGTATTTTCGTAGCTATCGGTCTGTTTTTATTAGGCCTTATGATTAAGTTGGGTATGAGTGATTTTATCTCTAACCAGCGTGTGGTAACCGTGAAAGGTTTGGCGGAAAAAGAAGTTCCGGCGAATCACGTAATCTGGCCTTTGATGTATAAAGTGGTGGGGAACGATTTGTATTATATTTATAATATGGTGGATACCCGGAATAAGGCAGTTATGGATTTCCTGAAATCGAATGGGATTGACAGTACGGAGATAACGATTTCTGCACCTGAAATTATCGATATGCAGGCAGATCGTTATAATACGCAGCCGATACCCTATAAATATAATGTAACCTCGGTATTGACGGTTTCGTCCGGTAAGGTCGATAAAATCCGTAAACTGATGGTTGAACAGACCGATTTGCTGAAACAAGGAGTAGCTATTACTACAGGCGACTACCGTTATAATACACAATACCTGTTTACCGGATTAAATGATATAAAACCTCAGATGGTAGAAGAGGCGACACAGAACGCTCGGATGACGGCTGAGAAATTTGCCCATGATTCGGATAGTAAGCTGGGGAAAATCAAAACAGCATCGCAGGGACAATTTTCAATTTCTGACCGCGATGCAAATACACCTTATATTAAGGTAATACGAGTAGTGACTACTGTCGATTATTTTTTAAACGACTGATGTCTTTATCCGGACGGTAGTATAATTTTATTTGGCGTTTTTGCGGAATTATATTGTAATGATTCCGTTAATAGGATAAGGGTATTAGCGAATTAAGAATATATATTATCCGCCGTCTGTTATTAATAATACTTATCGTTAGCATAGAAAAGAAAATGATTTTGTAACTATTTAGTTTATAAATAGTGATCCGTACAGAGAATACTGAAACGTATTCTCTGTATTTTTTTAAGGATTAAGAAAAATGGTATTACCTTTTACAGTGGATTGTGAAATTCAATTTTTAGGAATGCCGGGTAAAAAGAATAAGGTTGTAAACTGTTTGAGATCTTAAAAATCATATTTACATGCAGATAAAATATGATTGGAGATTTTACTATTCCTATACTATTATAGTTTGAAAGAAGGCCGGAAGCCGTCTGTAATTTTACCGTACTCCACATTTTTGAATGCTGCTATTGGATATGTAGATGTTTTATCGTTGATGTTTTTCATAAAATAGATAATATTTTCTTTTAAATATAAGAACGCTTGATTATGATTCAATCGGACTGTTTTTAATAAAGTAATTATTATTGCATAAGGCTATTATTAGCCGGATATGCCTCCTTAATCTACCCTGCATTTACAAGTTGGTCAGAACGAAAAAGAATGTAGCGTAAAAAAGGGATGAAATCCGTTTTTACGGAATTTCATCCCTCGTATCGAAAATGATGTAGAGTGTTAGATAAGTGTCTTAATAACGTTTGCTCACTTCATCCCAATTGATGATTTTCCACATTTCTCCGACGTAGTCGGGACGTCTGTTTTGATAGTCGAGATAATAAGCATGTTCCCACACATCGAATGTCAGGATCGGAGTCAATCCTTTTGTCATCGGATTGTCTGCATTCCCTGTTTTTACGATGGAAAGTTTACCGTCACCGTCTTTTACCAGCCAAGCCCAACCCGAACCGAACTGAGAGGTTGCCGCTGCATTAAACTCTTTCTGGAAATTTTCAAACGATCCCCACGTTGCGTTGATGGCGTCTGCCAGTTTTCCTTTCGGTTGGCCGCCTCCTTTCGGAGAAAGGGAGTTAAAATAAAAGGTATGATTCCATACTTGAGCTGCATTATTGAAAATCGGACCGTCCGATTCCATAATAATGGTTTCAAGGCTGTCGTTTTCAAACTTAGTCCCTACGATAAGAGCATTCAGGTTATTTACATAAGCCAGATGGTGTTTACCATGATGGAATTGTAATGTTCTTTCGCTGATAATGGGTTCCAGTGCATTTTCTGCATAGGGAAGAGGTGGTAACTCAAACTTCATAGCTGTAGAATTTTGTATATTTATAAATAATAATAAAGCGAATAGTAAATAATGTACTTTCATAATCCTTTGTTTTTTATGCTAATATAACACTTAATTCGATTTAAATGTTTACCTCTGTATATTGTTTATGAAAAGAATTGATTGAGGGCGTTTTGAATCTTAATGTCGTTTTTTTCGAGTGTTATTGAAAGCGATATTCTTTAATACGATTATGCTCTTTTATATTTCTATTTTAAATGCTTGTTTATCTGGTGATTGTTATATGAAGCTTGTCTTAGTCTTTATTTTTCTGCAGTTGTTTTTTATAGTTTAGGAGCAGATTTTAAATGGTTATTTTATTGGTGACGGGGTAATACCGGAATTTGTTTGATTATGGAATTATGTTTTAATACGAAACTGAAAGGATGCATCATTTTGACTCGGGATTTTCATACAAACATTTCTCTTTTGAGGGATAAAAGTCTGTATAAGTTTATCTGGGTGCAAAACGGAACTTTGACTCTTGAAATAGATCATGTGGAAATGGTGCTGGAAAAAGATGAGATTATAACGTTAACGCCATTGCATCATATTAAGATTAAAAAGGTATCGGGAGAATATCTGACTCTTCTTTTTAATAGTAATTTCTATTGTATTTATGGCCATGACAGTGAAGTTTCATGCAATGGATTTCTTTTTAACGGTACCTCGAATATACTGCGTCTTCGGTTATCGGAAGCAGAAAGTTTCTTATTGCATGAAATTTCAAGTAAGCTCATAGGAGAATACAGAGTAAAAGATAATCTCCAGGAAGAGATGTTGCGTATTCTGTTGAAACGCTTTATTATAACCTGTACGCGTATTGCCAGAGACCGGTTTGAAATTACACCGGAAAAAGAGAAAAGTTTTGATATAGTCCGTCAATATTTTGTTCTGGTCGATAATAATTTCAGGGAAAAAAAGATGGTGCAGGAGTATGCCGGTTTGTTGTGCCGGTCGCCGAAAACATTATCGAACCTCTTTTCTTCTTACGGTTTGCCGTCTCCGCTTCGGGTTATACATGAGCGCCTGCTGACGGAAGCCAAAAGGTTGCTATTATATAGTACGAAAAAAGCAAAAGAGATTGCCGCTATTCTCGGTTTTGAAGATTTGTCTGCATTTAGTCGCTTTTTTAAAAAAATGACAGGTGAAACGATCTCCGGATACAGGAAAAAGGAAAAAAGGGAATAATTGACAACTCATCCGGAAAAATTGCCATTTTTTGCATTGTCTGAATAGCTGAATTTTGTAGCATACTGTTAAACTAAAAAAGAGGTAATTATGAAGACAAAATTAAATCATCTGTTTTATACGTTTTTGAGCCTTGCATTGTCTTCTCAGAAATTAGGGATGAATCTGATGCGTATTGCAATTTTGGTTATTTTCGTTTGGATAGGAGGATTGAAGTTTTTTAATTATGAGGCGGAAGGTATTGTTTCTTTTGTTGCCAACAGTCCGTTTATGAGTTTTTTTTATACAAATCCGACTCCTGAGTATAAAGCTTATAAATTGAAAGAAGGAGAATTTGACGAAGGGAAATACAATTGGCATAAAGAGAATAACACCTATGGGTTTTCACATGGACTTGGCATGCTTATAATAGCTATAGGAGTGCTTGTATTTCTTGGAATGTTTTTCCCGAAAGTCGGGTTGCTTGGGGCATCACTGGCAATTATCATGACTATAGGAACTCTCTCATTTCTTGTTACTACTCCGGAGGTGTGGGTGTCTGATTTTGGTAGCGGGGAATTTGGATTCCCCCTGTTGTCCGGGGCGGGACGTTTGGTTATTAAAGATACGGCTATTTTAGCAGGTTGTGTTCTTTTGCTTTCCGATTCGGCACGTAGTATATTAGGAAAAACGAAAAGTAAATCCTAATTACTGGGACAAATATCGTTTTTGGAGTTGAGGTGACATATATATTTTTTATTGAAGTCAACGGGAAAGAGAGGGGTAGAAGTGTCGTCTTGATTTTATTTTTCGTTTTCAAGGATATCTTTGGCCTTTCCCAGAAATTCTTTGTTTTCATCTGAGATTTTCGGAAAATGAAGATCCAACTGTTCCATCCGCTGGCGAATGATTTGTCCTACGACTAACCGCATAAACCATTTTTTATCGGCAGGGATTACATGCCAGGGGGCATAACCGGTAGAAGTATAAGTCAACATATCGGAGTATGCGTCCATATATTGTTTCCAGTATTTTCTTTCCGTAATGTCATTCTGTGAGAATTTCCAATTGTGATTTTCTTCTTCGATACGTTTCAGAAACCGTTTTTTCTGTTCCTCTTTCGATACATGCAGGAAGAATTTAATGATAACTGTTCCGTTTTCTACGAGAAGTTTTTCAAATGCATTGATATTTTCATACCGTTTCATCCAGAATGTTTTACCAATGTCTTTAATATTCTGGATACCGGGAAGTGATTGGGCGAGTAAATTTTCCGGATGTACTTTATTAATGAGCACTTCTTCGTAATGTGAACGGTTAAAAATTCCGATCATTCCCTTTTCCGGAAGTTGTTTGTTGATGCGCCAGAGAAAGTCGTGTGCCAACTCCTCTTTTGTCGGTGTTTTGAATGTTGCTACCCTGCATCCCTGCGGATTGATACCCGACATTACGTTTTTTATCGTTCCGTCTTTTCCTGCAGCGTCCATTGCCTGGAAAACAATAAGTAGGGCAGTTTTTCCGTCGGCATAAAGCTTCTCCTGCATACGGGAGATGGCGGCTATATCATTTTGAAGTTCGGTTTCTGCCTGTTCTTTAGTTATATCGGTCGCATAATCGCATTTAAAGTCGGATTCTTTATGTTTTTTTCCCGGTGTAGCCAAGAATGAAGATAGGTCTTTCATAATAAAGCGATTGTTTTTAATTTGAATAAAGCAAACGTAATTAAAAGATTTCATTTCTCAAATATATTTGTACGTTTCTGTTTTTCTTATTTGGTCGGGCAGTAGATTATCGTTAAATTTGCAATGGATGTCGGCTGCGATATCCTCTTTTTTTGTCCGGATTGATTATGCAGGTAAGATTTTTGAGTTTAGCGAGTGGTAGCAGCGGAAACTGCTATTTTATCGGTACTTCTGAGTATGGAATACTGATCGATGCGGGTATTGGTATTCGAACGATAAAGAAGATACTCAAAGATCATGGTATCGATTTATGCCAGATTATGGCAGTTCTCGTGACGCATGACCATGCAGACCACATCAAGATGGTAGGATGTCTGGGTGAGAAATACAATATTCCGATATATGCAACGGAGGCTGTACATGACGGAATTGCGCGCAGCCGTTATGTAGAAGAAAAACTATATGCGTCGAAACGGATTATTTTTAAAGAAATGCCGTTTGCCATACGCGATTTTGAAATAACGCCTTTTGAAGTTCCTCACGATGGCAGCGATAACGTCGGGTATCATATTGTTTTTGGAAAGCATCGTTTTACCCTTGCTACCGATATAGGACACCTGACCCCGATAATAGAGAAGTATATGCGCATATCGAATCATCTGGTAATTGAAGCTAATTATGATGTCGAAATGCTTACGCATGGAAGTTATCCGGCTTTCTTGAAAGAGCGCATTGTGAGCCCGACCGGGCATTTAAGCAATAAAGAAACGGCCGATTTTTTGTGTTCGATTTTTGACGTATGTCACCGGAATATCTGGTTGTGCCATCTCAGTCGTGATAATAATCATCCGGAACTGGCTTTTAAGACGGTAGCTTTGGCGTTACGCCAATATGGTATCTGCGTAGGGAAAGACGTGAATCTAACCGCTTTAAAACGGACAAATCCTTCGGATGAGTATTTTTTTGAAGAATAAAGAAAAAATTAAGTGAATGTTTTGGGAGTTTTTATGGAAAAAGCTACCTTTGCACACGTTAAAAAAACGGAATGACTCCGTAGCTCAGTTGGTAGAGCAAATGACTCTTAATCATTGGGTCGAGAGTTCGAGCCTCTCCGGGGTCACTGAATTTCAATAATGGCCGCTTATAATCAGTTGATTATAGCGGCTGTTTTAGTTTTACACTCAAAAATACACCCAATTTTATTACAACGTTTTATTTGTGAGGCTATATTTTGGGGGATTTAAAGAACTTGCTTAAAGTAGTTGATTAGTATATGTTATTGTATAACCGGCCCATAACCATGAAGAAAAAATTCTTATTCCTTTTTTTCATCCTATTCGGATTGAATACATTGACTTTTTCACAAAATTCCGACGATGTAGTTTATCTGAAGAATGGTGATGTTGTTAAAGGTACGATTTTAGAACAAGGTACTCCATTGAAAATCAAAACTCCGGATGGAAAGATTCTGGTCTTTCAGGCAGAGTATATAGAAAAGGTTACAAAAGAAAATGACGATAATTTTACCGATAATAAAAAAAAGATCGAAGACAGAAAAGGCTTTACGGGGTATCGGGGATTTTTGGAAATTGGAGGTGGCTATGCCGTGTTGGATAATGTAATGTTTTTAATTCAAACAACTCATGGTTATCAGTTTAATCCCTACTTTTTCATTGGTGCGGGAGTGGGTATTAGTAATATCTTTGTTGAAAAAATTCTTTTTGTACCGGTATTCGCAGACTTTAGAGTTAACTTTACGAAGAAACCCATTTCTCCTTTTTTCGATTTTAAAGTCGGATATTCTGTTTCCAAGGAGAAAAGAATCTATGTTAGTCCTTGTTTGGGGATTAGCTTTGCCTTTAATGAAAGTTCCGCATTAAACCTTGGAGTAGGTTATAATATGCTGACGAGTAATAATAAAGAATATTATAGTTCTTATAATTATTATTTATATGAATCAAAGGGTACTCATAGCGTACATTTTAATATTGGTTTTGAATTTTAACCGTTAATAGATTTATCGGCTTATACAGATTGATAAATTGAACATTTCACTATTTTTTATTTAATTTGGAATAACATTGTCACTTATGTATAAGTGATATATTGCAGATGATAAAGTCTTATATCGGATATAAATCTGTTTAAATATACTTTCAGAGTAAATTTATATTTATAAATAACACAGGAGAGTATAGTTAACCATACTCTCCTGTGTTATTTCATTTGTCTTTAGTCTTCTTAAAATGTTATATTAAAATTGTATTTTCCGGAGCGCAGGGATAAGATCAATTGATCTGCTTCTTTTTTTATTCCGGAAACACCGGTTACTGAGGTTTCGTATTTTTCATTCTCCCAGACAACTGTATTACTTTCTTTTACTGTAATATTTTTTCCTTCGCATGGAATAACCAGCGATGCTATGGTATTAGCCGGTATGGTTACGGATATCCGAAGTCCATTGGCATCTTTCTTCCAGTCGGAAATGACTTTTCCGGAGATAGTATTAAGCGATGCGGTTGCAGCATCTAATTGTTCCGGAATATAGGGTTGTATATGTACGTGCTTATATCCTTTTGTCGTATTACCTTCCATAGGAGATTGGATGCCGGCCAGATATTTATAGAAGTATTCCGTTACAGTACCGAACATTTGGTGGTTTCCTGTAGTACTCTTCCAATGTTCCAGAAGTGTCGTCGAATTGTTTTTTATCCAGAAACCGTACCCCGGATAGGTTTCTTGTGTAGCGACTTCATATGCCAGATCGTTATGTCCCGCGTTTACCAGAGTCGGCCATAAATATTTCGTTCCGATAATACCCGTATTCAGATGATTATTTCGTGCATGAATATCGTCGGTTATTGTATTCAACACAGCTTCACGATGTTCTTCAGGAACCAGGTTTCCTACCAAAGCGATGATTTGATAGGTCTGATAGGTGGAGTCCAGTCCGTAAAGATTGGTTTCCGGATTAAAGAATTTCTTATTGAACTCCTGTTTTATCGTATCGCTCAAAGCCGTAAATTGCCGGGCATCCTCTTTGTGTCCGAGCATATCTGCGATCTGAGACATCAACCAGGTGTCGTAATAATAATAAAACGTATTGACTACTGCATGATTCGGACAATCGTTCATGCCCGGGGAACACCACTCTCCCAGGGAATACCAGAACTGTTCAAAGAAATTAATAATATAAGGTTCTCCCGGATTTTCATCCGTCCGTGCCAAATTATGCAGGTACTGGATATACTTTTTCATAGTGGGATAATGTTCCTCGAGAATACGTGTGTCGTCGTAATAATGATTCATCCACCAGGGAATTAGTATATAGGCACTTCCCCAGCCAATGCCGCCTCCCATGCCGCCGATAAGGGTAGGGGCCGTGTTGGGTATCCTGCCGTTCGGTTCTTGCGCGTCACGCATATCGTTCAGCCATTTCATGTAAAACGGCGCCATCTGGAAGTCGTGCATAGACGTTTCTGCGATTATTTGTCCGTCGCCGGTATAAGCGCCTTTTTCACGATGAGGGCAATCGGTCGGATAACTTATCAGATTGCTCTTCTGAGACCATACGCCTGCCTGATGAATCTTATTAAGCAATGTATCTGAAGAATTCCATGTGCCGTTGTATGCAAGATCGGAACGGACTACCCGACCTGTTACTTTCAGTGATTTTAAGTCCTCTTTATCATCCGTTGTTACCTCTATATATCGGAAACCCGTATAAAAGAAACGCGGCTCATATATCTCGTTCTCGCTGCCTTTTAATGTATAATCTGTCCAGATAGCACCAGTTCTCCGATCTACGGTTAGCCGGTCAGCTGCTTCCAGATTCTTGGGCGGTTCATTGTTCAGGGATTCCGCGCCTCTGACGCGGATTGTTTGTCCGGCGTTACCCGATACTTCGATACGCCACCATCCGGCCATATTCTGTCCCAAATCGAATAAATATACCCCTTTTTCTGGATTTGTTTCTGCTATCGGCTCTAAGGTTTCCGTTACCCGGATGGGAACTGCCTGCGATTTTAATTTTCCTCCCGGGCTTTGGGCAACAACCGCTTCATTCCATCCGGAATCATCCAGTTCGCCCGATGCCCATTTATCGATCTCTTTGCGGGCATCGTAATCTTCACCACCGTAGATATTATTGAAAGTGATCGGTCCTTGCTTATATTTCCATGAGTCGTCCGAAGTGATTATTTCACTACTGCCATCTTTATATTTGATATTGAGTTGCAGCATAAATTTCGGGTTGCCTAAACGCTCTCCGCCGTCTGCCCATGCATAACGTTCTCCTGTTCTTTTTGTAAGGTTATAAGCACCGTTCGCCAGCATTAGTCCAAATGCGTTTTTTCCTTTCCGTAACTGGTCGGTGACATCGAAAACGGAGTATAAAACAGTTTTACGGTAATCGGTAATGGACGGATCCAGTACATGATCGCCTACCTTTTGGTCATTAAGGTACAATTCGTAGAATCCGGCGGTTGCCACGTATACATAGGCCTCTTCTATATTTTTATCGATCTTGAATCCTTTGCGGAACAGTGGGCTTTCGTTGAGCAAGTCTTCTTTTGTGCTTATCCAGTTTGCTTTCCAGTCAGACTGGTTCAGGAATCCGGTATGGAAAGAAGCTGTGTTGCTCCATACCTCTTTTCCGTTGACGATAGCACATACACGCCAGAAATATGTGCGATTACTTTCCAAGGGTTCTCCCTTATACTCAATATTGGTTGTGTTGTTTGATTCTACTTTTTTAGAATCCCACATATTGCCTATTTTATTTTCAATTTCATTTTTGGAATTGCTGACGATAATACGATAGGCGCTTTGATAGACATCTCTTTCGTCAGAGCCTATATTCCATGAAAAACGAGGGGCCGGAACATCGAGTCCCAGAGGATTTGTCTGATATTCACATAAAAGGTGTTGTAGCTTGTTTTTATCGGTACACGATATCGAGAGCGTTAGCATTAAGATGTAGTAGAAGATTTTTTTGATAGCCATATTGATAAAACTTTGTAAACTTGTAATACACAAATATAGTGAAAACTGAGAGGCAAAATAAAAGTTTGCTTTGTATTTTGTCCGAAGCGCATCCTATATTTTTCAAATATAAATAAAATTAATACAATAGAGCTGTTTGTGGGAAGTTCTGTTTAAAATAATAGCTTCGATGGTAAATAATGGAATTGGCATATCTGCTGAAAAAGCTGTGTAGGATATTCTTTCATTATTTTGACGGCTAATACACTCGGGAAAACTTATAAATGCTGTTTCTTTCGGGATTTGTATTGTTGTCTTTCTCTACAGAATGAAATTCTCAACAAGCGTATTATTCCGTTCGTAAATAAAATTGATTAACTTTACGCAATCGGGTTAATCGGGTAAAATTGTATTTTAATCTTTGTGTATTTAAACTTGTTTTGCTTGCTTTATTACAATTGCGATCATTCGTGTTTTTTATATAATTATGAGGCAATAGCATCCTTTCAGGGGTGGAAACAAAAATATGATTTGCCGATAATTATCCCGAATAGTATCATGGAAAATCGTTATATCTAAAAATCTTAAACATGAAAAATCTTTTTAAATGTAAGATTATCTGTTTGTTTTCAACATTGTTGTTCATTCAGGTGGCTATCGCTCAGTCGAATGCCTCTTTTGTTCCGGCTGCATCCAACATTACAGGTGCGGAATATCCGAAAGTTTCGGATGATTTGAGAGTTTATCTTCGTATAAAGGCTCCTTTGGCTGATAAAGTTCAATTGGCGGGTTCTCTTTTGCCTACGTCTGATCCTGTCGATCTGAAGAAAGATGCGGATGGTAACTGGACGCTTATTACTCCTCCTATCGTTCCCGGATTTCATTATTATTGGTTCCTGGTCGATGGTGTTCAGGTAAACGATCCGGGATGTGATACGTATCATGGTTGGGCAAAGCCGACCAGTGGAATAGAGATCCCGACGAAAGGAGAAGATTTTTTTATGCCTAAGAACGTTCCTCACGGTGATGTGAGAGAGCACTGGTACTTTTCGGATATTACCGGTAAATGGAGGCGTGCATTCGTATATACTCCGGCTGAATATGAGACTAATCCCGATAAAGAATATCCGATTCTGTATCTGTTGCATGGTTCGGGAGAAAATGAGAGAGGATGGTCGTTACAGGGACATATGAGTTTTATAATGGATAATTTAATCGCTTCCCAAAAAGCGACTCCGATGGTTATTGTAATGGACAATGGGTATGCCGAAGCTAAAGATCCGGCAGCTTATCCGCAAAATGCCGCATCATGGAACAGCAGGTCTGCCGTACTGGCCGATGTTTATGTTAAAGAGATCATCCCTTCTATGGAATCCAGCTATCGGATTAAACCCGGACGGGAAAACAGAGCAATGGCAGGTTTATCGATGGGTGGCGGACAGACCGCGGTGATCGGACTTAATCATCCGGAGCTCTTTTCCTCTTTGGGTTTCTTTAGTGCCGGCGGAGTGTCGGTCGATAGTGTTGCCGACCCGAATGCGTATGGCGGCCTGTTCTCGGATGGTGCCTCTTTTAATGATAAAATCAAAGTGTTTTGGTTTGGTGTAGGCACAGAGGAGCCTGCGCTTATAACAAAGAATGCGGCATTGAAGAAAGAGTTTGAAAAAAAAGGTATTAAAGCTACTTTCTATGAGTCGCAAGGTACGGCACATGAATGGCACACATGGCGCAGATGCCTGAATGAGTTTGCTCCGTTATTGTTTAAATAAAAAAATGCTGCTTATTTGTTGATATGAATCTGTTTCAGATTATAAATAGAGTTAGAATGAGATATAAAATTTTACCTGCCTGTTTGCAGGCAATTGCAGCGTGCTTGTGTCTGAATGTCATACCACTGAAAGCACAGGTGCCCGTCGTTCCGGACAGTTATGTGCTTAACCGTTCGTTCGGCGATTACGATAAAACGGCTTTTATGTCACCGCCGAAAGTACATTATCCGCAGACTTGGTTTCATTATATCGGAGGAAATGTTTCGACAGAAGGAATTACGGCCGATCTGGAAGCGATTGCAAAGGCCGGAATATCCGGAATTCAGCTTTTTCACGGCCAGATGGGAACTCCCTGGCCGGGTGTCGATCCGCAAATAGCTTGCCTAAGCCCTTTATGGGATAATGCAGTGCGGCATACAGCGGAAGAGTGTCGCCGTTTGGGTTTACGCTTTACGATGCAGAATTGTCCGGGTTGGGCAATGGCTGGAGGGCCATGGATAGCGCCTTCCGATGCTATGCGGCATCTTGTATGGAGCCGTACCGATGTTACGGGAGGTTCCGGTACCCTGAATAAAATATTACCGGTTCCGCAGCCGAGCGATGAGCCTTGGCGGGATTATAAAGATGTTATGGTGTTGGCGTTTCCTACGCCTTTAGGGGATACCGGAGAGCCTCTTTTGCCGCAGTTGGTCAAGAGTAACCGGGAGCTGTCTTGGAAAGATTGCTTATCGGGGCAACTTAAAGAGCCTCTTCGCTTTTTACCCACGACGGAAGGTGATCCGCATTGGGTAGAGGTAACGTTTTCAAAAGCCGAGATTATTCGGACTATAGAGTTTCCGAGTATAAATAGTCTGAATCATGGTTGGAGTTATGAGCCTGGCGTAACGGTAACGGTACAGGCGGTTAAACAGAATGGGAAAGTAGTGGAGATTCTCCATACCGAATTGCCGCAAAGTAGTTGGCAGGATGATTATCCGATTACTTTTGCCTGTCCTGAAGTAAAAGGAGCGGCGAAATATCGGATTGCGATTGTCAACAAACATGATATGACGCTTAAATCGTTGCGCTTTTTTACAGGTGCCCGTAAAAACAGTTGGGAATCGGAGGCTGGATGGACACTTCGCTCGATCGAACGAAGCGGCGAAAATGCCGATCAAAATCCGGCTGCTTACGTAAATCCGGACCAGATACAGGATATTACGTCTATGATGGACGGGCAAGGTAACATAAGCTGGAATGCGCCGTCAGGCAAGTGGACAATCCTGCGGATCGGTCATGTCAATACTGGTATGCGCAACGGGCCGGCACCTCCCGAAGGAACCGGATGGGAATGTAATAAACTTTCGGAGTCTGCTACGGATATTCATTTTGCAGGTTATATCGGACGTCTTATCAACGAGAACGGCCCACTGGCGAACGGAATGCTTAACGGATTGCTTTTGGATAGCTGGGAGTGTAAGACACAGACGTGGACAAATGGAATGGAGAACGAATTCGAACGTGTTGCAGGTTATCCGCTTCGCAAATGGCTTCCTGCTGTGTTCGGTTATGTAATTAAGGATCAGGAAACGACGGCGCGTTTTTTATTGGATTGGCGTTCTACGATCGGCGACCTGTTTTCCGATAAGTTTTACGGGAGAATGGCTACGCTGGCGAAAAACAACGGTTTATCGATCACATATGAAACGGCAGCCGGTGATATATTCCCCGCCGATATTCTGGAATATCATAAATATGCAGATGTGCCTATGTGTGAATTCTGGCAGCCGTTCGATGAAAACGGATTTGTCGGTTCGTTAAATTTTAAGCCGATCAAACCGACCACTTCAGCGGCTCGTTTGTATGGGAAACCTCGTGTTGCGGCTGAGGCGTTCACCTCCTTTGAACTTACATGGGACGAGCATCTGGATATGCTTAAGGAGGTTGCAAATATAAACAGCGTAGAAGGGGTAACACATATGGTTTTCCATACTTATACGCATAATCCTCAGACGAATTTTCTGGAACCCGGAACATCTTTTGGTGCCGGAATAGGATCGCCTTTTATGCGTGGTCAGACATGGTGGAAGCATATGCCGGAGTTTACATCCTATTTCGCACGTTGCAGCTATATGCTCGAACGGGGAAAGCCGGTTTCGGATGTACTCTGGTATCTCGGTGATGAAATAAATCATAAACCCGACCAGCATGCCCCGTTCCCGGAAGGTTTTAAATATGATTATTGCAATCCTGATGTTCTGGTGAACAGGCTTTCCGTTGAAAATGGAATGCTTGTGACTCCGGAAGGCATTCGTTATCGTGTTTTATGGTTACCCGATACACAGCGAATGTTGCCGCAGACATTGGAAAAACTGGATTCTCTTATCCATGAAGGAGCTACGATAATTGGCAATGCTCCTATGGGATTGGCTACGCTTACGGGAGGAAAGACTGCACAACGGCGTTTTGATGCGGCTGTAAAAAATATATGGGGAAAGAGCACGAAACCGGGCGTTCGTAAGATTGGGAAGGGTACGCTTGTTTCCGGAATGGCGTTGGATGAAGCATTGAAGGCACTGAAAATAGCTCCGGATGTGACAGGTGGAGATGCGTTATGGTGTCATCGCAGGGTAGACGGGGCGGACTGGTATTTTGTCTGTGCACCGAGAGACGGAGAGTTTAAGGGTACATTGGATTTCCGTTCCGAGGGGAACGTCGAAATCTGGGATCCGGTAACAGGAGCCACCACACCGGCGTCGGGCTGTCGTGAAGGAGACCGTACATTGGTGACGCTCGATTTACCGAAAGCGGGATCTTGTTTTGTCGTTTTCCGACAGGGAGAGAGTGCACCTGTTTTTGCAAAAGAAAAGAGAGTCATATCTTCCGAACAGTTAGTTAATCCGTGGATGCTCTCTTTCCCGAAAGGATGGAACGCTCCGGAGTCGTTTCGGTTGTCTGAATTGAAACCGTGGAAAGATTTGGATATTTCGCAGGAAGGAAAAGCTTTTTCCGGTACGGCAACCTATTCTACAACATTCGATATAGGAGAAGTTAACCCCGGAATGCGTTTCTCTCTCGATTTAGGAGAGGTTGAAATGATCGCTGTCGTATCGCTTAACGGAAAGCCTGTTCGCACATTATGGACTCCTCCGTACCGTGTAGATATTACGGATGCGGTCGTGCCCGGAGCCAACCGGTTGACGGTAGAAGTTACCAGTACATGGTACAATCGTCTTGTCTATGATGCCGGGCAACCCGAAGCGGATCGTAAGACTTGGACGATAAACGGTCCGTCGAAAGATGCTCAGTTGAGAAAGAGCGGACTTCTTGGCCCTGTGGTTGTTTCTGTGGAGAAGGAATTATGAATTTAATGTGTATCTTATGAAGTCTGTATAAGGATGTTTGTTTGACCTAACGAGTTAGAGAGGCGGCAGTATTGTCGTCTCTCTTATTTTTAGTATGCTCTCTGTAAATGTGTAGCTTTGTTCGTCATAGCGTAAATGGAGATCTTTCGGTGAGTTTTCCGTTTTTGTATTTTCTGATTTCATTATTTATTATATACCAGTTTGTGTCTGTATATCCGGCATCTTGTATAAATTGCGAATAGTAGATAGGGTCTTTGGCGTATAACCGGGCCCTGTGTGCCTTGTGAAGCGGTTCATATCCGATAAAAGGTGGTTTTAATAATGTATCGGGATAATCGATATTACTTTCTTTCAACAGTCCGTTTTGTTCTTTTTCCAGCACCTCTCTGTACCATAACAGCCAGTCGGTATATTCCCTATACATCAGAACGACAGGGTGGTTATGCCATGCCTTGGCTCCGTTAATAGCCTTCTCTATCTGCCTGCATTCGATTATTTGTTTATTTAATCTTCTTTTGTCAAGGCATTTAGCAATTGTTCCCGGATCGGGATAGGGGATAAAGATTTGCATTTTCGCGATTCATATAAAGATTATTGAAACATCCTGTTTTTTATAAAATGTAAATATGTGCTTTATGTTTATTTTTTGCCATTATTAGATAAATGATTTGTATGTTTTCTGTTAAACTTTTTTGATGCTAAGAATAAAATCGAATTAAAGTATTTTTTTATGATGTGTATTTGTATTTTTTTTGTTCAATAAATATATTTTTATTTTAATATTTATTTTTATATGATTATATTTGTCGAGTTTTTAATTTAAAATCTTATTGTGATCATGAAAAAAATTTTTCTAACTAGTAGTATTCTTTCGGTTTTATTGTCATTTAGCTTAAGTACGTTTAGTCAATCGGTTAATCTTGGCCCTTCAGAATCGATTACTAAAATGCACTTAAATTCAGGAAACGGTTATGCTTCAAAAATTTACTCAACCGATGATAACGACGGCGTTACAACATTGAGAATTGGAGTAAAAGGAAACTCTACGACTTTTACAGATGCCCTGTTGATTCGGGCGGCAGATGCCACTGCAGGTGGAAATGGAAATGTATACGTAGGCCTCAGTTCTACTAAAGCTACGACATATAAAGATTCTAAATTCGGAGTATATCAAAGTCAGGTATTAGGATCAGCAAAAGGGAATTATGTAGGTATAGCCACATTTGGAGGTAATACATACACAGGGCTCAATATGTTTAAAAAGACTTTGTGGTTGGTGCGTGATACAGCGGGAACAACTTGGACAACTGCACGTCTGCATGATGGAATTTCAATAGATAATTCATTTGGGGTACCGAGAAGTACAACTAGAACTTGGTGGGAACGTGATCCGAATGATAATATCCAGTCATGGGGAAATGAAGCAAATACCTACATGACTCTAAAATCGGGAAACTTGGGTATCGGGGTGACCAATCCAACTAAAAAGTTAGAAGTCAACGGCACCATCCGGGCAAAAGAGGTAATCGTGGAAACGATCGGTAGTTGGGCTGATTATGTGTTCGATAAAGATTATCAATTACCGTCATTGGCAGAGGTGGAAAACCATATCAAAGAACATCAGCATCTGCCCGAAATACCTTCAGCAGCAGAAGTGGGAGAAAACGGCGTAAATCTGGCAGAGATGAATGTGAAACTCTTACAGAAAGTGGAAGAGTTGACTTTGTATATAATCCAGCAAGAGAAGCGTATCTCTTCGTTAGAAAGCAGTAGGGATAATAAATAGTATTTTTCTAGGAGATACATCAAAATATATCGAATATGAAAAATCAATTTATAATATATATAATTATGTTATGTGGGATTATATATGCTACCAATATATATTCTCAAATAGCAGGTAGTTTACCAGTAAAAATAACTACAAATCCGGTTTCTCCTTCTAATGATAAGCCTATTAAAATTAAAGCGGAAATTACAAATGGAATAACAAGTAAAATACGGTGGATATGGAAAGTAAATAAAAATGCAAATGATTTGGAAGATTATGTAGATCAACCTGATAAATACCAATCTTTCGATATTGAATCATCTGAGTCGTGTGAAATTACAATAAACCGAGAAAATGCGGGAATTTATCGGGTTTATTTATTTGCGTATAATGAAAGTAATACATTATCGCAATATGAAAAAACTTTTTATATTACAGTAGATCTTCCTACAGATCCTTGTTTACAGACCTTTATTAGGGATCGTTCCGAATGTGAAGAATGGGATGGCTATGAACTGGCAGTAGGCAGCAAATTGCGGTTGGCCTCTGCTATATATTATGAAGGAGGCCATCAGTCTATGCCAACAGAAAGTCAATGTTATACACGTTCTTATTATGTCAATGGAACAACTTTGTATTATCCTAAGTATGATGGGGTAGAGTCTCTTCAGTGGACAATGAAGAAGCCTTTGAATACAGCAGAGATAGTTCTTAGTGGAGATTCGTATAATTCTACTCAATATAATCATATTTCAAAATATGATTATTATTATGGAGCAAAGGATGTAACGCAGTGTATTCCATTAGAAAGAGAAGGTGATTATGTTATTTATTTAAAAGTAAGAGGTGGATATTTTGATAATGAGCCTGGTTCTGGGGACATTAAATATCCTTTGCAAAAAACGGTATCTGAGATAAATCAGTATACTTCTGTTGCAAAAAGATCGTTAAAAGCAATTGATTGTAGTACTCAAAGTGTTATTTCTAGTGTTAGTCATTTTGGATTATACGATGTGAATGGGAGTGAAAACAAATCTCCGAATTTAGTATTTACGGTGGGATTAGATGTAGGTGAAGAGCGCCATTTTATAGGGCGAAATCAAGTAATCCTTAAACCCGGTTTTTATGCAAAACAGGGTTCTACGTTTTCGGTTAAGACTATACCGTGTCCTCCTCTTTTAGATTGTGGTTGCAGTAATTCCCGTAGTAACTATGTCGAAAGATTGCCTGAGGATGAAATGGTAAACGTTGAAAAGAGCCTGTTGGATGGTAATTTTATTGTTTATCCTAATCCGACAAATGGACCGGTTACGGTTTCATGTACCAATGATATGTATATTGATGGAATACAGATTACAGATTTGAGTGGTAAATTGCTAATGAATATTAAAGATGTAGGAGAAGCCTCGAAAATGGTTGATATCTCTCATTTTTCACCGGGCATGTACATATTGAAAACATTTGTCGGGGAAGAAGAAATTGTAAATAAAATAATTTTACAACCCTAAAATTATTATTGTGATAATAAAGGGTGATATTAATGCTAATATCACCCTTTACTTTTTTATTTGCGCTCCACAACAAATAAATCGCAAAAATTAGTCGGAAGGGTGAAGGGGCGTTCCGATTTTATATTCATTGAGCTGAACAGGCCTTTTGCCTGTCCGTCAAAATCAAGGGTTAAAGTTTCGGCATTTGCACCGGTGTTGCGTATGGTGATAAAAGAGAGCTCTTCTTTTTTGTTGTAAAGAGTGCCGACACTTATTTTATTATTTTTCAATCCTAAGGGTTTGTTTACTTTTCCGTCGGACATCAGATCGTTCAGAAATGAGTAAAAAGCCGGTTTATCTTTCATACTTCCTTCCCCTATATTCGTTCCGCAATAATAAACGGTACCTTTTCCTATTTTCTTTTTTATTATACAGGTTGTTCCGGGGCGAAAATATCCTAATGGCGTCGCATCTTTTGCTTCGAGCTCGGCATACCTTAATGCTCCCCATAACAAAGAGCCGTCGTTCATAATAACGGGTACATACATACCTCCCGATATTCCGAAATCGCGAAGAAGTTTCTTTGTGTCTTCGGGTACATCGATATCGAGGGTTTTGCTACCGTCCACATTCAGACGATAGGGTGAAGAGGTATTTACTTCTTTTATACCCCATTTCTCAGCCAGACCGAATCCGGGCATCGTACGGTTGTGACGTCCGGTATTATCGTTATAAGCACCTAAATGCGCTTCGTTTAAAAGCACTCCGCCGTTACGCACCCATTTGTCGATCGCTTCGGCTTCTTTCTCTGTCAAATAATAACAAGACGGCATAATCAGGATTTTTATGTCCTGAAGGTCATCCAACATTTCACTGTTTACGAAACGGTAGTTATAGCTGTTGTTGTAAAGATATTCGGAGTAGGCGTTTACACTGTTTGCAAGCGATTCGAGATTTTTAAATATACTGTAATGAAAGATTTCGTTTTTCATGCTTTTCCATATGGCAACCTCTGCTTTTTGAGGAAAAGCTTCTATCAGTTCCTGTTTATAAGGAGAGATTGTTTTCCAGAAAGTCCGGGTGGCTTTTGTAATGGGACGGTCGCTTCCGTCTAAACCGGTAAGTCCCCATGCCGGAGATTCTATGCCTAAGACTTCAGGACGGTATTGCCAGAAAAGGAATCCTTTTATTCCGAGTCCTATCTGCGGAATAAAATCGTTCAGCAGGTCGGGCAGTTCCAGTATGGCCTGATGCGTGGTGATACTGCCGCCGTTTATATGGCTTTCGACGTTGTAGCATATTTTTCCGTTCGCTGCGGATATTACCTGTGGTGTGAAGAAAGGACCGTTATTCATCGTTGCTGCAAAAACATCGCAATGTTCTGCGACCTCGAAATCATCCATACAGGTGCTTACTGCATTGAAGGGTTGCATGGTATTGGGAACTACATGAAGGTATCCGACGTGCTGGGGATCGAGCTCGTGCACCATGTCTAATCTCCATTTTGCTTCGTTCCCCATTGTGTAGTTGTGGAATTCGCGCCAGTCGATAAAATCTTTCACCGCCTCTGTGTTACGTGGCAGTTCGACTTCATCCCAGACCGAATAGCAGCGTCCCCAAATCGTATTCAGGCTGTCTATCGTACCGTATTTATCTTTGAGCCACTCTTTAAATGCTTTTTCGCATAACGGACAATAGCAGACAAGATTATTCAAATCCGCATTCCGTTGGGGAAACGATAGTTCCGGTTCATTCCAGACGTCCCAGAAATAGAGGTTTTTGTATTTTTTGAAATGTTTTATGGTTTGCCGCATAAACTCTTTTCTTTTTTCCAAAGCTCCGGGATGGTTGTAGCAGGGGCCCGGATGCCCTCCGATTTGCCTGTGTCCCACGATATACGGTTCTACTACTTTTCCGTTGTTCGCTATTTGTTTGGCATCGGGATATTTTTCATATAACCAGACTGGCGCGACATCGAAGATCGTATTTAAGGTCACCCGAAGATTATATTTTTCTGCAATTTGCATAAGCTTATCGAGATCGTCGAAATAATAGGAGCCGTCCGTCCGGTTGCTCCATCTCCATTGTACCCAGAATTTGATATCGGTAAATCCCATTTCAGCCATTTTTTTCATGTCGGTTTCCCAACATTCCGGTTCGGGAGTAGGAGCACGGTAGTATTGCGCACCGAAGATAAAAGGATATTCCAGTATTCTTTTATCCGGTTTATTTTTTGCCCAGATAGGGAATAATCCTACAAAAGAAGATAACAATAGAAAGGTTATGCAAATTCGTTTACCGTAGTTCATAAAGCCGTTTTACAGATTGTTTTTTGTCTTGTTGAATATGTACGATTTATCTTGTTTTCCGGTTGGTATTAGAAATATACCGTTTCACAGAAGTCCAGTCAAGATAGAAAACAAATATACGAAATTTGATTCGGGTGCCGAATAATCCTGAATTCTTTTAGTTTGGAAAGGATTGTATTTAAAGTTGAAATAAACGGATATATCTTTTTTTTGCCGGGTATTTTACGTATTTATTAAAAAATATCCTTTTAATTCTGACAGGTTTAGGTGTGATCGTATCTATATTTGTTACAGATTTATAAAATTGGTTTATGAAGAAAGTAAGGATTGGCTTGTTAGGCCGGGTTGTAATTGCGATTATATCGGGTATCGTATTCGGACATATTTTTCCGGTTTGGGGAGTCCGGCTGTTCGTTACCTTTAATGCCTTATTCAGCGAATTTCTAAATTTCATTATACCTCTTATCATTCTGGGATTAGTTGCTTTTGCAATTGCCGATATAGGCAAGGGGGCCGGAAAGATGCTCTGGATGACGGTTCTTATCGCTTATGTCGCAACTCTTTCTTCCGGTTTTCTTTCTTATTTTACAGGCATAACATTTTTTCCATATCTTATTTCTCCGGATGTTCCTGTCGAACAGTTAAATGAAGCGCAGGGTATTTTGCCTTTTTTCTCTATATCGATTCCGCCGTTAATGAATGTCGTGACAGCGCTGGTGTTCTCTTTTGTCGCAGGGATTGGGATTGCTCATCTTAATACTCCTTATCTCAAAGGGATGACAAGTGATTTTAAAGAGGTGATGGTCCGTACCATCAATACGATGATTTTACCGGTGTTGCCTGTTTATATATTCGGTATCTTTCTGAATATGACCTATTCGGGACAGACTTTTGGCATATTATCCGTTTTTATCAAAATTATCGGTGTAATATTTTTATTGCATATTTTTATTTTGGTTTTTCAATATAGTATTGCAGCTCTGTTTGTAAAAAGGAATCCTTTTGTTTTATTGTTCCGGATGTTGCCGGCCTATTTTACGGCACTCGGAACGCAGTCATCTGCAGCTACGATTCCGGTAACGCTGGCACAAACGCGCCGTAACGGCGTAAGTGAAGATGTTGCCGGGTTTGTGGTACCGCTCTGTGCTACAATCCATTTATCCGGAAGTACGCTTAAGATCGTGGCCTGTGCTTTAGCTTTGATGATGATGCAGAGCATGCCTTATGACTTTGCTATGTTTGCAGGTTTTATTTTTATGTTGTCGGTTACAATGGTAGCAGCACCCGGTGTTCCCGGCGGAGCTATAATGGCCTCATTAGGGGTATTGTCTTCCGTGCTTGGTTTTGACGAGGCTTCACAGGCGATGATGATTGCCCTTTATATAGCAATGGATAGCTTCGGTACGGCATGTAATGTGACGGGTGACGGTGCGATCGCACTTATTGTAAACCGTCTGATGCCGGATAGAAAATAAGACGGTGGTAAAGCGGAAATGACGGAGTGTTATTTCCATTATTTTTGTCTGTCCCGGATTGGCCTGTTTAACTTATTTTTATACCTTTGTGCACTTCATTCTTAAATCTGTAGCTGTTCGTTTTGCAGTTTTTAATCGAATCTCGGTATGTTGAGAAAAATATATTATTTGCTTTCGCCTTCCATGCGTCGTATGGCAAGACGAGTTTATTATTTTCCGGTAGATACGTTAGATTGGATAAGGGGTAGAAGGGAAGCTATGATTCCTCCCAAGGGTATGATATTTATCGGTTCCGGCGATTTTAAGAAACAGGGTATGCATTTGCTGGATATTCTGAAAAGATGTGCGGATTTGCGGCCGGATAACCGTGTCCTGGACATTGGTTGCGGAATAGGAAGGCTGGCGGTTCCGTTGACGGGTTATTTGTCGGAAAAGGGTTCATACGAAGGTTTTGATATTGTAAAAGAAGGTATCGACTGGTGTAATAAATATATTCATGCTTCCTTCCCGAATTTTTCCTTTCGTCATATCGACCTGAAAAATGATTTGTATAATCTGGAGACGAATGCGGAAGCTAAAAATTTTGTCTTCCCTTATGACGATAAATCTTTCGATAGGGTGGTGCTTACTTCCGTTTTTACTCATATGATGCCGGACGATGTCGATAATTATCTGCATGAGATAAGGCGGGTATTAAGGGACGGCGGCAAATGTATGGCGACTTTTTTCCTTCTTAATGAGCGGATTACCGAACACATGAATTCCGTTGCCTGTGATTTCAGGTTTGCGTATCATTATGACGGGTACAGTCTGATGGATGATAGTGTAAAGGAGGCAAACGTTGCTTATCAGGAATCTTTCCTGAATTCGTTGCTCTGTAAAAACGGTTTAAAAGCTGAGCTTATGGTACATGGACGTTGGTCGGGGCTTTATAACGATTGTCTTGATTTTCAGGATGTGCTTATCCTGTCCGCATCGGTTGATTGATATGAGATGTTTTTGGATGTCATAATAAGCTGTAAATAAAAAGCGGTGTAAATTAATTTTACGCCGCTTTTTATTTTTTATAGAAACCTTTATCGGTAAGGTTAAGGCTGCATATCTTTTAACCGGTCTTGCAGTTCATGACGGGCGAAGAATATCCGGCTTTTTACAGTTCCGAGAGGGAGATTAAGCTTTTTGGCAATCTCATGATATTTGAATCCCATCAAATACATGGAAAATGGAATCTTCAAGTCTTTGCTTAACTCTTTTATCGCTTTATTGATTTCCTGAATGTTATATATTTGTTCAGGAGAGCCAAAATCGGAGTTGCTCTCGGCTTGTATATTATAGAGATTGGCAGCGGAATCGAACACCGTCTGGTTACGGACAACCTGTCTGTAATTGTTAATAAACAGGTTCCTCATTATGGTAAGCACCCATCCTTTAAAGTTGGTATTTTCTACAAATTTTTCTTGATTTTTCAGAGCTCTTAATGAGGTTTCCTGCAACAGATCCTCAGCTTCTTCGTGGTCGGTGGTTAAAGTGAGAGCAAAATTCAACATGTTCTTCTGTAAATTCACTAACTTTTTTTGAAACTGAGTAGTATTCATAAGCTATATGTTTTTAATTATTTATTTACTCGTCCATTTTCAGTAGGAATAGTACAAATATAATATAAAAAAACAGCAATCCTGGCCCATTGAATGTTAAGTAATTATAAATGAGGGTATTGTTTTCAGAAAACGAAACTACAGAAACGGCTGTTATGTAATTTTTGCATTTTACGGAATAAAAAAATACAAAAAAAGATTGCCAGAACTTTTGTTTTCCATGCTTTGTTTCTAATACAAATATAAGTCTTGAATTTATGGAAACAACAGAGTCTGAGAAAAAATCGGGCAGGAAAAAATTGGTTTTTCTGATTATTTTTTTGATTGCGGCCGTTATTGCCGCCTTCCTGTGGTGGTGGGATTATCGTAAATATATATCGACCGATGATGCAAATCTTGACTCATATCGTGTATCGGTTGCTTCCAGAGTTATGGCTCCCGTTTTGTCGCTGAATGTGTGGGAAGGCGATAGTGTAACTCAGGGTATGACTATGCTGGAACTCGACAG
This sequence comes from Bacteroidales bacterium, assembly GCA_029007825.1. GTDB lineage: Bacteria > Bacteroidota > Bacteroidia > Bacteroidales > JAQXIO01 > JAQXIO01. Next base: position 1,547 of record JAQXIO010000012.1, on the reverse strand, counting down.
CAGTGCGGTAGTTGCTTCGTTAAACGAAGCATCGGCTAGATTGGAAGAACTATATGCGAACTTAAACCTTGCGCGGGTACGAGTGGTTACAAGCCAGAAAAATCTGGAGGTAAAAGAGATATCCGACCGTTTGACTGTCATCAATTACGAGCGGGCTAAAAAACAGTATGAGGGGGGAGCGATACCGTTGGAATCTTATCAGAACATGGAAGAGGCCTACCAGGCATCTCGTGTGGAACTGGAGGTCTTGAAAAGTGAGGTTGTGGCGGCAAGGGCGCAGATACTTTCTATCGAAGCTTCTGTCAAAGCTGCGGAGGCCTCTATCGAAGCAGTCCGGATAGAACTGGGATATTACCGGATCATAGCTCCTGTAAGCGGACGGATAGCGAAACGGTGGGTGTTGCCTGGTGATATCGTGCAGCCCGGACAGACGATTTATACGATTAACGAAGGCGACTCTATATGGGTTCAGGTATATCTGGAAGAGAGTAAATTCAGCTCTATCCGTATGGGGCAACAGTCGAAATTTACACTAGATGCTTATAGCGGTTTGACTTTCTGGGGACATATTTTTTATATAGGATCGAATGCCGCTTCACAATTTTCTCTTATTCCTCCTAATAATGCTTCCGGCAACTATACGAAAGTAGAACAGCGTATTCCGGTCAAAATTTCGATAGACAGTGTTTCCGGAAAAAAAGATTTGCAGGGTATCGATCTTGTTTCAGGTATGTCGGCAACTGTAAAAATTATCAAGTAAAGAGGAATGACGGCAGTTGACAGCACAAAAACAGCAAGTTCTTCCTATAAATGGCTTGTTCTGGTCAATGTGATGATCGGTACTTTTATGGCTGTGCTTGATGCTACTGTCGTGAATACAGGTCTTCCCGTCATAATGGGAACTCTCGGAGCCGATCTCAATACGGCGGAGTGGGTTCTTACAGGGTATATGCTTGCGTTAGGTAGTGTGTTGCCTGTCGCCGGATGGCTTGCCGACCGTTTCGGCTATAAACGGATTTTTTTTCTTTCGCTTTTTATTTTTACGTTCGGTTCGGCGATGTGCGGGAGCTCATCTATTATTGAGCAACTTATATTCTGGCGTGTAATCGAGGGCTTGGGCGGCGGTGCGATTATGCCGGTAGGTATGGCTATCGTAAGTAATGTTTTCCCTCCCCAGCAGCGGCCTATGGCTTTGGGCTTCTGGGCTGTAGCCTCGGCTGCATCCGTATCGTTCGGTCCGGGAATAGGAGGGTATTTGGTAGATAATATGAGCTGGGACTATATTTTCTGGGTTAATATTCCTGTAGGTGTATTTGGTATGATTTTCACTCTTATCGTACTTCGTGAGTACAAGTCATCGCAGACGGTGCCTCTGGATATACCGGGATTTATCACTTCTATTTTATTTTTGCCTATTTTTCTTTACGGGTTGTCGGAAGTAAATTCTTCCACGAATACGCAAGGTTGGAATAGTCCGGTGGTTTTAGGTTCAATATGGATTTCAGCAGTTGCCTTTGTGCTTTTTGTTTATACGGAGTTGACGGTGA
>JAQXIO010000011.1 GCA_029007825.1 Bacteroidales bacterium | reverse complement strand
AATATTGGCACTTTATTAAGTTGATGGGACGCTCGGCCTCTCATATAGCTTTGGAATGTGCGCTTCAGGTACAGCCGAATGCATGTATTATTTCTGAAGAAGTAGAAGCCAAGAAACAAACCCTTGATGACGTCATCAATTATATTGCCGGAATTGTCGCAGCACGAGCAGAACAAGGTAATAATTTCGGAACAGTATTGATACCTGAAGGATTGATCGAATTTATTCCGGCTATGAAAAAATTGATAGCGGAACTGAATGACTTTTTGGCTCATAATCAGGATGAATTCAATAAGATTAAGAAATCGGAACAACGTAATTATATAATTTCTAAGCTTTCTCCAGTGAATGCTGAAATTTATGCAAGTTTGCCGACAGGCGTTGCCCGTCAGTTGACACTTGATCGTGACCCGCATGGAAATGTACAGGTATCATTGATTGAAACGGAAAAATTATTGGCAGAAATGGTTGGTAACCGTTTGGCAGAATGGAAGGCAGAAGGTAAATATAACGGTAAGTTTGCTACACAGGTACACTTCTTCGGGTACGAAGGTCGTTGTGCGGCTCCTTCTAATTTTGATGCCGATTATTGTTATTCATTGGGTTATACCGCATCATGTCTTATTGCTGCCGGGAAAACAGGTTACATGGCATCTGTCCGCAATACCACGGCTCCTGCCGATAAATGGATTGCCGGAGGTATCCCTGTTACAATGATGATGAACATGGAACGTCGTCACGGTGAAATGAAACCGGTAATTCAGAAAGCACTGGTAAAACTGGACGGGGCACCTTTCAAAAAATTTGCAGCGAATCGTGAAGATTGGGCATTGAAGACCGATTATGTATATCCCGGTCCGATTCAATATTTTGGTCCTACTGAAGTTTGTGATCAACCGACTAAAACTCTTTTACTTGAACAGGGGAAATAAAATCCGGCTTCGTATAAGGGAAAATTAATTTATAATAAAACTCCTGCCGAAGCTTTTTTCGGTAGGAGTTTTTCATTTTCATTTTATTTTATGGAATCATCGTTGACTTTTATTCGTTGGAATACTGATAATGCAGAGGAATCTCGTTTTTTTGAAACATTATATGTGGACTCTTTTCCTTCTTGTGAACGGCGGGAACTGGATGTCTTAAGGGCGATGATTCCAATAAAAAAACATTTCTCACCCTATATAATTCTTGAGAAACAGAAAATGGTGGGTCTTATAACCTCTTGGGATTTGGGAACATTTGTCTATATTGAACATTTTGCAATAGATCCTTCATTGAGAGGAGGCGGAATTGGTTATAACACAATGGCTCAGTTTTGTGACAAGGTGAATAAACCTGTGGTTCTGGAAGTTGAAAAGCCCGAAACAGACATAGCCCGAAGACGTATTGGTTTTTACAACAGATTGAATTTTAATCTTCATACGCATCCTTATATGCAGCCTCCTTATGGTCCGGATAAAGAACCGTTGGAATTGTTTTTAATGTCATATGGCTTTTCGGATTTTGATAAGCACTTTGAGCAGGTTGAGAGTTCGATACACACTGAAGTATATGGAATAGAACCGAAAAATTAATTATTCGGTAACCTATGAAAAAGTTGTTGGAAAGGGCAATGACTCCCCGTAAAAGGAAAAAAACGAAAACTTCTGGTACGAAACGGAAAAGGAGTTGGAAAGTTAAAATTCTGTGTTGGATTAGAAATGGAATAATAGCTCTTTTCCTGTTTACGATTTTGCAGGTGTTTATTTTTAAGTGGATACCCGTCTATTTTACACCTTTAATGATCATTCGTTGTGTTGAGCAAAAAATGGAAGGACGCTCTTTAAAATGTGAGCATCAATGGGTGACGATCGATGAGATAGCACAGCCATTATGTCAGGCGGTCGTAGCATCGGAAGATAATCTTTTTATGGATCATCGGGGATTCGATTTTGAACAAATATCGAAAGCTACGGAAGCAGCACAAAAAGGAAAACCTTTACGAGGCGCTAGCACCATCTCACAGCAAACAGCAAAAAATGTTTTTTTATGGCCCGGGCGTTCTTTCTTTCGCAAGGGACTGGAAGCATATTATACATTATTGATCGAGCTGTTTTGGAGTAAAGAACGGATAATGGAAGTCTATCTGAATTCGATCGAAATGGGCGATGGTATTTATGGGGCACAAGCTGTAGCCCGTTCTCATTTTAAGAAAAATGCGTCCGAACTAACTTCTTCTGACGCTGCCTTGATTGCGGCTACATTGCCGAACCCGAGACGGTTTAATTCGGCGAGGCCGTCGCCTTATATTCTGAAACGTCGTGACCAGATTTTATCATTGATGGATAAAATCATGAAAGTAGATATGGGAAAGCAGTTAAAGTCGGATAAAATCGGTAAACCGAAATTCCGGAGCAATAAGAATAGAGGATAATTCTTTATATTACTTATATTGTTTTCAGTTTTATGCAGGTAAATATTTTCAGTTTCATGAAATAAATAATCCTGTTAATTTTTTTGGAGATTAGAGATATTTTTTACCTTTGCATCAAGTAATACTTTATTATGGTACTTTTTCATTCACATAAAGATCATCATCACTTCGTCTAAAACGAGGGTGAGCTCTTTTGTGCTTGAACATAGAAGAATTTTGATGGCTCACCCATAAGGTGGGTCTTTTTTATTTGATTACATTTAATAGAAATAATATGCTTAGAATCGCAGTACAGACAAAAGGCCGTTTATACGAAGAAACGATGGAGCTTCTTGGTGAAGCAGGTATAAAATTGAATAATGCAAAACGTACGCTATTGGTACCGGCAAAAAGTTTTCCGATAGAAGTGCTGTTTTTAAGAGACGATGATATTCCTCAGTCGGTAGCTTCCGGTGCGGCCGATGTGGGCATTGTTGGTGAAAATGAATATTGTGAGAAACAACAAGCTGCAGAAATTATTAAACGTTTGGGATTCAGTAAATGCCGGATTTCATTGGCTATTCCGAAAGAAGTTGATTATAATGGACTGGAATGGTTCAACGGTAAAAAAATAGCGACCTCTTATCCGGTTATTTTACAGGAGTTTTTAAAGAGAAATAAGATAAACGCTGAACTCCATGTTATTTCAGGATCGGTCGAAATTGCTCCCGGCATAGGATTGGCAGATGCGATCTTTGATATTGTGAGCTCCGGAAGTACGCTTATCAGTAACCACCTTAAGGAAGTGGAAGTTGTAATGCAGTCAGAAGCGGTTTTGATCGGAAATCCTCAGCTTTCTGCAGAAAAAAAGGCAATATTAGATGAGTTGATTTTTCGGATGAATGCCGTAAGAGCTGCAGAAAATAAGAAATACATTCTTTTAAATGCGCCGAATGACAAGATTGCTGATATCTGTGCCTTGTTACCAGGAATGAAAAGTCCGACGGTTATGCCGTTGTTGGAAGAAGGCTGGAGCTCATTGCATTCGGTTATTGATGAAAAACATTTTTGGGAGATAATCGGAAAATTGAAAAATCTGGGAGCTGAAGGTATTTTAGTTATCCCGATAGAAAAAATGATACTGTAATGTTGGAAATAGTTAAATATCCATCGAAAGATCGATGGAAAGAACTGATTCAGCGCCCTCATCTTGATACTTCAGCCCTTTTCGATTCTACTGGAAAGATATTGGAAGATATAAGGGTTAATGGAGATAAAGCCGTTAAAGAGTATAGTCTCCGGTTTGATAAAGTTGGGTTGGATACTCTTGAAGTCTCGGAGCAGGAATGGCAGGAAGCCGATAAACTGGTCGATAATGCGCTGAAAGAAGCATTGCAGGTTGCCCGGAAAAATATTGCGACATTTCATGCCTCGCAACAAATGAAATCCTCATGGGTCGAAACGATGCCGGGTGTAAATTGCATGCAGAAAGCCGTTCCTATCGAAAAAGTCGGATTATATGTTCCAGGTGGGAGCGCACCTCTTTTTTCAACTGTATTGATGTTAGCAGTTCCCGCCTCTATTGCAGGTTGTAAAGATATAGTGCTATGTACTCCACCGAACAAAGAAGGAAAAGTGCACCCTGCTGTAATCGTTGCGGCCAAGCTGGCGGGTGTAAAGAAAATTTTTAAGATTGGGGGAATTCAGGCAATAGCCGCAATGGCTTACGGTACGGAAACCGTGCCGAAAGTATATAAAATATTTGGTCCGGGAAATCAATATGTCACAGCCGCGAAACAATTGATTGCATTGGAAGGGGTGGCTATAGATGTCCCGGCGGGACCTTCCGAAGCGGCTTTAATCGCCGATTCTTCTGCGAATCCCGTTTTTATTGCTTCGGATTTTCTCTCTCAGGCAGAACATGGTGCGGATAGCCAGTCTATTTTAGCAACCGACGATGAAACACTCGTGGAAAATGTGATGAAATCGCTGCAAGAGCAACTATCGGTATTGCCGAGAGAAGAAATTACGCAGAAGGCATTGCAACATTCTAAAATTGTACTTTTCAAGACAATGGAGGAAGTAATCGATTTTGTCAATTTTTATGCTCCCGAACATTTGATTATTCAATGTAAAGAAGAGATGCAGGTTGCGGAAAAGATAATGAATGCAGGCTCTGTATTTATTGGTCGATATACGCCGGTAAGTGCCGGCGATTATGCATCCGGTACGAACCATACGCTCCCGACGTCGGGGTTGGCTACAGCCTATAGCGGAGTGAATCTGGACAGTTTTGTAAAAAAGATAACTTTTCAGCATTTAACGGCCGAAGGAATGAAAAATTTGGGACCTGTTGTCGCTGTTATGGCGGAAAATGAGGGATTGGATGCTCACAAACGTTCGGTAACTTTAAGATTGGAATCATTATGAGAAAACTCGAAGATTTAATACGGCCTTCAGTGCGCAATATGCAGCCTTATTCTTCTGCAAGAGATGAATTCAAAGGTGAAGCATCCGTTTTTCTGGATGCAAATGAAAATCCTTATAATGGACCGTTTAACCGCTATCCCGATCCTTTGCAGTGGAAAGTGAAAGAGAAAATTGTACGGATAAAAGGTGTAAAACCGGAACAAATCCTTTTAGGCAACGGAAGCGATGAACCTATAGATTTGATGATGCGGGCCTTTTGTGAACCACGGACAGATAATATCGTAGCAATCGATCCTACCTATGGGATGTATCATGTAGCAGCAGAAATCAATGATATAGAATATCGTAGAGTATCTTTGACGGCTGGTTTCAATCTGGATGCAGATGCCCTGTTACAGGCATGCGATGAAAAGACGAAGCTGATATATTTATGTTCTCCTAATAATCCGACTGGAAACTCACTTTCCCGCGAAGCTATATATAAAGTGCTTCGGATGTTTTCGGGAATTGTTGTCCTTGACGAAGCATATATCGATTTTTCCTCGCAACCTTCATTTTTAGGAGAACTGGATGATTTTGCTAATTTAGTTGTGCTTCAAACTTTCTCAAAAGCATGGGGTAGCGCTGGGATTCGTCTCGGAATGGCTTTTGCCTCTCCTGAAATTATACATGTCTTGAACAAAATCAAATATCCTTACAATGTCAATGCCCTTACGCAACAGGAAGCACTGAAAATGCTGGAACGTCATGACACGGTAATTGAGTGGGTTCGGGTTTTGTTGGCAGAAAGAACGGAATTGGCCAAGCAACTATCATTGTTGCCATATGTGAAGCATATTTATCCCAGCGATGCGAATTTTTTGTTGGTAAAGGTTCCGGATGCAGATGCGCTGTACCGATATCTCGTGAATTTGGGTATTGTTGTGCGCAATAGAAATTCGGTATCTATGTGTCTGGGATGTTTACGTATTACGGTCGGAACACCAGAAGAAAATAAAGTTCTTTTAAACGCATTGAAAAAATATAATCCGGCATGAAAAAGAGAGTCGTATTTATAGATAGAGACGGTACGTTGGTGAAGGAACCTCCTGGTGATTACCAATTGGATAGTTTGGAGAAATTAACCTTTTATCCGCGTGTATTCCGCAATCTCTACTTCCTCCAGAAAAAGCTCAATTTCGAATGGGTAATGGTGACGAATCAGGATGGATTGGGAACCGATTCCTTTCCCGAAGATACCTTCTGGCCTGCTCATAATAAAATGTTGGAAGCATTACAAGGAGAAGATATTCATTTTGATAGAATCTGCATAGACCGTTCATTTCCTCATGAAAATCTGCCGACACGCAAGCCGGGAATTGGGATGTTATCCGATTATTTTTCCGATGAATATGATTTATCCGCTTCCTTTGTTATCGGAGATCGCCTGACAGATGTTCAGCTGGCGGCCAACTTAGGAGCGAAAGCGATTTGGATGTATGAAGGTGAGGATGTAGAGCTGTTATTAAAAGAAAATAATCTTACGGATACCTGTGTGTTGAACTCAACTGATTGGGACAGGATATCGGAATATCTTTTTGCCGGCGATCGCAGAGCTGTGGTACAGCGTACAACGAAAGAGACGGATATATATATTGATATAAACCTCGATGGTAGCGGAAAAACGGAAGTTTCGACAGGACTGGGATTTTTTGATCATATGCTGGACCAGATTGGGAAACACTCCGGAATGGATTTGAAGATTAAAGTAAAGGGAGATCTGAATGTGGATGAACATCATACCGTTGAAGATACCGCTATTGCGTTGGGAGAAGCGCTTTATCAGGCATTAGGTTCTAAACGGGGCATCGAACGTTATGGATATTCACTTCCGATGGATGATTGTTTATGCTCGGTAGTATTGGATTTCGGGGGACGTCCGTGGCTGGTCTGGGATGCCGATTTTAAACGGGAAAGAGTGGGAGATCTGCCTACTGAAATGTTTCTCCATTTCTTTAAATCTTTAAGCGATGCCGCTAAAATGAATCTGAACATAAAGGCCGAAGGAACAAACGAGCATCATAAGATAGAGGGAATATTTAAAGCGTTGGCACGAGCGTTGAAGATGGCGATTAAAAGGGATATTTTTAATTTTGAACTTCCTTCTACAAAAGGAATGCTCTAAAAGATAATTATTTTATAGGAGATAGGTTTGGATTTAAGAATCTGTTTAAATTTTGCTCGCTACTGTTTTAAGAATATTTTTTTGTTTTTATAAGGAGCATAGCGGGCTATGAGACGCATAAAAACGAGAAAAGAGTCCCAAAAGAAGCTCAAAACAGAGCGAAAATAGAGTATGAAATTATTTTGTGGAAAATTTAAACAGGTTCTAAATTTTTTCTATATTTGCGACAATATTAAAATAACTCATTTTGTATATGAATAAAATTTGGATGTTTGCAATTGCAATGGGTTTGACTTTTGGTTTTGGTGCATGTAAACCGAAACAAAGTGCATATAAGGCAGCTTACGAAAAAGCTCAGGAAAAAGCAGTAGAAGAAGAACCCGAGGAAGAAGCTCCGGTTGCTGCTCCTGCTCCTAGACCTAAACCGCAGTCTTCAGCTTCGACTCAAAAAGAGAGAGTGCGTGTTGTGTCATCTTCTGATAATAGCGGTTTGAAGAATTTTAGCGTTGTTATCGGTAGTTTCATGAATAAGACGAATGCTGAATCTTTGAAGAGCCGTATGGAAAACGAAGGATTCAATGTAATTTTAGCTCAGAATGATCGTGATATGTATCGTGTAATCGTAGCTACGTTTGATGAAAAATACGATGCAGCTCAGGAAAGAGATAGAATTAAAGCAAAATATGCTCCTCAGTTTCAGGATGCATGGTTACTTGAAAAAAATTAATCGGTTATAATATAAATAATAAATGTTTTAATCGAATAAAATATAGGGCGGCGCTGAGTCGCCCTTTTTAATTCTCTTTTTAACATCAGGTCGCATTAATAATGCGCTCTTTTATAAAAATACCATTTATGAAAATAGAATCCGACTACTCTTTATTGTCTTATAATACATTCGGGCTTTCGGCTTCCTGCCGTTGGTTTATTGAATATACTTCGTTAAATGAACTTCAGACGGTGTTGAGGGATGAATATTTTAGAGAGCAATCGAATTTGCATATAGGCAGGGGGAGTAATCTCCTTTTTATCGATAATTTCGATGGAGTCGTATTACATTCTGCTATAAACGATATAGAGATCCGGTATGAAGATGAAAATAATATCGATGTATACGTGGGTTCGGGGGTTATATGGGATGATTTTGTTGCTTATTGTGTGGAAAATAATTGGTATGGAGCTGAGAACTTATCGTTAATACCCGGAGAAGTAGGAGCCGCAGCTGTTCAGAATATAGGAGCGTATGGTGTTGAAATCAAGAACTTGATAATCTCTGTCCATGTTGTGGATATAATGACTGGAAAAGAAGAATGGATGGATAACAAAGATTGTGCTTATGCTTATCGGGATAGTATTTTTAAAAAAGAGTTGAGAGGAAAAAAAATAATTGTCGGAGTTAAACTCAGATTATCCAAAGAAGAAAAGTATATACTTGAATACGGAAATATCAAAGATAGGATAATGAAAACAAACGGATTGTCTCTTGCTACAGTCCGGGAATCTATTATTGCTGTTAGAAAAGAGAAATTGCCCGATTGGAAAGAGTATGGGAATGCCGGCAGCTATTTTATGAATCCATCGGTAAGTATGGAACAGTTCGAGTTATTGAAAGAAAAATATCCGGATATTCCCGGATATCCGCTTGGAAATGATAAAATTAAAGTTCCGGCAGCATGGCTAATAGAACAATGTGGCTGGAAAGGAAAAAGAATCGGTGATGTGGGTGTGTGGCATAATCAGCCTTTGGTACTGATTAATTACGGGAATGCAACAGCTACGGATATAGCCCTTCTGGCCGAATCTGTAAGAGAATCTGTATTACAGAAATTTGATATAGAAATCTACCCTGAAGTGTTATACGTTTAGAACCTGTTTAAATTTTGCTTGCTACTGTTTTGGAAATTATTTTCGAGGATATTTTCTCGTTTTTATAAGGAGCATAGCGGGCTATGGGACGAATAAAAACGAGAAAAAAGGCCGAAAAGAAGCTCAAAACAAGGTGAAAAACAGTATAAAATTATTTTTGTGGAAAATTTAAACAGGTTCTTAGATATATGAGAGTTCGCTTTTTAGGAACAGGTACATCATTGGGGGTGCCTGAGATAAGATGTTCCTGCACGGTGTGTACTTCTGACAGTAAGTTTGATAAGAGATTACGTTCTTCGGTTTTGGTTGAAACGGAGGAAAAGGCGATATTGATTGATGCCGGACCTGATCTTCGGCAACAGATGTTAAGAGAGAGTATAACTTCGCTTGATGGAGTTTTGATAACCCATGAGCATTACGATCATGTCGGAGGATTGGATGATTTACGGCTTTATACGCGTGAAAAGCCACTCCCGGTCTTTGGACTGGGGCGTGTTATGAATACGATTTGTGATAGAATGCCATATGCCTTTACTGAAAAAAGGTATCCCGGTGCTCCTGATTTTATTCTGAATGAAATCGATGGTCATTCTTTTAGGATAGGAGAAATAGAGATACAACCTGTTAATGTAATGCATTATAAATTACATATACTTGGATATCGTATTTTTAATTTTGCATATCTGACAGACGTAAAGGAAATACCAGAAGAAGAATTCTCCAAATTGCAGGGATTGGATGTTTTGGTAATAAATGCACTTCGGAAAAAAGAGCATCTGGCTCATCAGAATCTGGAACAGGCCTTGATGAATATTGCACGCATAGCGCCCCGGAAAGCTTACCTTACGCATTTTAGCCATGACATGGGTTTACATGCAGAAGTAGAGAAAGAGTTGCCTTCTGATGTCAGTCTTGCATACGATGGTCTGACTATCTCTTTTTAGGAGAAAGAATAAGGTGGAAGAATCGTTTTGACTGTTCTTCGTTGTAAGTGTAGAAAAAGATATTATAGGGTGAGAAGCATTCGCTTCTTTCTCTGATAAGTTGGGGGATACAAAAAGTGTCGTAAGTCGAATCGGCAAGCATATATTCAAAATCGACGGCGAACAGGCACTCTTTGGTATCATCTGATAATGCCGGATAACTAAGAAGGAGGGATGTCTCTTTTTCTAATGAATCATTCTTTAAAAGTGTTATAAAAGTATTTATTACGTCGATTGAATCGGCAAAAATAGCATAATCCTGATAAATAGATACTTCTTTTGATTCGAATCCGCTTTGAAGGTTCTGATTATATTGTTCGTGATTTTTGATCGGCATAATGCTGACTTTTCCACCCTGTAAGCTGGAATCGACAGAAGAGAAACAGACATTGTAATACTCACGATTGAAAGGGGCATGGATTAAAAAGCAATTAGAAGGAAAGAAATCCGGCTCGATAAATGTGTGAATAGAGCTGTCGCATCTGGTATCATTGGAGAGAATACCGGTAATCCACAGGTTCCCATCGCTTTTTGAAAGATCACATCCGACCCATTTCGGTATAGATAAAGCGGAATCGAATGGTTGGCAACCCTGGAATGAACTTAAAATAGAGTCCTTATTCAGGATAATATTGGCAATCGTTACATTACCTAACCCTTGCAATGCTTCGTTAAATGCAGTGTCTTGCTTTAATGGAGAGATTGTCCAGTTTTCTATGACACGGTCGATAAGACGTTTTCTGTAACTGCCTATCCATACTCCTTGATGATAAATATAGCAGAAAAAACGATTGTCTTTTGTGGTTATAATATGTATATCGATATCTTTCTCTTTAATGTTTTCGGCTTTAAAATCACTTTTCATATAATTGAGAAAAGAATCGATCTCTTCCGGAAACATTTTTTTATAGAATACGCACCCTTCGTTATGCACGGAAAGTAAAATGTCGTTTACGATAAGCGGGTCAAGGCTGGTATCCCAGAATGCCGGAGCTACGCATTTCAGCAATGAGTCTGACAAAAATTCATGAGCTTCATGTATATTGAATATAGCTTTGCAATCCGGTGGAATAAGGGTATATAAATCGATGTCATACTGGATTTTCTTCTCTTGTAATCTGAATAATGTGCGGTATCCGGTATAGAAAAGCCCCACAGCCAAAAGACTTAAAAATAAAATAAGTATTATACTCTTGATTTTCATTTATTTATAGCCTATAATAGATACTGTACAAAGATAATCTAAACCTTATAATTAATAGAGATAAATCGATTAAAAATAAGTAATTATCGTCCATTTATCCGGTGTTTTTAGAAATATTGCTTATAATTTTAATGGGAAACACGTCCGATATGGATAAAGATTTGGATGTTCGGGCCGTTTAATTCAAGGCGTGATTTTAATGTTTAAATCGGTTGAACTCTCTTTCGTTTTTAGTATATTTGTTGTCATTTCAAAAATGCAGATATCCAAAAATAATAAATAATACCTTTATGAAATTTGTAGTATCCAGTACTGCTTTGCAGACACAATTGTTATCTATCAGTCGAGTTATTGCATCGAAGAATTCATTGCCTATTTTAGACTGTTTTCTTTTTACGTTGGAAGGTAATAAATTGCAGATAGTGGCTTCCGACACTGAAACGAGGATGGAAACATCGCTTGAAGTGGGTGAAGTTGAAGGCGGCGGTTCATTTGCTATCCCTGCAAAAATTTTACTTGATCCCTTGCGAGAGTTACCCGATCAGCCTCTCTCTTTTGAAATTAACGATGACAATCTGGAAATATTGATCTATTTCCATAACGGGAAATACAATTTTATAGGGCAGAAAGCAGATGTGTATCCTGAACAAAAAACGTTGGGTGACGGAGTTGTAGAGTTTAATATAGACGTAGACCTCTTATTGTCTGGTATAAATCGTACCTTATTTGCTACGGCCGATGACGAATTGAGACCGGTAATGAATGGAATCTATCTGGATATGAATTCTGAAAGTATTACGTTTGTTGCATCTGACGGACATAAACTGGTACGTTTCAAAACAACCGCAGCTAAAATAAAGGAAGAGCGCGCTGCATTTATCCTTCCGAAAAAACCAGCGAACGTATTGAAAAATATTTTGTCGAAAGAAAGCGGAGAAGCAACAGTTCGTTTTGATGCGGGAAATGCTTGTATAACTTTCGCTAACTATACAATGTTCTGTCGTTTAATAGAAGGTCGTTATCCTAATTATAATTCGGTTATACCTAAAGAAAATCCTTTTAAATTATCTATAGACAGAGTTTTATTGCTGAATGCGATTAAACGGGTATCTGTGTTTTCCAATCATTCGAATAGTTTGGTAAAAATGCAGATCCGGCAGAATGACCTGGTTGTATCTACTCAGGATATAGATTATTCGACTTCTGCCGAAGAGCGAATTGAATGCCAGTACATAGGTGATGAAATGATTATTGGATTTAAAGCTCCCTATCTGGTTGAGATACTATCCAATTTATCTTCTGATGAAGTGAATATCGCATTAGCAGATGTTTCCAGAGCAGTGCTGATATTACCTACGGAAAACGAAGAACAGGAAGACATGTTGATGCTCTTGATGCCAATGGTGGTAAACGATTAAAAATAAAGTAATGCAGTTAAATCTCAAAAATCCGATTGTTTTTTTCGATTTGGAAACGACCGGTGTGAATTTTACGTCAGACCGGATTGTGGAAATTTCGTATCTTAAAGTCCATCCGAATGGAGACGAAGATATTAAGACCCGGAGAATAAATCCGGAAATGCCTATTCCTCCTGCATCTACCGCTATTCATGGTATTACCGATGAAGACGTAAAAGATTGTCCTACATTTAAGGCGATAGCCAAATCTTTGGCAGTACAAATAGAAGGGTGTGATTTGGCAGGCTATAATTCGAATCGTTTCGATATTCCGATGTTGGCAGAGGAGTTTTTGAGAGCAGGAGTGGACATTGACCTGAGAAAACGAAAATTTATAGATGTGCAGGTTATATTCCATAAAATGGAGCAAAGGACATTGAGCGCTGCATATAAGTTTTTTTGCGATAAAGATCTTGAAAATGCTCATACGGCAGAAGCCGATACAAAAGCCACTTATGAGATATTGAAAGCCCAGTTGGAAAGATATCCCGATTTACAGAACGATATGAAATTTCTGGATCAGTTTTCCCGTCAGAATGACTTTGTCGATTTTGCAGGAAGAATGATTTACAATGATAAGGGAGTGGAGATTTTTAATTTCGGTAAATATAAAGGGCGATCAGTCGAGGAGGTCTTGAAGATGGAACCCTCTTATTATGCTTGGATGATGAACGGTGATTTTAGTCTGGATACGAAACGCATGCTGACACAGATAAAAATGCGGTCGTTCGGAACAAAATAAACGGATATGAATAATTTCGAGTTTTATAACCCGGTAAAAATTATATTTGGTAAAGGAACGATAGCCAAATTACGGGAGCAATTGCCTCGTAATGCCAGGATATTGATGGTATATGGAGGCGGAAGTATTCATCGCAATGGAATATACAAGCAGGTAACAGATGCCCTGAACGGTTTTCAATACGGTGAATTCTCGGGTATAGAACCTAATCCTCATTATGAAACCTGCATGAAAGCTGTCGATAAAGTTCATAAAGAGGGTTTTGATTTTTTACTCGCCGTAGGTGGCGGTTCCGTAATCGATGCAACCAAATTTATTGCGGCGGCAGCTTTGTGCGATGGAGAGCCATGGGACTTCTTCATCAGAAAGAAACCGGTAGAAAAAGCGCTTCCGCTTGGAGTTATACTTACACTTCCGGCAACCGGATCGGAAATGAATGAGCGTTCTATCATATCTCGCGTCGAAACGAATCAGAAATTAGGACTTCATTCGCAAAAGCTATATCCTAAATTTTCTATACTTGATCCGGAAACTTCTTATTCCTTGCCGAAACGTCAGATCGCAAACGGTGTTGTAGATGCTTTTATTCATGTTGTAGAACAATATCTGACTTATCCGGTCGATTCTCCAGTGCAGGATTATTATGCAGAAGGTTTGATGCGTACCCTCATCGATGAAGGACGTAAAGTCCTGTTATATCCGAACGATTATAATGTACGGGCAAATTTGATGTGGGCAGCGACGAATGCTTTGAACGGTCTGATTGGCTGCGGCGTTCCTCAGGATTGGTCGAGCCATCGAATGGGATATGGTCTGACGACTGAATATGGAATGGACCATGCTCAGACATTAGCGATTATACTTCCCGGGGTGATGGAGTTTAAGAAAAAAGAAAAAGAACAGAAAATATTGCGGATGGGAAATGTTCTTTTTAATATACATGAAGGAAGTGTGGATGAACGTATTGCCCGGACAATCGGGGAAGTTGAACGCTTCTTTCGGCATATGGGACTCAAAACCCGACTTTCGGAAGTAGGGTTAGGGGAGGAAGCTATTGAAGCAGTAGCCATGCCGATTGAAAAAATGCAATGGAAATTAGGCGAAAATGAAAATATAACAGCCGAAGAAGCAAGGAAAATCCTCCGTTTGCGTTTATAATGATATGGAAAATCTGAAAGGAAAAAGAATAATACTGGGTATTACGGGAAGTATTGCTGCGTATAAAGCCGCAATAATTGTTCGTTTGTTGATAAAGGCAGGAGCTGAGGTACAAGTCGTAATGACACCGGCGGGGAAAGAATTCATAACTCCGGTTACCCTCTCTTCATTGACGGGAAAGCCTGTTGTAAGTGAATTTTTTACTGCAAACGATGGAACATGGCATAGCCATGTCGATTTGGGCTTATGGGCTGATGCAATGCTAATTGCCCCCGCAACAGCTTCAACGATCGGCAAGATGGCCAATGGAATCGCCGATAATATGTTAATAACCTGTTATTTATCTTGCAAAGCTCCGGTTTTTGTAGCTCCTGCCATGGACTTGGATATGTTTGCCCATCCCTCTACACAAAGGAATATCGCTCTCCTTCTGTCTTATGGGAATCATATTATAGAACCCGCTGTAGGAGAGCTGGCCAGCCATTTGCATGGGAAAGGACGCATGGAGGAACCTGAGATAATCGTAAAATCTTTAAACGACTATTTTAAGCGGCAAGAATCGTTTTCAAAAAAAAAAATACTGATAACAGCCGGTCCCACATATGAAAAGATAGATCCTGTACGTTTTATAGGTAATTATTCATCCGGTAAGATGGGATTTGCATTAGCTGAAGCATGTGCCCAACGTGGAGCGGAAGTGGTATTGATAACCGGTCCGGTATCGTTGAAAACAGATAATCCCCGCATTCATCGTATCGACGTTGAATCGGCACAGGAAATGCATGATGCGGCAATAAGTGTTTTTGAATCGGTAGATGCTGCTATTTTATGTGCTGCAGTTGCCGATTACCGCCCGGAAAATTGTGCGGAACAAAAGATGAAACGGGAATCCGTAGGTGATTTTACCCTTTCTCTGGTTCGTAATAAAGATATTGCAGCCGCTTTGGGACAAAAAAAACGTTCGCAACAGATTTTAGTCGGTTTTGCATTGGAATCTCATTCTGGCTTAGAACAGGCATTGAATAAGATGCAACGGAAAAAACTCGATTTTATCGTACTTAATTCGTTGCAGGACGAAGGCGCCGGATTTAAAGTTGATACGAATAAGGTGACGATTCTGGAAAAAAATGGCAAACAAACAGAATACGATTTAAAATCTAAAAAAGAAGTGGCAGCCGATATTTTGGATTGTTTGGCAGGATATTTGTTGTAAATAAACTGCAAGCCGAATGCAGAAGCCAGTTTACTTGATTATGCTGAGGCGCAGCGTTTATTGAAAGCGATTTATAGGATTAAAATAGATATGAAATACATAAAAAGTTTTTTACTGATACTTTTGTGTACGGCGTTTAAGCTTAGTGCTCAGGAACTGGATGCTTCTGTTGAAATTAATTCACAGAAAGTCCAGGGCGTGGAGTCGAATTTGTTTCCGACTATGAAGGAGGCGCTTACGAGCTATATAAACGAGCGCAAATGGACAGAAGCTACATTTTCTCCGGCAGAAAGAATTGCCTGTTCGTTTACTATAACGGTGAATGAAGCTGCTGATAATTCGTTTAAAGGCGAAATTCAGATTCAGGCTCGGCGACCGGTTTATAATTCTGCTTATACTACCACGTTGTTGAACCACAGGGATGTGAATTTTGATTTTGAATATTTGCAGGGACAAACTTTGGAATGGAATGACAATACTTTGGATAATAACTTATTAGCGGTTATAACTTACTATATTTATTTGATTATCGGAATCGATTTCGATAGCTTTGCACCTTTGGGAGGAACCCCTTATTTTCAGCAGGCCATGAATATTACAAATATGGCGCAGGCGCAGTCTACATGGACAGGCTGGGCAGCCTTTCAGGATGCGAATAACCGCCATGCTATCATAACAGCACATTTGGATGAGAGATTAAAGAATTACAGGGAAATGTGGTATACCTATCACCGTAAAGGATTAGATGAAATGGCCGCAAATCCCGATAGGGGAAGAATGACAATTTTAGCCGCCGTGAAATCGCTTGAAGAAGTTCGCAGTTCGCAGCCTACAACCTGTTTGCTGACACTTTTTTCGACAGCAAAGCTGGATGAAGTGGTGAACGTATATTCAAAAGCGAATACGCAGGAAAAACAAGATGGCTATAAATTCCTATCGAACCTTTATCCCGCTGAGACTACGCGTCTGGAACCAATGAAGAAATAAAAAAGATGTTGAAATCTCTGTCAATAAAAAATTATGCTCTGATAGAGCAATTGGAGATCGATTTCGACAAAGGCCTATCTGTGATATCTGGGGAAACCGGAGCAGGAAAATCGATTCTTTTGGGAGCATTAGCATTGGTATTGGGACAACGGGCTGATTCTAAAAGCATAAGAGACGGTGCTTCGAAATGCATTATTGAAGCGGTTTTCGATATCCGGGAATATTGTTTGGAAAGATTTTTTGCGGAACATGAATGGGAATACGATTCAACAGAATGTACCCTCCGTCGGGAGATACTTTTGTCGGGGAAAAGCCGTTCTTTTTTAAATGATTCTCCGGTTAGTCTGAATGATTTGAAATTGTTAGGTGAAAAACTGATAGACATTCATTCGCAGCATCGTAACCTTCTTTTGGGTGACACTCTTTTTCAATTACAGGTATTAGATAATTTAGCCGGACATGCAGAACTATTGGCTGACTACCATGCTTGTTTTCAGGAATATCAACGGTTGGAATGGGAGTTGAGGCACTTGAAAAGTGAACAGGAACAAAATAAACGGGAGGAAGATTACCTTCGTTTTCAATTCAACCAACTAAAAGATTTGAATTTGCAGCAGGAAGAACAACAAATGCTTGAAGTTGAGTTGGAAATGTTGTCCCATGCCGAAGAAATAAAAGAAACGCTTTATCGGGCAGATACGCTTTTGACTGGTGAAAGCAATAGCCTATTATCTGTTTTAAAGGAAATGATAAATTCATTTAGGAAAACATCGAAAGTATTTTCCCGTCTGAATGAATTGACAGAACGTCTGGACAGTATAGATATTGAACTCAAAGATATCTCTTCCGAAATACAATCCCTCGATGATGGCGTTGAATATAATCCTGAACGTTTGTTATGGGTACAGGAACGTTTGAATGTAATTTATTCTCTTGAGCAGAAACATCATGTCAATAATTCGGATCAGCTTTTACAACTTCAAAATGAGTTGGAAAAGCAGCTTGGTTCTATAGACGAATATGAGGATAAAATCAATGCGAAAGAACAGCAAGTGGAGACACTGAAACAGCAATTACTGAAAAAAGCAGACGTTTTATCGGTCGGCAGGAAAAAAGCCGCCAAGGATTCTGAAACTGCGTTGGTGAAGCGATTAGCTGTATTAGGGATGCCCAACGCTAATTTTTCCTGCGAAATAACGGTGGCGGATGAATTACATGATACCGGACGTGATAAAATTACGTTCCTGTTTGCTGCTAATAAAAACCAGCGTTTAAGACCTGTGGCCGATATAGCTTCGGGAGGTGAAATATCCCGGTTAATGCTATCGATTAAAGCGTTGATTGCCGGAAAAACAGCTCTTCCAACGATTATATTTGATGAAATAGATATGGGCGTATCGGGAGAGATTGCCGATAAAATGGGCCAAATAATGAAAGAAATGAGTGGGTATATGCAGGTTATAACGATTACACATCTACCTCAGATTGCAGCGAAAGGAGATCAGCATTATTTTGTTTATAAAGAGGATAATGAAAGAGAAACCCTTACTAAATTAAAGCGTCTCACTATGCAGGAAAGAATAAGGGAATTAGCTCGTTTGTTGAGCGGATCGACGTTGAGTGAAGCTGCATTGGCAAATGCCCGCGAATTGTTACAGAAAGCATGATTATTTAAAATTTATATCAGCAAAGAATGAAAGAGAATGAAATGATATTTGGCGTCCGTGCTGTCATAGAAGCTTTGAAAGCAGGGAAAGAAATTGACCGGATTTTGATGAAACGTGATTTTCAGAGTGAGTTGTCGAGAGAATTATTCTCTATGTTAAAAGAACTGAATATTTCAGTTCAGCGGGTTCCTGCCGAGAAACTGGATCGGTTGACGCGGAAAAATCATCAGGGTGTAATCGCTTTCGTTTCTGCTGTTGCATATCAATCACTGGCCGATATCGTTCCGTTTGTTTACGAACAAGGCAAAGACCCTTTTATCGTTCTTTTGGATGGAGTTACGGATGTGCGTAATTTTGGGGCGATAGCCCGTACCTGTGAATGTGCGGGAGTTGATGCTCTGGTAATCCCTCAGAAAGGAAGTGCGTCAGTTAATGCTGATGCTGTTAAAACATCGGCAGGAGCTTTGCTTGTATTGCCTGTTTGTAAGGAGAAAAGTATAAATGAAGCGATCCGCTTTCTGAAAGATTCGGGTTTTAAGGTTGTGGCCGCTACGGAGAAAGCCGATAAATTATATACCACTTTAGACTATAAAGGTCCTCTGGCTATCGTTATGGGTGCAGAAGATGTAGGAGTATCTTCCGATAATCTGGCTCTTTGTGACGAGCTTGTATCCATCCCTCAGTTCGGAACTATCGGTTCATTGAATGTCTCGGTTGCTGCCGGAGTAATGATTTATGAAGCAGTTCGTTCCCGTTCGTAGAATTGTAAGGCATCTGCAACAATAAATGTACTTCCTCCGATAAAAATCATATCATCCTCCGAACTTTCCTGTATTGCGGTGGCTATTGCTGTTGATACGGAGGAATAACATTTTCCTTTTAATCCTTTATTTAAAGCTTTGGCTTGCAGCTCAGAGCAACTTAAAGCCCTTTCCACCGAAGCTTGTGTAAAATAATAAAGGGCCTCGGGAGGTAAAAATTCTAAAACCGAATCGATCTCTTTATCGTTTACCATGCCGAAAATAATACGTAATTGTCGGTAAGGATATGCCTTTAGTTGTTTTACGATATACTCTATTCCTCCTGTATTGTGACCAGTATCGCAGATTACGGTGGGAGAGCCTTGCAGCTTTTCCCATCTGCCTCTGAGCCCCGTTAATCGGATAACATCACTGAAACCCTTTTCTACGGCATTATCGGAAATGATATGACCTCTTTTTCGGAGAACATCGATTGCCGTAAGGACGGTGTTTGCATTATGTTCTTGGACGTAACCTCCTAAGGGTGTTTTAAGCCATAGCTTACTTTCCCATTCAAAGTCCCAGCCTGTTAAATTGTTGGCTGCTTTTGTTATTGGTTGTATTTCTTCCGCAAAAAAGATAGGAGCGTTGACTTCCGTCGCCTTTTTTAAAAATACCTTCTCGACTCCTCTCTTTTCTCCGATTATTACAGGAGTATGGGCTTTGATAATCCCAGCCTTTTCAGTGGCGATCTTTTCCAGCGTATTACCTAATAGCTGAACATGGTCGAGGCTGATATTCGTAATAATGCTTAGAGCCGGAGAGATGATATTGGTGCAATCGAGCCGTCCCCCCAGACCAACCTCAATAATGGCATAATCCACTTTCTCTTCCGCAAAGCAATGAAAAGCGAGGCCGGTTGTCATTTCAAAAAAA
>JAQXIO010000010.1 GCA_029007825.1 Bacteroidales bacterium | reverse complement strand
ATTGGTTGATAACTTCCATTTGTTGACGTACCGATTCTTCATGTATAGCTACAAATACCTGCTTCATAAAGGCACCGTCCATACTCAGCGATTCTGCCAGTATCTGGCGTTTCTGCAGAATCTCGTCATATCGGGGAGTTTGCAGGATAGGCATATTGTGCTCTTTCTTGTAGACCCCGATTTCTCTTGAAATACGCATACGTTTTGCCAACAGGTCGATCAGGTCGTTGTCGATTTCGTCGATCTGGCTACGTAACTGTGAGAGGTTTTCGGTTGTTTGCTTTGTATCTCGGATAACCAGTAGATTGAGAATGTAATCCAATACGTCCGGTGTTACCTGTTGTGCCTTGTCGCTCCAAGCTTCGTCAGGGGTGCAATGCGATTCGATAATAAGACCTTCGAAATTCAGATCCATGGCCTGCTGGCTGATAGGAGCGATCAGTTCACGTTTCCCTCCGATGTGGCTTGGGTCGCATATTAACGGAAGGTTGGGTAGTATACGTTTCAGTTCGATAGGGATATGCCATTGAGGCAGGTTCCGGTAAATTTTTTTATCGAATGAACTGAAACCGCGATGAATGGCACCGATACGCTTAATTCCGGCGTTGTACACGCGTTCGATAGCTCCGATCCATAAGTCCAGATCAGGGTTGACAGGATTCTTTACCAATACCGGAATGTCCGTTCCCCTCAGTGCATCGGCGACTTCCTGTACGGCAAAAGGGTTTGCAGACGTGCGGGCTCCGATCCAAAGCATATCTATACCGAATTTCAAGGCCTCATATACATGTTTTTCGGTAGCGACTTCGGTAGCGACGTACATACCCGTTTCCTGCTTTACGCGTTTTAACCATTGTAATCCTTCGCTGCCTACTCCTTCGAATCCACCCGGTTTGGTACGAGGTTTCCATATTCCAGCACGGAAAATTTTTATTCCTTTTTCGGATAAAGCCTTGGCCGTTTCCATTACTTGTTCTTCGGTTTCGGCACTACAAGGGCCGGAAATTACCAGAGGCCTGTTTTCTGAAATGCCCGGTAATAAGATTGATTCTAAATTCATTTCCATTTTAGTAAATCGTTTATTGTTGTATTTTTTTTATTCGTTCGATCGCTTCTTTTAATGTCTTTATATTACAGCATAATGAAAGTCGCAGATAGTGTTCGCCTTGGGTTCCGAAAACACTTCCGGGGGTAGCAAATACATGAGCTTTATAGAGCAACTCGTCAGATAATGCCTCTGCGTTCGTATAGCGGGAGGGAACTTTACCCCATAAGAAAAGTCCTGTTTGTGCAGGGTTATATGTGCAACCCAACATCTCCATTATCTGTTGCGCCAGAATGCGGCGTTCCTTATAAAGAACATTGATGGAGTCGTACCATTCTTTTCCATATCCGAGAGCTTCGGCTGCTGCAAGCTGCATCGGTTTGAACTGTCCGGAGTCCACATTGCTTTTTACCCGTAAGATCCATTCGATGAAGGTGGGATTCGAAGCTACCATTGCCATACGCCAGCCCGGCATATTATGGCTCTTGCTCATGGAATTCATTTCGATCGCTATCTCTTTGGCTCCTTCTATGCTTAATAAGCTCAATGGCTTATCGTTCAATATAAAGCTGTAAGGGTTATCGTTACAGATAACGATGTTATGGCGTTTGCCGAATGCGATCAGTTTTTCAAAAAGCGGTTTACTTGCCGGTGTTCCGGTTGGCATGTGCGGATAATTGACCCACATCAGTTTCACGCCCGACAGATCGAGTTCTTCCAATGCGTCGAAATCAGGTAACCAGCCATTTTCCTCGCTTAGCTTATATTCAATGATTTTTGCACCTACGAGTTTTGTTACAGAACTGTAGGTCGGATATCCCGGATTCGGAACCAGTACACCGTCACCCGGGTTCAGAAATGCCATGGAAATATGAAGAATACCTTCTTTCGAACCGATTAGCGGCTGGATTTCTTTATTAGGGTCCAGTTCGACCTGAAACCATTTTTTGTACCATTCGGAGAAAGCTGTTCGCAGGGGAGCTATGCCTATATAGGGCTGGTAACCGTGTGTGTCCGGTTGGGAAACTTCCCGGCAGAAGATTTCTATTGTCGAAGGGGCAGGCGGAAGGTCCGGACTTCCTATTCCCAAGTTGATGACATTCATGCCATCTGCATTCATCTGAGCGATTTCCTTTAATTTTTTTGAAAAGTAGTATTCGCTCACTTTTCCTATACGTGCGGCGGGTAATATTCCGTTACACACTTTGTCTTCCTTCTTCATATTCACCAAGTATATTACACTCTTTTGTTAATGGACGTATTGCATCGAGGGCTTGTCGGTACTCCATATAATTATCGAAAGTAAGGTCTACATAAAACAGGTATTCCCATTCTCTGCCGATGATAGGCAGCGACTGTATTTTACTTAGATTGATGTTGTAGAACCACAATGTAGAAAGCACTTTGCATAGGCTTCCAGAGGTGTGGGGAACTGCAAAAACCAACGAAGCCTTGTTGCATTTTTTCCTGTCTAAGAGGGGTTCGGCGTTCCAACGGTCAGCAAGAACGAGGAAACGGGTAAAATTTCTTTTATTCGTTTCAATTCCGCGTTCCAAAATTTCAAGACCGTAAGTTTCGGCAGCCGTGGCACCGCAGATTGCTGCATGTCCGACCAGCTTTTTCTCTGCAATTTCACGTGCACTGTAAGCTGTATCGTTTTTTTCTACGACACGGACGTTGGGAAATTGATTTAAAAAATCTGCACATTGCATTAATGCGATGGGGTGTGATCCGATCTCTACGATATCTTCAATTTTAGTCCCTTTCAGAGCGGCAAAGGAGTGCGTGATGTGCAATTTGTATTCGCCGACAACTGTAAGATGGCTTTCCCGTAACAGTTCGTAATTCGGGAGAAGACTTCCTGCAATCGTATTTTCGATGGCAACCAACGCGATCAAAGTGGGATCTTTGTGTAAACAGGCAAAAACTTCTTTAAAACTGCTGCATGGGACAATTTCAATATCTTCACCTTCGAAATACGATCGTGATGCCACGTCGTGATAAGATCCTGCAATACCTTGGATAGCTACTCTTTTCATACTTTAATAATTAAAAAAAAATCCCGCCCATACCGGGCAGGATTTATATGTCTGTTATTTTATTTAGTTTCGTTCTCAATTAGCCACATACAACTCCTGCCCCTTTTTTGCTAAAAAAGAAGTAATAATAAAAGAAGTATGCAAAACTGAATTGGTTCATTTCTGATTTCATTTTGATGGAACAAAGGTACATTTTTTTTTAATTCTCCAAATAAAATGGGAAATTTTTTTTCATTTTTTTCTTCACCTTTACTCCATTCCTTCTATGGTCATATGCGGAAGCGATTGTATAAACTGGAACAAGTAATTTTCGTCTTCATATTTTTTTGTTTTAACGACCATGGTTACGTTGAATGAAGCAGTTCCCGCCGATTCGTTTTTTTTCACCTTGTAACTAACCAGGCGAAATCCTTTCTGGTGAATATCTTCGACTACTTTTTTGAGATTCTCCTCTTCTGTTGTGGTAAAGGAGAACAGAGAGCTGTGCATGCCGAGGCTTTTGAAAAAGTATCCCAATACTTCCAGACCGATCAGGGTGAGGATGGTTGCGCTGATTCCTATCCAGTACATGCCACTTCCGATAGCAAGACCGATCCCTGCTGTAGCCCATAATCCGGCTGCCGTGGTAAGTCCCCGTACAATCTGCTTTTGTAGAATAATGGTACCGGCCCCAATAAATCCGATACCGCTTACCACTTGGGCGGCGACACGGCTCGGGTCGAGCGATACACCGGGTTCCCGGATAATATCCTGAAAACCGTATTGCGATACGATCATGATGAGGGCACTTCCGAGTGAGACGAGAAAATGCGTCCGGAATCCGGCTTCCTTAGCACGATATTCCCTGTCCAGACCAATGAGCGCACCCAATATACCGGCAATAACCAGACGAAATGTGAAATCCCAGAACATAAGAAAAAATTTTAAGGTCTTTAATAAAACAAAATATTTTTATTCAGGTTTATGGTTTCTCTTCGGTACAAGAGACCATACCGTCACTCAGATAGATAAGCCTGTGATTGTCAAAAAGGAAGCGTAATACCTGCATTACTTTTTTTTCAGGATATGGAATACTTTTAACCAATTCTTTGAGAAGAACGGGATTTTCTTTAACCTTGTTGATAAGCTCTTCTTCTATCCTGTTAAAGTCATAACGGGATATACCGTCTTCGTTTTTGCTTAAACAGACATCGCAATGTCCGCATTCCTTTACATTTTCTTCCCCGAAATAGGAGAGGAGTTGAACACTCCGGCATAGATCGTTGCTTTGGAGATAGCGGAGTACATATCCGATACGTTCTTCAAATCGTGATTTCCGTTCTTCATAAACATTTCGTGGAATGATTATGTATTTCTGATCTTCCCTGGGACGGGTATAGATAATAAGAGGACATTTTCGTTGAGGAATGTATTGTAATATCCGTTGCTGGGAGAGATATTTCAATACTTCATATACTTCATGCTCCGTGAGACCGCACCGTGAAGCTACAATGCTTTCTTCGATATAGGCATAATCTGCGAATAGTCCGGTATAAGAACGTAATAGAGTCTGAATTACGGTATCGCAACGTTCTCCGTGTAGTTTGAGCCTGTAAAGTTCGTCGCGCGTAGTGATGAACATAACCCGTGAAAGGTTGTTTATTTCTTCCGTATATTCTATATAACCGGAAAGTTCCAGTATTTTCAAAGCATTATGAGTGCGCAAGGGAGGAAAACCGAAAACACCGCAAAATTCGTTCAGGCTGAAGTTGTGTGCCGAGTTACCTCCTGCCCCCACCGCTATCTGATAGAAATTGCCCAAAGCCTCATAAACCCTTAGTATAAAGGAACGTTCCGGAAATTCGTCGGAAGGCTTACGTTTCAAAACGGCGAGGTCATACGGAGAACGTAATACAACCGCATAGGAACGTTTGCCGTCTCGTCCCGCACGTCCCGCTTCCTGAAAATACTCTTCAGGAGAGGCGGGCATATCTATATGTATAACGGAGCGAACGTCGCTTTTGTCGATTCCCATTCCGAATGCATTTGTCGCTACTATTACCCTGCAGTCGCCTTTTTTCCAGGAAAGCTGTTTCCGATGTTTCTCTACCTGATTCAGTCCGGCATGGAAATAATCGGCCTGTATGCCAGTCTTGCATAATTCGGTAGCGATTTCCTTTGTTCTTTTCCTGCTTCGTACATAGACGATAGAGCTGCCCGGAACATGTTGGAGTATGTGAACCAGAGTTTCCATTTTTTCCTCGGTTCCTCGTACTATATAAGAGAGGTTTTTTCGTTCGAAGCTACTCTTGAACAGATTGTTTTTTTTGAAACCCAGACGTTCCTGAATATCGTTCGCAACATCGGGAGTTGCCGTTGCGGTAAGTGCAAGGACAGGTACGCCAGGTACGTAGTCACGTAAAGTATGTATATGAAGATAAGATGGCCGGAAATCATAACCCCACTGAGAGATACAGTGCGATTCGTCGACAACCAGTAAGCAGACCTGCATTTGTTGTAGTTTGGTCAGAAATAATTCGGAAGAGAGCCGTTCCGGCGATACGTACAGGAATTTGTAATCGCCTAAAATGCAATTTTCGAGAGCTGTAATTATTTCATTCCGGGTCATACCCGAATAAACAGCGGTTGCTTTGATACCCCTGTGGCGTAGGTTATCCACTTGGTCTTTCATCAAGGCTATGAGAGGGGTAACTACAATACAGATTCCATTCATGCATAATGCAGGAACCTGAAATGTAATGGATTTTCCTCCGCCGGTCGGAAGCAATCCGAGTGTGTCCCGTCCTTCCCATACCGAACGGATGATATCTTCCTGTAAAGGCCTGAAAGAAGAATATCCCCAATAGAGTTTTAGAGTGTCGAGAAACCTTGAATCCAAATATAAATTAAATTAAGGATGTCACAATAAAAGCAAATCTCTTTAGCTGCTCTTTATGTCTTTTACCATGAGTTGCAGATTGGTAGTTCCGTTGAATGTATTTTCTTCTACATAGTAACATAGGCTGAAAGGTTTCATGCTTTTGATTGAGCTGAAATGGTCTTTCATGCCAAAAGCAATGCCTTGCTGAATGGAGGGGGAACCTTTCGTATCGATGACTTCCAGTTTTATATGTTCACTCTCTTTTCCTACCAGGCGGCTTGTACCGTAATCACGTACGTCTCGTGTTGCAAAGATCGGTTTGTGATTATCCGGCCCGAACGGATATAATTTTTTCAGATCGTCGAAAAATTTGCGGTTGATGTCTCCTAATGAGATCTCGGCATCGATATCGATTTGAGGTACCAGTTGTTCTTCCACTATATTTTCGGCTGCGAAAGATTCAATTCGCTCTTTAAAAGTTTCGAAGTTTTCCTCTTTAAGAGACAATCCGGCAGCATAGGTATGTCCTCCGAAATTTTCTAATAAATCCTTACATGCCTCGATGGCTTTATAGATGTCGAATTCTACGACCGAGCGGGCCGAACCTGTTACCAGTCCGTTTGAGAGCGTTAATACGATGGCCGGACGATGGTATTTTTCCGTCAGACGGGAAGCCACGATCCCGATAACTCCTTTGTGCCATTCCCGGTTAAATACTACAATGATTTTTTTATCCGAGATGTCACTGATTGCGTCGATGATCGCATTTGCTTCATCGGTAATTTTTTTATCGAGTTCCCTACGGTCTTCGTTATGCTGGTTTACGTTTTCACTTTTTTCTTTAGCTTCAGCAATATCTTTGCTTAACAATAGATCGACCGCTTCTATACCGCGCATCATACGTCCCGAAGCATTGATACGGGGCCCTATTTTAAAAACGATATCGCTTACCGTAATCTCTTTTCCGTTCAAGCCGCAGACATCGATAATTCCTTTCAGACCGAAATTAGGATTATCGTTCAGTTTCTTTAATCCGTAATGTGCAAGAATCCGGTTTTCTCCTGTTATCGGAACGATATCGGATGCAATGCTGACTGCTGTGAGGTCGAGTAGTCTCTCCAGCTCACTGAAAGGCATTTTATTATCTTGTGCGAATGCCTGCATGAATTTGAAACCCACACCGCAGCCGGAAAGATGAGGGTAAGGATAAACGGAATCTTCTCGTTTGGCGTCGAGTACAGCTACTGCATCCGGTAACGTATCGTCCGGCATGTGATGGTCACATATGATAAAATCAATACCTTTTTGGTTGGCATACTCAATTTTATCAATAGCCTTAATTCCGCAGTCCAGCGAAATAACCAATGTTATTCCGTTCTCAGCAGCATAATCGATTCCTTTGTAGGATATGCCGTATCCTTCATCGTACCGGTCGGGAATATAATAGTCGAGAAGAGACGTTACTCCTCTTAGAAATTTATAAACTAAAGCTACTGCAGTTGTTCCGTCAACATCGTAATCTCCGTAAATCAGTATCTTTTCTTTGTTTCCTAATGCTTTATTGAGTCTTTTTACCGCTTTATCCATATCCGGCATAAGGAATGGATCGTGTAAGTTACTTAACTTCGGATGAAAAAAATCGTTTAAAGCTTCTTTTGTCGTTAACCCGCGTTGAACCAGAAGTCTTCCGATGACAGGGTGCAACTGGTAAAAGGCGGATAATTTGCTGGCTAATTCATTCTCTTCTGGTGTAAGAGTTCGCAAATTCCATTTGTGTGTCATTATATGTCATTTTTTTCTTTTTTTGCTGTCAGAAAGGCGCGCTTCCCGTATTACTTGCTGTATATGTAGTTTTATATACCGAAAAGGAGGCATGCTTTAACTTGTAAAGGTAGCAAATAATATTGAAACGGGATGGCCCTGTTCTATAAATATGAGAATAAAATCAATTTGTCTGTTGTACCCTAATTCTCCTGAAAAAAATTGTATTTTTGTGTACGGAACAAAAAAACTGTTATGCAAAACGATATTGTAAATGCGGTAAAGGTATTGAAGGAGGGTGGGGTTATACTTTATCCTACTGATACTGTGTGGGGGATTGGGTGTGATGCGACGAACGAAGAGGCTGTAAAAAGAGTTTTTGAAATAAAACAGCGAGTAGACTTCAAGGCTCTTCTTCTTCTGGTCGATTCTCCGGCAAAGCTGAACGGATATATTCAGGAAGTTCCGGAAATGGCATGGGAACTGATAGAGTTGACCACCAAACCGCTGACAATTATCTATCCGGGAGCGAAAAATCTTGTATCTAATCTTTTGGCAGAAGATGGGAGTGTAGGGATCAGGATTACAGACGAAAAATTTTCACATCTTTTGTGTGAGAAGTTCCGGAAACCCATAGTTTCTACTTCCGCAAACATCAGCGGTCATCCAACTCCCCGGATTTATGCGGAAATAGCTCCTGAAATTATAAATGCAGTCGATTATGTAGTGGAATACCGGCGTGATGATAATAACCTGGCAAAACCTTCAGGAATTATAAAACTCGGAATGGGTGGTCTGGTGCAAGTCATACGTGAATGAGAAAGAAGCAGATACGCATATATTATATAATGGCAGACCTGATAGCTCTCATATTGGGTTGGATCTGTTTTAATATCGTACGTTTTAAGGTGGGGGCTGTAGAATATTATTCGTCTCTTTCCGATTTTTTATTCGATTTTAAAAACATTGCGGATCTTTTTATTCTTCTTGCATTCTGGATGTTTATATTTTTTCTTTCCGGTTATTACAATCATGTAATAGGAAAATCCCGTCTCGAAGAGTTTTTTCAAACTTTATTCAGTATTCTGCTGGGTACCTTAGGAGTGTTTTTTCTGGTGATATTGAATGATATTCCATGGACATATAAGGTGTATTATAACCTTATAATTTATCTTTTTACGATTCAGTTTATTTTTACATATACAGCCCGTTTGATAATAACGCAAACTGTTACGAATAAGATACATAACGGTGATATTTGTCAGAGGTGTGTTGTGATAGGGACGGGAGCACGTGCCCGGGCAGCAAAGGAAGAGATTCTCTCGGCCCGGAATACTTTTGGATATGATGTAGCGGGGTATCTGGCTCTTTTGTCCGGAGAAAAAACATTAGCATCCGATATTTTTGATAACTTTCCTATAATCGGGAATATTGACGATATGGATGAGTTAATGGAAGAGTTAAAAATAGATGAAATTATTGTGGCAATAGATTCCGATAATGATCAGGAGGTACTAAAAGTTCTATATGGTCTTTATAAATATAATTTGCCTATTAAATTATATGTTGATAAGGCTCGTATTTTGACCGGCGGCATACGGGTACGCACATTAACAGGAGTTCCGTTGGTGGATTTGACAGAAAGTAATTTTAACGATACGGAGCATAATATAAAAATCTGTATTGACCGGTTGGTTTCTGCATTGGGGCTGGTTCTTTTTAGTCCGCTTTTTATTTATCTGATGATTCGTGTACGTCTGGATTCGAAAGGTCCCGTCTTCTTCTCTCAATGGAGGGTCGGGTATAGGGGGAAACCTTTTAAGATATGGAAATTCCGTACGATGTATTATGAGCAGGAGACCTCGCAGCCTCAGCTTTCCTGGAATACTGATCCCCGTATTACTCCTTTTGGTAAGATTATGCGTAAATATCGGCTGGATGAACTTCCTCAACTCTGGAATGTTTTAAAAGGAGAAATGTCGTTGGTGGGGCCACGGCCGGAACAGAAATATTATATCGACCAAATCGTAAAGCTCGCTCCATATTATTATCTTCTGCATAATGTTCGCCCGGGAATCACTTCGTGGGGACTGGTTAAATACGGCTATGCGGCAGATGTACCTCAAATGATCGAACGGTTGCAATACGATATGCTTTATTATGAGAATATGTCTCTCTTACTTGATCTGAAAATTATGATATATACAGTAAAAACTGTTGTTACGGGAAAAGGGGTTTAATCAATGAAGGAAAAATTTGAGGAACTCTTAATGCGCTTTTTGGTTTGGCGCGAGAAGAATATTAAGGATAGCACCTTTATTCTTATTGTTTGTTTTTTAGTGGGCATCTGTTGTGGAACTGCAGCTGTACTCTTAAAAACATTGATCCATTACATCCAAACTTTGTTGACCGAGAACTTCAGGGCTGACGGGGCCAATTACCTTTATCTTCTTTATCCGGCAATAGGTATTTTACTATCCGGCCTTTATGTGAAATATATTGTGAAAGACGATATCAGCCACGGGGTGACTAAAATACTTTATGCCATATCGCAGAACAAAAGCCGGATAAAGCCACATAATATTTGGACTTCCATAACGGCCAGTTCCGTGACCATAGGATTCGGAGGGTCGGTCGGTGCCGAGGCTCCGATCGTATTGACCGGTGCTGCCATAGGTTCGAATATAGGCCGTCTTTTCCGTTTGGAATCACGAACGCTTATGCTGCTTGTCGGGTGTGGTGCAGGAGCCGGTATTGCTGGTATATTCAAGGCTCCTATTGCCGGAGTCGTATTTGTTATTGAGGTATTGATGCTGGATTTGACGACGACATCCGTTTTGCCTCTTCTTATAACCTCTGTGACGGCTGCTACATTGTCGTATGTATTGACGGGGCCGGAGGCAATGTTTCAGTTTACGCAAACACAGGATTTCCTTTTTGAACGTATTCCTTACGTATTGCTGTTGGGTATATTTTGTGGATTGATTTCTCTCTATTTTACGCGTGCGATGATTTGGTTTGAGGGTAAAATGAGAAAGGTAAAGGAATATCGTAAGAAATTTTTTATAGGAGCTTCTTTATTGAGTATATTGATTTTCCTTTTTCCTCCGCTTTACGGTGAAGGATATACGACTATTGTAGATTTACTGGCCACACGTTATCAGCATTTGATGGATGGCAGTATGTTTTATTTTCTGAACCAGAATTATTGGGGATTGGTGCTTTTCCTGGTTGGAGTAGCCCTTTTTAAGGTTTTTGCCTCGAGTGCTACCAATGCCGGTGGAGGATGTGGCGGAACCTTTGGACCGAGTCTTTTCCTTGGTGCTGTGGTTGGCTTTGTATTTGCCTATGCGTCAAATGGAATAGGGAGGATTCCTTTTTTGCCGGTAGATAATTTTTCACTGATGGGAATGGCCGGTGTGATGGCCGGTGTGATGCATGCTCCTCTTTTGGGGGTATTCCTTATTGCCGAAACGACAGGGGGATATAGCCTTTTCCTTCCGTTGCTGATAGTTTCCACATCGTCTTATGCAACCATCATGGCATTTGAGAAACACAGTATTTATACGATGCGTCTGGCGCAGAAAGGAGAGCTTATAACGCATCATAAAGACAAGGCCGTATTGACTTTCATGCAGATAGGGAAAGTTATCGAGCGTGATTTCGAAGAGGTTAAGCCTGATATGTATCTTGGCGATATGGTCGCTGTTATAGCACGTTCGCACCGGAATATGTTTCCTGTAACAGATGATAAGGGCATATTGCTCGGAGTCGTACTTCTTGACGATATTCGTAATATCATGTTTCGTCCTGAACTTTACAAACGTTTTAAAGTCTCTAAGTTTATGGTTTCTACCGGTTCCAAAATACGCAGCGATATGACCATGGAACAGGCTATGAGGCTTTTTGACGAAACAAAAGCGTGGAATCTTCCTGTTGTAGGGCCGGAAGGAGAGTACATCGGTTTTGTTTCGAAATCGAAGATTTTTAATTATTACCGTGAAATATTACTGGAAAATTATTCTGAAGACTAAAATATGAATCCGAAAGAGTGTAGAATCGTATATATGGGTACACCCGAATTTGCCGTAGCACCTTTGCAGGCATTGGTAGAAAACGGGTATAATGTGGTAGGAGTGATTACGATGCCCGATAAACCGGCAGGAAGAGGACATAAGATTCAGTTTTCTCCGGTAAAGCAATATGCATTGGAAAAGGGGCTTTCGCTTTTACAGCCTGAAAAACTGAAAGATGAAACATTTCTCGGAGATTTACGTGCATGGAAGGCCGATATGCAGATTGTCGTTGCTTTCCGTATGTTGCCTGAAGTCGTTTGGAATATGCCTCCGATGGGAACGTTCAATCTGCATGCTTCGTTGCTTCCGCAATACAGGGGAGCTGCGCCCATCAATTGGGCAGTTATGAACGGAGAGGTTGAAACGGGGGTAACTACTTTTCGTCTGACCCATGAAATAGATACCGGAAAAATACTTTTTCAGGAAAAGACTCCCATTGGTGAAAATGAGAATGTAGGTGAAATTTATGAGCGGCTTATGCAAATCGGTGCGCCACTGGTACTTAAAACGGTCGATGCCATAGTGAATGGTACCGTGGATGGAATTGCTCAGGAACGGTTGGTGGAGGATGAAGACGATCTTATGACGGCACCTAAGATTTTCAAAGATACATGTCGTATCAACTGGGCTGGAGACGTCGAGGCTCTTCATAATTTTGTGCGGGGACTGTCTCCTTATCCTGCAGCTTGGAGTGAGCTTGTTTCGCCGGAAGGAGAACATACCGGAGTTAAAATATTCGAGACGGCAAAGCAGCTTGAAAATCATATGCTTTCTTATGGCTCTATTGTGACGGATGGAAAAAATAATTTAAAAGTGGCTGTATGCGACGGCTATTTACAGATAAAATCATTACAACTTGCAGGAAAGAGGCGAATGACTCCTACTGAACTTTTGTGCGGTTTGAAGCTGGATGAAAAGTGGCATTTTGATTAAAAATAAGTTATACCTGTTTGAAGAGAGCTATTTATATAGTACTGGGTTCACTTACGCTTGTTTTGGGTGCTATCGGTATATTTGTTCCGTTGTTACCGACAACTCCTTTTTGGCTTTTAACCTGCTGGTTTTATGTAAGGAGTTCGAATAAACTGTACAATCGCTTTCTGTCCAATAGATATGTGGGTTCTTATCTTCGTGATTATCTGGAGGAAAGAACGATTCCCATAAGGACAAAAATAATTATTCTGTCCGTTCTCTGGAGCGGTTCTTTATTATCGGTTATACTGGTAGGAAATTGGATAGTGGCAATTGTCATGCTGATTATCAGTATTGCTGTGACTATACATATATTGTCTTTTCGAACAAAACGTTGAATGTGTCGTAAAATGATAGCCAACGATAAAAAATATAAGATAGATTTCGCGCCTTTACAAGGATATACAGATGATATTTACCGGAATACCCATAACGAGTATTTTGGCGGAATAAGCCGTTATTATACGCCATTCGTACGGTTGGATAAGCATGATGTTTTCAGGAAAAAAGATTTACGCGATATCGAGCCCTCGAATAATACGGCTTGCGTAATACCGCAATTGATAGCTTCCAAACCGGATGAATTCAGGAAAATAGTAGATCTTTTTGTTGAAAAGGAATATACCGCTATCGATATAAATATGGGATGTCCGTATCCTCCTGTAGCGCATCAGCGCAAAGGCGCCGGAATACTTCCGTATGCAACCGACGTAATTACATTGCTTGAAACGATAAATGAATATCCTTCGGTGAGATTTTCCGTAAAAATGCGTTTGGGATGGGATAAGCCGACAGATGTATTTGCTTTTTTGCCGGCATTGAACTCTCTTCCTTTCACACAGGTTACGGTACATGCCCGTGTGGGCCGGCAACAATATAAAGGAGAGCCGGACTGGGAAGCTTTTTTACAGTTTTATGAACAGTGCACGCATCCTCTTTTTTATAATGGAGATATTTTGACCGGTCAGGATATCAATCGTGTACTGTCACTGGCATCAGGTCTGAAAGGTGTCGCGATCGGAAGGGGACTTCTTGCGAATCCGTTGTTGGCCGCCGAGTATACAGCGGGAACAAAATTATCGCTATCGGAGAAGCGGAATCTATATTGCCGTTTTCATGAGTCCTTATTCCGGCAATACAAAGATCGTTTGAATGATGATCATCAGCTGCTGGTTAAGATGAAAACGATATGGGAGTATTTTTTGCCCGGGACAGACCGGAAACACCGAAAGCGAATATTCAAAAGCAGTAAGATATCGGACTATGAACAGAGGGTATCCGAACTGTTTAATAATTCGGAAGAGCTCTGATCAGTTCTTATTCAACCATTCGGCAAGCAGTAAGAAAACGGATGAAGTCCACGTATATGCGGGACATTGTAAACCTTTACCTGTCAATGCGTCGTAATTTTCCCACATAGCTTCGTCTTTTGCACACATATCGCAAAAGCGTTCTGCGATTGTCTTTGCAAGTGTTGTTTCGTTTCTGTCGACCAGACCTGTAAATATAAGATAGGTCGAGGGCGCCCATACTGGTCCCCGCCAATAGCCGTCAGGACGGTATTCCGGTGTAGAGATAGCCTGGGTTGCCAATCCGTTGGCGGTAAGGAATATTCCCTCTTTTTTCAAATCGTTTATCATCGTGTCCCATATTTCGGAAGGGATACGATGTCCTAATTCCAGAGGTACATAGTTCAGCAGGCATTTTGTATCTTTTGCATTTGTCTTTCCGCGTAAAGGAGAGAAGAAACGAAAATTATGAACGTTGCGGGTTAAAAGACGTTCCAGTTGGGATGCGCTTTTTTTACTCCATATTTCTGCTTCCGCACCTTTTCCCGATAGGGCTGCCATTTTTGAAAGAGCTTCGCATTGTAAAACAAGGTGAGCTGCAAGGTCGGCGCCTTCTGTCGGGTAGCCTTGATCAAAAAGCGAACCGTTATCCCAGCCGGAATCGTTGCCATGCAGATATTCGCACATCCCATTACTGTCCGGGTCACGATTCTCATACCACCAGAGCGTTTGTCTGGAAATGGCATTGTAAGCTTCAGGAATAAAGGGCAACAACTCTTCTTCTGGTAAAATCTGCATAAGTTGCAGCATTGTCCATCCGTAGATCGGAGGTTTGACATGACCGTATCGTGTAGCCATGGACGATATGGAGTCGGGAAACATGCCATCGGCCGTTTGCTTGTCGAAAAATATCCGCATTTGGTCGAAAGCCAGTTTTTTATCGGCTTTAGCCATGGCGAGCGTATTAAAGCAGTTATCCCATGCCCATACTTGGTTCATCCAGTTTTTTGACATCAGAATTGTACGGCGGGAGATTTCGCCTTCCGGTGCAACCGTGC
Source organism: Bacteroidales bacterium (assembly GCA_029007825.1). GTDB lineage: Bacteria > Bacteroidota > Bacteroidia > Bacteroidales > JAQXIO01 > JAQXIO01. Next base: position 78 of record JAQXIO010000010.1, on the reverse strand, counting down.
AGCTGTGGTTTATCCACCAGGCACTCTCTGCCGCTTTTTTATACTTGCCGGGAACAAGAGGCATTGCCGCCTTCTTCA
>JAQXIO010000009.1 GCA_029007825.1 Bacteroidales bacterium | reverse complement strand
TAATTTACTATAACCGGCTATCATTTTATACTATTTTGCTTATATAATAATTATTTTATTATATAAATAGCATATCTTTGCAATATATCTATTTGAAATTTTGATTTTAAATAAAATATGAGCCAGGCAGATTTAATCGATTTATGTGCACAAATATGTGCATTAGAAAAAAACATCGGGAACTATATTCTTGAAGAACAAAAGAATATAGTCCTATCCTCTATTGAGGAAAAAGGGAATATTGACTTTGTCACGTACGTAGACAAAGAAGTTCATAACAGGCTTAACTCTTCTCTCCAAAGATACCTTCCGGAAGCCAGCATCATATCGGAAGAAGGTGGGAAAGACAATTTAGGCAAAGAGTACTATTGGGTAATAGATCCGGTTGACGGGACTACCAATTTTATACATAACTCAGGGCCCTATTGTATAAGTATCGCTCTTTTCCACGGACAAGAACCTATTTTGGGTGTAGTTTACGAATTAACTAACAATGAGCTTTATTATGCATGGAAAGACAGTAAGGCATATATGAACGGTCGTCCCATATTCTGTTCGCCAAACCGTACTATATCAAACGCTGTAGTTGGATTCGGCTTTTCATACAACCAGACCCAAATGAAAGAATTCATTCCTTTTCTTTCAAAAATTGCACCTTTGACAACTATACGGAATCAAGGTTCGGCAGCTGCCGAAATATGCTATATAGCTAAAGGCTGTTATGATGCTTATGTTCATAATGATCTGCATATCTGGGATATTGCTGCAGCTTCTTTAATTTTAAAACAAGCTGGGGGAAATTATTGCAATTTCAAGTCTTCCTCCAATATTCTGGATTGCCAAACCTTTATCGGATTCAATAACAGAAGCATCCAGTCTTCTATCCTTTCACAATCGGGTCAACATAAATCAACCAAACAAGAAGAAATAAAACTTTATTCATAAATACAGATTGATATACATTCAATCCAAGTAAAAGAGGGGGGATAAATTATTTATCCCCCCTCTTTTACTTATTTATTTTTCTAATGAAAAGGAGTACGGTCTATCCTGCCGAGCCGTTCCCCTTTTATAATTCGGTTTTTCCGACATCTTAAATTTCAATGTAGCACCCGACTTCAATTCATCATAAGTCAGATAATTACGAGTTACGTTTTTCCCATTCAACAACAGCCGATCAATATAACGGTTTTTATGGCTGTTTTCGGGAGCCTCCAGTATTATATTTTTACCATTTTCCAATGTGATTGTAAATTTCTTAAACAACGGAGTGCCCAGAACATACTCTTTACTTCCAGGACAAACAGGATAAAAACCCAATGCCGAAAACACATAAAAAGCAGAAGTTTGTCCATTATCTTCATCACCACAATAACCGTCAGGTGAAGGCAAATACATCTTTTTCAGCACTTCCCTCAGCCAATACTGACTTTTCCACGGCTCTCCCGCGTAGTTGTATAGATACAAAACATGTTGTATGGGCTGGTTCCCATGAGCATAATTACCCATATTCATAATCTGCATCTCACGGATTTCATGAATGACAATTCCGTAATAACTTTCATCGAACACCGGAGGAATAATAAAAATAGAATCCAACATATGTACAAACGTTTTTTCTCCGCCCATTAAATCGATCAATCCCTGAACGTCATGAAAAACAGACCATGTATAATGCCAGCTGTTCCCTTCGGTAAAAGCATCGCCCCACTTTAACGGATTAAAAGGAGACTGAAACGCACCATCCTCATTCCGACCTCTCATCAAAAGAGTACTTTTATCAAATACATTCTTATAGTTCTGACAACGGTCTGCATAAAGATCTATCTCTTCCTGTGGCCGATTCAACTGTTTCGCCATCTGATAAATACACCAATCATCATATGCGTATTCCAACGTCCGTGCCGCGTTCTCGTTTATCCCGACGTTATAAGGTACATATCCCAGTTTGTTATAATATTGCCATCCTAATCTTCCGACGGATGATATTTCAGGATGGACATTGTTGGCCCCTTTCAAAAGTCCTTCATATAAAAGCATATCTTCACCTGTCCGGACACCTGTCATATAAGCATCCGTTAATACAGATGCCGAATTATTTCCGATCATACATCCCCGATGACCAGGACTTGCCCATTCCGGATAAAAACCGCTCTCTTTATATGTATTTACGAGACCTTTCTGGATCTCTTCATTAACAGAGGGAAATAACAGGTTTAACATGGGGAAAAGAGCTCTGAAAGTATCCCAGAAACCTGTATCGGTATACATATATCCCGGAAGTATCAAACCATTATACGGACTGTAATGTACAATATTTCCACGGGCATCTTTTTCATAAAATTTACGAGGAAATAACATGCTCCGATAAAGGCAGGAATAAAAAGTCCGATATTCCGTATCACTACCTCCTTCCACGTCTATCCTGCCCAATAGATCATTCCAGACCTGACGGCTTTGTTTCTTTATTTCATCGAAAGTATACTCTTGCACTTCCCGGAGATTTATTTCTGCCTGATCGAAGCTGATAAAAGAAGATGCGACACGTGCCTGAACAGTTTCTCCCCGAAAAGTAGAGAAACCGACAATTCCTCCCACATGATTTTTTTCCTGTTCTGTCCCAGATGTAAGCTGACCATCCGCGAAAGTCTGCACGGACGCAAAAGGCTTATCAAAAACAATAACAAAATAATTACGGAAATTGTCGGGAACTCCCCCTGCATTTTTAGTTGTATACCCTATAATTTTATTTTCCCCGGGAATAACTTTAATATATGAGCCTTTGTCCAAAGCATCAATAACAACAAATGAGGAATCGGTTTCCGGAAATGTAAAACGAAACACCGCTGCCCTGTCTGTCGGTGTAATTTCTGTCACTATATCATAGTCGGCTAAATATACCTTATAATAATAAGGCATTACCTCTTCCGTTTTATGTGAAAACCAACTGGCACGGTCATTTTCATCGAAATTTGGTTTTCCCGTAACCGGCATAATCGCAAACTGTCCATAATCGTTGATCCACGGACTCGGTTGATGCGTTTGCTTAAATCCTTTTATCTTATTCTGCGTATATACATAGATCCAACCACTTCCCATTTCTCCGGTCTGAGGCGTCCAAGAGTTCATCCCCCATGGTCTGGAAATTGCCGGATAAACGTTTCCGGCAGAAATTTCAAAAGTAGAAAGCGTCCCCATCAGTGGGTTTACATAATCTACCGGAGTCAGCTTTTCCTGAGCCTGAATATCAAAAGCACAAAGAAACAGATAAACAAAAGATAATTTAAAATAGAGTATTGTATCTTTCATCGATAAATGAATTTTAAATTATATAGTATCAAGTTACAAATATAACAAAACGGAGGAGCAGACATACTACTCCCACCCTCTTATTTACCGAAACCAAATTATTTCGTACTTTTACCTAATCTAAAATAAGAAGCGCATGGCAAAGGTTAAAAGCGTGTATGTTTGCAGTGAATGCGGGAACGATTCACCCAAATGGATGGGGCAATGCCCTTCCTGTGGAGCTTGGAATACATACGTTGAAGAAATAATACGAAAAGATAATCCGTCACGGACACTCTATACATCTCAAAGCGACAAGGCAAAAAGTAAACCCATTCGTATCCGAGAAATAGTAGCAGGAGACGAGAGCCGGATCGATTTACAAAATAAAGAATTTAACCGTGTATTGGGAGGGGGATTGGTCAAAGGTTCACTGGTTTTAATCGGAGGCGATCCGGGCATCGGAAAATCAACCCTTGTTCTGCAAACCGTACTCTCTTTACCTACCGTAAAAACGCTTTACGTTTCGGGAGAAGAGAGTAGTAACCAGATTAAATTACGAGCGGAACGTCTGGGTGGTGATACTTCGGAATGCTATATTCTTTGCGAAACGAACCTGGAACGTATATTCCAGGAAGCTAATCAGGTGCAACCCGATTTAATGGTGGTAGACTCCATACAAACGCTTTTTACCGAAACTGCAGAGTCATCGCCCGGAAGCATTACACAGGTACGTGAATGTTCCGCTGCAATTTTAAAATATGCCAAGGAAAACGACATTCCGGTATTGCTGATCGGGCATATCAACAAAGAAGGCAGCATTGCCGGCCCAAAAGTTTTGGAACATATCGTAGATACAGTTTTGCAATTTGAAGGAGACCGCCATTACATGTACCGCATTCTTCGCAGTATAAAAAACAGATTCGGGAGTACTGCAGAACTGGGTATTTTCGAGATGCAGCAAAGTGGTTTAAGAGAAGTCTCAAATCCGTCAGAACTCCTTCTAACCCAGCATCAGGGAGTATTGAGCGGTGTAGCGATTGCCGCAGCGATAGAAGGCGTACGTCCCCTTCTCATCGAGACACAAGGGCTCGTTAGTTCGGCCGTTTACGGAACTCCTCAACGCTCTTCGACAGGATTTGACCTGCGACGAATGAACATGCTGTTAGCCGTTCTGGAAAAAAGGGCTGGGTTCAAGTTAATTCAAAAAGATGTTTTCCTGAATATTGCAGGAGGGATAAAAGTTAACGATCCGGCCATAGACCTGGCAATTATCAGTTCGATTCTCTCTTCCAGTCTGGATATTGCCATAGAAGAGGGTGTCTGCCTGGCCGGTGAGGTCGGTTTATCAGGAGAAATACGTCCGGTAAACCGCATCGAACAACGGATATTGGAAGCCGAAAAATTAGGATTTAAGAAAATCATTATTCCAGCTAATAACCTGAAGGGATTCGATCTTAAACGGGTATCTATTCAGGTTGAATGTGCACAAAAGGTAGAAGAGGCTTTCCGCAAATTATTCAGCTAAAAAACGATTTATATGATAAAAGAACTTTCCCTACGGGTTCTTCCGTTTGTTGCGGCAAACGAACAACAGCTAAAACTCTATTTATCCAAAGAGCAAGGTATTCCATTGACCGAAATACGTGCCGTACGAGTCCTTAAAAGAAGTATAGATGCTCGTCAACGCACAGTATATATCCAGATGAAGATTCGCCTTTTTATCAATGAGGAAGATGAGCAAAATCTATTCGAATCAATCATCTATCCCGATGTTACGAATAGAAAAGAGGCCATCGTCGTGGGTGCCGGCCCTGCCGGATTATTCGCCGCATTGCGTCTGATCGAACTGGGGTTCAAGCCTATCTTATTGGAGAGAGGCAAAAATGTACACGAACGCCGCAAAGATATAGCTTTAATAAGCCGTGAACACATTGTAAACAGCGAATCGAATTATAGTTTCGGAGAAGGTGGAGCCGGCGCCTTTTCAGATGGGAAGTTATACACTCGCAGCAAAAAAAGAGGTTCAACCGACCGCATTCTTCAAATCTTTTGTCAATTCGGCGCCTCCCCGGCTATTCTTACTGATGCTCACCCCCATATCGGAACAGATAAACTACCGGCTGTCATTGAAAACATCCGTAAACAAATCATTGCCAGCGGCGGAGAGGTACATTTCGGCACACGTGCCGATGCTCTTATATTACAAAACGACGAAGTTACAGGTATAAAAACATCAACGGGAACTATATATTCCGGTCCTGTGATATTAGCGACAGGACATTCGGCCCGCGATGTTTACCGCATGTTGCAGCAACAGAATATTTATCAGGAGGCCAAAGGTATTGCCGTAGGCATACGATTGGAACATCCACAAGCCCTGATAGACCAGATTATTTATCATTCCGAAAAAGGCAGAGGCGCCTATTTACCTGCAGCCGAATATAGCATGGTAACGCAAAGTAACGGACGAGGGGTGTACTCGTTTTGTATGTGTCCCGGAGGATTTGTAGTTCCGGCTGCCAGTTCGAACGAGCAGGTCGTAGTAAACGGTATGTCACCGTCTAACCGTGGTTCTCGTTGGGCTAATTCTGGTATGGTGGTAGAAATACATCCCGATGATTTCCCACAATACGCATCATACAAAGAACTGGCACTTATGTATTTTCAAGAAGAATTGGAACAACAATGCAAAAAAGAGGGAGGAATGAGACAGACAGCTCCATCGCAACGGATGTCCGATTTTATTACAGGAACGACCTCCTATTCATTGCCCCAAAGCTCATATTCTCCCGGAATCGTTTGTTCTCCTTTACATCAATGGCTTCCACCATTTGTATCTAAACGTCTGCAGGAAGGCTTGAAAACTTTCGGTAAACAATATCGTGGATTCAATACAAACGAAGCTATATTAATCGGGGTTGAAACCCGGACTTCTGCACCTGTCAGGATTCTTCGTGACAAAGAAACATTAATGCATATCGAAACCAAAGGCCTTTTTCCTTGCGGAGAGGGAGCCGGCTATGCAGGAGGTATCGTATCGGCAGCAATCGACGGGGAACGTTGTGCCGAGTCTCTCTCATCCATTTACCAATAATTTAGTTATTCCTTTTGTATTGATCGAGGATTATTTGCAACGAGGATGATACATTTTTATAAACAGGAAGCAGACTATCTCCGATGCCCGTACAATAACCAACGTTAAATTTTAATGTATCTATTCCCTTGGCAATGCCGAATGACTGGACGAACGGATCGAGATCAAAAACTTTTACAAATTGCCCTGTATGAGGTAAAACCGTATCTGCACCACTAAGATGTGTAACATTAAAATCTAACTGATATATTCCTTTTTCAGGTTCATTCAACGAATCATAATTCAAATTATACTGATATTCGCCACGTGTGATTATCTGTTTTCCATTAAAAAACAAAAAACCGTCTATCAATGCATATTTTTCCAATGAAACGACTGAATCAATAATAGTAGCACCTTTATTTGCCTCCATTGTAAATGAAGACAAGGGCAAAATTTCCCAATTTCCAACCCGAGCATCATAATATCCTGTACCGGTATTATCAAAATCAATAGCGAAGTTTCCTTTTCCGCACACTCCGTCTTTTACAGACGAAGAACTATCTATAGCTGAAGAATAAAGACGAAAATCAACGGATTGCAGCAAATATTTCCCATATTCAGCATCATATCGAACGACAAACGGAAGATTATATATTACTGGTATTTCATCCGAAGAGCCCATACACCCGGTTAAAAAAAACAGAAATACCAACACATATGAAGAAATTATTTTTTGCATATAACAGTATAAAACGAACTTTACAAAGGTACAAGTTTTTATGAAGAAACATATAAACAAGATAGCGATTCCCCTTGTCCGGGCATAAAACGATAAAAGCCGCTATAAACAAGATACAATTTTTATAGCGGCTTTTATCATTTCTTTTTCAGATTTAATTCTTCAGAATCAGAGGAGACAAAATCTTAGTTGTTTCATAAACCGGTTCATTATTTTCATTCCATCCTTTCTGATATCTTATTCGGATACTCAATTCTTTCCGGTCTTGTTCTATCCCATATTTCCTGACAAATTCGGAAATATTAAATGCCGAAGGGATCAATGCATTATAAATATCGGTGCCCGTTCCCGGAGAAACCAACTTAGTAGCAAAATCCAACAAAAAAACATCGCTTTCAGGATTCTGTGCAGGATCAAATGTAAGCATACTCACATATTCCTGATCTTTCTTCACTTTCTGAGCAGCATCGATAAACAAAATCGTATCGATCAATCCAGCTGCCTGAATACCGAACAAAGTATCCTGATAAGAGGGATCCGGTTTTTCCTGAAACTGAAGATCATGTTTTGTAACTGAAATATATTCAAAATTCGTTACCTCATAGTATTTGGAAGAAAGCTGATTTTTATAATCGATTATAAAAGAAAGAGCAATGCCACAAGCTCCGGGCTGAGCCGAAATACCCGTAAACTGAGGTGTATAAATAAGGGAATTATCTCTGAGCCGTAATAACATTTTATTTTCCGATGCTGAGTACTCACATACAAACGGTTCGTTAATAAATCGTCTTGTATTATCTGCATCGTCAAGACATCCGGTTAAAAATAACAATCCCATAATAAACAACGGGAGAAAGCCTGCAATACTCTTTTTATTCATTTTTCAAATTTGATATGGTTTAGGTCTACAAAAATAACAGATTCTTCTTAATTTAAGCGTTTAATAAAGACGAAGTAATTATTAAATAACATTTTTAGAGAAATCTAAGAACAAGTACATCAACTTATAAATTTTGATGCAATAAATATTCTTTTCTTTCTTTTGAAAAAAGGGAAATCATTTAACCTGCCATTCACTAAAATTACAACAATTGATTTTGTCTTTAGAGTTTAATAAATACCTTTGCAACTACAATTCAAATCATATCTTTAATTTTAATGCTAAACATGCTACATTCCAACATTAAAACAACATCTATCCTCGCCATATTTTTTCTATCGGTCGTTATATGCAGTTGTAAAAAAAATACAGAGACCAAGGAAAATCCGATCAAATTCGAGACTATTACCAAGAACGCTTCTTATCATCTTTTCGATAAAGAAAAAAATCCGAACTGCGAACTTGAAATTGCGTTCACTTATCCGACAGAATATACAGATAATAATATATTGAAAGAGATACAAAATAAATTTATCGTTTCCGCCCTAGGGGAGGATTATATCAATGAAAATCCTCAGAAGGCAATAGAAAAATACATAAAAAGCTATATTGATACTTATAAAGAGCTGGAACCCGATTTTCAAAAAGAATCAGAATCTTTATCGGATGATGAAGATCCGGGTGCATGGTATTATTATACCGAAAATCTTTCGAACGATATTTTCTTTAACCAGGCTAAAATTCTCTCGTATACCAACCGTTTGGAAACATATACCGGAGGTGCCCATGGTGCTCACGCCTATAATAATCATGTCATAGATCTAACAACCGGAAAATGGATTACGGAAGAAGATATTTTTGTGGAAGGATATACCGAACCTATCACAAAACTTTTAATTGAAAAGATAGCTGAACTGAATCAGGTAGACGACCCTTCCAAACTCAATGAAATTGGCTATTTCGGCATAGAAGAAATACAACCCAACGGAAATATACTTGTCAATGAACAGGGAATAACCTATACTTTCAACGAATACGAGATTGCAGCATATGCCATAGGAGTTACCAAAGTACTTTTACCGTATGATGAAATAGAACTTTACTTGAAAAAAGAGAGTCCTATCGCCCAGTTATTTAATAAGTAACAGAATGATTGAAAATTATTTTCCTCATCTTTCGGCTACACAAAAAGAGCAATTCGATCACCTTTTTGCCCTTTATTCTGATTGGAACAGCAAAATAAATGTTATTTCCAGAAAAGATATTGACAATCTTTATACTCATCACGTATTACATTCACTGGGCATTGCAAAAGTCATTACTTTCAGTAAAGGTACAACATTAATGGATGTCGGTACAGGAGGCGGATTCCCGGGCATACCGTTAGCGATTCTTTTTCCGGATATCCGGATTCACTTAATCGACAGAATCGGAAAAAAGATAAAAGTAGCAACAGAGGTTGCCAATGCGATCGGCTTGAATAATGTAACTTTCCAGCATGGAAGCGCCGAAGAGGTAAAAACACAATTCGACTTCATAGTCAGCCGGGCTGTAATGCCTCTTGACGATTTAATTAAAATCACCCGAAAAAATATAAAAAAGGAACAGATCAATCCTTTACCCAACGGACTTATTTGCCTGAAAGGCGGAGAATTGCAACGCGAAGTATTTCCGTATAGAAAAATCGCAGAAATATTCGATTTAAGCGATTTCTTCAAAGAAGAGTATTTTCAAACAAAAAAAGTAGTATTTGTACCGTTATGATACATGTAAAAGTATTTGAATTCAACCAATTCCCGGTCAATACTTATCTTCTCTGGGATGAAACCAATGAAGCCGTGTTAATCGATTGCGGTTGTATTTTTCCGGAAGAAAAGAATGAATTAACCGACTACATCAACACACATCATTTGTCTATAAAATATTTGCTCAATACACATCTTCATCTGGATCATGCCATAGGGAACAATTTCTTTTTCAAGCAATATGGGCTAAAACCGCTTGTACATCAGGACGATGTAACGAAACTACCGACAATAGCCCAGCAAGGTATTCCTTTCGGTATAAAAATTACAGAACCGGATGTCGAAGCCGAGAGATACCTGAAAGCGGGAGACGTTATTCATTTCGGCAATTCAAAATTGGAAGTGCTTCATGTCCCCGGACATTCACCGGGAAGTATCGTCTTTTACTCTCCCGATGATCATTTCATCATAAGCGGTGACGTGTTATTCAGACAATCGATAGGGCGTACAGATCTATGGGGCGGAGACAGAAATCTCTTAATTCAGGGCATACGGAATAAATTGCTTACACTTCCCGACGATACGATTGTATATCCGGGTCACGGTCCAACAACGACCATTGGTTATGAAAAAAAACACAACCCTTATTTATAAACTATTCAATCTTGTAAAAACAACCATTAATTAATAAAATAACCATTAATAATTTTATCAATTATGTTAAGTCCTAAATTAGAAGAAGCAATCAATGCTCAAATCAATGCTGAATTCTGGTCAGCATATCTCTCTCTTTCCATGTCTGCAGATTTTGCAGCAAAAGGAAATCCCGGTTTCGCAAACTGGATGCATGTTCAATTTAAAGAAGAACAAGACCACGCATTAAAATTTATAAACTTTTTAGTTTCACGTTCTGCAAAGGTCAAATTGCAGCCACTGGCAGAGGTGAAAAGTTCCTGGACTTCTCCATTGGAAGCTTTCGAAGAAACTCTCGCTCACGAAAAGAAAGTAACTAAAATGATCAATGACCTTTATGCATTGGCAGTAAAAGAGGAGGATTATGCTACCCAGAGCATGTTAAAATGGTTCATCGACGAACAAGTTGAAGAAGAAGAAACCGCACAAGGTCTTATCGATAGTCTTAAAATGATAAGTAATAACGGTTTCGGTATTTACATGCTGGATAAAGAATTGGCAAACAGAACATATACTCCGCTTGCAGGCGCGACGGTTGCCGGAAAATAAACACAGAACAATAAATATAAAAAACAGTTGGCTGTTATTGCCAACTGTTTTTTATATTTATGTGGGTATTTTCTATTTCAAAACTGCCACAGCAGCAGAATAATCCGGTTCTTCAGTTATCTCATTTACCAACTGACGATAAATGATTTTCCCATTTTCATCGATCACTACGACTCCTCTGGCCAATAGTCCCGCCAACGGTCCGTCAACAATCAACATACCGTATTCATAATCGAATTTAGTATCGCGGAAAGCCGATAACGGAATTACATTATCAATATTTTCCGTTGTGCAAAAACGTCCGCTTGCAAAAGGAAGATCTTTTGAAATCGCCAGCACAACCGTATTATCGAGTGACGCTGCTTCTTTATTAAATTTACGAACGGAAGTCGCACATGTGGAAGTATCGAGACTGGGGAAAATATTCAGTACAACTCTCTTTCCTCTCAGAGAATTTAATGAAAGAGACGACAAATCAGTTTTCGTCAATTCAAAATCTGGAGCCTGACATCCAACTTCGGGCAAATTTCCATTCGTATTTACACCCGTTCCTTTCAATGTTATTTTAGCCATATCTTTAAATATTAAATTTCTTAATTATAAACGATAACCAACTACAAAATGTTTCATAAATAAGAGAGAAATCTTATCTTTGAAGAAAAGAGAAGATGCCCCATGGAGATCATTACCATTGTCTTATGTACAATTATTCTGTTCTTACTTTTTTTATTGTTTTTTTCTCTAACTAAAAACAAAAATAAGCAATCTGCCGCAGACATCTCCCATTCTATCCAACATTTAGAGACTCTTTTACGCGAAGAGTTTAAAAATAACAGAGATGAAGTGCGTTCATTCAATAGAGAGAACCGGGAAGAACTGGCCTCTTCCATTGCGTATTTCAGAGCATCATTCGATCAAAGCATAAACTCATTCAACACACTTCAAAAAGAAAAATTTTCCGAGTTGGATTTAAAACAGCGCTTATTGATAGAAAATACAGAACGCAAGTTGGAGGAGATTCGCTCGATGGTGGATGAAAAACTACAAAAAACCCTGAACGAACGGCTCGGCCAATCATTCAAGTTAGTAAGTTCGCAGCTCGAAAGCGTACAGAAAGGACTGGGCGAAATGCAAAATCTCGCCCAGGATGTGGGCGGACTAAAAAGAGTATTGGCAAACGTAAAAACCAGAGGCAACATCGGAGAAATTCAACTTGGCTTCCTACTCGACCAGATACTTGCTCCGGAACAATATGTCTCAAACGTCAAGCTCGTGCCGGGTAGTAACGATTTTGTCGAATTTGCAATTAAACTACCAGGGAACGATGACACGGGCTGTCCCGTATATCTCCCTATCGATGCTAAATTTCCTAAAGATATTTACGAGCAATATCTCGATGCAATAGATAACGGTTCTACGGAAAACATAGAAAAAACGGCTAAATTAATGGAGATTACTATCCGAAAAATGGCAAAAGATATACATGATAAATATATATCGCCTCCGGCAACCACCGATTTCGCCATATTATTCCTTCCTTTTGAAAGCCTGTATGCCGATGTCATCCGGCGCTCTGCCCTGTTGGAAGAATTGATGCGGATTTATAAAATTGTTGTGACAGGACCCACAACTTTAGCGGCAATTCTGAATAGTTTACAAATGGGATTTCGTACCTTAGCTATCCAGAAACGCACCGGCGAAGTATGGAATGTACTGAATGCTGTAAAAAAAGAGTTCGATAAATTCGGAGGCATGTTAGAGAAAGCCCAGAAGAACCTTCAAACAGCAAGCAATCAGCTCGATGAAGTTATGGGAAAACGAACCAAAGCAATTCAACGAAGTTTACGTCGTATCGAACGGGATTTACCGGAAGGTAACAGCTCCGTTTTCTCTGATTTATTATCTCTCGAAAACGACAATGAGTTTGAAGATAAAAACGATGATGATTCATGAAAATAAACAGACGTAATTTTTTAACTACCGGCGGAGCCTTAATGATAAGTTCTGCTTTATTTCCAAAAACAATTTTATCTAAGATGAAAGATCAACCGCATAATAAAAGCGAGGCGTTAACCCGTTTTGGCATTACAGAGTCCGACATAAAAAAAACACTTGCCACCGCACTTGAAAAAGGCGGCACATATGCGGATCTGTTTTTTGAACATACTTTCAGTAACCAATTAGCATTACAGGACAATACGGTAAATCGAGCCGACTCCAATATCGATTTCGGTATGGGGGTGCGCGTTTTATCCGGCGATCAAACGGGTTATGCATACGTCGAGAATATCACGTTGGAAGAAATGATTAAGGCAGCCAAAGCGGCAGCGGCAATCGCTTCTTCCACACAAAAGCAAACCGCACCGGTCAACCTGACCGAAATACAAAACGTCCACAATTACTATCCAATCCAGTCGTCTTGGGAAAAAACGGAAATACAGCAAAAAATTCCTTTTATTCAAAAATTAAACGATCGGATATTCGAATTGGATAAAAGAGTTTCGAAAGTAAACGTTTCACTGCTCGACAGTACCTCTCATATTCTTTTTTATAATTCCGAAGGCAACTTTTTCTATGATTACCGCCCTATGGCCTCTTTTATAGCAAGTTGTATCATGGAACAAAACGGACAGATTGAGAACGGATACGCTACACGCTCTTTCCGTACAGGATTTGAATTTCTGAACGACAGTATTATCGAGGAACTGGCACAGGAAGCTATACAACGTACTTCAATTCTCTTCGATGCAATAAAACCTCAGGGCGGAGAAATGCCTGTCGTCATGGGTGCCGGTGGTTCCGGCATTCTATTACATGAAGCAATCGGTCACGCGTTCGAAGCCGATTTCAACAGAAAAAATGTCTCTATATTTTCCGATAAACTGGGAAAAATCGTTTGTAACACCGATATCGATGTCATCGATGACGGAACTATTCCATTCAACAGAGGTTCTATCAATTTCGACGACGAAGGAGTAACCGGACAAAAAACATATATTGTAAAGAACGGAAAATTGAACAGTTACCTACACGACCGGATCAGTGCACACCATTACGGTGTCGCTCCTACCGGAAACGGACGCCGGGAATCATTCCGCCAAATACCGATTCCCAGAATGAGAGCTACCTATATGGAAAACGGTCATCAAACCGAAGAAGATATTATCGCCTCTGTAAAAAAAGGTATTTACGTCGATACTTTCACAAACGGACAGGTACAGATAGGTGCCGGCGATTTTACATTTTTCGTCAAATCGGGTTATCTTATAGAAAACGGAAAACGAACTCAACCGATAAAAGATATCAATATCATCGGAAACGGCCCAAAAGCCCTCGCCGACATCAGTATGGTAGCTGGCAATAAAAAGATCGATAACGGGACCTGGACATGTGGCAAAGACGGACAACGCTGTCCTGTGACATGCGGTATGCCTTCTGTTTTGGTGAAAAAGCTTACCGTTGGTGGAGAAAGTTAATTAAAAAATTGATGATTATGATTTCAAATAGCGATAAATCCATTGCCGCATGGGCACTGGAACAATGCAAAAAAGGGGGTGCCGATGCTGCGCGTATCAGTATATACGGAGGCACCGGAAGCTCTTATGAATTAAGAGACCTCAATATAGACAAACTTCAGCAAGCCTCGGAACGGAGCATGATCATACATCTTTTTGTCAACGGCCGGTACGGTTCCTATTCTACGAACCGTACCGATAAAAAAGAGTTGGAAAGTTTTATTAAAAACGGAATACAAAACACGCGTTATTTAGCAGAAGATCCGTATCGTACCCTACCCGATACTTCCCGATACTATAAAGGAAAAGATAAAAATTTAAAGCTATGCGATTCTGGTTTCGACCGGATTACACCGGAAACAAAAATCGAACTGGCACGAGCCATCGGTGAGGAGATACATAAAAAAGATCCACGTATCCTCTCCCATTCAACAGCATTCAGCGACACACTCGAATTTTCTTATCAGATCGACAGCCAAGGCTTCGAAGGAGAAAATGCCACTACTCAATTCACCCTCAGTGCCAGTGTTTCCATAAAAGACGATGACGATTCGCGCCCTGAAGATTACTGGTACGATGCTTCTTTATACTTTGACTCGCTGCAAAAACAAGGTATAGGCAAAAAAGCACTCGAACGGGTAACCCGAAAAACCGGAGCAAAAAAAATACCATCAGGAAAATATCCTATGATTGTCGATTGTTTGTCGTCTTCCCGATTGGTGAGTCCCCTCATTTCTGCTCTTTACGGTTCTGCACTACAACAGCGAAACTCTTTCCTTCTCGATAAAAAAGGAGAACAACTTTTCTCCACTAATATGACGCTTACGGACAATCCTCATTGTGAAAGTACCCCCGGAGCCCGCTTATTCGACGGAGAAGGTGTAGCCACGAAAAAAAGGAAAATTATAGAAAACGGAATACTTCGGGACTATTTCATCGATACCTACAATGCCAACAAAATGAAAATCGAACCAACCATAAGTTCTCCGTCCACCCTCTTTTTAAATCAGGGGAATAAAGACCTGAACGGTTTGATAAAAACCATCTCCAAAGGCGTTTTAATAACAGGCTTCAACGGAGGGAACTGTAACAGCACTACCGGTGATTTCTCTTACGGAATAGAGGGTTTTTTAATAGAAAACGGAATAGTGACTCAACCCGTATCAGAAATGAACATTACGGGAAATATGATCTCCCTATGGCGCACATTGATCGAAACAGGTAACGATCCGCTTATATCTTCATCATGGAGAATCCCCTCGTTGGTATTCGAACAAGTCGATTTCAGCGGTCTATAATTATTATATAACATTCAAAATAAATACGATGAAACACATTTTTTTTAAAGTTATTACATGCGCATTGTTTCTATTTTGCGTATTACCTCTGGCAGCAAAGAAACCGATCAAGGCTCTTCTGATAACCGGACAAAACAATCATTACTGGCAAGGCAGTTATCCTCTATTAACGGAATTAATGGAGAATTCGGGCTATTTTACAGTCGATGTCGCTCAATCTCCAGCACATGGGGAATCGATGGATCAATTTATTCTGGACTTTACCCCATACGATCTTGTAGTTCTCGATTATAACGGAGATGCATGGCCGGAAACAACCAACCAGAATTTTCTGAACTTTGTCAAAAAAGGCGGAGGCGTAGTAGTTTATCACGCTGCTGACAATGCCTTTCCGAACTGGAAAGAATACAATGAAATTATTGCATTAGGCGGCTGGGAAGGACGAAATGAAAAATCCGGACCATGGGTTTACTGGAAAGACGGCGGATTAGTGAAAGATTACTCACCCGGAGCAGGAGGTTCTCATGGCGAAAGATATCCATATACCATGACCTGTCGCAATACCTCCCATCCTATTACAAAAGGATTACCGACAGAATGGATGCACTTTACCGATGAGCTCTATGACAGGATGCGTGGTCCCGGAAATATCAAGACATTGCTGTATACCGCATCGTCCGACGCGACAAAAGGTGGATCGGGACGGGAAGAACCTTTGATGTTCACTGTCGATTTCGGGAAAGGCCGTATTTTCCATACCATGCTCGGCCATGTAGGCCCGAACAACGATCATGCAGCCGTCGAATGTGTCGGTTTTCAGGTGACATTCCTCCGCGGATGCGAATGGGCTGCAACAGGAAAAGTAACGCAAAAAATTCCTGACAATTTCCCGACTGCAACCCAGACATCCACACAAAAAATAAAATGATAATCCAGTAAGAAAACCGATCGAATTAATATGAAAAAAGGAAGAGTGAATAAAAAATACTTTTCCTTTTTTCATATTAATCCTCACTCTCTACAAATTTTTATTCAATCAATCTAATCCATATCTTTCCAGATTCTATACAACTGTTTTTTCTATTATCAGAAAAGTCAGCCGGTTCCTTACTCTGATATTATCCGAATCAATTATATGATGGGAACAAAAAACTTTCGAAGTTGAGCTTTCTCTTACAATAAATTCTCTGTTTTAAGTTTGATATAAGAACTCTTAACCCCTGTTCTGGCACTTATTCCTGATTTCATCCGACATTATTTCCATCCTAACAACCAGAATCAAAGATAAATGCTTACCTTTGTGTATAGACAGCCATGAAAAACAGGGCTATTTCCGACTGTCCGACCATTTTATAAATATCAGTATTACAACTTATTAATTTTACGTTTGAGTTTAGATGAAAACTCCTATTGATTACGAACTGGCACAAAAGGTCATCGACCAATTCAAAATAACCGACTTCGGGAAAGCTACCATACGGGAAGTAGTAGCTATAGCAGGACAAATCGAAAAAGAAACCGGAACTCCGTTCATTCACATGGAAATGGGAATGCCCGGATTGCCACCGGCAGAAATCGGGGTTAAAGCCGAGATTGAGGCTTTGAAAAAAGGTATTGCCGGAGTTTATCCGATTATCGACGGACTTCCGGCTCTGAAACATGAAGCCTCTCGTTTTATAAAAGCATTCATAGACGTCGATATTCCTGCTGAATGCTGCATTCCGGTAACAGGCTCTATGCAAGGAACTTACGCTTCTTTTCTAACATGCGGTCAATGCGACCCGAAACGCGATACGATCCTGTTTATCGATCCGGGATTTCCGGTACAGAAACAGCAGCTTGTCGTTTTAGGCTATAAATACGAATCTTTCGACGTTTATAACTATCGGGGAAACAAATTAAAAGAAAAATTAGAAGAATATCTTAGTAAAGGCAATATATCGGCAATTATTTACTCCAATCCCAATAATCCGGCCTGGTTTTGTCTGAATGAGCAGGAACTGGAAATTATCGGCTCGCTTTCGAAAAAATACGATGTGATTATTTTGGAAGACCTTGCCTATTTTGCCATGGATTTCCGTAAAGATATGGGACGGCCTTTTGAACCGCCTTTTCAATCGACCGTAGCCAAATACACCGATAATTACGCACTTCTTATATCAGGATCAAAAGCTTTCAGCTATGCCGGACAACGTATCGGTGTCGTAGCTTTTTCACCGCATCTGTACAACCGGGAATATCCCGGCCTTACAAAACGATACGGAGGAGGAACATTCGGACGCGTGTTTGTTCACCGGGTACTTTACGCTTTGTCATCGGGGACCTCCCACTCGGCTCAATATGCTTTAGCCGCAATAATGAAAGCTGCCTCAGACGGAGAATATGATTTTCTTTCCGTTGTTAAAGAATACGGAAGACGTGCAGAGCGACTAAAAAAGATTTTCCTGAAATACGGATTTGAGATCGTATATGATAAAGATCTGGACGAAAATATTGCCGACGGCTTCTATTTCACAATATCTTATCCTGGCATGACAGGAGGTGAATTAATGAAAGAGCTTATTTTCTACGGTGTAAGTGCCATATCTCTTGAAACCACGGGCAGTACTCAACAGGGATTACGTGCCTGCACCTCTTTCATCAAAGAGTTTCAATACGATTTATTGGACGAGCGCATGCGTATCTTCAAAGAGAACCATCCGATATAATCCGTCAAAACAGTATAATAAAAGAGCGCTTCCTTCATAAATAAAAGCGCTCTTTTATATTAATGTCCGTTCTTCCTCTCAGCGCTGATTTAGTTGTAAATTTTTTCCATCTGGAGCTATAAAAGTCGCACTCTTCCCTTTTCCCGTTAATGAAACACCGTCCTCATTGGCATAACGAAAACCGGAACCGCTTATTTTTTGCTCCAAATCATAACTCTTATCAAAATAATTGACAACCGCTTTTTTATCCTCAGGATAAAATGTCACCTGCAAATGATACAGCATCTTTGTTCTGCCATCTCCTCCCTGATAAAGGACTGTAATCGGCAAATTCTGTTTATACAAGATCTTTCCGCGCTGTTCGATAATCCATTCGCCATTTACTTTTCGGACATTCTTAGTATCATCGTCTTCTATATTCCATGCAGAATTACCATCAGGAAGCTTTCTCCGGTCTAAAACAAGACTTTCCTTCTCACCGGGTAAAAACAGTTCAGCCCGGGCCGAATCTCTTGCAAATACAATATAAGCGGCTGATGTAGAATTAATATCTATCTGGTCAGATAATTTCTCACCGATTTCAAACGGCCTTATGCAATCGCTCAGCACCTTACTCCATACATATCCGGCCGTAGGGTTACACCCATGCATATCACGTTCATTACCGAGCAAAACCGTTTTCTGTGTTTTACAACTGCTACCTATGCAAAAGAGGCAACATAACAATACAGGCACAATCTTTTCGTTTTTCATTTATATGTCTTATTTACCTGAAGACAGAAAGTTTCAGAATTATATTCTTCTTTTCTGCAAATACTTAGTTAAAGATAAAGTTAGAATAAAATTCAATTATAACAGTAATTCCGGACTCTTTTCAAAATAAGATTCAGACGACAATTTGTTTATCGTTTATATTTTTACAAGTTATTAACGTTTTAAGGAGATGCCTTCCTAAACAAGAGTCTTATATTTAAAAGCAAATATCCCAGATATGAAAAAAGAACATTTAAAAATCAAACATAATAAAATCACCCCTTCTACAGGAAAAATCCTCATATCCGAGCCATTTCTGTCAGAAGCATGGTTTCAACGTTCTATTATTTTATTAACCGATCATGGCGAACAGGGAAGCATGGGCTTTGTAATTAATAAACCCATCGATTTAAAGGTTAACGATTTCTTCGATGAACTAAGATATATCGAAGACATTACTTTATATTGCGGAGGTCCTATGGAAACGAACCGGCTTTTCTATCTGCATTGTTTGGGAAATGAAATTATTCCGGATTCAATATATATCGGCAACGGCATCTATTTCGACGGAAGCTTTGAAGCTGTAAAAAGATATCTTCTGGATGGTAATTCTGCCAAAGGAGTATTAAAATTCTTCTTAGGATATTCCGGTTGGGAAAAAGAACAACTAAAAAAAGAGATAGAAAACGACACGTGGCTGGTATCTTCTGCAAGAAAAAGCCTGATATTCAATACTGAATCATCCAAAATGTGGGATAAGGCACTAAAGCGTCTGGGACCCGATTATTTTGTCTGGAGCATCTGTCCGCTTGACCCGACATACAATTAAGCATCAATAAATTTCTGCATTATTGTAACGTCGAGCCACTTTTTTCCGACATAAAGCCACTCTTTCAGCACACCGGCAGATTGATACCCTAATTTCCGAAACAATTTATAACTGGCCGTATTTACGTTCGGTACGTAGGCATAAAGCTGATGGAAATGCAGAAAATCAAATGCATATCTTTCCATCTCTTTAAGAGCCTGTGTTGCCAGTCCTTTATTCTGATAATCAGGATCTATAAGTATCCCTACCCCAGCGCGTCGATGATGCGGGTCAAAGTCGTATAAATCGATCATGCCGGCTACGTTCCCGCTATCCGTCTTAACTGTTACCATCAATCTCAGCTGGCGTGTTGCAAAAATATCCAGACGGGCATCTTTTAAATATTCTTCTATAGCAAATCTGGAATAAGGGGAAAGCGTAGCTCCCATTTGCCACAATGCCGTATCGTTCTCCCATTTGTAAAGATATCCGGCATCCTCAGGTTCCAAAGCTCGCAGGCAAATCGTTTCGTTTTCCAGAAATTTCATAATTTACTCTTTAGGTGAAATAAAAAGATCGTATTTCCGATTATATAAATGAAAGGTAATATTCTTATCGGGATAAACATCCATAAATGCTATAATTTGAGAAAAAGTGAAATCATCGCTGCACAAAACAATATCTGATACTTCTGAAATTCTGAAATTTTCGGCAGCTATCTTTTTTTCGGCTTCATCTGTACTTTTGCAAACAATTACAAGATCAGACGTTCCCAAGCAAGAGCAACTTTTCTCGCGTACACTTTCCTGACACTCTTCTCCTGCTATTATCATAAGGCCAGACTTCTCATTTTTTTTTCGCCGTTTCCTGCAGCCGAGCATCTTAAAAAAAGCCGTTAAAGAGCCTCTTAAATAAATAGCAAACCGTATAATCGACGAAACTATGAAACCTGACCTCGGATAGTATTTCCGATAAAACAATAACATCGCATGATAAAATGTTTTTACATATGCAATATCATTGGTATGAGTCGATTCTCCTTTATAATGAATAATGCGTTCCGGTAAATAATAATTGACATATCCGCCCAATATAATCCGGTAAGATAAATCTATATCTTCGCCATACATAAAAAAACGTTCGTCAAGGACGCCTATTTTTTCCAGAACCGTATGCCTGAGAAGCATAAAGGCTCCCGAAAGTACCTCTACTTTATGCGATTGATCTGCACTCAGATATTTTAATTGATACTTAGCAAAAACAGATGAATTCGGAAAGAAAAAAGACAAGCCGAACATTTTACAAAAGGAATTCCACGGAGACGGAAAACTTCTTTTCGATTCCGGCAAAAAGCGTCCACTTCCATCAATCATTTTCACCCCTACTCCGCCGACATCCGGATGATTATCCATGAACCGGCATATATTATCCAGTACATTTTCCCCTACTACTGTATCGGGATTCAGCAACAAAACATATTTGCCACGGGCAAGAGCTATCGCCTGATTATTCGCTTTAGAAAAACCGGGATTATTTTTATTCTCAATAAATATTACATCAGGAAATAACGGTCTTAGATAATCTACCGAACCATCGGAAGAACAGTTATCGACAACAAAAATTTCATGCGATAATGTTTTTGTTGCGGCCTGTACCGAAAACAGGCACTGTTGCAGTAAAAATTTGACATTATAATTTACAATAATAATCGATAATTCAGGTGATTCCATATGCCCAGAGGTCAAAACCAACGAAAAAGGCCTTTTCGTTTTTTACTTACACCTTTATCCGTATCCGCAGCAGCATACAATTCCTTAGCTGCGACAAGTGATTCTCCGGAAGAAATAACCCGATAAATTACCCCCCAGTCGGGGAGACCGCCGAAATTACGATCATCGATAAACAAATCGGCCAACGGTTTCCGCGGAGCCTTTGCCGGGTCTTCCTCAGGATACGATTTATTTACCGCATAAAAAGTCAATCCTCTCTCCTCACAATATGCCACTGCCTCATCCAACAACCGTCCTTCGCGTACAGTCCACAAAATCAAACGGTGCTGTTCTTTCTGCAGTTGAATCAATGTTTCTATTGCAAATGGAATCGGATTTCCAATTTTAGGATAACGATGTTCTACTATGGTCCCGTCAAAATCAACTGCTATCAACATATTCAATTAAATTTTAAATGTATCATCAAACGCTACGCGGTTCAGAATCGAACGCCCCAGCGTTATTTCATCGGCATATTCCAATTCGTCTCCCACAGAGACACCTCTTGATATAACCGATATTTTCACTCCTGTCGGAGCGAGCTTCCTATATATGTAAAAATTCGTAGTATCCCCTTCCATAGTCGTGCTTAATGCCAGGATTACTTCCTGTACCGTCCCGCTTTTTACGCGTTCTACCAGACTATCTATTTCAAGGTCGGAAGGTGCTATACCGTCCATCGGAGAAATAATTCCTCCCAATACATGGTAAACGCCTCTGAACTGAGATGTATTCTCTATTGCCAATACCTCCTTCACATTCTCTACGACACATATAATCTGTTTATCGCGCGTTACGTCACTGCAAATACCACAAACTTCATCGTCGCAGATATTATGACATTCCCGGCAATATTTCACTTCCTGGCGTAAGATCGACAGTGCATTAGAGAAAGCAAGTACACTCTCTTTATCCTGTCTCAGCAAATGAAGAACGAGACGTAAAGCGGTCTTTCTTCCTATTCCCGGAAGCTTAGAGAACTCGGAAACTGCATTTTCCAATAAAAGTGATGGATATTTTTGAATCATTCCTGTTCTTTTTCGTTTACAAAAATAGAAATTTATTACATTTGATAACCCAAACTTAACAGACAAAAGTGCTCCGAAATGAACAAGATTGATCTATTTATTCCATATGTAGGCAATATCATCCACCAAGATATAGAATTTTACAAAATATCTCAATTACCGATTATCAACAAAGTATACCTGCTAAGCACCGATAAAACCGGAGCAACGGAGGGAAATTACAATCTCATATATATAGACTCTCTCTTCTCTACGGATACTTTCCGGAAAGTAGCGGAGGTGGCTGAAGGAAAATATATTCTGTTCGGACTAAAAACTTTTCCTATAAATTTAGGTTCTTTCGCTTTACAACGTTTTTTTCAAATCTCACTTTATTCGGGAAGCGGCATATGTTATGCCGACTATCGCAAAGAAAAAAACGGAGTAGTCTCCAATAATCCTCTTATAGATTACCAGAAAGGCAGTTTACGGGACAATTTTGATTTCGGAAATCTCTTGTTTATCCGGACAGAAGCTTTGAAAAATGCTATTACACAAATATCTCAGAATTACCAGTATGCAGGATTGTACGATTTAAGATTAAAAATATCGCAAGCCTATCCGATTGTCCATATCAACGAATATCTTTATACCGTACTCGAAGATACCTCCAGCCACCCCCACTCAAACCAGTTTGATTATGTCAATCCGGTAAACAGGGAAACACAAAAAGAAATGGAAGCCGTATGTACCGAACATCTCAAGTCAATCGGTGCTTACTTACCCTACTCTCCCCAGACAATTAATCTGGAAAATGAACATTTTGAGTATGAGGCTTCCATTATTATTCCGGTACGCAACCGTGTCAAAACAATAGAAGATGCCATAAAATCGGCATTAGAACAAGAAACGGCTTTTCCTTACAATGTAATTGTCATAGACAATCACTCGACAGACGGAACAACGGAAATAATAAAGCGATTATCCCAAAATCCCAAAGTAGTTCACATTATCCCAGAACGTAACGATCTCGGAATCGGGGGTTGCTGGAACCTGGGTATATTTCATCCCGAATGCGGTAAATTTGCCGTACAACTCGATAGCGATGATTTGTACAGTTCTCCGCAAACTTTACAGAAAATCGTCGATGCTTTTTATCAGCAAAAATGCGGTATGATAATCGGCAGTTACCGTATTACCGATTTTAATCTCACGGAAATTCCGCCGGGCATAATAGACCATAGTGAATGGAGCGATGAAAACGGACCCAATAATGCATTACGGATTAACGGATTAGGCGCTCCAAGGGCATTCTATACACCGATTATCAGGAAATTTAAATTCCCGGATACGAGCTACGGTGAAGATTATGCTGTAGGACTCCGTTTTTCAAGGGAGTTTATGGTCGGACGAATATACGATGTATTGTATAATTGCCGCAGATGGGACGATAATTCCGACGCAAATCTCTGTCCGGAAAAAATCAATGTTCACAACCATTATAAGGACAAATTACGCACATGGGAGATTGAGGCCAGAATACAACTGAACAAAGACAAAATACAACGATTACTTTCGGAAAAAACGCTTTCGGAAAATGAAATTATCAAACTTACCTCTCCCAATGCTTCATTTCAAAACAAAGCGGAAGCGCTATTGGCTATGCAGCTCGACAGATGGAAACTTGCGTCCGAAAATTATATGGCTCTAAACAATGCAAAGGAACGTCTTATTAAAACGGCAGGCCTTAATTTACGATTGATCTATAATCCGGGACGTTTAAGCTCGATTACTGCTCAAACCGATAAAGAATCCATCGCCAAACGTAAATGCTTCCTCTGCCTTGAAAATCTTCCGAGCGAACAAAAGGGTATATTATTTAAAGACAGGTATATTCTTTTGTGCAATCCTTATCCTGTTTTTGAGAAACATTTTACAATTCCGGATATTCACCACGTACCTCAAACTTTAAATGGGAGAATCTCCGATATGCTCGAGTTATCGCAGGAACTCGATAACTACGTTATTTTTTATAACGGAGCACGATGCGGAGCTTCCGCCCCAGATCATTTTCATTTCCAAGCGGTCGAAAAGACACAATTGCCGTTATGTAAACGATATGCCAGCAAGAACCTCAGAAAGCTCTCGAAAACGCTTACGGAACACGACACTTTTTTATCTTTCAGATACTTCTGCAACAATAATAAGAAGCATCTTACCGAACTAATCTCACAGGTAATTCACTCTTTATCCGAAACAGACTCTACTTTAGAACCGATGTTCAATATTTTATGCTGGAGAACAGATCCGAGAGAAAGTGAGAAGAGCTGGATCGTAGCTATTTTTCCCCGTAAATGCCACCGTCCCAAAGAATATTATGCCAAAGGAAGCGAACAGATTTTAATCAGTCCTGCTGCACTCGAGATGAGCGGAGTGTTTACTTTTCCTATTGAAGAACATTTCAGAAAAGTAAAACCAAAAGATTTAATCAATATATACAAGCAGTTATGAGCAAAACAGAACCTCTCATAACTGTCGGTATCCTTACCGCGCCGGAAATCCATTTTCATTTTACAGGGAACTATTTTTCGGAACAGGAGAATACGCTCTTTTCGGGTGATAACAAAGTCGGATTAAAAAACAAACAACTTCTTTTCAACGGAAAATATTACAACGAGCTTCAATTTGTCCCCGAAAAATCCGACAATTTTTTCACTCTTAACGATGTAACCATAGGTGTAGATTTCCATTGGCAGCGAAAGGAAAACCAATCGTTCCGGGGAATACTCCGGTTTCAAGCCGTTTCCTCGGGAATTCTGGCTATCAATATTATAAATACGGAAGATTATCTGAAAAGTGTTATTGCTTCGGAAATGAACGGAACGGCATCTATGGCATTTTTAAAAGCACATGCTGTGATATCCAGAAGTTGGTTGCTTGCACAAATAGAAAACCAGAAAAAAAAGAAAAGAAAATATCCGGATTTTATCGAAACAGAGCACAAAAGAATCCGATGGTATGATCGCGAAGACCATATACTTTTCAATGTGTGTGCCGACGATCATTGCCAGCGTTACCAGGGAATTACCCGCCACTTATCTTCCGTAGTCATGGATGCAATAGAAAATACCCGAGGAGAAGTGTTAACTTATAATGGCAATATCTGCGATACCCGGTTCTCCAAATGTTGCGGGGGTATCACCGAGGAGTTCCAGAATTGTTGGGAAAATGAAAAACATCCTTACATGCCTTCCATACGTGACACGAAAGAAAACACAGAGGTTCATCCTACATCCGATAACATAGAAGATTTTATCCGTTCGCATCCTGACTCATTCTGCAGAAATCCATCCGGAGAAGTTCTTTCGGAAGTCATGAACGATTATGATTGTGAAACAACCGACTTCTATCGTTGGACAAAAGAATATACCCAAGAAGAGCTATCCGGCCTTTTGTTCCGGCGCACGGGGGTACAGTTCGGGAAAATATTATCTTTGTCTCCTTTAAAACGCGGACCTTCCGGACGCATCAGCGAACTACGTATTACCGGTTCGTTACGTACCGTAACCATAGGAAAGGAACTGGAAATCAGAAAAGCCCTTTCCCCTTCGCATCTTTACAGTTCTGCTTTTACAGTAGATGCAACAAATCCGGATAACGAGGGCTTTCCCTCACGCTTTATCCTGCACGGTGCCGGATGGGGGCACGGCGTCGGTCTTTGCCAGATAGGAGCTGCCGTAATGGGGCATAAGGGTTATTCGTATGACGAAATATTGAAACATTATTATCCAACCGCAACTTTACAAAAAATCTATGAGTAAAATGTGGATTGCCGACAGTGGCTCGACTAAAACAGACTGGTGTTTGTACGAAGACGGAAAAGAAAATGTCCGGATACTTACCGGAGGAATAAATCCTTTTTATCAGGACAAAGACGATATTGCGGACATTATCGATAAAAATCTCAAATCATACCTTGTCTCAAATCACAATATACCACTCTATTTTTACGGTGCAGGCATTACCAACGAAGAAAAAGCTACTTTTCTGAAAAATATTTTTTCTCCTTTTTTTGGTAAAGAAACAGAGATCGGCAGTGACTTATTAGGTGCAGCACGAGCCCTTTGCGGACACAAGCCGGGGATAGCCTGCATTCTGGGCACAGGATCAAATTCTTGTTTTTATGACGGCAAAACGATAAGGAAAAATATATCCCCTTTAGGCTTCATTCTCGGAGATGAAGGAAGCGGAGCCGTTATCGGGAAAATATTTGTAGGAGACCTATTGAAAAACCAATTACCCGAAGATATAAAAAACGACTTTCTTCAAACACATGCATTAAACATGTCCGAAATTATAGAACGGGTATATAAAAAGCCTTTTCCGAACCGCTTTCTGGCCTCTTTCATACCCTATATCATAAGCCGGATAGACAGAGCAGAAGTTGCTGCGATCGTAAAAAAATCAATCGAAGCATTTTTCATACGCAACATCAAGCAATACGATTATGCACAATATCCGGTTCATTTTACAGGATCGCTTGCCTACCATATTCAGGATATCATCCAGGTTGTCGCCCAAAAACATAATATCTCCGTCGGAACGATTATCTCCTCTCCGGTCGAAGGTCTTATAAAATACCATTCATCCGGAATCTCCGATTTATCAAACAAATAATCAACGAAACAAGTACGGAAACTAAATTATCCGGATTTTATTTAAACTGCATTCTACCCTATTCTTCAAAAATAAAAGAGCGGATTTTAATAAAAATCCGCTCCTGCTTTTTGTCATGTCCGTAATCAGATATACTGATTTACAATCATTTCATAAAGTTCCTGTTTTCCGCTAATCTGTTTAGGGGCACCGCTCTTCAGACAAATATTACGCAAATCTTCTAAAGATAGTTTTCCCTCTTCAAATAATTTTCCGTCTCCCGAATTGAATGTTGCATAACGTTCTGCACGCATCTTCTTATAATCGGAATGTTCGAGAATTGCAGCAGCAGATGTCAAAGCACGTGCAAACACGTCCATACCGGCAATATGGGCAATAAAAATATCTTCCAGATCGGTTGAGTTCCGACGGGTTTTGGCATCGAAATTCGTTCCTCCGGTACCTAAGCCTCCTGCTTCCAGAATAACCAACCATGCCTGCGTCAGCTCATATACATCGATAGGGAATTGATCGGTATCCCAGCCATTCTGGTAATCGCCACGGTTTGCGTCTATGCTTCCGAGCAATCCGGCATCGGCGGCAGCCTGCAATTCGTGTTCAAACGTATGTCCGGCCAAAGTCGCATGATTTACCTCTATATTCAATTTAAAATCCTTATCCAATCCATAATGACGAAGGAAACCGATTACTGTCTCACTGTCTACATCGTATTGATGTTTTGTCGGTTCCATCGGTTTTGGTTCAACGAGGAAAGTACCTTTAAATCCCTGCTTACGAGCATAATCACGGGCCATAATAAGCATTCTTGCCAAATGTTCTTTTTCACGCTTCATATTTGTATTGAGCAGGCTCATATAACCTTCACGTCCCCCCCAGAAAACATAATTTTCACCGCCAAGGGCTATTGTTGCATCGATAGCATTTTTTATCTGTGTTCCCGCAAAGGCGACAACCGGAAAATCCGGATTTGTAGCAGCTCCGTTCATATAACGGGGGTTACCGAATACATTGGCCGTACCCCATAACAATTTAACGCCCGATTCAGCCTGTTTTTCCTTGGCATATTCAACGATTGTAGCCAGACGCTTCTCAAAATCGGCCATTGATTCAGGCTCATCGACCAGATCCACATCATGAAAACAATAAAACGGTATGCTCATTTTAGTCATAAATTCAAATGCAGCATCCATTTTATCTTTTGCGCGGGAAATAGCATCTCTCTCACTATTCCACGGGAATATTTTCGTTCCCGGTCCGAACGGATCGCCTCCCTCTCCACAGAGAGTATGCCAGTAAGCCATAGAAAAACGGAAATGTTCCTTCATGGTTTTACCCATCACTACCTTATTCTCATCATAAAACTTAAAAGCTAAAGGATTGGATGATTCGCGTCCTTCAAATTTGATTTTCCCTATACCAGGGAAGAACTCTTTTTTTCCTAACGTAATACTCATAATTATTTATTTAAGATTCTGATTTGTAATCCCTACTATTTATTTTACAGTAAACTCAAGTTTCGCAGGAGCCGGTGCTCCTAATTCCGTGCTACGTTCTCCTGGCGATACACCACCTATGAAAAGTGCAAATTTTCCCTTTTCCAAAACTTCTTTCCCCTCATTATTCACAATTTTCATCATTTCGGGCGTAACTGTGAATGTTACTTCTTTCGTTTCCCCAGGTTGTAATTTCACTCTTTTAAAGTCTTTTAGGGAAGAGAGAGGTACATCTACATTAGCTTCCATGTCTTTCACATA
Source organism: Bacteroidales bacterium (assembly GCA_029007825.1). Classification (GTDB taxonomy): domain Bacteria; phylum Bacteroidota; class Bacteroidia; order Bacteroidales; family JAQXIO01; genus JAQXIO01. The sequence goes on along the minus strand of JAQXIO010000009.1, from coordinate 40,486 downwards.
GAGCTGAACCACCTCTTCTCCGGCTCGATTTCCGTTATTGGAAACCCGGACGGATGCATCAACCGATTCCCCTTTCCTTATCTTTTCTTTCGACAACTTCGCATTGTCAAAAGAAAAAGTAGTGTAACTCAAGCCATAACCAAAAGAATATTGAGGTTTCTCTGTCATATAACGATAGGTGCGTCCTTTCATCGAATAATCTTCATAAGGAGGCAGCTGATCCGTACTCTTCGGGAAAGTCAAAGGCAACCGTCCGGAAGGATTCACATCTCCGAACAATACGTCGGCAACGGCATTTCCTCCTTCCTCTCCCGGATACCAGGCAAAAAGAATAGCATCTACCAGATCGGCAACATTCCCGAATGCAATCGGGCTTCCTCCGAACACGACCATAATAATCGGCTTATCGCCCTGAGCTCGCAACTTCTTGATGTAATTGACCTGGCTTTCCGGTAATTCAATAGTTTTCCGGTCACCCATATAGGGAGACAGAATCGACTCTCCTTCTTCACCTTCCAGCATTCCGGTAATTCCCATTCCCAGTATGATGGCATCGGCGGTATGTGCTTCCCCGGTACTCCAATCCACAGGATTTACATTTTCCCGTTCCATCAGAACTCCGTATTTATACTCTACGGTAGTTCCGGGACTCACGTGAGCAACAACCCCTTCCAGAAGCGTACGCATATCCGACGAAACACCGTAATAGTTCCCTAACAAAGCTTCCGTACTGGTTGCATTCGGGCCCAATACATAATATTTCTTCGCGTTTTTATCGAGTGGCAATACATTTTTATCATTTTTCAGCAATACGACCGATTTCGCAGCAGCTTCACGCGCAATCTGCCGGTGCTCAGGGCTATCGATAACCTCGCTCCCCAAAGCATCGTAAGGAGAAGTTCCTTTTGGATCAAACAGACCGAGTTTAAAACGTGTCCGCAAAAGTTCGGAAAGAGCATGGTCAACCTGATCTTCGGTCAGCAAACCTTGCTTCACTGCATTCAGAAGGGCCGACGCATAAACATTCCCGCAATTCAAGTTCACACCACTTGTCAAAGCGATGGCAGCCGCTTCTTCTGCCATCTTGGCATACTTATGTCCTTCATAAATATCCTTAATCGCTCCGCAATCGGAAACAACATGCCCTTTGAACCCCCACTCCTTACGAAGCAAATCTGTCAAAAGATAAGGACTTCCGCAACTGGGTTCTCCGAATACACGGTTATAAGCTCCCATCACAGCCTCAACCTCACCGTCTTGCACCAACATCTTAAATGCCGGAGTATAGGTTTCAAAAAAATCTTTTTGCGACGGAACTGCATCGAACTCATGCCTGAGAGCTTCAGGACCGGAATGCACGACATAATGCTTCGCACATGCCGCGGTTTTTAAATGTGCGGGATCATCGCCTTGCATGCCCTTCACAAAACGAGAAGCCAAACGCCCGGTCAAATAAGGATCTTCACCCCATGTTTCCTGTCCGCGTCCCCAGCGGGGATCTCGGAATATATTCACATTGGGAGACCAGAATGTCAATCCGGCGTATTGCCCACGATTACCTATCGACTGTGCCATATTAAATTTAGCCCTGGCCTCATCTGAGATAGCCGAAGCTACACGATAAACGAGATCATCGTCAAACGTTGCTGCCATTCCGATACACTGAGGAAAAACCGTAGCTCTTCCCGTACGAGCAACGCCGTGCAACGCTTCATTCCACCAATTATATTCCGGAATATTCAACCGCTCGATACCCGGACTATCAAAACTCAATTGGGAAACCTTTTCTTCCAGTGTCATAGCAGACACCATTGCCGTAATTCTCCGTTCTATCGGTTGAGAAGGGTCATTCCATACCTGTTGTTGGGCAAAGGCTGGAATCACACAAACTGTCGCGGCCAAAAGAATCCTACTCTTTTTCATTTTTTATTTAACAATTTTAAAATCATAAACTACCGGTCTATCAGGAAAGACAACCGTTTAAACGGTTCAACCATCTTTCATATGCTTCAATATACTGATTGGCTTTAAGACCATCCGGTTCTATCTCTTCTATTTTTTTCAATGAAGAAAACGCCTCTTCGGGAGATTTATATAAACCAGCCCCAAGAGCTGCCCCTTTCGCGGCACCCACCGATCCATCCGTATCGAATAACTCGATAACGGCTCCGGTCACACAAGCCAAAGCTTCCCTGAATAAAGGACTTAAAAACATATTGGCATTGCCTGCCCTGATAACGCCGATATCTATACCCATCTCATTCATTATATCCATTCCGTATTTGAAAGAATATACAATTCCTTCCTGGGCGGCACGCATAAGATGAGACTTCGTATGGTTGTTAAAGCCTATTCCGTGAACGGAGCAACCGATTTGCTTATTCTGGAGCATTCGCTCTGCACCGTTACCGAAGGGCAGCACGGATAAGCCTTCCGCACCGATAGGGATTTCGGCAGCTATCCGGTTCATATCTTCATAGCTTACACCTTCCGAGGCAACATTCCGTTTCATCCACGTATTCATAATGCCCGTTCCGTTAATACAAAGCAAAACTCCTAACCGGGGATTCTCAGATGTATGATTTACATGGGCAAACGTATTGACGCGTGATAAAGGATCGTATTCTATCGTTCCGTTTACGCCGTACACTACGCCTGAAGTTCCTCCGGTGGCAGCAATTTCCCCGGGTCGCAAGACATTCAGGGATAATGCATTATTCGGCTGATCTCCGGCTCGGTAGGTTACAGGTGTTCCTTTTTGTAGCCCGAGCATATCCGCTGCAGACGCCAGAAGCGTACCCTGCGTTCCGAATGTAGGGCGTATATCGGCAATCAGGGAACGATCAAAGCCGAAATAGTTCATTAATTCCGAAGATAGCTGTTCTTCTTTAAAATCCCAGAAGATACCTTCTGACAACCCGGAAACCGTCGTTACAATATCACCGGTAAGTTTCATGGCAATATAATCGCCCGGAAGCATTATTTTATAAATACGTTCATAAACATCCGGTTCGTTTTCTTTAATCCATGCCAGTTTAGATGCCGTAAAATTTCCCGGTGAATTAAGCAAATGCGGCAAACAATATTCTTTTCCCAAAAAAGAAAAGGCTTTTTCTCCATACGGTACCGCACGACTATCACACCAGATAATCGACCGCCTTAGCAACTCTTTTTTCTTATCGACGACAACTAATCCATGCATCTGATAAGAGATACCGATAGCTTTAATCTCTCCGGGTTTTACTTTTGTATTTTCTTTCAGGGAAGCTGTGGCCAATTTGAGGTTTTCCCACCATTGTTCAGGATCCTGCTCTGCCCAACCCGGCTTTACGGCTTGAATCGCCATTTCCTGTTTCGGATAAAAAGCCGATGCGACACACACACCCGATTCGATTTCGACGAGTGAAGCTTTTACGGAAGAGCTACCTATATCATAACCTATTACATACATAAAAATGCTTTTTATTTTTCGGAAAATTCCGGATTATATTTTTTGTTTACCTTTATTATAAATTGTCCTGCTGAACTTATAAAAACGCGCTGCCCTATGACTTACTTTTTTCTCTTTCTCTTCAAGGGGAATTATATAATCCGTCACGGCGATACGCTTATAGAAATTTCGCACATCCAACGGAGCATTCAATATAACTTCATAAAGAGTCCGCAACTGCGATGCGGTAAATTTAGGAGGAAGCAATTCAAAAACGATAGACGGATCACGGTTTATCCATTGTGAAATCTCACCGCGGGCTTCATCCACAATTTGATTATGGTCAAACGGTAAAGAAGGTATCTGTTCGACCGGTATCCACTGAACAGAAGTATATTTCTCCAGATCTTTATTGAGCTGCCTGTCTATCTTGCACAAAGAGATATAGGCAACCGTTACGATGCGGCCTATTTTAAGCTGAAATGCATTCTCCAGCCAAAGTATATCTTTACGGTTATTCACACGCGAAGGATTTCCAAAACTTTTAAATTGCCTTAGCGGCAACTTGGTAATCCCGGTCAATTCTTTCAATACCCGGTGCGCTGCATCGTCCAAACCTTCATCGGCATAAATCAGACTTCCGGGGAGTTTAAAATTATGTTGCATCTGGTTATGCACATCATGACCGGAGCGCTCTACCAGCAATACGGAAAGATGGTCATTCTCCAACCCGAATACAACACAATCGACTGAAACATGGGGATATACTTTTATCGAATCGTTCATGGTATCTGTAATCACGAATATCCGCAAACTTACGGAAAAAGAATTATTTTATGAAGCATTCTCGTCATTTATATTTCACACAACACATAAATTACTAATTATCAATAATATAAATATTATACATCATACAATAAGGTTCGAATTTTAGCGTATATATACAAATAGCAGATATTATTAAAAGTCATAAAGAGAAAATATGTTATACAACACAAATTAACGGCTTTGAGAAGAAGTGAGACAATTGTACCTTTGACAGAATTTCTGAAACATCAGGTTTTCGAAAAAAGAAACAGAGTAACATGAAAAACAATTCTTTGTTATGCGGCCTTAAAAAGGAGCATTTTGAAAAAAAAATAGACGGAATCCAAAACACTCTTTATGTATTGCGAAACTCAGCCGGAGTAGAAGTATGTGTAATGAACTACGGAGCAAAAATCGTCTCCATAATGGTTCCTGATAAGCAGAATAACTTTACGGACGTTGTCCTCGGTTACGACAATATCGATGAATATCTTACCGGTGAAACAACTTTCGGTGCGACCTGCGGAAGATACAGTAACAGAATTGCAAACGGAAAATTTAAAATCGGAGATCAGACTTATACTCTCGCCATTAATAACGGGCCGAACCATCTGCACGGAGGATTAAAAGGATTCAGCAGGGTTATGTGGAATACCGTGAAATATTCCGATAATTCCGTTACTTTTTCTTATCTTTCAAAAGACGGAGAAGAGGGTTACCCGGGCAACCTTTCCGTAGAAGTAACCTACACCCTGAGCAATGACAACCGCCTCGAGATTCATTACGAGGCCACAACCGACAAAGCCACGGTATTCAACCCTACCAACCATTCTTATTTCAATCTTTCGGGTGCCGGAGACCCCAGTATCTACGATCATCTTCTCACGATACATGCAGATACCTATCTTCCAACCGACGCAACTTCCATACCGATCGGCGCACCGGCAACAGTAGAAAATACACCGATGGATTTCCGGACTCCTACAACCGTTGGATTACGTATCGACAACGATTTCGATCAATTGAAAATCGGTTCCGGATATGACCATAATTATATTCTCAACAACGGAAAGGGTGACCTGACATTAGCTGCTGTCTGCGAATCGCCCAAAACCGGAATCATTATGGAAACATATACAACCCAGCCGGGCATACAACTTTATACCGGAAATTTCCTGTCCAATATGACCGGACGATCGGGGAAAAATTATCCGAGACGTTCTGCGCTTTGTCTGGAAACACAACATTATCCGGACTCGCCCAATCACTCGGACTATCCGACAACACTATTAAAACCAGGTGAAAAATTCGAAAGCAAAACAGTGTATAAATTCAGAGCAAAAAATAATTAATAATTAACTAAAATGGAATCTACAAAACAAAAAAGTTATGCATTGCCTATTGCAATGATGTTCGCACTCTTTTTTATGGTTGCGTTCGTAACCGGTCTTCCCGCTCCGTTAGGGGTAATTGTTCAAAATCAATTCGGGGCATCCAACTTCGAGGCCACATTAGGTTTTGCAGCAAACTTTATAGCATATGCTTTTATGGGTATCCCCGCTGGATTACTCCTTCAAAAAATCGGTTATAAAAAAACAGCCCTATCGGCTATCGTCGTAGGATTTACCGGTGTAGGAATTCAATACATTTCAGGACAAGTCGGAAGCTTTACGGTTTATTTGGCCGGTGCATTCGTTTCAGGTTTTTCTATGTGTATGCTGAATACCGTAATCAACCCCATGTTGAACACGCTCGGAGGGGGAGGCAAAAAAGGAAACCAGCTGATACAAACCGGAGGTTCTTTAAACTCTGTAGCTGCAACTCTCGTCCCTGTTCTGGTCGGATACCTGATGGGTGCCAACGTATCTGAACGTACTATTGAAAAAGCAAATCCTGCACTTTTCCTGGCTATGGGTATCTTTGCTGTGGTTTTCGTTGTTCTGTATTTCATGAATATACCCGAACCGCGCTTAAGCATTGAAAAGAAAGAAAAATATGAACACAGTCCGCTTTCTTTCCGTCATTTTACATTAGGTGCTATCGCAATTTTCGTATATGTAGGTATCGAAATCGGGATTCCTCACTTTGCCAATCTATTTATGACCTCTTCCGAATCTCTCGGAGGTTTGGCTATCGACTCTACAATTGCCGGTTCGGTAGTTGGAACTTACTGGTTCCTGATGATGATCGGACGTTTATTAGGTGCTTCATTAGGTGGAAAATTCACCAGTAAGACAATGCTTTCGTTTGCTTCAGCTTTAGGTTTGGTATTTATTTTTATCGCAATCTTCTCACCGATTACTACTACCGTAAATATGCCTGTATTCAAATCGGATATCTCTTTCGGATTGGCTGAAGTTCCTGTTGGTATTATGTTTATGGTTTTATGCGGTCTCTGTACTTCCGTTATGTGGGGTAGCATCTTCAACCTTGCCGTAGAAGGATTGGGTAAATATACGGAAGCTGCTTCCGGTTTCTTCATGGTAATGGTGTGCGGTGGAGGTCTTCTTCCGCTCGTTCAAGGTGCAGTAGCCGACTCTTGCACTTACCTTTCCAGCTACTGGGTTGTAATCGCTGCACTGGCATATATGTTCTATTATGCTCTTATCGGTTGCAAAAATGTAAACAAGAATATTCCTGTAGATTAAATATAAACTTTATCCATACAGAGATTATCAGAGCATTTAAAACTGTTCGATAATCTCTGTATGGTTTTATTTCCTCTAAAATTGTATATTATGGATATAGAAAAAGTCAGAAGCAGATTTAAAAAACATTTTGACGGGACTGAAGGGTCTGTATATACTTCGCCGGGACGTATCAATCTGATCGGAGAACACACCGATTATAACGGAGGTTTTGTATTCCCGGGAGCCATAGATAAAGGAATGGTTGCCGAACTCAAATTAAACGGAACAGATAAGGTTTGTGCCTATTCCATCGATTTAAAAGACTATGTGGAATTCGGCTTTAATGAAGAAGATGCACCACGTGCCAGTTGGGCCAGATATATTTTTGGCGTTTGCCGCGAAATTATCAAACGCGGTGGCAAGTTGCAGGGTTTCAATACCGCTTTTGCCGGGGATGTTCCGTTAGGCGCAGGAATGTCGTCTTCCGCTGCATTGGAAAGTACATATGCTTTCGCATTAAACGATATGTTTAATTTAGGTATCGACAAATTCGAGCTTGCTAAAATCGGTCAGGCGACAGAACACAACTATTGTGGTGTTATGTGCGGTATCATGGACCAATTTGCATCGATATTCGGAAAAGAGGGAAGTCTCATCCGCTTGGATTGTCGTTCGCTGGAATATAAATATTTCCCATTCAATCCTAAAGGGTACCGTCTTTGTCTCCTGGATACACTGGTAAAACACGAACTGGCTTCTTCCGCATATAATAAACGTCGCGAATCCTGCGAACATGTGGTTGCAACTATTGCAAAAAAACATCCGGAAGTCAAGCTTCTACGTGATGCAACAATGGAAATGCTTAAAGAAGTAAAAGATGAAGTTTCTGCCGAAGATTTCATGCGTGCCGAATACGTTATCGAAGAGATACAACGTGTTCTCGACGTATGCGATGCACTTGAAAGAGACGACTACGTTACAGTTGGAGAGAAAATGTATGAAACTCATCATGGTATGAGCAAACTTTATGAAGTCAGCTGCGAAGAACTCGACTTCCTGAACGATGTGGCAAAACGCTGCGGAGTAACGGGCTCTCGTGTTATGGGCGGAGGTTTCGGAGGTTGCACAATCAACCTGGTAAAAGATGAACTTTATGAAGATTTTATAGCAGAAGCATTCAAATCTTTTACCGATAAATTCGGCAGGTCTCCTAAACTCTATGAGGTCAAAATAAGCGATGGTGCAAGAAAATTAGCTTGATAATTTCCTGCTTTTTAGAACGAACATTATCCATGTTCTAAAAGTGAAAGTAAAGGTGGCGGTTGAATCAACCGCCACCTTTACTTTATGTATAATCCGGAAAATAGCCTGCCCCATTAAGATTCATTTGCACAATAGAGAATAAAACGATACCTTTGTGACACAAAAATTATGCTCATTGTTGATTTTTTTATTCATTTCAACGATAACTTTTGTTTGAAAAACGTTCTTAATAAAACAGAAATATATTTCCTTTTAATTTTTTACTGATTATAAGATTATTTTCAGAAATCAACCGATAAAAAAGATGAACGACATTCAGCTTTTAAACAAAGCAGCCGATAATATCCGTATTCTCGCAGCTGCAATGCCCGAAAAGGCTAAATCAGGTCACCCCGGTGGTGCTATGGGAGGAGCAGATTATATCAATGTGCTTTTCTCTGAGTTTTTGGTATATGATCCCGAGAATCCCCACTGGGCAGGACGGGATCGTTTCTTTCTCGATCCAGGACACATGTCTCCCATGCTTTATGCCACATTGGCTTTGACTGGAAAGTTCAGCATGGAAGAACTCGCGATGTTCCGCCAATGGGGAAGCCCGACTCCGGGACATCCGGAAGTCAATGTATCGAGAGGAATCGAAAACACATCCGGACCTTTAGGACAAGGGCATACATTTGCTGTCGGAGCTGCTATTGCCGCTAAATTTTTAAAGGCCCGTTTCGGTGAAATTATGAATCAAACGATTTATTCTTACATCTCGGACGGTGGTATTCAGGAAGAAATATCGCAAGGAGCCGGGCGCATAGCCGGACATTTAGGGTTAGATAACCTTATTATGTTTTATGACTCCAATAACATACAGCTTTCCACTACAGTAAGTGAAGTTTCCAGCGAAGATATAGAGAAAAAATACCGGGCATGGGGATGGGAAGTCGTTTGTATCGACGGCAACGACGCTGCTCAGATCCGCCGTGCTCTCAGTCATGCAAAAAATGTAAAGGGACGTCCTACCCTTATTATCGGTAATACCGTTATGGGAAAAGGAGCCGTTACTGCCGATGGAAGCAGTTTTGAAAATAAATGTGCTACACATGGTATGCCTTTAGGCGAAAGCGGCGCTTCATTTGTCGAAACAATAAAAAATCTGGGAGGTGATCCGGAAAATCCGTTCCAGGTATTTCCGGAAGTGGCGGAACTGTATGCGAAAAGAACAGCTGAACTCAAAAAGATCGTAGCAGAAAAGCATGCACAATATGCAGAGTGGGCGAAAGCAAATCCGGAATCGGACAAGAAATTTAAGCAATTCTTCTCAGGAAAAGCACCGGAAATCGATTGGAATGCTATTCAGCAGAAGTCGGATATTGCTACCCGGGCAGCATCTTCAAATGTTTTAGGCTTTTTGGCCGAACATGTAGAAAATATGATCGTTTCATCGGCCGATTTATCCAATTCCGATAAAACAGATGGTTTCTTGAAAAAAACAAAAGCATTGCAAAAGGACGATTTTTCGGGTGCATTCTTGCAAGCCGGAGTATCGGAACTGACAATGGCATGTCTTTGTATCGGAATTTCCCTGCACGGAGGTGTGTTTGCCGCTTGCGGAACTTTTTTTGTATTTTCTGATTATATGAAGCCGGCTATCCGTATGGCTGCCCTTATGGAACAGCCTGTTAAATTTATCTGGACACATGATGCTTTCCGGGTTGGAGAGGATGGCCCTACCCATGAACCGGTAGAACAAGAAGCACAGATACGTTTGATGGAAAAACTGAAAAATCATAGCGGTGAAAATTCTATGCTGGTACTTCGTCCAGCCGATGCGGAAGAAGCAACCATATCATGGAAACTGGCTATAGAAAACACCTCTACTCCTACTGGCCTGATATTGTCTCGTCAGAATATTAAAAATCTCCCATCCAAAAGTTCCCGTCAGAAAGATGCTGAACAAACAACAAAAGGAGGATATATTGTCGAATGCGACGGAAATCCTAATGTTGTACTGTTGGCTTCCGGTTCTGAAGTTTCTACATTAATAGAAGGCGCTGCTTTACTACGTGCAGACGGAATAAAGGTACGTGTGGTTTCAGTACCCTCCGAAGGCTTATTCCGCTCTCAAAGTAAAGAGTACCAAAACTCTGTACTTCCTGAAGGTGTAATCCGTTTCGGACTGACCGCCGGACTACCTGTCACTCTGGAAGGGTTGGTAGAGTATAAAGGCAGTGTGTGGGGATTGAATTCTTTCGGATTTTCCGCTCCTTACTCTGTTCTCGATGAGAAATTAGGCTTTACAGGTGCTAATGTTTATACACAAGTAAAAAAATTATTAGCTTCGAAATGACAATATTGCGTAACGACATTCCATTAGGAATTTGCTGTGATCATGCAGGTTTTGAATTAAAAGAATATCTTTTAGGATGGTTAAAATCCCAAGGTATTCAAGTAAAAGACTTCGGGACATACACTCCTGAAAGTACCGATTACGCCGATTACGCCCATCCTATGGCTTACGCAATCGAAAGAGGCGAAGTTTATCCGGGAATTGCAATTTGCGGAAGTGGGAACGGTATAGCCATGACTCTCAACAAACATCAGGGAATACGGGCTGCTATATGCTGGACGGAAGACCTTGCCGTATTGTCAAGAGGGCATAACGATGCAAACGTTCTGGTTTTGCCTGGACGCTTTATAGCAAACGATTTGGCTAAAAGAATCGTAACGGCCTATTTCGCCACTCCGTTCGAGGGTGGACGGCATTTACGCCGGATCAATAAAATACCGATCGAATGCTGAATTTATTATATAGTCGTATCGGCTGAAACAGAAAAAAGGAGAGACATAATTATGTCTCTCCTTTTTTCTGTTCTTATAACTCCAATCCGAATTTTCTATGATTATTATGATTGAAATAAAAAAGTATCTCTCAGATACTAAAAGTAAATCCACTATAAATAGGCTGCAATTTAGCTCCCATCTCTGAAGATAACACCGAGAGGGCCTCATCGCCGATACAATGTCCGACGAAATATACACATTCGGGATATTGCACTTTTAGCTCTGCTGCTATTTTACGTATATTCATAGGTTTTTCGGCTCCGTCGATAAGATGTGCACCTCCAATAAAAGCCTTTACCTTCGATTCTTCCATAAAATCACAACACCCTTTTATTGTATTTTGTATTCCCAGATGCGTACATGCCGAAAAAATGACGATTCCATCATTCGTTTTCACAACTAATGCCAATTCATGTAAAAAATCATCCGTTTTTTCGCCCTTTCCATCAGAGATATAAAGCGTACGGTTTGCCAATGGTTGCGGATAGCATAACGTGCGTCCCAGAACCAATCCTATATTACCTGAAATAAGGGAACTAATGTCAATAAACGAAAAACGCTCTTTATATTCGGAGAAAAGAGCCTTTTCGGTACTGATATCCCTTCTTATCCCATTCTTATAAGAGTAAAATGAAGCTTCTGCAATTTTCCGCGAAAGAAAAACAGTTGCCTTTCGATTCAAAGCCAAAAAACTACGCAGTCCTCCCGTATGGTCGTTATGACCATGTGACAATACCAGATAATCCACTTCACTTATCCGGATACCTATGTTTTCTGCATTTATAATAAAATTATCCGATGCCCCAGTATCGAAAAGCCATTTTTTACCGGACAACTCGAAATAAATACTCAAGCCATGCTCACAACATAAAAACTCATTATTGCCGGAAACACGGTTGTCTATAATTACACTGATCTGCATTTTTAAAAGGGACAATATAATTTATTTATGAGCACAAAGAAGAGAAACTACAATATTCGCAAGCCTTTTTATCATCGGTTTGAACAAACGGTGCAGATGGATCGAATATCTCTTTCAGACAACTTTTCAAAGCTTCGTTAAATTCCTTTTTATACGGATTAAACGAATCGATTACCACCGTATCCCGATTGTTTTTTTGCTTTATATCTCCCCGGCTGTTCTCTTTAAATATAGAACGCAAAAAAATAATGGACGGCAGGATATCGGACAACATATACTTTTGCTGATATAACAACGCATACAAAAATAGCTGTAAAACCTCTTTCGGGCGGTTTGCCACTGATCTGTCGAACAGCTGTTCGACAGAAGAAAACAGAGCCTCACCTTTTCCTGTTTTATAATCGACCAGACGGATCTTTCCGCTTACTTTATCTACTCTGTCGATTAATGCCTTAATATTCACATTCAAATCTTTATCAACATTTAGTGATGTAACTATTTTATCTTCGGATGCCAGATATTCAAACGGAGCCAATTCGGCATCACGTTTCAGCAGTTGCCGGACATAACGTTTTATCACTTCTGCTATCAATAAATGTTCTCCTTCGAGCGATCTGATTTCCCGTCCATGATATACGACCTCAACAAAAGAACGCCTTATTACATTATCCAATAGCTGCTTATCCTTAGCCATATCCAAAAGAATATCAGCAGGAACTACCCGTTTACAATAAGGTGCATAAAGAAGCTCCATCGTTTTATGGAAAAGAGAGCCGAATACATTTGCCTCTACCCTCTCCTGAATCTCTTCTTCTTCTTTCAATTGCTGTACATAGAGAAGATAAAATTTTAAAGGACATTGCAGGTAAGTATTCACAGAAGAAGCCGATAGAAAGCGAGGCCCTCCGTTTGTAAAAGTCTTCAACCGCTCCATTACTTTTTCTGTTTTCGGAATATTAAGGGGCAGTATTTCTTTACTTCCCACGTTATAGACCATAAGCCGCTCTATAATCGGTACCCGATAGAGATATTTCAACTGTCGTATATAACGGCTTATCTCTCCGCTTCTCAAACCGTCCGAACGGGTATCGTAAAAGAAATACACATTCTTGGCGCGTTGCAAAAGACGGTAAAAATGATAAGCATATACTGCGTCCTGATGTTCGGTCGTAGGCAGACCGAATCCTTTTCGCAAATTATACGGTATCAGGGAGTTTGCTCCTTTAGGAAGAGGAAAAATCCCTTCGTTCATAGACAAAATTACTACATTCTCAAAATCCAGTACACGGGTTTCGAGCACCCCCATAATCTGGAGTCCGGACAAAGGTTCTCCCTGAAACGGAACGGAAACGGATTGTACCAGTTTCCGCAATAATTTAAAATAGGTATCGGATGTTATAACCGCCTGGTACGAACGGCAGGAAAGCTCAACTTTATTAAGCAGCGCTACATAATAATCTATAAATTCGCGTTCCAATGCGACGGACGACTCGGGTTCCGCCTCTTCCTCCTCCCCGATCCCGATCTCCATATCGGGTAGAATATTTACCACCGCCTCAATTATTTTCAACAGATAACCATAAATATTCAATTCGGAAGAAAGTGTTCTGAACACCACATCGAAAAGCGGATTTATCCTCAAAAAAGTCTCGTCTATAAAAATCCGGTTATTATTTATAATATCCTGCCGTAAACGGTTTACATCGTCACGATAAATACTCAAATATCGATGATTGAAAAGATTAAGTACGTCACGATGATAAAACTCTACAAGCCCTTCACGCTCCCGGCTGTTACGGTGCAATTCAAGGGTAAGATCCAACAGACCGGCAATAGGTGATTTGGAAAGGGAATAACCCATCGTTACATTTATCCGTTCTATTTGTTCGGGAATAGAACTCAGCAAAGGAAAAAGCAAATTTTCATCGGGCAATACGATTGCCGTCTCCATCCATTTTCCAGGATTTGCATTTGCCTGTTTAGGATACAACCGATCAAGCAATCCGGCGACGCCTTTGGCCTGAGCGACAGATGATGCTACACCTCTTATCTCAATAACCGGCGGATGTATATCTTCACCGGGCAATACTATCTGAGAAGGAAAAAGAGTTAAATTCCGTTCCATAAAGAAGGAGGAACGATTCGACGCATCTTTAATCCATTCGGACGAATAATCCCAGTAAAAATCAGCAATCCCCTCCTTTTTCAAAAGTAGAAAAAAACGTTCTTCTATCTTATTCAAAGCATTGAAACCGACAAAAACAATCTTTTTATAATGTGATTTCACAACCGGGGCATTCATATCCATCTTCTCCACTACCCGCCTCATAAGCATCCCTTCATAGGCTTTCCCATCGCTCAACAATTCATCCCTGAAAGTGGAATAAACCGGATATAAATGGCTCCAGAACGAAACAAAATCCGAACGGTAAAAACTCTGTTCTTCTTCACCAAATCCAGACCAAAACGAACGGATAGCAGCCAATTGTTCAGGTGAAAGATATTCCAAAGGATTGGCATCTAATGTCCGCAAATCCGTCAGATTGGAAAAAAGCTGGGCTGCATCTACTCCGTATTTATCGATATCATCGAAATCGTTCAGCATAATTTCACCCCAGAAAAGAAAATGGTCGAAACTCTCTTCCGTATGCGTAATTTGCCAGTATACCGCATACAGTCTAAATAATAACTGTATGCGGTCGCAAAGCACCAAATCGGATAGCTGTGTAAAAAGCTCGTTAATTGTAAGAATAACAGGAGAGAAAATCGGTACCTGAGCACTTTCTGCAAGATATTTTCTAAAAAAAAGGCCGGCACGCCTGTTGGGAAAAATGAAAGCATAATCTTTCAGTCCGGCACCTTCGCGGCTATAAAATTCCTTTGCAATACGTTTCAAGAAAGGTTCCATTCAAATTTCTGCGGTATGTGACCTTTATTCCTTCTTCAAATAACCGGTCAAATTTACTTATTCCAAAGATACATATTTTAGAGCCTCGATAGATTACAAAATCAGAAAAGAAATATCCAAAGGCCTTCTTCCTTATCAATAAATAATTGTTATGCAAACAAATAAAGCTTAGAGTCATTCCCCAAGCTGAAGCAAGTAACGGCCTGTTTTGTAACCTTTTTGTAATAATTATTTCTTTGCTTTGAAACATTATACTCTTGTCCATTCTATGACTTTACATTAGTTTTGCAAAAATAAATAATACGGATTATGTCAAACGGAAAAATATTAGTGGTTGACGATGAAGCAGACCTCTGTGAAATACTTAAATTTAATCTGGAAATAGAGGGTTACGATGTCGATACGAGCCTGAGCGCCGAAGATGCTTTAACCAAAAATCTTACCCAATATGATTTATTGTTGCTGGATGTCATGATGGGAGAAATTTCTGGTTTTAAAATGGCCAGTATGCTAAAGAAAGATCCCAAGACCGACAAAATCCCTATTATTTTTCTTACTGCCAAAGATACAGAAAACGACTTGGTTACAGGCTTTAACATCGGCGCCGACGATTATATATCCAAACCTTTTTCCATACGGGAAGTCATAGTACGGGTTAAAGCCGTAATGAGACGGGTAATGGACGCAAAACCGCAGGAAGCGGACAACACAATCGTTTATGACCAACTCGTACTGGACACAAAAAGCATTAAAGCTTCGGTAGCAGGAAAAGATATATCTTTGACAAAAAAGGAATTCGAAATTCTCAAACTGTTGCTTTCAAACAGAGGTAATGTATTCTCGCGTGAAGAAATTCTTTCCAAAGTATGGAGCGATGAGGTCTATGTTCTGGACCGCACCATCGATGTAAACATTACACGCCTGCGTAAGAAAGTCGGTATTTACGGTAAAAATATTGTCACAAGATTAGGATTCGGATATTGCTTCGAAGAATAATATATACAATTGTCTATGACATCAAAAAATAGCTCTTCTGTAAGCCATTCTTTTGCCAAACGTCTTTTCTGGAGCGTATTCATCATCTTCATGCTGTTTGTCTTCTGCTTTTTTATTTTCCAATATCAGCGTGAAAAAGTTTTTTCAACCGAAAAATTAAATTTGTTGCTATCGAATTATAACGATCAGCTTCATCTTCTCATTAAAGACAAACAAAACACAGAGGAGGCTGTAGCCTATTTTATCGGAACAATACCCGAAAAAGAGCTTCGCATTACCATAATCGATCCACACGGAGAAGTCCTTTACGACTCGAAAGAAAGCGATGAAATGGAAAATCATATCAGCCGAAAAGAGATCGAACAGGCTCTGAAAGAAAAAAACGGCTATGCTATCCGTAAATCCAGAACAACAGGAATCTCCTATTTTTATTCCGCCAAAAATTACGACGGGTATATTTTCCGCGCTGCCCTTCCTTACGACTCTTATGTTATCAATCGTCTGCGCATCGATACTACTTTTATCTATTTTATAGTTGGAATGACTATTATCATTCTACTGACCCTTTTACGGTTCTCCCGTATTATCGGAGGTACAATTACCAAACTGAAAACGCTCAGTGAAAAGATAGAAAAGAATCAGGAAATCGATGATGACGAACTGCAATTCGTAGATAATGATTTGGGAGAAATCTCCAAACACATTGTTTCCTTATATAAAAAGGTACAGGAAAGCAAGGCTCAATTATCGTTGGAACGGGCTAAAATCAACAAACATTTCCAATATTCAAGAGAAGGTTTCGCCATGTTTTATCCCGATGGAAACGAAATTTTATCGAACAATCTGTTTTATCAATGCATAAACCTGATCTCGGATAAACAAATTTCCTCCACTGACAAAGTCCTGAATATAGAGGAGTTTGCACCCCTCCATTCTTTTATCCATTCAAATATCAACAATAGCAACCGAAAGAAAAAGGTACTCAGAGAATCTATAACGATCAATAAAAACAGCAAAATATTCTTGGTCGAATGTATCCTTTTCATCGATAATACATACGAAATCTCTATCAATGATATTTCAAGGCAGGAGGAAGAATCGAAAATGAAGCGGGAACTCACCCAAAACATTGCGCATGAACTAAAAACGCCGGTCAGCAGCCTGCAGGGTTATCTCGAAACCATCTTGTCTAACAAAGTCGATGAAGATAGAAAAAACTTCTTTATCGAAAGATGTTATGCTCAGGCTCAACGTTTGGCAGACCTATTGAGGGATATTTCCGTTCTTAACCGGATGGATGAAGCCAAAGACATGCATGATTTAAGCGATATTTCCATTTATTCCATTTTAAAAGAGATTTTGCAGGATTCCGAAACGATATTCGTTGCAAAGCATATACTTACGGAGATCAATGTTCCCGAATCTACGATTGTTCGGGGAAACTATTCAATCCTTTTTTCTATTTTCAGAAATTTATTCGATAACGCAATTACGTATGCAGGAGAAAACATCACGATCAATGTTTCCTGCTACAGGGAAGATACTAAATATTACTACTTTAGTTTCTATGATACCGGCATCGGCGTCGCAGACGAACATATCAACCGACTGTTTGAACGCTTTTACAGGGTCGATAAAGGACGAAGCAGAAAGTCGGGAGGAACAGGTCTTGGCCTGGCAATCGTAAAAAACGGAATTAGTTTCCATAAAGGTCAGATATCGGCTAAAAACCGTCCAGAAGGTGGACTTGAATTCTTATTTACACTAAAAAAACATATATAGTATAAATCGAAACGGGGAGGCTTCACAGCTTCCCCGTTTCAATCAGGTATTATTTCTTAAGGCAAAAAGATTGCTTTAGGCATTACAAAAGTGAATAATAAAACTTCAAAAGACAAATTTATTTTTATATTCTACAACATATTTTGAGAATAATATAGTAACTCTTCTATATCAATTATATCTGTTTAAGAAGAAAAAACATTTACTTTTGTGGTTTATTAAAGAACCTACTTGTTATGGCAGAAGTAAATACACCAATAGAAAACAAAAAATCTTTGAATTTTATCGAACAGATCGTAGAGAACGATCTTTCGGAAAAGAAAAACGATGGAAGGATACAGACCCGTTTTCCGCCGGAGCCCAACGGATACCTGCACATCGGTCATGCCAAAGCTATTTGCATGGACTTCGGCATTGCAGAAAAATATAATGGTGTCTGCAACCTACGCTTCGACGATACGAATCCCATCAAGGAAGATGTCGAATATGTCGATTCTATTATGGAGGATATCAAATGGTTGGGATTTAAGTGGGGAAATATCTATTATGCTTCTGACTATTTCCAACAGCTCTGGGATTTCGCAGAAAAATTAATACTGGAAGATAAAGCTTATATCGACGAACAGTCTGCAGAACAAATTGCCGAGCAAAAAGGAACCCCTACTTCTGCCGGGACCAATAGTCCTTACCGTAATCGTCCGACCGAAGAAAGCCTCGATTTGTTCAGACGCATGAATAAGGGAGAGTTCGAAGAGGGTAGCATGGTTTTGCGTGCTAAAATCGATATGGCTTCATCCAATATGCATTTCCGCGATCCTATTATCTACCGGATTATCAAATCTCCTCATCACCGGACCGGTAATAAATGGAATGCATATCCTATGTACGATTTTGCTCATGGCGAGTCAGACTATTTCGAAGGTGTTACCCACTCGATCTGTACGCTTGAGTTCGTTGTCCATCGTCCGCTCTACGATTGGTTTATAGACCAGTTAACAGATAACAAGGAAGGTGTTTACCGTCCGCGCCAGTATGAGTTCAACCGTCTGAACATGACCTATACCGTTATGAGCAAAAGAAAATTGCTGCAACTGGTGAAAGAGGGATTGGTAAACGGATGGGATGATCCTCGCATGCCGACAATCTGCGGTCTGCGACGGAGAGGATATACTCCTGAATCTATCAGAGGATTTATAGACAGAATCGGTTACACAAAATACGACGGAATCATAGATGTTTCCCTTTTGGAACACTCTGTCCGGGAAGATTTGAATATTAAGGCTCCCCGAGTATCGGCAGTACTTAATCCGGTAAAACTGATCATTACAAATTATCCGGAGAATCAAGTCGAAATGATGGAGGCTATCAATAATCCTGAAGACGAAAGTATGGGTAGCCATGAAATTGCATTCACGAAAGAGTTATATATCGAGCGTGATGACTTTATGGAAAACCCTCCTAAAAAATTCTTTAGAATGACTCCGGGAGCGGAAGTGCGCCTCAAAAATGCATACATTGTCCGTTGCACCGGATGTAAGAAAGATGAAAAGGGCGAAATTAGCGAAATATATGCCGAATACGATCCTCTTACCAAAAGCGGAATGTCTGACAGTAACCGTAAGGTAAAAGGGACGCTTCATTGGGTTTCGGCATCCAGAAGCCTTCCGGCAGAAGTCCGTCTATACGACCGATTGTTCAATGTCGAAAATCCGGCCGAAGAAAAAGATACCGACTTCAGGGAACTCTTAAATCCGGGCTCTCTTACTGTACTGACGAACTGCAGGGTAGAAGAAGAACTCGGCAAAGCAAAAGCTTACGATCATTTCCAATTCCAGAGAATCGGATATTTCAATTTAGATCCTGACTCAAACCCCGAAAAACTGATTTTTAACCGAACTGTTTCCCTAAAGGATTCATGGAGTAAAGCTCAGGCAAAAGCATAAACTATTAAACACCAAAACACATGACAGAATACATTCAGCCTATCGTCGATTGGTACATGGCCAATATCAATTATCTCACCATTACTTTATTGATGATAATAGAGAGCTCTTTTATTCCTTTTCCGTCAGAAGTTGTAATTCCTCCGGCTGCATGGAAAGCTGCAGAAGGGAGTCTTAATATTTATCTGGTTGTACTGTTCAGCACCATCGGTGCTTTAATCGGTGCTCTGATTAATTATTATCTGGCTAAATACCTGGGACGTTTCTTGGTCTATAAATTTGCCGATACCCGCTTCGCCCATCTCTGCCTGATAGACCGTTTGAAAGTTGAAAAAGCAGAGAAGTATTTTATCAAGAACGGAAATATATCAACCTTTATAGGACGATTGGTTCCCGGTATCCGTCAATTGATTTCCATTCCTGCAGGCTTGGCCAACATGCAACTTCCGTCGTTTATCCTGTATACTTCTTTAGGTGCCGGATTATGGAATATTATTTTGGCGATACTCGGATATGTATTCTATACCCAGAAAGATTTACTGGAGTTGTATTACGAAGAATTATCATACATATTACTGGGTATCGGCATCTTATTCATTATTTATTTAATATATAAGGGTGTTCGCAAACGGAAGTGTTAGCATATCGAATATGCTTTCTATTCTCGATTATTTTCACTACCTTTGCAGACAAATTTTTTCGAAATGGCAAAAATTAAAGGAGCAGTTGTTGTCAATACAGAGCGTTGCAAAGGATGCAACCTGTGCGTAGTGGCTTGCCCTGCCGATGTATTGGCTCTTAATCCCAAAGAAGTAAACAACAAGGGATATAACTTTGTGTATATGAAAAATCCGGACAATTGCATTGGCTGTGCCAGCTGTGGATATGTATGTCCAGACGGGTGTTTAACCATTTACAAAGTAAAATTGTAAAAAAAGACTCATCAAAATATGTCAAAAGAAATAAAATTGATGAAAGGGAACGAGGCTATCGCTCACGCAGCTATCCGCTACGGAGCCGATGGTTATTTCGGTTATCCCATTACTCCACAATCGGAGATTATGGAGACTTTAATGGCTGAAAAGCCTTGGGAAACGACTGGTATGGTTGTATTGCAGGCAGAAAGTGAAGTTGCCGCGATCAATATGGTTTACGGTGGCGCAGGATGTGGAAAAACAGTTATGACCTCTTCATCCAGTCCCGGAATAAGCCTGAAACTGGAGGGTATTTCATATATCGCAGGAGCAGAATTGCCTTGTCTTATCGTTAACGTCATGCGCGGCGGCCCAGGTCTGGGAACTATTCAGCCGAGTCAGGCAGATTATTTCCAGACAGTAAAAGGAGGCGGACACGGTGACTACCGCCTAATAACCCTTGCTCCAGCTTCGGTTCAGGAAATGGCAGACTTTGTAGCTCTGGGTTTCGACCTGGCCTTCAAATACCAGAATCCGGCCATGATTCTTGCCGACGGAGTAATCGGACAGATGATGGAAAAAGTGGTATTACCTCCGTTCAAAGCCAGAAGAACAGAAGAACAAATCCGCAAGGAGATGCCATGGGCAACCCAAGGAAAACTAAAGGGTAACAAACGAAATGTGATCACATCGCTGGAACTCGATCCGGCTGTAATGGAAGAGAACAATATACGTTTCCAGGCTAAATACCGCAAAATTGAGGAAAATGAAGTTCGTTATGAAGAGTTTATGTGCGATGATGCGGATTACCTTATCGTTGCATTCGGCTCAATGGCACGTATCTCTCAAAAAACCGTCGAACTGGCAAGAGCAGAAGGTCTAAAAGTCGGCTTGCTTCGTCCGATCACTTTATGGCCGTTCCCTACCGACATTATCAAAAAGTATGCTTCCAAAGTAAAAGGTATGCTTTCGGCAGAACTTAATGCCGGACAAATGGTTGAAGATATCCGCCTGGCTGTGGAAGGAAAAGTTAAGGTCGAACACTTCGGACGTTTAGGAGGTATCGTTCCTACACCTGATGAAGTATTGGACGCAATAAAAACAAAATTAATGTAATGTGTATATGAATATAGACAAGGTAAATCGTATTATGACTTCGCTATTTTATCTGCTTACACTGGCAACAATAGCGACCTATTTTATGATTCCCGAAAATAAATCTGTCTATCTCTATTGCGGTGGAAGTGCTCTTTTCATTCGCTTCGTTCAATACATCATTAAATATTTCATTTAAATAAATTCTATCCATCATGGAAGTCAACGAAATAATCAAGCCTGAAAATCTGGTTTATACAAAACCTCGTTTGATGAATGACAATCCTATGCACTATTGTCCGGGCTGCAGCCACGGTGTAGTACATAAGCTTGTTGCCGAAGTAATCGACGAAATGGGTATGGAAGAACAAACCATCGGTATCTCACCTGTTGGCTGTGCGGTTTTTGCATATAACTATATAGATATCGACTGGCAGGAAGCTGCCCACGGACGTGCCACAGCTTTGGCAACCGCTGTAAAGCGGCTCAATCCGTCAAAAATGGTATTCACTTACCAGGGAGACGGTGACCTCGCTGCAATCGGGACATGTGAAACTATTCATGCCTGTAACCGTGGAGAAAATATCGTAATCGTTTTCATAAACAATGCCATTTACGGAATGACGGGAGGCCAGATGGCCCCGACAACTCTGGAAGGGATGAAAACATCGACCTGTCCTTACGGCCGTAATGTAGAGTTAAACGGTTATCCGCTTAAAATATCAAATCTTCTGGCTCAGTTGGAAGGTACCTGTCTTGTTACACGCCAGGCCGTACATACACCGGCAGCCGTCAGAAAAGCAAAAAAGATGTTACGCAAAGCTTTCGAAAACTCAATGGCAGGAAAAGGAACATCTGTTGTCGAATTTGTTTCTACCTGTGCTTCAGGATGGAAAATGACACCGGATCAGGCTAACAAATGGATGGAGGAAAATATGTTTTCCATGTATCCTTTGGGCGATTTAAAGAACGTTGAATAAGAAAAATCCTAAATGACAATGAAAGAAGAGATCATTATAGCAGGTTTCGGGGGACAAGGAGTTCTCTCTATGGGAAAGATTCTTGCTTATTCCGGGCTAATGGAGGGGAAAGAGATCAGTTGGATGCCGTCATACGGACCGGAACAACGTGGGGGAACCGCAAATGTAACGGTTATTCTGAGTGACGAACGTATCAGCTCTCCTATCCTGAACGAATATGATATTGCAATCATACTCAACCAGCCTTCAATGGATAAGTTCGAATCCAAAATAAAGCCCGGAGGCGTTCTCATCTATGACAGCTACGGTATCAACAAGCCTATCAAGCGTACGGATATCGAGATTTACCGGATCGACGCGATGGATGCTGCTGCCGAAATGAATAATTCGAAGGCTTTCAATATGATCGTTTTGGGGGGATTATTGAAAATACGTCCGATGGTACAGATGGAAAATGTATTATTAGGACTGAAAAAATCTCTTCCCGAACGTCATCACAAACTGATTCCCATGAATGAGGCTGCAATCCTCAGGGGCATGGAAATAATAAAAAAAATATAATTTACAAGAAAGTGTCTCTCCTGAGATAATCCTATACAAACCGGAACCCATAACCTTCAAAGTTAGGAGTTCCGGTTTCTTATTCGCTCATTTGCATACATTCATCTATTTATGTACGTTTGTACTATGAATACGTATCGGAATATACCTTCGATCATCATCTCCGTTATACTATTGCTACTCCCTTTTACAGGTTATCCGCAGGAAACCGAGAAAGAGGCCATAGATTCGGCACGGACTACCATGATCGACGATATAAAACAGGCCTTCCTGAAACCCGCAGATTCCGTACGGATTTATTCATGGACAGTTTCAAAATTAGGAGAAATTACACGAATACCATTCGATACCGCAGCAATCAATTATGCTTCGAAGACTTTGGTGGATTCACGTTCCGTAGCAATGGGATATCTGGGAAATCTGGGCTCTCCTGCCGAAAACAAAATATTTTTCGGTCGCCCGGAAAGAGAAGATTTCATATTTGCAGATGGTTACTGGCCTTATCTTCAAAAACCGGATCAGTTTCATTTTATGAATACGAAAGTCCCATATGCCAACATTACTTATAATAACGGCGGTGAAAAGGGACATAATGCCGAACAGTTCAAGGGGGCTATGTCCATGAACTTCGGGAAAAAATTCAATATCGGATTTGACTTCGATTACATATACGGCAGGGGAATGTATGAATCACAGTCAACCAAAGACATCAACCTCGCCATCTATTCGAGCTATATATCGGATAAATACGATCTGAATGTACTTTATTACAATACCAATTTCCTGAATTACGAAAACGGAGGTATCAAAGACGACCGATACATTACCGATAAAGAGGCTATACAAGAAGGCGGTCAGAATATTCCCTCATACAACATACCTACCCTTTTCATCGACACATGGAACCATATAAAGGGCAACCGTTTTTATTTTACACATAAATACAATGTAGGATTTTACCAGACAGCACCTGGGCAAGAAGCCGCTTCCGACCCTAAGAAAGAGTTTGTTCCTGTTACCAGCTTTATCCATACGTTCGATTTCCGGAGCAACAACCGCCGCTTTTTATCTCACGACAAGAATATCGACACTATCTATGGCAGTCATCACCTTCCGGTGGACAGCGGTTATGTTGTCAATGACCGGATGTCTTACTGGTCTCTACGCAATACCGTAGGTATTGCATTGCGGGAGGGATTTAAAAAGTGGGCAAAATTCGGATTAACGGTTTATGCCGACTTCGATTACCGTCATTTTACACTGGCGGATACGACGATGAACGGAACCTTGACAGAAAAAATATACAAAGAATTTTCCACGAAAATAGGAGGTGAATTGGCCAAACGCCAGGGCTCACTTTTAACCTACCGCGCTAACGCTGAGTTAGGGTTAACGGGAGTCGATTTAGGAGAATTCAAATTAACAGGAGAAATCGGGACTAAATTTCCTTTGTGGGGAAAAGATATTTCTATCAAGGGAAAAGCCCATTTGCTAAATCTTGTTCCTGCTTTCTTTGAACGGCATAATCACTCTACTTTTTACTGGTGGGATAACAACTTTGCCAAAACAAAACGAATTTATTTCGGAGGAGAACTGAATTTCCCCTATACCCGGACAAAGCTAACTGCGGGTGTAGAAAATATAACCAACTACGTATTCTTTAATAAAGAGGGCGTAAGCGAACAGCACGATGGCAATATACAAGTATTTGCCGCACAGCTAAATCAAAACTTTAAAGCAGGAATATTAAACTGGGAAAACGAAATTGCCTATCAGAAGAGCAGTAGCCCTAATGCTTTGCCTTTACCTGAGTTCAGTGCTTATTCTAATTTATATATCATTTTCAAGATTGCGAAGGTGTTAACTATACAACCCGGTATAGACGTACGCTATCAGACAAGTTATTACGCTCCTTATTACGATGCGGCCACACAGCAATTTCGTATGCAGGATGAAGTAAAAATCGGTAATTTTCCATTACTTAACGTTTATCTTAATGCTCATTTAAAATATACTCGTTTCTTTGTAATGGGTTATAATATCGGAAGTTTACTATTTCAAACGAATTATTTCTCGCTGGCTCATTATCCCTTGGATCCTTTCTATATACGATTCGGATTGTCATGGAATTTTTACAATTAAAGACCACCCATTCAAAAAGGCGTTTGAGAGTCTATATTATATTACTCATTTTCGCCCTTATTTTTATGATTCTGTTATTATGGAATCCTAAGAATGATGTTCGGGTTGAAAGGGATTTCCAGCAGATTAAAGAAGATAGTATTCTACGAATCGTAACGAACTACAATAGTCTAAATTACTATATAAACGGCGATACGATAGAAGGATTACAATATGCCCTGGTTCATCAATTAGGAGATTATCTTCAATTAAAAGTCGAATTATTTCTGGAAAACGATTTGGAAAAATCATTTGAGGGATTAACAAACGGTGCTTATGACATTATAGCCCGGAATATACCGATTACAGCCGATTTACGTGAACAATTTGCATTTACCGAACCCATAGAATTAAGTAAACAAGTACTTATCCAAAGTAAAGCAAAGGATAAGACGCTTCTACGAAATCAACTGGAACTCGGTGGAAAAACGCTGTATATTGCAGCAAACTCACCAGTAAAACTCCGGATAAAGAATTTAGAGGAGGAGATAGGAGACTCTATTTTCATTATCGAATCGCCCTATGATACAGAGCAACTGGTTATGATGGTAGCGAGAGGTGAAATCGATTATGCAGTCGGAGATCTGGAAACGGTAAAATTACTCTCCAAACGTTATAAAAATATCGATTACGACACCGATATCAGTTTTACACAACTTCAGTCGTGGGCTTTACGCCCGTCCTCTCCTATTCTACTGGATTCTGTCAATGCGTGGCTAAAAACTGTCTCCTTGCCCTAAATTTTATTATTCTATTACCACATTTTCCGTATGTTGACGATATAAACACGCATCTTCAAGTGCTTGTATATGTTTGTCGTTTACATACAAATTACGAATTTGTATGTTTTCAATATTATGATCAGCATCAAAACCATTCATAACGGAATATGGGAAAATACCTGTAACTGATATATTTTCAAACCGAATATTTTGAATTTTGCCTCTGGACTTTGCAAAATCTTTCTGTTGTTTTGGGGACAAACGCAAGACGTTCGCCCAAGGACCTTCCTGATAATAGTTTTTATAAAAATCATCGAAGGTATAAGGATTGTCTTTACTGAAAAGAGAGACAAAAATTACCAGATCGATCAATTTGTCTCGAGCATCTTCTATTCTTATATCTTTAAATAATAAATTCCGCACTACAGCATAGTCGGAATTATGAACAGAAAATGCAGCTCCTGCCTGCACATGAATGATATCACAATTTTCCATCACGATATCTTCAATATAAGGTACCAGTGTTTCATAACCGATTTCAAAAGCGTTACCCCATTCAGGAGACCATAACACACAATTGTAAATATGTACGTTACTTACAATTCTATCCGGCATATCGTCAAAAAGAGATTTTATTGCAATGCAATCGTCTTTCGATCTTATAAAAGAGTTGCAGACCGTCACATTCTTACTCTGAACAATATCAATGGCATCGTCGCTCGGATTATTACATACAATCTTTACATTATCAATTGTTACATCTTCCGACCTATCCGGAACAAGATTCCATGCATTACTGTTCATCAATATGACATCCTTCACCAGAATATCTTTACAATCAATAAAATGAAGCAATTTTTTCCAATGACGGTAATTTTTTACAGCTTCCCGATAATCTTCCTCTCCTCTGACATTCGTTCCATCTATAATGCCTCTTCCCATGATCGTCACGTTCTTTTTCTTTTCCGCCTTAAAAGAGCCCTTTACAACAGCGCCGCCTTCAATGTAGACAACTGCATTATCTTTAAGAAGGTGATCTCCGACATCATAAGTTCGCCCGGCTTTGTACCAGATTATATCTTTACTATTTGGAGATGGTTTATCTCGTTCAATTCGATTTGCAAAAATAAAGAGGGGACGAATTAAGGATTTATTCAACTCAATACTGACCTTTTCACCGGCAGGCAGTACAAATTGTATCTCTTTCTCTTTTATTTCGGGAATAATCCTGAGTCTGAGCGGCCTTATATCGACATATTTGACATCCACGGAGGTCTTAATCGTAACATATACGGAATCATCCGATTCAAAAGCTGTAAATGCTCCAGCCGTTGTATTATATACAAACGAAGGCTGGCCGTCAATATATATTTCGAAATCGGAAGCGGGTTGTATCCCATCCGGGAAGGGATAAACAACTGCTCCCGGACACAAATTGACCGTAAACAAAAAAAGCTGTAAAAACAAACATTTTTTCGTCATCATAAATGTAAGCTATTCAATTTCTACGTGTGTTGTTTTTCCTGCCGTTTACGAATCTGTTCCTTGAATTTTATACGGTCTTTCTCTTCTTTATATAGCAGACGAGTAGGCATTTCAAATATTTCGGGAGTATTTATTATATCCGGTTCTATTATCACCCTCTCTTTATCTTTAATTATTAATACGGAGTCATAAAGCTGACGGTCGTCTGTGGTATATGATGTATAAAACAACGTATCTCCATTCAATCGGATTTGTTGATATAGCTTTATGCCTGAAGCCATGCGGTCAAAAGGAGAATCTAAAGAGGGTACATACGTTTTCGGGGAACAACAGGTTACAATATATAAGGGGGGGATTGCTTTTCCATCTTCCATCCGTGTTCTCCGTCCATATCCATGATCGTGTCCCTGCAATACCAAATCAACGTTATATTTCTCAAATAGTGGATTAAATATCCAACGGGAAAATGGATTGAAACGGCTTTTTGCTATCGAATAAACCGGATGGTGCATCGTTACAATCTTCCAAGGTTGTCTGGTATTTCTCAGAATATTGTCCAACCACCAATATTGCTGCCACAATACAACAGGCGACGGAAATTCAAAGGTAGTAAGTGAAACCAGCAGAACATCTCCATAATTACGGACATTTCCATAGCGCGAAGTTTCATCTATTCCGTTTTCAGGATAACGGAAATGAGCTGTCCACCGTGGATCTAACTTTTTAGGAAAACCTTTATAGTGTTCATGATTCCCGGGAATTGACAAAATAGGAACCTGTGAAGCTATCGTATCCATCGCATTAAACCATTCCGTCCAGTATTCCTCCAGATAACGCTCAACCATATCACCTCCAAAAAGCCAAAAATGGGTATCCGGATAGTTTTTCGCCAACATATGATAAATATCACCTGTTTTTCCATGTATCGAATCCTGAATATCTCCTAAATAGATAAAAGAAAAACGGCTATCTGTCTGTTCGGGCATATAAAATGAGAACCAGTCGGACTGTTTTCCGGCAGTTGTTACGGAATAACGATAATTCTCTCCTTTTTTCAACGAGTCTATCAAACAACCGTAATAGACTCCTTTTCCCCCAGGCGTTCCTACAATCACTCCGGAAGCTTTATAATACAAGGTATCGTTTGTATTTTCCCGAACCAGTGTTACCCATGAATTCTGTACAATCGTATCACATCGCCACGTAAAAGCCCGGGAGGTATCAGAATCGCCTATCGATAAGAGAATTTGTTCAGGTACAGTCAATACACTATATGGGTCTTCGGGCATATTACGGAACCATTTCTCCCAATTTTTCATACAGAAAAAACATAACCCCAGTAATATTACTATTGTAATTGTCAGCCCTTTATGTCTTTTTATAAAACCGAATATCATTTCATTTTCAAATTAATCATGTCCTTCGTAATCAAACCAATCGAAATAGGCCTTCGTCTTTGATTTCTGTCCAAGTCCGGAGGCATACAAGCCTATATACACACCGGTAAAACCTCCTGCAGTTTCTTTCGAAATAAAATAAGTATTAACAGGAGGTAGTTTTATAAATGTCTTTCCATCTTCGCTGTAAGAAAAAGTATAATTACTCCAATCTCCTTCAGCTCTCAACTGAATACTTCCTTTCTTTACAGGTATCTCTTTTTCTATATGATTTATATTTCCCAACTTATAGCGTAAAACCAATGTTTGTCCTTTCGAAGCTTTTTTTACATAAAAATCATAATGATGAAGAGGATTCATATATAAGGTTATCCCTGCTATTTCATTTGACGTTTTAGGGGCGAAATCCAGCTGGGTTGTCGCCGTAAACTGTATATGTTGTTGCCGATGTCCCACAAAAGAAGGGGAATCCATATCGTCTAAAGTGACCGGTGATCCTTGAATTGCCAATTTACCTTTCTCATCTGTCAAAGAGTAATTCTCCCGAACCGGATTGCGTAAATAGTTCCATTGGAAAGCAAGCTGGTCTCCATCGAAATCGTCCCGCACGGGTAACGCCGGAACCGGATGTTGCGGTAATGTAGGACATTTCATATCCAATGTTATCGGTGCATCACCGTTAATCACGGGCCATCCATTCTCAGGCCAACTAACCGGGGCTAAAAATGTCTCACGTCCCAGATTCTAATTGTACTGTTGTATTGGGCGGAAGCCGAGAAAAACTGCCCACCACGAGCCATCGTGCGCCTGAATAAGGTCTGCATGTCCTACCCCTTGAATAGGACTATTCTGAGCACTACGTTTACTATGTGTCAAAATGGGATTGGACGGACAGCTTTCATACGGACCGAATATGTTTTTCGATCGGGCTATCGTTACGGCATGGGCATATTCCGTACCGCCTTCCGCAATCAACAAATAATAATAACCGTCTTTCTTATAAATATGAGGAGCTTCGGGAAAACGTCCTCCTTCTCCTAACCATACTGTTACAGGTTCCGATAGCAATTTTCCGGTGGCAATATCTATTTTGCTTATTGCGGTGCCTCCTTCAAAGCCTCCGTTGCTCATGAAATAACAGGTTCCATCATCGTCCCAAAACAGAGTAGGATCGATTCCTCCTTGTTTAACCCAGATCGGATCGCTCCATTCTCCTGCCGGATCGGTTGCCGAAACATAAAAATTTCCACTTCCGGAAACATTTGTAGTTACCATATAAAACACTCCGTCATGATAACGAATGGTCGGAGCATAAATACCTGCAGAGAAATAACATTTATCAAGATTTAATTGTGAATCACGTGTCAGACAATGTCCGATCTGTTTCCAATTAATCAAATCTTTGCTGTGAAACACAGGTACTCCGGGAAAATACTCAAACGAACTCGTAACCAAATAATAGTCATTTCCAACCCTGCAAACGCTCGGATCCGGATAAAAGCCAGGTATAACAGGATTTTTATAACCTTGTGCCATCTGTGACAAAACACAAAAAAACAACAGAAGAAATAACAGATAATATTTTTTCATCGGTATTCAGGTATTTTTGTAAATTGTGGTAAATACAGAAAGTACAAAGTTATCAATTAATCACAAAAATGGCCGATATTCTTTAAAATATCGGCCATTATCTATCGTTTTCTATTTACAAAATCATTTACCGTTTTATTTAAAAACTAATTTTATAACAAGTTAGAAGCCAATTCGGAAAGCTGGCTTCTCTCTCCCTTCAACAGATTCACATGACCAAAAAGTTCCTGCCCCTGCATTTTATCAATCATATAGGCCAAACCATTCGATTGTGCATCCAAATAAGGGGAATCAATCTGATAAATATCACCTGTAAAAATAATTTTGGTACCATCTCCTGCCCGCGTAATAATCGTCTTAATTTCCAAGGGCGTAAGATTTTGCGCTTCATCTACAATAAAAAATGTATCGGATAAGCTTCGCCCCCTTATAAAGGCCAAAGCTTCTATTACCAGCCGTCCATCGTTTTGCATAGATTCTATCTCCTTGGCTTCTGCAGCTCCGGGCATCAAATTATTTTTTATGACCGTTAAATTATCGAATAACGGCTGCATATAAGGTGAAATTTTCTGTTTTTCATCACCAGGTAAAAAGCCGATCTCTTTATTTGACAAGGATACAATCGGTCTGGCCAACAATATCTGCTTATATAAAAAACGTTGTTTTAAGGCTGCCGCGAGCGCCAGAAGGGTTTTTCCTGTTCCCGCTTTTCCCGATATCCCTACTAATTTTACATCGGGATCTGTCAACAATTCAAATGCAAAGCTTTGTTCCACATTGCGCGGTATAATGCCAAAACAACTTACTTTCTCAACGGCTTTTACTTTCCCTGTAAACGGAGAATAACGAACGGGAACGGAATTACGAAAGCTTTTCAACAAAAAACATTCATTCGGCTCAATTTTATCACCAAACGACAGTTCGGATATGTCTATTCCTTCTTTCGACGCATAAATCTTATCTATCAATTCGGGATCGATATCATCGTATTCATTTTGATTGTCCCTGAAAATATCAACATTTACAATTTTATCCGAAATATAATCTTCGGCAGCAATACCCAATGAGCGGGCTTTCATGCGCAGATTTACATCCTTCGTGACTAGTATGGTCTTGGCTTTTTTATTCTTTTCAGACAGGTGCAGGGTACAAGAGAGTATACGATGGTCCGGAGTACGCTCAGGAAAAGATGCTGCAATACGTTCTGAGTACTGGTCTCCTGCAATGATAAAAAGCTTTCCTTTTCCAGGCCCGAGAGAAGCTCCTTTTTCAAACAGATCATTATCGGACAAATCATCTAACAAACGGATAAATTCACGTGCACTATAATTAATCTGCTCACTACCTTTTTTAAACTTATCCAGTTCTTCCAATACTATTATCGGAAGATAGACATCATTTTCCTGAAAATTCTCCAGACATCTGAAATCATGGAGGATCACATTCGTATCAATCACGAAATTCTTCTTTGC
This sequence comes from Bacteroidales bacterium, assembly GCA_029007825.1. Taxonomy (GTDB): domain Bacteria; phylum Bacteroidota; class Bacteroidia; order Bacteroidales; family JAQXIO01; genus JAQXIO01. Next base: position 8,576 of record JAQXIO010000009.1, on the reverse strand, counting down.
ACTCATAATACATTTCATTAAAATGAATAAATGTCTTATCCTATTCTCTGCCTAAACCTACAAAAAAGATTTTACTTTCTATCTATTCATCCTTTTTTTATTAAAGCAAGAGATTATTTATCTCCCATAAAGACGATCTTATTAATCTTTTGATCATTTTGATTTTTTCCATAAAAAAGACTCTGCCAGAATTGTGGGGGCTTTTTTATTTCTTTTGGATAGAAGGATTATAATATAGCAAGCTTAAAGGGAAAAATTAAGATTACTGCTAAACCTTTTAATTACGTTATAAACGATATTTCCAACATACAAAGGAAACATCCATATTTTTTTACTTAGCAAAAAAGATTGATACAAAAAAAGACATCCTTTTTCTTCTCCCAAGAAAAAGGATGCCAGAAACAGTGAATCTACTGATCTTCAGTACAAGCTATTACTTTGAAACTTTGAATGAGATGCTATCTGTTCCATCGATAACCTGAACGACAAATATATTTGACTCGAACGATGTCAAATCAATATATGCATTATCACTCGCAACAAAATCGGTGACAACCTGTCCCAATGTAGTGCAAACACGTACAATCGCATTTTCACCAAGATTATTTAGGGCCAACTGACCATTAACCAATGTATAAGAGATTTCTTCTTTGGTAGATTCTTCTACACTAGTCGGTGTAATAAGTCCCATGAAAGTCATATCTCCAAATTTGGCACTCCACCGCCAGTTATCAGTCCAATCTGCCGACCATGAAAGACCTTTTGTTCTTCCGGCTTCATCATCCGCATCTGCTCCATTAACATCGAAACCAATAATTTCTCCTTCTGCAACCATATCCAAATACTCTTCAGGCATAACTGCAGCCCATGGAAGAACAACTTCTACGTCATAACCACCATCAGTCACTTTATGAGTATATTCAAAACCCGATATCTCATTATCAACGGCCATTGTTGCAGCAAAACCTCCACCAGTAGCCATATTATCGCTTCCTATATTTATACGCAATTGCGAATCACGATTTGCATCCCAATCGGGCGCTTCAACAGAAGGATGTATTCCACTCGGGTTAAAGAACAATTCTATATTGTCTGCATTATAAAAATCACCAGAATGCTCAGCCCATGTCCATATAACATCATCTTTTACCCTAAAAAACAGATAAAGAAAATCAGCATCATAAACTGCTTTAAAACTAAGACTGTAATCAGAAGGGCCAGCAGGAGCAACATCAAATATCGATGTCTTTACCTCTTGCCACTCCACTTCCGGTGCAGCCCAGAAAGCCTCGTTATCTACACCATCAATCACCAAAGAGGACGCATCATCCACTTTATACGCTTTCATTTGATTTCTTTCAAACTCTTGAGCACTAACAAGTGCTGTTGCCAACGCTGCCATGGCTAAAAAAGTACCAATACGCTTCATAGTAAAAAAAATTAATTGTTAAAAAATATAAGATAATTAAGATCGCTATCAAATCATTCGATCAATAGTTTTCATTCTGAAGCAATACACCCAATCCAACCGATTGACGCTCGCCCAATGGAATGGGTAAACGATGATGCTTAGTCGGATCGAAGCCACGAGAAGCATACCGAGTGCACGCCCCATAGGGACCATCCCACCATCGCAAATAATCGAAATGCAGTTGTCCTTCAAGACACAATTCTTTTTCTCTCTCTTTTACCAACGCTTCAAAAAAATCTCCACTAATGAAATCTTTATCCGAAGGGGTATCAATATCCAAGCCCCAAGCTCTACGGCGTACTTTATTCAGATATTCTACCGCTGTCGAAGAAGCACCTGTGAACCAACAGGCCTCTGCATACTGAAGATACAAATCGGCCAAACGGAATATACGTTGATTAATCGAATTATGGCCATCATTGTCAGGACGCCCCATACTCGACCACGATTGTGTGGCATCATTAGGTATACCTTTTTTATATCCGTAATAGGAAGTTCTATAAATGGAATATCCCGTATACTCTCCATTTTCGATGTTTCGAATCGAATCCCGATTCGGGATATAGAACGATGCGTACATACGAGGATCATCATCTTTTGCAGATGCTTTCGTAATCGCCATCACGTATTTGCTATCGGCTGTCCCCCACTTTTTATCATCGTTCCGAATATCAAACCGTTTTACCCCTTGGCTTGCCAATGCATTGTTAATCTCTTCCGCCAACGCATCCCAACTACCGGTATAAGATTCAAAGAATGCGAAACGGTCAGAGAAATTCTGGTCTATAGCTCCACGATAAGCTTTCTCAACAACAAGCGGAAACGCTTTTTTGGGATTCGGAAGGCCACCAATATAAGTTCCCGGATTTGCAATCATATCATCATACAATGCCTGCGTCAAATTATTTCCGCCTGCAAATTTATCAACGTACTGCATCGATACATTCACAGTACCCCAAAACGAGGGCTCTGCACCTAATAAACGCCATGTATATGAACCAGAATAGCCCGGTGTCTTATTATCGAATTGTATTTCAAATATCGATTCGCTATTATTTTCATGGGCTTCATCAAAATTCCAATAGATATCTTTAACTAAAGAATAGTTTCCCTCTTGCATGGATTTTTCGAACCAATATTTCGCCCGTTCATAACCACTTTGCTCCGATCCGTCAGGAAAGATTTTGTTACCATAATACATTGCAGCCTGACCGAGATAACCAGCTGCGGCCCCTTTTGTTGCAGCTCCAATCTTATTTGTACCACCTACGGATTTTCCATTCCAGGTAGCCGGTAATTTCTCATAAGCTTTCTTCCAATCATCGATTATATATGCCCAACACTCCTCTAAAGTATTCCTCGATTTAATAAGTTGTTCTTTAGTTGCAATTACTTCATCGACAATAGGAACCCCCATGCCTTTAGGGTCATATTGAGGATGCGAAGGCAATTTATCTCCAAAAGACCTGGTTAACCAAAAATAACCAAAGCCTCTCAGGAAATAACACTCTCCGATCATTTGGTCAATGCTTACCTGATCTGCATCTGTCAATTCGGAACTATTATAAAGAGCTTTTAATTTCGTCATAACATCATTAGCTCGCCCAATCGTCAAATAATGAGATCGCCAATAACCAAAAAACCAAGGAGCTTCAGGCGTATAACCGAAGTTTTTTAAAGGGATATATGTTTCCTGAGCATGGCGATATTCCAATTCATTCGTTGCAAACAATAAATAATAGTAGATCTCGCCGCGCCATGTCCAATCCATATAAAATGTCGAATATACTCCATTCATTGCCGTTTGCGCATTGGTCACATTCGAGATAAAGGTTCCGGAATCGATAGCATCAAAATCTTCCGAAGTCAGATAATCTTCACACGATGATAAAGCAAGGCTCATCAACAGTGAACATGCAAATATTTTTATAGTCTTTTTCATCTGTAATTCTGTTTCTTTATATTCGACTTATTAAAACTCAACTTGAACTCCCCCCATTACAGAGCGATTTTGCGGATAGTTTCCACCATCAATTCCATAGGAAGTATTATCTCCCGCCAACTCAGGATCGAATCCTTGATAACGGGTAAAGGTTAAAAGGTTTTGTCCCGAAACATAGAAACGACACTTCTGAATCTTTGCTTTTTTTGTCCACTTTGAAGGTAATGTTAACCCAATTTGAACATTTTTCAATCGGAGATAGGATCCATCTTCCAAAAACCAAGTCGATGCTTTACGTTCATTTCCATTCGGATCGTCTACATTCTGGCGGAAATATTCATTCGTACTACCTTCTCCCGTCCATCTGTTCAATGCATATTCAGTCGTATTAAAATCCTGATATAGCGTATGCGTCTTCGAACGGAACGAGTTAAAGATTTTATTACCAACCACTCCTTGGAAGAATGCCCCGAAATCAAGGAATTTATAGCTAAATCCGATATTGAATCCATACATAAATTTCGGCCACGGATTTCCCACATGCGTAATATCATCAGCCGTAATATGACCATCACCATTGACATCGACGTATTTCAAGTCACCGGGAGCTGTTCCTGTTTCCTGATAAACAGTCCAACCGTGTTGGGCTGCATAAGCATTTGCGGCATCTACCTCTGCCTGATTTTGAAATACGCCATCGGTTTTATATGCATAAAATGCAGCCATAGGAAGCCCTGTCATCGTATAAGAAATATTCGTTCCGCCAAGCACCGATCCTGAGATCAAGACATCACCTTCTTCGTTCGTCTTAAGCACTTCATTCTTGAAGAAGCCCCAGTTTGCACCGATATTATAAGAAAAGTCTCTTCCGACATTTCCTCTATATCCGGCTTCGAAATCCATACCCATATTTCGGATCTCTCCGACATTAACGGTATAGTTAGGAGGCGTTGCCCAAGTATGTCCTAAACCGACTATTGACGGTAGCGTCGTCTGGAAAAGTGCATCGGTCGTATTTTTCACATACCAGTCTACCGAGAATGTCAAACTATTACGTAAAAATGCGACGTCTACACCTACGTCCGTAGTGGTGACAGTTTCCCATCTGATATCCTTATTCGGAAGACGCGACAAACGCACGCCTCCATAAGACATTTGCTCACCACCAGGACCATATGCATAATGAGCATTATCTGTCGTATAATTGGATGTATATAAGAAACTTCCCGTTCTATTGTTTCCTAACATACCCCAAGAGGCTCTCAACTTTAAGACAGATAACCAGTCAACATCTCTCAGGAACGCCTCTTCCTTAATTTTCCATGCTGCAGAAAAAGAAGGAAAAGTTCCCCATTTATAATCTCCAATAAACTTATCGGAACCATCGCTACGAACGACAGCCGTAAACAGATAACGATCTTTGTAATCATAGTTTAACCGGGCAAAATACGACATCGAAGACCATTCATTGTAACTGCCACTAACATCTCTGTTTTCTGTCGAAGCCGAGTTCAATGTATATTTGTCACCAAACATATTTTTCGCAGATCCGTTTACATTTACGCCATTTCCTTGTCGAGCTTCAAATCCAGCCATAAGTCGTACATGATGTTCTCCGAATGTTTGATCGTATGTAGCAACAATATTGGATAACAAACTATATCCCAACGAAAGATTTTCATTCATAGAAACAGCCAACTGCTCTTTAATGGGAGGATAATAAGAGTAACGAGAGAGTCTATTTCCCGAATTATTAGTTCCAAAATCACCACCGAATGTGGCTCTTATGTTCAGTTGCTTCAACGGCTGTATATCTGCATAAATATTACCGCTAATGGTATAGTCTTTCGAGAATCCTTTATTAGTGAGCTCATCAGCTAACGGATTACCGCCATCATATCCTGCAAGATTCGACTTAATGTCATACGGTTCACCATTCACAAGAACATCTTTAGGAAAATAGCCAAAGCCTCCGGGCTGGTTGGTTTCATCGTATGGCATCATAAACGGAAGAACACGCATAAATCCTTCCAAATAACGAGGATCAGACTCCGTATTCCGGTTTGTATAAGTCAGTTGCAAAGATTCGCCAAATTTCAACCAATCTTTCATTGTAACATCAGAATTAAACCGGAAAGAAAATCTTTTGAAGTGCGTATCAATATATGTACCTCCTTCATCATAATAGTTAAAGGCTGCATAGTAATTAAATTTGTCCGATCCCTTCGATAACGACACATCATAGTTTTGAACCAATCCATTTGAAAATAATAGATCTTTCCAACCATAATCGGCATTAGTAGGTTCAAAATCCAATGCATAAGCAGATGCATTATGTTTCGACAAATCATAATTAAGCATTTCTTGATAAGTCATACCTCCTTTTCCATTGAAATCTTCAATTCGAAGCGTCTTTAATTGTTTCGAATCCAACAGATTCGGAAGATTCGTCGGAAACATGCCTCCAACATAACCATTGAAAGAAACTTTTGCATCTCCTTTTTTACCTCTTTTCGTCGTAACAATAATAACTCCATTCGCAGCTTCCGAACCATAAATAGCCGCAGCCGAAGCATCTTTCAATACTTCGATATGCTCTACATCATTCATATTCAGTTGATTTCCGGGAGACTGTTGCACACCGTCAATAATCCACAATGGATTCGAATCACCAAACGTTCCAATTCCACGAATTTTAATATCGGCTGTTTCTCCCGGCCTACCGCTTTTCTTTACAATATTCACACCAGAAACCTTCCCTTGCAAAGCCACATCAACACTTGATGAAGCCGTATTAACGATATCTTCAGATTTTACAGAAGTAATCGCACCGGTCAGGTCACTTTTTTTCACCGTACCATACCCCACTACGACCACTTCATCCAACTGCTCGGTATTTTCGCCCATCTTAATTGTCAATTCTTTATTTCCACGAACCTCAACAGTTTGCGAAGCATACCCTAAATAACGAAATTCCAATACCGGATTTTTAGAGGTAGTCGTAATTGTGAATGCGCCATTTATGTCCGTTATAACACCATTCTTTGTCCCTTTTTCAACAACACTCACACCGATCAAGGGCTCTTCGTCTATCGCTGAAATTACCACCCCTCTTAACGATCTTTGCTGACCATACAGAAGCGGAGTAATCGAACACGCTATGATCAGCAATATCCAAGTAAAACTCACTTTCATGCTATTAAAATTTAAAGTTTATTGATTAATATGATTTAAAGTCGCTATATCTATTTTTCACTTATCTTTCACTGCACTTCACAAATTTTGCAATAAGCAGCCTTTCAATCAAATCAAAACCGATGCAAAACAGCTTCAAACCACAAGCAAAACCTTTTTATAGACCATTAATTATTTAAATTCTTTATATAAATATTTCCTAACGAATAATAGTCATCACGATCAATCAGAATAAGTAAATATTGTATCTATCTCTTTCATCAATGATCCGTTATCATACAAATCAATCCCATACGGCATTTTTTGTAATGTCCATAGCTGTTGATAATGCAAACATTCACCCGGAGATAATTTCTGATATTTACCATGGTTTTCCAATTCGACATAAATACCTTTTTTTGCAACGAAGATTTCCACTTCACCCTGATTGGGTGGTAAATCACCAACTGAAATATCAGGAAATCTTTTAATGAACAGCAAAGAATCCGAAAAGTGTGCCAACCACCCTCCTGTAGATGCTGCAAAGATTTTTTTTTCATATTCTGCCTGTAACGTAGTACACAGCACCAAAGTATCTACCCATCGAATCATATCGTTATTTTCCAGCTTCGAAGAAATTCGAGCTCTTTCATCAACAGGAAAACAACTGATTCCTTTCTTAACTCGACATACATCCCAAGGGGCAATCTGTTTTATAGAATCGGTACAGTTTTTAATCGTATAACAGATATCCAATGCTCCATAATCGTTCATTACAAAAGATTTTTTCACTTGAAATCCGCTTATCGAATCAATTGCACTCGTCAAAAACAATGTATCTTTTCTAATTTCGGAGGAATATGGTTCAATATCTAAAGTCGGATAGGGCGGCCATCCCCATTTGGATTGAGGCGAAATCCACAAGGTAGCTCCATAATTCTGCTCATGGATATCTTTTCCGATCAACAATTCTTTGCCGCAATGAGAAAACGAAAGGATTCGTCCTCCCATCTGCGAAGAAATAATTATCTGCCGATTATTCACAGAGGTCATAAATGTTCCATCGCCTTTATCGATCCACGAAGATGGCAAAGCATTGCAAAAAGCGAAAAGAAGCAACACCAACACAAGTATTCTCATTCTGTTACCGAATTTCCGTGTTAAGTTCAACTATAGAAGTAGGAGGAAGATCGTTCTCTGAATATTCTGAATCTTTGTTGGGTATATCTCCCATCACAAATCGGAGTTCTCCCCCACTCATAATGTCCTTATGAGTAATATATCTCCGGGTATAGGGTTGCCCGTTTAAAAACACAGCTCTAACGTAGGGATAATCTTCAGCCTGGTTTTCAACGACAATATGAAATTCATTTCCGTCACAATGAAGTGTTGCATTTTCTACCATCGGGGTGCCCAAAATATAGATTCCACTTGCCGGATTAACAGGATAAAATCCTAATGCGCTAAATATATACCAAGACGACATCTGCCCACAATCTTCATTTCCACACAGACCATCAGGTGTTGTTCCGTAAAACTTTCTCATTATTTCACGTAGTTTTAACTGCCCTTTCCATGGTTCGTTTGTGTAATTGTACAAATAAGCAACCTGGTGGCTCGGCTCGTTGCCATGCACGTATTGCCCGATAAACCCCGTGATATCTAAAGGCACGTCTTCTCCCGTAATGTATTGCGGCTTTGCAAACAGACTATCCAATTGTTCTGAAAACAGTTCTTTACTTCCATATAACTCAACTAAACCTTTCAGATCGTGAGGAACAAAAAAGGAGTATTGCCAGGAATTTCCCTCTACCCAATCGCATTCTTTGTATGAAGAGAAAAACGGATCAAAAGGCCTACGATGTTTCTTCTGTGAGGATAATCCATTCATCAATTTATAATCCGGATCAAAGTAATGACGGTAGGAATATGATCTCTCAAGAAAATAAGCATAATCGTCTTCGTAACCCTGTTCTTTTGCCAAACGAG
>JAQXIO010000008.1 GCA_029007825.1 Bacteroidales bacterium | reverse complement strand
GTTGCGGAGGGGACTTATTATCCGACTTGTAGTTTGAATGGACGTGAAGATGATGTGCGGGCCAAGTCTTTCAAGATTGGAAAATCGATGTTTCGTATTTATGGCGGCTTTTCGGGAACGGAACGGACGATAGACGAGCGGAAGCAAACCGATTTAGACGGTAACGGAAGCATAGAACCCTGGGAGTTCGTGCATGAGACGATTCTGAGCGGCGATATAGACGGAAAGCCGGATGTGTGGACATGGAACGAGAAAACGAAAAGATGGAATGTGGAAAATAATGAGGGAAATGTTTATATAGTTGTTCGAATCGGTGATTTGGGAGGGAATGGCCTTCCGTCTGTTTTCGATGGTTTTTCCGTGACAGGTGGGAATGATGATTATACCGGGGTGTGTGGCGGAATTTTTAATGTAGGTTATTCGGGAGTTGTCAGCAGGTGTAAGATTTTTAAAAATTGCGGTAAAATAGGTGGCGGCATCCATACGAGAGCAGGGGTAAATGCTTGTGCGATCTTTAATAACCGTGCCGAGTGGTATGGCGGAGTAAAGGGCGAAACGAAAAGCGTAGATAATTGCTGGATTTATTCTAACTCGGCAATATTGGAGGGAGGCGGAGGTACGGGCGGATATTTTTCCGGATGCCGCGTTTATAATAATTATGCACGTTCGGGCGGCGGTATTGTGGGGGGGAATGTAACGCGATGTACGATTTACAGCAATGTTGCCGATGAAAAAGGAGGGGGCGTATTAGCTTCTAATTTATTCGGGTGCCGTTTGTATAATAACAGTGCACCTAAGGGTGGTGCTGTGGCAAATGAGGGTGTCAATCTTACTATAAGGAATAGTATTTTCTATAATAACAGTTCAGGGGTTTCCGATGCAGTTTTCGTTATAGGAAGTACTTTCGCCAATAACGGTACTTTACGTACCGGAAGCGCCAATTCTTTTTCTAAGTCTGAAAATAATATTTTCTGGAATGAAGGTGTACTGGATCTAGATATTTCCTATTGTGGATATGGGGGCTCTACTGAACCGCAGTATCTGGAATACGGCAATATTTTGCTTGAAGAGAGCCCGTTTGTAAGATCAAGCTCATTTTATGGCGTTGCTACTACACCAGAGCAATTGAGAGAATTGGAAAATTCCGACTGGCATTTACAATCAGGTTCGGTATGTATAGATGCCGGTGTGTTTATTAGTGAAAATGGTTTTGATATAGATAGCATTGCCCGTCCGCAACATACCAGAGTGGATATGGGCGCCCATGAGTATGTGTATACTATCTCCGATGCCGTAGAAATGCCTTACGTGGAAGATTTCGAAACATTTCCGTTATCGGTGAAGTTTGCATCGGGAAACTGGATATGTGCAGAATATTCACAGGGAAGTAGTGTGGGGCTACAGTATCGGTATAACCCGGAAAGTTATTTGAATCGCTGGAATTTTGATTCTTATGTCGTTACTCCTTATTTTCTGCCGGAAGATACGGTAACTACACTGGGTTACGATCTACTTTTAGCTGATACTGCTGCTGTTAATCTTTATGTTTCGGTGCGATATATGGGGGACGATGGCTGTGATACGGTTAAAATTCATAGCTTAACGGATAAAGGTGAAATAGATGGTAGCTTTACTTGTGTCCTTCCTGAAAAATGCCGTCGTTTACCGTTTTATCTCTCTTTTAATACGGATTATACCCGGGGATCTATGAAATGTGTCTTCGACAATATCGTCGTCAAAGGACATAATTACCATGTGGGGATGGCGGACGTGGAAGAGAAGAATATCCGTATTTATCCGAATCCGTTCGTCGACGTATTTTATATAGACGAGGAGGAGGGAACCCGGATTTCCGTATATGATCTCGGCGGCACCCCTGTTTATGAAGGCCTCGTAACATCAACGCCCCATGCCGTAGAGAGTAGCCGATGGCGTCCGGGCAGTTATTTGATCTCCCTGACGGGAAAAGACGGACAGAAGAGTTGGAAGGCGGTTAAGAAATAGTCCGGCAAAAGATGAAAATTAACGGACAGGTTCAATATATTGTAAAATGTAATTACCGGATGATATGAAATTTTTATACATTTGAGAAACATATCATTTAAAACAACCACAAATGAAAAACCTCAGTATCCTGTTCTTGTGCATGTTTGTTTTTAACCTGGCCGAAGCACAAACGATTTATTATGTAAGTAAAAAAGGCAGCGACAGCAACGACGGCAAAAGCTGGGCGAGTGCTTTCCTGAACCCCCAGACGGCAATCGATGCTGCCGGCGAGACGGACCAGGTATGGGTTGCGGAGGGGACTTATTATCCGACTTGTAGTTTGAATGGACGTGAAGATGATGTGCGGGCCAAGTCTTTCAAGATTGGAAAATCGATGTTTCGTATTTACGGCGGCTTTTCGGGAACGGAACAGACAATTGACGAGCGGAAGCAGGCCGATCTGGACGGCAACGGGACCATAGAGCCGTGGGAGTTCGTGCATGAAACGATTCTGAGCGGCGATATAGACGGAAAGCCGGATGTGTGGACATGGAACGAGAAGACGAAAAGGTGGAACGTGGAAAATAATGAAAATAATGTTTATACCGTAATTCATTTTAGTGGCCGGCTTGATTTTAAATATGGAGAAACTGTGTTGTTCGACGGTTTTTCGATAACCGGCGGCAATGCGAATGCAAGCTTTCGTTCATCGGGTGGCGGCATTTGGGATGAGTATGAAAACTATAGAGCTTTTATAACAAGATGCAAAATTTATAAGAATAGTGCAATACAAGGCGGGGGTGTTTATGGAAAGTTCGGAATTAAAAAATGTGCGGTCTTTCATAATTGCGCATCTTCCAAGTTTGGTGGTATATATAGTATGGGCGAGGCACGAGATAGTTGGATATATCGCAATTCGGCGATGGAAGACGGTGGAGGTTGCAGCGACGCATATAATAGCCGGATATTTAGTAATTATGCCAAGAATGGCGGAGGGGTTTCTGTGGGTACAATAGCGGACTGTGTCGTTTATAATAACGAAGCAGACGTGCGGGGTGGAGGAACTTATGGAGTGGATATCAGACGTTCGCGTATATATAATAATCGTGCTCCAATCGGGGGAGCAGTGTCTTGTTCTGAATATGTCCTCAGTGACGATATCTCGAATAGCTTGATTTTTAACAATAGTTCGGGCGTTTACGGAAAGTCTTTGATCGATAAATGTACGGTGGCTAATAACGGAACGGAGTCTTTGGGCTCACTGGAACCTTACTCCTGCCGGATATCCAACAGTATTTTCTGGAATGAGGATTGTCATGCAGAAACGGTTTCCTGTAGTGCATTTTCTGTATGTCAGTTTCCCGGTTCTAGTAATATTCAGCTCGAGGATTGTCCGTTTATGCATCCTACATCCTTTCGGGGGGTGGCTGTGACGCCAGAACAGGTTCGGGAATTGGAAAATTCCGATTGGCGGCTGTTACCCGGATCACCTTGTATCGATGCAGGTGAGGGAGTTGAGGAACTGGGTTGGTTATTCGATGTAGATAGTGTTTTTCGTCCGCAGCATGCCGGTCTCGATATGGGCGCCCATGAATATGTTTTTCAGCCGTCGGATGCAGTGGAGATGCCCTTTTTGGAAGATTTCGAAAAAACGCCGTTGTCTGTCGTGACCGGCTTACAGAGTGACTGGACATGCGGAAAACTTTCAGGGAAAGAGGGAATGTGGTTCCGGTGTCAATACTCCTATAATAACTGGTTTTCCACTCCCTATTTTTTACCTGAAGATACGGTTGCTACGCTTTCATACGATCTTGTCCTCGAACAGAAATATACTTTTGAAAATATACAACTTTATGTCTGGGTCGGTTATATGGGCGAAGATAGTCGCGACACGATTGCGATTCATAAGGATATAGGAAAGACGGATACCCATTATACACATCGCCTTCCGGAAAAATGCAGCTATACCCCCTTTTATATCTCTTTTAAAAAAGCTTCATTTACGGAAGTTCAGGAATGCGCCCTCGACAATATCGTCGTCAAAGGACATAATTACCATGTGGGGATGGCGGACGTGGAAGAGAAGAAAATCCGTATTTATCCGAATCCGTTCGTCGACGTATTTTATATAGACGAGGAGGAGGGGACACGGATTGCCGTATATGATCTGGGCGGCACACCTGTTTATGAAGGCCTCGTAACGTCAACGCCCCATTCCGTAGAGAGTAGCCGGTGGCGTCCGGGCAGTTATTTGATCTCCCTGACGGGAAAAGACGGACAGAAGAGTTGGAAGGCGGTTAAGAAATAGTCCGGCAAAAGATAGGCGGATAAAGACGAAAAAGTTTTTAAGGTTTAGATGAAGAGAGTCGTTTCGATGAGAGACGGCTCTTTTTTTGTTTTTTTAATATTTTTCCTGAAGTTGTTGCGGAAGTGTTGTAAAGCTTGCTGCGAAACTATTTTGTAATCAAGGTTTTAGGTGCTAAATTAGATGAAAACGACGGAGGTGTGCAGATCGTGGTGAAATGAAGACGACCGGGTTTCCGAAAGGTAGGATCGAGCGTGTTTTTGTCGTTGGTTTCGGTTGCCGGGTGTATCCGGATTCAAAGTATCCGCGGATATGAAAAAGAGATGACCTCCGAGGGTTTATATGATAATAAATTTAGAAAAAACATGGAAGCAAGAGAGATTATTTATGCCGAATTGGCGAAGGTAGAGGCGGTTTCCGGGCGCGTGTATGCAGTGGCAGCACCTCAGAATGCTACACTCCCGTACATTATTTACAGGGTGAAAGAGTTTAAGAACAGTTATACGAAAGACGCACCTGCCGAATGCGATGCGACAATGGAGGTGCGTGCCGTTGCCGCATCGCAGGAAGAGGCATTGAGCGTCATTTCGGAAGCGATCACAAAAATACAAAGTAATACGTCCGGCTGTTTTCTCCGCATAACAGGAGGACTGGAGGAATACGATGCGGAAAAATTCAATCAATTATTAACCATTAAAGTTTTAACGACATGGCAGATGTAAAAGTAGAAGGAAATGATTTGATGTTATTTGTAGGCAACAAGCCTATTGCGTTCGCAACATCATGTAAACTGACCGTTACTGCGGAATCGAAAGAATCGAGCAGCAAAGACAGCGGTATCTGGGCCGAAAAGTACGTAGGTAAAATGAGCTGGACCGTAACGTCTGAAAATATCTATTCGGAAACGGCTTACGACGATTTGTTTGACAAGCTTACAAGCCGTACTCCTGTGGCGATTGTATTCGGTATGCGTTCAGGCAGCGATAAATCTGTGACTCCATCGACTACAAATACCAAATATTCGGGTAACGCTATTATCACGAGTCTCGAGTCTAACGCACCTCTGGCAGAAAAGGCAACATTTACAATAACGCTAGAAGGTACTGGAGAGTTGATTAAAACAGAAAAAGCATCAGATGGAGGGCAAGATTCTTTATAAAGGGAAAGAACTGACCGTTAAGAATACGTTCCGTGCTTTGTTGGAGTATGAGAATATGACGGGGAAATCGGCGTTTGACTCTTCGTTGGTAGCGGATTATACGGCGAAAATCTTTTATTGCACCTTAAAGGTGTGCAACCGTGATTTTACCGATTCATTCGACCAGTTTCTGGATGAGCTGGACAATAATCCCTCGATGCTGAAGACTTATAGTGAACAGCAGGCACAACAGAAGAGCGGCAGTTTAAAAAAAAAGGCGGAGGGAGTCTGACTTTTAGCGAACTGTACGGACTGATGGTCGTTTGCGGCGGGATACCTCCCTCTTATTTTCTCGATGAAATGACAGAGCTGGAGGTTTCTGCCGTTTTAGACGGCCTTGAACGTCAGAGGCGTGAAGAGTGGGAGCGTACGCGGCGTATATGTTATACGATTGTGCAGGTGAACAGCCGGAAGCCTCTTTCTCCTACCGATATTATGCGTTTTTCGTGGGATAAGGGACAAAATATTGCGGAAAGAGCAATGGAAGAGGCGGATATAGAGCGTTTGCGGAGAATGGCGGCGGAATGGATAGAGGCTCATGGGCGAGGGGATGCGCAGAATGTGGGCGAAGAGTAGTAAATAAGTAAAAAGATTAATATGCAAGCTAATTTATCAGAAGAATTTCTGAAATCGTTAAAATTGGTAGATAAGGCTTTCGAAACGGGAGCCGGTAAGACGAAGCTGTTGACCGATGAGTTTATGAAGTGGGAACGGGCTTTGTCGAAGGTGATGTCTGGAGTTGCAACGTGGGGCGGCATAGTTGCCCAAATGGCGTCACCCAAGTCGGATGCTTCGAAAGCGTCTGCTACGGTTGGTGTGCTATCGGACGAGGCGAAAGCAGAAAGCAATGGAATTTCTGCACAGATCAGCGCCTTGAAAGATAATATTCTCAATTCGGATGTTATGGCTCAACTCAAAGAATGGAAAAAAGGAGTGAGCGAAATACAAAAACTTTTGGGCGATACCGGAGAAGATGAGAAAGGAGGAGATAAGAAGGAGGAGAATAAAAAATTTAAGAAAGAGGATATCGAACAATCTTCAAAAGCTTTGAAAGGCTTGGGCGGAGCATTGGGGGGATTGTCTAAAGTTACGAATGAGCAGTCAGGGGCATGGTTGGATTACAGTGCCAATATTATCGGTACGATTGCGGAGATGATTCCTGTTTTTCTCGGGCAGGCTATGGCGGGTGCCATTGCCGGTGCACAGATGGCTCCTTTCCCGTTTAACCTGATCTCTATGGCGGCGTCGGTAGCTGCGGTGGTCAGTGCGTTTGCTTCTATTCCGAAATTTGCCGGCGGGGGTGTGGTTTTCGGGCGTACGTTTGCCGAGGTGGGCGAATATGCCGGAGCTTCGTCGAATCCGGAGGTTATAGCGCCTCTCAGCCGTTTACAGGGGCTTCTTTCCGATGTCTCGGGAGTGGGCGGACAGGTTACTTTCCGTATCGAAGGCCGTGACCTGGTTGGTGTGATAAATAAGTATAATACAAAAATGGCGCGGGTATGATAAAGAATTTATATTATTTCTGCTTTAAGTCTCAGAATGGAAAAGAGTACCGGGTGGATATCGGGCAACGGACAGATGAGAATATCCCGGCAGACCAAAACATCGCGAAAGAGATCGAAGCAGGACCGAATCCGGTAGTGATCGAGTGGGGCGATACGGAACGGCTCGATACGATTTTATCGTCGAGTGCAACGTTGCAATTGATTTCACGGGAGAATATGGAGTTTTACGATCTGTTTCATACCGGAATTAAGGATTTTCCGGTATGGATCAGGAGTATTGAGCGGAATAAAGATAATCCAGATGTAATTACTTCATCCGATACTGTATGGTACGGCCATCTGGATTCGGAATTGTATGAGGAGCCGTTTAACAGTGCTTCCGGTTACCAGGTATCGGTGACAGCCTCCGATTTCGGGGTGTTGGATCGTATCATGTGGAGCGGAAAAGAAGAGTTTACCTCTATATGGCAGCTGATCCGTGGCATTGTAAGGGAGGCGAGTCTGGAGCAACTGAGATATGAGGTGAATTGTTCGACTAAAAGTAATACGATAACAAATAATTCGGAACTGAATGTTTTAGAGAAGATTTATGTTACGGGGTCGAATTTTCATTCGGATAAAACGATGAAAGAGATGTTGGTTGAGTTGCTTAAACCTTTTTCCCTGAAAATTATGCAACGAGACGGTGTTATTTATATATACGACTACGATGCGATATATGGGAATAAGAGGCCGGGCCTCACTTCATCTTATGCTGGTCCGGGAACCACAGAGAATGATATTCCCAAAGATAATTTTAAAGAAGATGTCTCCAGTTTAGGTTTTGCAAGCAATGAGTCAACCCTATCGACGGATAAGTTGTACAATAAGGTAAAAGTGACGTTCGATCCGGTTATGGAAGATTTGACGTTGTTGGATGCGGAGGTTTCCGAGAACAGCCTGAGTGGTTTGATCGAAAAGAAAGTTATCAAATTGGATGTAGCGAGTGATAAAACGGGTTTTACACTTTACCGGTATGAGTCAGGTGATGCTTTTGTTTCCGGTTCCCAAGAATATTATCGTATAGATCCTTACTTATCGGGAAACGAAAGATGCGGAGTGTATTATCCGGATCTTAGACCGGTTACTGATTTTTCAACTTTGAATGGGGTGCTACTTTCAGTTAATAGACATCCGTATATTGAAAGCGGTCTTCGTAATAAGTTACGTATTAGATTGGAAATGTGCCTGGATGTACGGTATAATCCTTTTGAAGATGCCAGCATAAATAATGATGAAGGGCATTGGCATACGTTTAACGGGAAAAATAATATAACCTATTTTCCGGTCAATATATACACGACCGACGAGACAGGAAAGGTCAAGGATATTTACCAGAATAAGAATGTGTATGGTATGAGTTCTTTTGCACCGGACGATGGTAGCTGGAACGGGAATAAACTGAATGCCGGAGAGGCTTTTTTTGCCTGGTATGACGTAAACGATATAAAGGATAGTACCGGTTGCGGGGGATTTAAATATAATTCGCCGATGACGGGACGCTATGAAGATGGGAAACATATTACGGACCGGATGATCCGGAATGCGAATAAAGGAGATTTGATACCGTTGCCGCCGAGCGGGGGCTTTTTACATGTTGAGGTTTGTGGACCGTTCCAGATGTGGGAGTTGGATGGAAAAGGGAAGCATTGGTCTCCGTTTACCGAGTTTAACCTTATAGGGTGGCTGATGTTCGGCGATCTGATAGTCGATGTGGTTGATGAAAATGGGAAGGAGATCGAAACGTATAAGTATGAGCATTCGGCATGGATGGATAAGAATGTAAAAGAAGAATGCGCACTTGATACGCTATTCGGATCGAATACAAAACGTTATACGCCAGCCAAAGGAACGCTTTATTATGATTTGTCGAGTAAAAATTATCAGGTCTTAGATACATTTTCCCGAGGATACCATACGGATGTTCCGTTAGAAAAGCTGTTGCTTGCCGAGGTTTGTGCTAATTATGGGGTGCGGGCAAATAAGATCGAGTGTACGTTGAAACGTGTACCGGAAGGGCTTGGGTATTATACGGTACATAATCCTTTTACACAGCTGGATGGAGCGGGTGCTCCGGAGCGGAAATTTACGGAACTTCGCCGTTTGTGGAATCTTGCAACGGGTGCTTCAGAGGTAACTTTATGTGAATTTAGAAACAGCGATTATACTTTTGAAAATGAATAAAAAAATGTATTATGCCTGCAACGAGGTAAAGAATACCGGTGCAGATATAGTGGACAGAGGGGCAATGACCGATATATCGGGGAAATTAGACAAGGCTGTTTTCGATTCTGTTTTTTCGATTGACAAAGATGAAACGACCCAAAGTATCAAAGGTCTCCGGGTTTTGACGAATCTTTATGCGGATGGGAATGTTACGGCATTCAGCGACGGAGGCAGCGGTGAAGGGGGTGGTGGTACCGGCGGAATCGGAATTGCCGATGTGGAGCAGTACCTGAGTGATAACGGGTATGTCACACAGCCGTGGGTAAATTCGCAGAGTTTCCTGAGGGGTATCACCAAAACGATGGTAGAGTCGGTTTTGACCGGTAATATAACCAGTCATATACATAATTACCTGCCTGTTTCGGGCGGAAATCTTACAGGGGCTTTGACGGTAAACAATAATGTCGTTTACCATGCGGGGAATTATAATCCGGCTTATAAGTGGATTTATAATCCGTCGGCAGGGTGTTTAGTTAAAACGAATATTATGCCGGTAGATGATGTGACGGACATTATGTTTACTTTTCGTATTATAGGTAATACGTATTCGTCCGAGTATCCTGTTTGTACCATCATACAGGGTTATTTTTATCACGTACAAAACAGGATACTCAGCCCTACAGGAGTCAATATGGGGAGCAACTCAATAGATCAGGTGCATTTATTTATATATGAGGGGCGTCTTTGTTTGTGGTTTATGCCTCCCCGGTATCAGTCGTTCGGCGTTTACGCCGAGACGTCTTTATATACGGGATCAGGGGATTGTAAGCAGAACCTTGTATACTCTGTTTCCAGTAGTGCGATGCCGTCAACAGGTATAAGCCGGGATGTTACGATTAATCTTGGCAAAACATATAATACGGCTAATGCCAACTTATCTACGGTTGACTGGTCTGCCAAAAATATGACGGTAGCGGGGAGCGTGAAGATAGGTTCGGTTACCCTCAGCGATGATAACGGGAAGCTGAAAATCGATAAGGAGGTCTATTCGACAGGAGGTGTCACTGCATTTGGTGATGGCACGGTTGGTGGAGGAACCGGCGGAGGAGGCATGGGTACCGCCGAGCTGGAACAATATCTTACCGATAACGGCTATGCTACGCAAAGCTGGGTGGGCTCACAGTCTTATCTGAAGGGCATCACTAAGGCGATGGTTGAGGGTGTTCTGACGGGAAATATCACTTCACATACGCATAGCTATCTGCCTGTTTCGGGTGGAAATTTGACGGGTACGCTTACTGTAAATGGTGATACGGTCTATCATTCGGGTAATTTGGATGCTGTCCGTTTTGATGAGTATCAATCTAAAAGTGCGGCAGAACGGGAAATGGCTGCATTCAATATAGGGATGAACTGCTGGAAAAGCGGTTATGGTATAGCAGATTTGGATAGCATCGATACACATTGGTTTTGTGCCGGAAATACGCCTTTTGGTTCGACCAATGCGGATGATATGATCCGTTATATCCATAGCGGACACACCGATGATGCTAACGTTCGTCATGTCGGACAGCTTTGGTTTAACGGTGAAGATATCCGTTTGCGTAATAAAAAAGGTTCCGGTGCCTGGAGTGCACTTAAAAGTTGCATCGTAAAATATTGCGGCGGCAGGCTTTCGCAGTCAGAAACGGATAAAGTAGTGCAGACACCGAGCGGATTGGGCTCGTGGATCGATAGCGAGCAATACGGTATTATAATGCAGTATGCTGCCGGGCAAATCGGTTACGGAGCGACGGTACATCAGGCTGTATTTACGCCTCTGGGCTTTATGACGCGATATAATGTGCGCCCAGAGATAGGCCAGACAACCGGTTGGAGTGAGTGGACGCCGCTTTTCGGAGATGCGTCTCCCTCGGTTAAGGGACTGGTTCGGATTGCAACAAACAGTGGGTCGAGTTCGGATTACGGATGTGTCCCGACATTATTGAATAGCGGAAAACTAAGCGAGAATGTTTTACCGAGGGCGTATGATATAGGCCGGGGACATATCGGGGCCGTGGAGGTTGTGTATAATGCCGAGGTAGGTAATAGCGGACGTGTGCCGATGGTAGACAATCAGGGCATATTGAGTTATACGGTTTTACCTCTTGCATCGGAATCGACAAAAGGTAGTGTGCTATTGGCGGCTTCGGGCGCGGGAACATTAAATGCGGGAAAAGTGGTTGCTTTGGGAGCGGACGGTATGTTGCCACAGGAGTTTGTACCGAGTATTCCGTCGAATGTGCCGGATGCAAGTGCAACTCAGAAAGGTGTGGTTCGGTTGTCGAGCGGAGTTGGTGACAGCAGGGATGTTGGTTCTGCTGCGCAGGTATTCGATAATGGAACAATAAGTCCGTATAATCTGCCGGAGGCTACCGTGTATGTTAAGGGGGCGCTTATCAAGGCGAGCAATAGCGGCACATCGGCGGATTACGGACATGTACCGGTATGCGGTGCAACCGGCAAACTGGATCGGGCAGTGATCCCGACGACCGAGACAAAAATTAAATATGGGGCTTCGGGTACTTACTATCCGTCAGATAGTTATGATGTGATCGATGTCTATCTTCCTGGTGGAGATGTTACCATATATTTGCCTGCAACAACGATACGATTAGAAAAAAAAATCCGCTTCCAAGGGGCTGGCGGAGGGTATTCGTTAACCGTTTACGATGGTTACGGGCGGAGCGATGTCTTTAGCTTTTCAGGATCGCCGGGATTTATCAAGGGGTATTACATCTATAAGACCTTCGGTAATGACAAATTGCAGTTGGTATCTAAGTATTCTTATTCTTCTTCTGTTTTTGACAATGATTGAAGGCGTGTTTTGTAATATATATTATTCAAAAACTATAACATGATGAAGATAATTATTTTTTTCTTATGCAGAATCTTTCGGATAAGGATTTTCAGGATCGGGACATGCGAAACCTGTACTTTGGGAATAACGGCCGGGAACGAAATTTACTGCCGAAGCAATGACCTTTATGTCAAGGGTGGTACGGCATGTTTCCGAAAAAGAGATCGTTTGTTTACACACTTTTAAATTTTAAGTTATGGCGGTACAATATATCATACCTTACGAAAATATCAAGGTTTCCGATGTGCGCGATACGATCGGGACCGGTAGCAGCTCACTTTGCCAGCTATGCGCAAAGGCCCGTTCGGGGGGAACGGGGGGCTATGCGTTTAGGATCAATGAAAACAACGGCAGCAGTGGCCGTTTGATAGAAGGGGCTACGCCTTATTGGAATATATGGAGCAATCACAGTCCCGGTGAATGGTTTGTGGACATGGACGGTTCCCTCTCTCTCAAGCTAAAAAAATCTGAAATTTCAGCACAGGCGTATGCTTTTATGTTATCCGGTTTTGCGGGTTATAAACATACG
Source organism: Bacteroidales bacterium (assembly GCA_029007825.1). Taxonomy (GTDB): domain Bacteria; phylum Bacteroidota; class Bacteroidia; order Bacteroidales; family JAQXIO01; genus JAQXIO01. The sequence goes on along the minus strand of JAQXIO010000008.1, from coordinate 3,726 downwards.
TCTGTAAAGCCGTATTTAGCTCCTGTGTCGGGAGATACGATCCAGATCAATAACGGCAACGCTCAGGATGTAAGGTTTAAGTATTGTTTAGGAGAGGTAGATTGGTTAAACAAGATCGGGGCCGCACGGTTCCGGGGCATTATCCGCAGCTCACAGGGCAACGAGCTCAGCAACTTCACGGGCAATATCAGCCTGATAAGCGAGTATATGACAACCCTTTCTTTTGATGCCGGACAGACTCAATGGTTAGAGGAGTACTTAACAACCGAGCTTTACCTGATCCGGAATGACTATACGGAAATACAAATTCCTCTCGGCGAACAGCGGTTTCATATCGAACGGACGGGTGACCCTATTATCAGGGAAGTGACTGTTATTAACAGAACCGGAGGTTTATACGGAACGGCCACTGTGACGGAGGCTATTATAAATACAGATCAGGAATTTTGGTTTAAGCTGAATGTAACTGAAATCGGCAGTTTACCGGATACGGGGTATGTATGGGCAAGGAAAAGAGGGGATAATCCTTTCGTCTTTTTTGGTTTGAATGTACAATTTTCGGCTGGAACGAACTATACGCATCTTGTTACGGGACGTGTGCCTTTTCCGGTTTATAAGGGTGACATTATAGAATTTGAGATCAGACCATAATGATTTATTGATTAAAACTTATTAAAATGATTGTAAAAACAAAAAAAAGAGTGACGGTAACGACGTATGATGATGAGATGTCTAATGAGATTGTAGCGGAGATTAACTTCGACTTGTTAGACAATGATGCAAAGATTGGAGAAGGCGGTATAACGCGTAATACTATTTATATTAATATGTATGATGGTATCGAGCCTACCGATTTATTGACGAGAGTGATTGGTTTATTAAATCCGAACAGTGAAGTGGTATGAAGAAGAGCGAGGCGGTTATATTGAATGATCTTTTAGGCCAGTCGAAACTGGGAAAAATGAGTGGTGCGGGAAAAAGTGCGGTTATCCGTACAAAGATAAAATTAGGACGTATCAGCAAAGAGGTGGAAGAGGCGAAGCAGGAGGCGATAAACAGCCTCCGTACGCCGGAGTTCGACCGTTTGAATAGTAAGGAGAGGAGTGAGCTTACAAGTGAAGAGAGTGCAGAGCTGGCAAATTTAATGGAACAGATGAACCGAGATTTTGCTCAGGTTCTGAACCCGATCCTGATGGATGAGGCGGATATTGAATGGTCAAAAATTTCGGCTGACGATTTCGATGCTTTTTGCGAGGTGAACGATTTTAATGTGGCTCAGCTGGAGTTTTTGATGGAGAATATGGTAGAGTAAAAAGTGGTTTCCTCTTGATGTGAAATCCTTATGGAAGAGGATACTTTATTAACCTCCGGTTTTGAACCGGAGGTTTTTTTTATGAAATATGTTGAAATTTTGTTTTTGAGTTGGGTTATTGTCCGGATTTGTGCGGGACTTGTTTTTTGTTTACCGAATTTGTCTTGGCAGGGAAAGGTATAATAGAATTGTTTTGTGGTGGCGGGGAGTAGGTTTTGTTGCATTTTCCGGTTCTGATATAAGTGATTTTGCTGTTTCTGTTTTTCGTTTCCGGTGTTTATTCCAGCATTTGTAAATGATTTTCCCAGGTGTTGAAAAGTATTGCAAAAGTGTTGTAAAACGCGCTGTGAAACTATTTTGCGGTTCGGGGGGTATGTGGTAATTTCGATGAGGACGTATAAAAGAATCCGGGAGATGGATGATGAATGTACGAGTGGAATTTTAGAACTTAGAATCTGTACGATTATGAAGAACATTTTTTTGTCAGACTGCAAGGCAGGAGCGGAGAGCACATCTTGTGCACAACGGACGGCCTTTCCGGAGGCTCCTGCGAAGATGGCCGATTTTATTTTTTCAAATATAAATTTCTGTCTTGCCCGGAATTTTCCGGACAAGGCGTTCCTGAAGGAGTATTTTAGTGGGGAGCTGGCTGCAAGGGGGATTTATATCGATGCTACGGTGGCTCTTAAGAACAGGGAGGCGGCGGAGCGGATCGATGCCGTTTTATTGGGTTCATGTGTGGGGGAGCTTTGTCTCGACCGTTATGCGCTGAGCCGTGTTTATGTGAAGCATTCGGGGCGTTTGAAGATAGATGCCGGGGGGTGTGCGATGGTTTGTGTCGAGCTGTTCGACGATGCGCAGGCGGAGGTTTTTGCAGGTGCGGATGCGGAGGTGTGTGTTTATGTGCATGACCGTGCGACGGTGCGTGCCGGCGGTTCGGGAGAGGTGAAGGTTGTGTATGACGAGGAGATGCGGCGGGTTGCGGTGTCTCCTGTATAAGGATAAGTGGTGATGCGGTTTTACGGCATTATCGAAGATTGTTTAAGGTTTTGTGAACAGTAGAGAGAGAAGGTATATGAAGAGAGTGGTTGTTTCGGGATTGCCGTCGTTTTGTGTCCGGACGGATGCGGAAGATACGATAACGGGGAAAGGTAGCGAACGGATCGTTTGTCCTTACTGCGGTTCGTTTCTGATCGAGGTGTCGCCGGTGCCTCCGGCGGAAATGCGGTTCCGGCGTCCGTGCCCGAAGTGTAAACGTGATGTGACTGCTTTGTCGAAAGGGCAGGGCGTATAGGCTCAAGATGCCGTATTTTTCGCTAAGGGGGCCGGTAATTATCATGGTTTGTTAAAAGAGAATGTTGTATCCAGCTGGATTTTAACGTGTTGCCGAGGCGGGGGCTTTTCAGGCGATAGAAAAAAGAGAGGTTGTCGTCACGACAACCAATCTTACCACACTAACCTTTAATCTAATATCATGAAAATGATGCTGCAAAGTTCGTGTTTTTTCTTAAAAAATAGATCCTTTCAATGCCGAAATAAAGTTAATATACGTGTGTATTTCGTAACGGAATACGGGCATTGGTGCGGTTTCAGGGCTTGTTTGTCCGCGGATTTCCGGGCAAGGGAAATGCTTCTTCCCTGTTATAGAATGGTTTGCTATGCTTTCGCGGTGTTTTTTACTTTATCGTGCGTTTCGATGTAGTTGCTTATCAGAATCATCAGTTCGTCGGGGGTTACCGGTTTGGCGATAAATCCCGAAGCTCCGGCTTGTGCTGCCAGTTTCCGGTTCTCTTCGAAGGCATAGGCTGTCTGGATAATGACAGGGAGGTTCTTATGGATTTTCCGTATCTTTTTCAGGGCGGTTATTCCATCCATTTCATGCATCTTTATATCCAGCAGCACGAGGTCGACGTGCCGTTTTTTTATTACCTGCAGGGCGTCTTTTCCGTTTATCGTCCAGATGATATGACAGTGTTTTTTTAGGATGTTGTTCAGTACCATATAGTTGCTTACGCTGTCTTCGGCGATGAGGACGACGGGGAGGTTCCCGTCCTGATCGCTGCTCTCTTCGATGATATGCCCTGCCGGGAGTTCTTCCTGTTCCGGCAGGTCGTCTGTCTGTTTTTCCAAAGGTAGTACGATTCCGAAGCGGCTGCCTTTTCCTTTTTCGGACGACAGGGTGATCCGGCCTTTGAGCTTATCTACGATTACCTGGCAGATGGAGAGCCCCAGTCCGGTGCCTTGCGCAAATTCGTCCACTTTATAGAAGCGGTCGAAAATCATCTTCTGGTGTTCGTCGGAGATGCCTTCTCCCGTATCTTCGACGTAGATGCATACTTCTTTACGTTCTTCGTCCGGATCGACACCGATCGAGATGTATCCGGAAGAGGTAAATTTGAAGGCGTTGTTGACAA
>JAQXIO010000007.1 GCA_029007825.1 Bacteroidales bacterium | reverse complement strand
GCCGTGAGGTGCGCGGATTTCCGGTAGACCCGCACGCTCTTTCCCCTTTCCCTTTTGCACTTTGCACCGATCCCCCCCCTCTCGATATACCCGTTTCCCCCTATAATTAAGAAATATAAAAAATAAACGGAAACCGATTTTTTATGTTTTTATCACGAATTTTTTATATCCGAAAACCGTTGCTGTTTGTTCTAATAGAAAAACGATACGGCATTTCAGCGCTGTTGGTAAAAAACGGTGGCGCGCAAATGTCAGGAAAAATGAAAGTACATAGAAAGCAATAATACAGCTCTTGCCGGACACATAAAGCTCCCGCACAAGCTATTGAAATGACGGAAAGCAATTAATAAATTGAACGATATGAAAAAAATAGGAATTATTTACGGCTCATCTACCGGAACCACCGAAGGCATAGCGGAAATTATTGCCGAAAAACTGGGCATACCCCAAAGCGATGTGCACAATGTGGCAAACACCGACGTAGCCGTTGCAGTCAGGTACGATATGCTTTTTCTTGGCTCCTCCACATGGGGCGACGGCGAATTGCAGGACGACTGGGGCGATCTCCTTCCCACCCTTAAGCACGCCGACCTCTCCGGAAAAGTAATAGCACTCTTCGGTTGCGGAGACTCCTCCGCACACGATGAAACATTCTGCGATGCAATCGGCATACTCTACGAAGAACTCAAACATACCGGAGCGAAATTCTGCGGGCAATGCGACCCCTCCGATTACGACTTTACCAAATCCAAAGCCGTTGTCGACGGGAAATTCGTCGGGCTCCCCATCGACGAAATGAATGAAAGCAACCGTACCGAAGACCGTATCGACAGCTGGCTGCACCAGCTCAAATCACAATGTCCCGCACAGAAAAAATAGGCTGGTTATTTTTAGGTACTGTTTAAAATTAAACAGGATTTTAGGTTCGTCCGGCTGCCAATGCAGCCGGCAATTTTTAGGGCCGCGGAGCAGAGATACCCCCATTCAGGGTTAAATTTGCTCCGCTGTGCGTTAAAGAAACTTATACACTTGCCCCCCTGCACCCCTCATAAACCAATTGCATCCCCTCGTTGTTTTAAATAAACAGCAAGCCGAACGCAGAAGCAAGCTTGATTGATTATGCTGAGGTGCAGCGTTTATTGCAAGCGGTTTAAATTATAGATTGAAATAAACAGCAAGCCCAACGCAGAAATCGAGCTTGCCTGCATGATGCAGAAGCATCGTATTTATAGCAAGCGATCTATAGATTAAAATAACCCCGGCGATCCGGTACGGTATGGACAGGCACCCCGGTAAACCCGTCCGGAGACTCCGGCAACCGTTGTTTGTCAGGCAATGCCGGGAAAAAATGCCATTCAGGGCGGTACCTTCGGGACAGCCTTCGGATAAAAAATAAAAATTGAACGCGTGAAAATAGCAATCACAGGACAAAGCGGATTCATAGGCTCCGCACTTACCCAACACTTTACCGCAAAAGGAGACGAAGTAATTCCGATACGCCGGAAAGAACTCTTGCCCGGAAACGGCGAACAACTCGACCAAAAGCTCGAAGCCTCCGATGTCGTCATCAATCTCGCCGGAGCATCCATAAACAAACGTTGGACAAAGCGGCATAAAAAACTCATATTCTCCAGCCGCATAAAAAACACCCGCACCCTCGTCGAACACATAAACGCCGTAAACAATAAACCCGCCCTCCTCATCTCCGTATCCGGAATGAACTGCTACGACGGCAGGGACGAAGGCGACGAGAACCGCCTCTGCTCCGTAACCTCCTTCCTCTCCAAAGTCTGTTACGCATGGGAACAGGAAGCCGGCTGGGTATCCCCCGGCGTACGCCTCGTCATTCCCCGCTTTGCGCCCGTTCTCGCGAAACACGGCGGCATATACCCCGTTATGGCACGCCCCTTCCGTTTCGGCCTCGGCGGAACCTTCGGCACCGCAGAGCAACCCTTCACATGGATACACATCCACGATCTCCTCCGCGCATTCGATTTCGTAATAGAAAACCCCACCCTCGAAGGAACCTTCAATTTCTGCGCCCCCCACGTCCCCACCAATCGTGAGCACGCTCGCCTGATGGCAAAGAGCGCGCACATCCCGTGGCTCTGGCACTACCCCGTCTGGCTGCTGCGCCTTATGATGGGCGAAATGCACGTGCTCGTTACCGGAGGCATACACGCCGTGCCCGATAAATTGCAACGATCCGGATTCGTTTTCGATTATCCCGAATTATCGTTAGCTTTGGAGGCACTCACGAAAAAAAAAGATACGCGAACATAAAGCCCCGTAACATTGTTATTATAAAAAATTAAACCATGCAGCTCATCCGGAAAATATGGAACTTTTACGTCGAAGGATTTCGCTCCATGACCATCGGAAAAACCCTCTGGCTGATCATCATCATCAAGCTATGCGTATTTTTCCTGATCCTGAAGCTCCTCTTCTTCCCCGATTTTCTCAACCAGCGTTGTGAAACTCCCGGCCAAAAGGCCGACTATGTCGGGAAAGAGCTCCTAAAACCCCTCCGGCAAGAGTAGGGGAGTCCCTTCCGGGGCAAACGGATGCCCCGAAAACAACGGACACGAAACATTTGAAAAAAACACGAACCCTGCAGCGGCAGGCAAACGATAGAAAAATACTTTTAAACTATACTCTATGGAAGCAATAGACATGTCATTGGTCGATTGGTCGAGGTACCAGTTCGCGCTCACCGCGCTCTACCACTGGATCTTTGTACCCCTTACCCTGGGGCTCGGACTCATCGTAGCCATTATGGAAACCATCTACGTACGCACAGGTGACGAATTCTGGAAACGCACCGTAAAATACTGGATGAAACTCTTCGCCATCAACTTCGCCATCGGCGTAGCCACCGGCATTATCCTCGAATTCCAGTTCGGGACCAACTGGTCCAACTACAGCTGGTTTGTCGGCGACATCTTCGGCGCACCCCTTGCCATCGAAGGCATCATGGCATTCTTTATGGAAGCCACCTTCTTCGCCGTTATGTTCTTCGGATGGGACAAAGTCAGCAAACGCGCACACCTCGCCTCCACATGGCTCGTAGCCATCGGCGCCACACTATCCGCACTCTGGATACTCGTCGCCAACGCATGGATGCAAGCCCCCACCGGAATGCACTTCAACCCCGAAACCGTGCGCAATGAAATGACAAGCTTCATGGACGTAGTCTCCGAAGTAGCACTTACTAAATTCAGCCACGCCGTAACATCCAGCTGGATGCTCGGCGCCGTCTTCGTAGTCGGCGTAAGCTGTTGGTACCTCTGGAAAAAACGCGAAACACGCATGGCACTCAGCAGCATACGCGTAGCATCGTGGGTAGGCCTCGCCGGAATCGTTCTCGCCATCTACACAGGCCACATGTCCGGACGCTACGTAGCAAAGCACCAACCCATGAAACTGGCCGCAATGGAAGCCCTTTACGAAGGCGGCCGAGACGTCCCCGTAATAGTAGTAGGACTCCTCAACCCCGGGAAAAAAAGCTATAAAGACGTCAGCGTCTCCCCCTACATCTTTACCTTCGATATACCCGGAATGCTCTCATGGCTCGCCTACGGCAGCACGAAAGCAGAAGTACGAGGCATCAATCAGATCATAGCCGGAGGCCCCATGACCTATCCCGGACAAGGAACCGTCATAGAACCCTCCACCATCGAAATGATCGAAATGGGTAAGAAATCCATCGCCGCCCTCGGCGATTACCGCGAAGCCATGGCCAAAGGCGATACCGCCGCCATGGCCGAATCACGCATCGTGCTCGAGAAATACTTCCCCTATTTCGGTTACGGCTACCTCGACCACCCGCAAGAAACCATACCCCCCATCGGGCTCACCTTCTACTCCTTCCGCCTCATGGTAGGCTTCGGGTTCGCCTTCCTCGGCTTCTTCCTCGTCTACCTCATCTGGAGCATGCGCGAAAGCTTCCTGCGACAACGCTGGCTCTTCTTTATCGGAGTCTGCTGCATACCCGTCGCCTACATAACCAGCTTCTCCGGCTGGATCGTTACCGAAGTCGGGCGCCAGCCATGGGTGATACAAAACCTGCTCCCCACGCGCGCCGCCGTATCGGCCGTGTCGACAGGCACCGTGCAAACCACCTTCTTCATCTTCGTCGCCATCTTTACCACCCTCTTTATCGCCGAACTCGGTATTATGCTCCGGGCGATAAACAAAGGGCCCGAAAATGCGCCTGCCGCAGAATAATAAAAATAAAAGACGTTTCACAATATAAAAGAATACGATCATGATTACATCCCACATATTTCTGCAACACTACTGGTGGTTCCTCATATCCCTCCTCGGGGCACTACTCGTCTTCCTCCTCTTTGTGCAGGGAGGGCAAACCATGCTCTTCACACTCGCGAAGAACGAAATCGAACGCTCTCTCCTCATCAACTCCCTCGGACGTAAATGGGAGCTCACCTTCACCACCCTCGTCGTGTTCGGCGGCGCCTTCGTCGCCTCCTTCCCCCTCTTTTACTCCACCAGCTTCGGCGGAGCCTACTGGGTATGGATGCTTATCCTCTTTCCCTTCATCCTCCAGGCCGTATCGTACGAGTTCCGCAACAAAGCCGGAAACCTGCTCGGCGAAAAAGGATACGAACTCTTTTTGATGATCAACGGATTCGCAGGCCTCATCCTCCTCGGCGTAGTCGTAGGCACCCTCTTTACCGGAGCCGACTTTAAAGTAGGCCTCGGCAACATAGCCGACCTCGGGAAACCCGTTATATCCACATGGACCAACCCCTTCCACGGACTCGAAGCCCTCCTCGACATCCGGAACCTCCTCCTCGGCGGTGCCGTCCTCTTCCTCGCCCGTGCGCTCGCCTCGCTCTACTTTATAAGCAACATCGCCGACGCCAACATACAGACAAGGGCACGTAAACAAGTGCTCTACAACGGTATCCCCTTCCTCGTCCTCTTTCTCGCATTCGTCATCTCCATCTTCTTCTCCGACGGATACGCCGTAAACCCCGCAACAGACGAAGTCTATAGGCAACCCTATAAATACTTTATAAACCTCATACAAATGCCCGTAGTCGGCATACTCTTCCTCGTCGGCGTGCTGCTCGTCCTCTACGGCCTTGTGCGCCCCATAGCCGCACCCGGCTATAAGAAAGGAATATGGTTTGCAGGCATCGGTACCGTACTCACCGTACTCGCCCTCTTCCTCATAGTAGGCTACAACGATACCGCCTACTACCCCTCCGCAGTCGATCTGCAAAGCTCCCTCACCATACGCAACAGCTCATCCAGCCGTTACACCCTCGAAGTCATGAGCATCGTATCCCTCCTCATACCCTTCGTCCTCGTGTACATCTTCTACGCATGGCGCGCACTTGACCGCAAACCCATTACCCCCGCCGAAATCGAAGGCAGCAAAGACAGTTATTAAAAATTAAGGTAATTGAACCATTGAAACATCCGGCATTTATGCCGGATGTTTTTTATAAAAAGAAAATAAACAGGAATAATAAAGATTAGGGAAATTTCGATTCGCACACCCATAAAGCCAGCGTACTATACAAAGATTATCCGGGTTTTAAAAAAATAGTGATTTTAATACAGTCGGAAATAGCACAGTCGATATTTTGGATGTCTGTAACTGCTTGTTGCAGCCTCTGTCCGGAAAATGCCGGGCAGAGGCATCTCTTTTCCCGGGCGCATTCCCTGCCTCTTATCTGCACCGGCGGGTAAATCTTACCCTCTTTTGTTCTGTTTTAATATTAATTAACCATTGATCCCGCAAACAAAAAGACGCTAAATGTGTTTTCTATCTTCTAGAAAAACCAAAATAAACAGAACACATTAGCCGAAATTATGAAAAAGTCATTAACCGCATTGTTCTTGGCGCTCTCCGCCGGAACATTTACCCTTTTCAGTCAGATCAATGTAACATCCAGCGGACGTGCCTATATCGGAGGCGCAACCGAACAAATGATTGCTGCCGATAGTACAAGTACCGTACCATTGCGCGTATTCGGAAATCCCCATCCCCAGTACGGTTATAACCGGGATGCAATTATTGAGTTTGGAAATGATCCTTCTGCCGTATGGGTAGGAGAATATGCCTATAATAGCATACGTACCAGATTGTACGGCAAAGGAGGCGTGTACATTACCTCCACCAATGGGAATAATGGGATGCAAAACCTGATTACCTATGACATCAACGACCCCAACAAAGTACTCTGCCTCGCTACCGACAAAGCAAAGGCAAACGCCTTCTACTACACCTCCCTCTGGCAACCCTCCGACGCGAAATTTAAGAAAGACATAACCACTCTTTCGTCATCCATGACCAAGCTCGGCCGCCTGCAAGGCGTAACCTACCGCCTCGACACAAGCGAAAGTCCCATCTTTAATCCCGGCTATGCAAATGCACAGGCCGACAGCACCGCATCGGTAACGAACCGTATGGCCGCATCGGCTTCCGTCTCCGGACCGGCATCGCAAGACACCACGAAACACATCGGCTTTATAGCGCAAGAGCTGCAGGAAGTATTTCCCGAACTCGTAACCACCGATAACGAAGGCAACCTCTACGTCGATTACGTCAGCCTCATCCCCGTAATCGTCGAAGCCCTTAAAGAACAGCAAACCGTAATCGATGCCCAGGCTGAAAAAATGGAAGAGCTCGAAGCAATCGTCCGGGAACTGCAGAACCCCGCGCAAGGCAGGATAAAGCAAACCGCCGCCGGCATACACGACGAAAACACTCCTCTGCAGGAAGCCCGCCTCTATCAGAATACCCCCAACCCCTTCGGGCAAAGTACGCAGATACATTACTTTCTGCCCGCCGGAACACAGGCCGCCAACATATACATCTTCAATATGCAGGGAACCCTGTTGAAAAACTATCCCCTCGATAGTGCCGGAGAAGGAACCCTCGAGATACAGGCCGCCGATCTTCAGCCCGGCATGTACATCTATTCCCTGATGATAGACAACCGCGAAATCGATACCAAACGCATGGTCGTAACGCAATAGATTCGCATCCCTGAAAATAGTGGTAGGAAATCCTTTTCAGAACGGCAAGGTCGCTGTTAGGCGCAGAAAACACTGCAACACTTGCGATACCTCGATTTTCGAGGTTTGTTATACCCCCGGTTCCCGAAAAACTGAATAAGAAACTTAAAACCTCCCGCAAATAAGAAAATACACATTTTAGAAAAAGCCATACGAAAAATAAATGCACGAAAACATGAAAAAAATACCGCTCCTCCTCCTTTTTATACTCTGTGCCTACGTTGCGGATGCACAGATCGGAGGACAAGTCGCCATAGACACCACCCTTTTTAGCATACAGGAAGAAGAAGCTTACCACCGTATCTCATTCGGTGAAAGCTCCGTTACCGACGAAATCGGAAAGCCCGAACTACCTGTACGCTACGAAACCTACGTCCTCCCGTTTGCCGCCGAAGTTTCCGGACTGCAGGTCAGCACCATGGCACGGCGGCAAATACCCGGCACCTACCGCATCTACCCCGTACAACCCCCGCGTACCACAGACGAAAATGCCGACACCGTCGCCTTCGTCGAACCCGATCCCCAGGTGTACGGTTCCGCACAGCCATGGCCCGGAAAAAACGCCGAAATCATATCCGACCGGTACGAACAAGGCTACCACCTCGTAACCATAAAAATCTATCCCGTCGAATACATACCCCTTACCGGCGAACTCTACGTTCAGGATGTCATCTACAACGTAAACTACACCATCGGAAACGGACAGAACGCCATACAAGCCGCGAAGCAATCCGCACGCCGTGCCGAACTCGCGAAGCGCGCGATAAAAGCCATAGTGAAAAACCCCGGCGCAGTCGATGCATTCGCTAACCCCGCCACCGCTGTTGTAAAACGCTCTACCCTGATCGATCCCGCCGATACCCTCGCAACAAAAAAGACCAGAGCCTCATTTAAACCCTCCGTGTTCGAGGAGCTCGTACCCGATTACATCATCATCACGAACGAAGCCCTCAAACCCACCTTCCGGCGCCTTGCCGACTGGAAAACAAAGAAAGGCGTCCCCGCCATCATCAAAACCATTGAAGAGATCGAACCCGCATACCCCGGCTGCGACACACAGGAGAAAATCCGCAATTATCTTAAAGACGCCTATACCCGCTGGGGAGCCGGCCTCTTCGTTCTCCTCGGTGGCGACGTTAACATCGTCCCCGCAAGGATGCATAAAGGAACTAGCGATGTATTATTTTATCCTACCGATATGTATTATTCGGCATTGGATGGAACATGGAATGCGAATAAGAATAGCATATTTGGTGAACGAACTTCTTATAGTAATGTGGATAGTGTGGATATTGGCCGTGATTTATATATTGGCCGGGCTCCGGTCGAAAATAGCCGAGAAGCGGATGTTTTTATCGATAAGGTATTAAGCTATGAAAAAGCGCAAGGTATAACCAATACGGCCTATTTTAATAATAGTATGGCGGCAGATGCCTATTTGTCCAAGGGTGAAACAACGGGAAAGTTAAGTTATATTGTTAGTGATTCAATAAAGAGGATATATCGGGATTATACTCCGTCAAGGGTTACTCCGTATTTTTTATTCGATAATGTCGCGTGTACTGAAGGAAATTGGGATAATAAAGGTTGTGGTACGGGAAATCAGGAACTGACGCGGAATAATTTTTTATCGGCTTTGAATAATGGAGGCAATGCGCCCAATGCTCCTTTTCATATAATTTACCATCAGGATCATTCTGCTGAAGGTGGGTTGGGTACATCTTCCCTATATAAAGGGCAGGATATCCGGCGGGAAGATGCCGATGCCTTAAGCAACGGAAAATATTATCATATTCTGGTTTCAGGAGGATGTAAACCGGCTAACTTCTCGAAAGATTGCATAGCCGAACGTTTCCTGAACAATCCCAATGGTGGGGCGGTAGCTTTTATTGGAAATACGGATGTAGGGAAATTTCCTGAATGGATACAGCTTAGAGGTTTTTTAGATGCTCTTTATAATACACAAAATCATCCCAGTGATAGGCGGTATGATTTAGGAAATGCTTTTTATAGAGCTATGATAACAGGATTATCGCTTTATAATGATGGTTTGGATAATTGGCGTCTTCATCTTTTAGGTGATCCTGAAATGCCGGTATGGACGGATGTGCCGAAAAATCTGCAGCTCTCTTTTGTAGGTGAACTTTCGGATAGGTTGGTAGTAAACCTTAGCGGATTGTCATCGGGTGATGAAGCGCTGATTTGTATTATGAAAGGGGATGAGTTATACTCTGTCGAAACGGTAACAAGCAATGGAGAGCACTCTTTTTATATCGATGCCTCCGAAACGCCGGGTGATATAACGGTGACCGCAACGGCGCATAACTATATACCGGCGGAAAGTAGTTATTTCAAAGATACTTTCGATGAGTTGAGTATTCATATTGCCGATATAGCCATAAACGATACGAATAGCGGCACGACGTGGGGAAATGGCGACGGTCAGATAGATGCTGGGGAAATGGTCGAACTCACAATCAGTTTGAAAAATACGGGAGAGACAACGGCAACCGGCGTTGTGGGGACGCTGGCAAAAGATCTCGGGAATACAAGGGCCGTTATGATAGCCGACAATCAAAGTCCTTTTGGTTCGATTGCGCCCGGCGAAACGAAAGTTTCACAACTGAAATACCGTATCTATATAGATAAAGATATAGAAGAAGTATTGAAAGACGACCTGAATCCGGCAAGGTTTATTTTGACGGTGGCCTCCAATGAAAAAACCTCCTTCCTGAGATTCAATATAGATATTTTTGCTCCTGAGCTTCGTCAGGCAAATAAAGTGATTCTGGCAACCAGCTACAACGGCGATCAGGTAGTGGAGGCAGGGGAAACGGTTATTTTTCAGCCCTATATTTTCAATGCGGGAAAAGCACAGGCGAGAGGACTCACCGCAAATATTACGGTAGCACCCACATCCTCCTCTTATGTTACGGCGAGTACCGCTTCGGTTAATATGCCCGATATAGGTGAGAATGAAACGAAAACGCTGATGGGTACATTCAATGTAACGGTTTCGGATACCTATACGGTGGGGACTCCCGTAAATCTGATCTTGCACGTTACCGATAGATACGGAAAAACATGGGATTTCCCTTTTAATCTGATAGAAAGGCCGGCTCCGGTGAACGTTAGTAATTTTGCTTTTACTTCCGGTGAAACGGAAATAGAATTGAAATGGACGGCCGACCGCACGGTGGGAGGGTACGATATCTACCGTGCGCCCGGTACCGCGGATAGTTCGGTAATTTCAAATTTTAAAAAGATAAATACTTATCCCCTCCCTGCCGCTTTCTTTAGGGATAAAGGGCTCGATAAATCGACCCGTTACTACTACCGGATAAAAGCGGTAACGGAGTCCGGAAATGAAGGGGCCTTTACCCCGGCATTAACGGCGTGGACCTCCTATCCGGCAAAAGGGCTTTTCCCTGTAAAATGGAAAAAGGAAAGAGAATGATCGGTTCCGTAATCGCAACGGATATTGACAACGACGGCAATAAGGAAATATTTGCGGTGGTATCGGATGGCGATAACTCCTCTTATGGAGCAATTATAGGCCTGCACCACGATGGCATCGAGCTCTTCGATATCGATGGAAATGTAACCACGAAAAGCGGCTTTGCTAAATTTACCTCTCCTCTTGGTGCTACCCCAGCCGTTGCACCGCTCGATAACAGCGGGAAATACAAGGTGGTAATGCCTACGCGGAATATAGAGAATGTTAGCGCCAATTTGTTGGCCTGCTATGCGGTGGAAGATAACGACGGCAACCATTTGCCCGACAGCATTTGGCAGAAAACCGGTTATGGTTCTGCTTCCCGGGGGGCTGTAATTGCCAACATTGACAACAGCAGCGACGGATCGAATGAAATCGTTTTGGTAAGCGGAAATACCTTGCGTGTTTTAAATAATACGGGAACGCAGATAGCATCTAAGGGAAGCGCTTTCTCCTTTTCTGCTCCGGCCGTGGCCGATCTCGATAACGACGGCTATAAGGAAATTATAGCGACCGATGCGAACAACCTTTACGTTTGGAAAAATGTCATGGGTACAAATCGTTCGCTGCAAACCGTCTTTACCAAATCCGGATACAACTTTATCTCTTCGCCCGTAATATGTGATTTGGATAACGATGGTACCAAAGAAATACTTATTACCATTAAGAACGGTTCTATATCGGTTGTTTATGCCTTGAAACCCAATGGAACACCGCTCTCCGGATGGAACGGAACACAGACGGCCACTTATATTAATAACTGGTATTCGCACGACCTTTCGGTGGGTGATTTGAATGGTGATGGAAATCTGGAAGTGGTGATCCTCGGAAAAGATACGGTAAAGGTATGGCGTAACGATGGCACATTGCTTAAGGCTACGGCGGTTCCGGGACTTTCGCCCGGTAAGAACGTGCCCATACTGGCGGATGTGGACGGTAATCCCGGCGCGGAAATCATTTTTGGCTCCGCAACCCAGAATTATATCTATGCATTGGATATAAACGGGAATTTGGCTCCCGGATTTCCGCTGCAGGTCGATGATGTAATGGAAAGCTCCGTTTGTGTGGCCGATATCGATAACAACGGGAAAAACGACCTGATTGCCGCTACGGGAGGGTTCGTCTATATGTGGGAAACCGACGGAACATCTGATAATATCCAGTGGGGGATGGAACGCGCCGATAATTGCAATACAGGGGAGTATAAACCCGTTTGTCCTCCCGAAATTATAACCGGTAGTACGACGTGGAACGACAGCAGGGAGCAATGCGGAAACCTCACCGTACAGGCTGGTACCCTTACCCTTGCTGCGGGGTGTACCCTCTCGATGACTGGAAGTTCGGTAATTACGGTACAGAGTGGGGCAACGCTCACAGTGGATGGTGGTACGGTGGAAAATGCCGATATAAAAGTGCTCTCGGGAGGAAAGGTTATTTTAAAAAATAATGGTACAATAAAATTACGGGATAATGGAGCATTTTTTTCAGAGAAGGGAGCTATATTTGTAAACTTTTTTGGAAAGGTTTTGTTATAAAAACAGAACCTTTTCAAAACCACAAAAATGAAAAAATCCACGTTATCCCTGCAAATGCCGGGGAGAAAAATAATTATGGGACTATTGCTCTTTTTCCCTGTTATAGTCAGTTCACAAAATAGTGTCTTTCCTGAAAAAGATGCAATCTGGTGTATAAAAACAGATTTTCAACCCAGAATGCTATTATATGGTTTAATCGGCGATACGATAATAAACGAAAAGCACTATAGCAAATTATATCTGTTAAATGACACCACTCTAAATATAGATGAAAATGACGAATATATAGGAGCAATTCGGACAGAAGAAAGAAAGGTTTGGATGTATCCAAGGGTTTGTAATGTAGATGAGGAATTCTTGCTATATGATTTTACTAAAAATAAAGGAGAACAGATTACGGATATTGGATTTATGGTTGAGGCATGGCCTGTTGTTCCTATATTTGTAGTATATGCCGGTCTTCCACCAATAAATATTTTAAATATAACGGAAGATGAATTTAAAAGAAAACATTATATATTAGAAACTGCAATGGATGAGGATGAATGGGTGGAAGGTCTTGGCAGTTTAAAAGGCCTTTTTCTTTATTATCCGATGATTAATACAGGGCAATACACAAATGGTTCAACCCTCGTCAGCTTGAAACAAGGCGACAGCATTGTTTACCACAACAAAGAAGTCTGCGACCAGCCCTTCTGTTGGTTCGGCGTCGGCGTAGAAGACACCCAACAAAAGCAAACGGTCACCCTATACCCCAACCCCGTCAAAGAAACCCTCCGCATCGATCTCGGCGAAATCCCTTTACCCGTCCGGTTCGAACTGTTCGACCCGCAAGGCCGTATAACCTACGCCCAAACCCTGACAAACTCCCATACCACCGTCACACCCCCGCCGCATAGCAAAGGCCTCCACCACTACCGCCTCACCGGCAGTGACGGCACCCCCCTTCAAAGCGGCCAACTCCTGAACGAATAAAAAGATAACCCATAAGAGCCGTTCTCAAAAAAACGGCTCTTGTATGATA
>JAQXIO010000006.1 GCA_029007825.1 Bacteroidales bacterium | reverse complement strand
CATTTTTTATATTGATTTTAGAGAGTATGGTTATTTTTTCTTAACTATTTCTGTCAGAGGCTGTCCGGTATTGACCGATACACCTTGCAGCTCAACATATTCGACACTCAACGGATTATTCGGATCTGCTTTGACGTAGAGCGATTTCAGTATTGCCGATTGATTATCAATTGTCGTAATACTCACATATTTAGAACCTTGACGACAAATCGTCAATTCTTTATCCGGATAAGCTGTTAAAGTAACAACACAGGAATCATTGCCAGCTGAAACTAATTTATACCCATAAGCCATTTTTCGCTGAAAATAACTCAATCCGTTGGTTTCTCCGGGATGTTCTTCCCTATTAACCCAATAAATATTAAGAGGATCACGGGTATTTAACTCACCATTTTCCAGATTAACGTCATAACAAACCAAATTTTTATTAACGCTCCGGGCAATATAAAAAAGCCGATTGGGGGTAGGATAGGTATTTCCTTCCGAATCAGAAGCCTCCGCAACGAAAGCAAAAGAAAAGAGCAGTAAAGCAACGGCAATACAAGCAAAAATTCTTTTTTTCATAAACATATATTTAAAAAATTCCCTTTATTATCTTCTCCTAACAAAAGTCGCAAATAAATATTTGCAGAAGTATTGAACCAAATACAATCACAAAAATAACATTCTTTACAATCAATATGTTTGTATCTTCATTTTAGTTGGCAAATAATGCCATCCGAACAAAACCGAGATATAAAATCCTGCTTTTCTTTTACCTATCCCGAAAACAAAAAAAGCTCTCCGATTTCGGAGAGCTTTTTCTTTATGTAAAGAATATACTATTTTGCATAGCTTACCGAACGGGTTTCACGGATAACCGTAATTTTAACCTGTCCTGGGTAGGTCATTTCATCCTGAATACGTTTTGCTATTTCATTTGACAAAGATTCGGTCTGAACGTCATCAATGCGATCGGCTCCTACTATTACCCGCAGTTCTCGTCCAGCTTGTATAGCATAAGTTTTTACTACGCCGGGATAAGACAATGCCAAAGCTTCCAAATCTTTCAAACGTTTGATATAAGCTTCTACAATCTCTCTACGGGCACCCGGGCGAGCGCCTGAAATTGCATCGCAAACCTGAACTATCGGAGCAAAGAGTGAGTTCATTTCCGTTTCATCGTGGTGCGCTCCTATTGCATTGCAGACATCCGGTTTTTCGCGATATTTCTCAGCTAATTTCATTCCCAACAATGCATGTGGAAGTTCCGGCTCATCATCGGGCACTTTACCAATATCATGCAACAATCCGGCTCTTTTCGCAATTTTAGGATTCAATCCTAATTCAGATGCCATTATAGCACACAAATTCGCGGTTTCACGCGCATGCTGAAGCAGATTCTGACCATAAGACGAACGGTATTTCATTTTTCCGATCATACGAATCAATTCCGGATGTAATCCATGTATACCTAAATCTATAGCTGTCCGCTTACCGGTTTCAATAATTTCTTCTTCTACTTGTTTCCGTACTTTCGTAACGACTTCTTCAATTCTGGCCGGGTGAATACGTCCGTCCTGCACCAGTTGATGAAGGGCCAGACGAGCGATTTCACGACGAACCGGATCAAAACCAGACAATACAATAGCCTCAGGTGTATCATCGACAACAATTTCGATACCTGTAGCCGCTTCAAGGGCACGGATATTACGTCCTTCACGGCCAATTATCCGTCCTTTTATTTCATCGGATTCTATATGGAAAATTGTAACGGAATTTTCAATTGCCGTTTCTGTCGCAACTCTTTGTATAGTCTGAACTACAATTTTCTTAGCTTCTTTATTTGCGGTCAGCTTCGCATCTTCAACAATATCGTTGATAAACGAAGCAGCCTGTGTTTTCGCTTCATCTTTCAAAGATTCGATCAAACGTTCTTTCGCTTCTTCGGCAGATATACCGGCAACCAGCTCCAGACGCTCGATTTCCTGACGATGAATTTTTTCCAGTTCTACTTTTTTCTTCTCAACAATATCCAACTGTGCTTCCAGATTTTCCTTTACTACATCCAGCTCTCCTTTCTTCTTCTGTAAATCATCCTGACGCTGATTGAGCAATAGTTCACGTTGTTTCAGTTTCGCTTCGACCGACTGTAATTTAGAGTTACGTGCTGTTACCTGTTTCTCCAAATCGGCTTTCATGTGAAGAAATTTTTCCTTCACTTCCAAAAGTTTATTTTTTTTGATTACCTCAGACTCTCTCCGAGCCTCTTCTAAAATCTGCTTTCTTTTCCCATTCAGGAGAAAGGTCTGGATAAGCCAAGCCAAGGCCGCTCCTATAATTAAAGAAGATACTATTGAAATAATAAATAATACAGATCCCATAATTGTTTAATTCATTAATATATTGTCTTATAAATAAAAAACACCACAAAATATGAAATATCTATTTCATATAAAGCAGTGCGAAAACATAAGAATAAGTGTGGTTACTGATTTGTTCTAATTTTCAAATAATCAGCAAGTTCTTCATTTAACTCATCAATTTTATCGACAAACGGCATCATATCATCTTTCTGAGTTTTCAAACTCTCAAGTGCAAATTCAAAAGCTACCAAAAATTTCAAATCCTGCCCTAACCGTTTTGTCTCTTTAACATCGTATGTCTTTACATAAAGAGCATATTTTTTCTCCACCAATTCAGCGGCCTTACGAGCTATTTCCTCATCTTTCCGAGAAATACGTAAAGGATACTTTATTCCAAAAATTTTAAGTTGTATTTCGAACTCATCGTTCATTGCTTCTATTATTCATTCAATAATGCAATGCACTTATCCACCTCTCGCACTATTTTTGAGATTCTTTTTTTGGCTTTTTCCATCTCTTCAGGATTGGAAGACAAAGTTTTTGCCAATCTGAGAAGCTCATTTTCAGTATTTAATGTATTCAAACGTTCGATCAAAAGCTCTACTTCCACATCTTTCTCAGTTAACTGTTCCCGCAAAGCCTCCACTTCAATTTTAAGTGAATCACAATACCGGATTAATTCGTTAACTCTAACCTCAAAGGTGGAGAGCAATTTTCTCTGATCGCCATTCATACTACACCTAACTATACGCAAAAGTAATGTTTGCAATATTATTCTGCAACTTTATTCCTTAATAATTTTAAAGCATTTTTTTCCGGACTTTATAAAAGCAGTATTCCGGTTATCATGCGTCCGGACTTAATTCCTTCGCGTCTTGCAGAAAAAAAGATATCATTATGAGTATATGTACAGATCCGGGCTAATTCTATATTTGGTTCTTTTACACCGCAATCGAGCAATTGCAGTTTATTCGCTTCCCATAAATCAAAATGGGCTTTTCCTGTAATTTCATTCCGTATCATTATACGTTCCACAGAATGTTTTTCATTTTGAAAAGTTGCAACAACTTCCTCTCCTACCTCAAAAGCGTCTTGGCTTATAGATGGCCCTATTCCAGCCAATATATCGGATGCCGAACTACCAAAGTTTTTCTGCATTTCACAGATTGTGGCCCGGACTATCCGGCTGACAGTTCCTTTCCAGCCCGCATGTATTGCAGCTATTACCTTTTTCTGGGGATCATAAAGTATCACAGGCACGCAATCGGCAGTCGTAATGCCTATACAGACTTCCCTCTGCCGGGTTATTAAGGCATCATAGCCTTCAGAAGCTTTTGATCGCTCAGATTCCGGAAGGCTTAAAAATTTATCATCGACCAATAAAACTTTATTTGAATGAATTTGCTTAGGAACAATCAACCGATCCGGCCGAATGCAGAGTGCTTCTGACAAACGCCGACGATTTTCCGTGATCGCCACCAAATCGTCTTCCGAGTAATTTCCCAAATTAAAAGATGCGAAAGGGGGTTTACTTACGCCTCCTTTTCGTGTCGTGGTGAAATGGTTTATATCTTTTTCTTGCAACAGTCTTTCAAATTGCAATAAAAACGGAAATCCTGTAACTCTTTTCATTCTTCGTCATAACCGTATTTATCGTCATACTCGCGCCATTCCTCATTATTTTCTTCTTCCATATCGTCATCCTCATCAATAGGCGGAATATCGATATCTTCAAATCGATAAGCCGAGATATCCATCGGTTTGTGCACTATATTCTCCACAATATGGAAGTTTTCCTTATTCAGCTCATTCCAGAGTATATCTTTCAATTCGTCAAGGCCGAAACCCGTAACCGAAGAGATAAAAACAGAAGGGATATCCGGTAATTCCTTCGACAGAGCTTCCATCAGTTCAGCATCGAGCATATCCGATTTCGTAATCGCCAAAACTCGCTGTTTATCTAATAATTCCGGATTATACTGAAGCAATTCATTATTCAATATTTCATACTCTTTAAGAATATTATCGGCATCAGCAGGGATCATAAACAGTAACAACGAGTTTCTTTCTATATGACGAAGGAAACGTAATCCTAATCCTTTACCTTCACTCGCACCCTCTATAATTCCAGGAATATCGGCCATTACGAACGATTTACCGTCACGATACGAAACGATACCGAGATTCGGTTCTAAAGTCGTAAAAGGATAATTGGCTATTTTAGGTTTTGCCGCCGATAATACCGATAAAAGCGTCGATTTTCCGGCATTTGGGAATCCGACGAGACCCACATCTGCCAACAATTTCAACTGAAATATAACCGTACGTTCCTGACATGGCTCTCCGGGTTGAGCATAACGGGGCGCCTGATTGGTTGCAGTTTTAAAATGCCAGTTACCCAAACCGCCTCTACCGCCTTTCAATAACAGAACTTCCTGCCCGTCTTCTACGACATCACAGATAAATTCTCCTGTCTCAGCATCAAATACTACCGTACCGCAGGGAACCTCTATAATACGATCGGCTCCGTCTTTTCCAAAACTTTTCTTTGCCGAACCGTTTTCTCCGTTTCCGGCGAATACATGACGTTCATATTTCAAATGGAGAAGAGTCCAATAATTCCGGTTACCCCGAAGAATCACATGGCCTCCTCTCCCACCGTCACCACCGTCGGGTCCTCCTTTAGGGATATACTTTTCCCGTCTGAAATGAGAAGATCCTCTACCGCCCTTACCCGAACGACAATAGATTTTTACGTAGTCTACGAAATTCGATTCTGCCATGTTTTCTTCGTTGATATATTATTATTTTAATCAATAAACGCTGCGCCTCAGCATAATCAGGTAAACTTGCTTCTGCATTCGACTTGCAGTTTATTTTACCTCTTCAATCGCTTTTTCGATACGGGCGAAAATCTCTTCTATCGTACCCATACCTTTTTTTTCCTTATGTTTACCTTCTGCCTTATAATGATCGATCAGCGGCGACGTATAATTGTGATAAACATCCAGACGTGATTTTATTGTTTCCAGATTGTCATCCGAACGTCCGGACGTTTGTCCTCTTTTCAACAAACGATCTATCAATTCTTCATCGTCAACCTTAAGATCGAGCATTACGGAAATATCGGTTCCCCGCTCATTTAACATAGTTTTCAACGCTTTGGCCTGCGGTATAGTTCTCGGAAAACCATCAAAAATAACACCTTTAGAGTTTTTCTTGGCATCCAAAACATTTGCCAGCACCTTAATAATTACTTCATCAGGCACCAACTCTCCTTTAGAAATATAAGTTTCGGCCAATTTTCCGACTTCTGACTGAGCTTTGATTTCGGCCCGCAGCACATCACCGGTTGAAACATGGTCCAAACCGAACTTTTTAATCATCAATTCGCTTTGCGTTCCTTTTCCAGAACCGGGAGCTCCAAATACAACAATGTTCAACATATCAATCTGATGTTTTGATTTAATTAAAATATATAGATTATCAATCTTTTATTACAAAAATATCCTTTAAAGACCGCCCCATATCGTTGTAATCGAGGCCATATCCCACAACAAACTCGTTTCCTATTTTAAAGCCATAGAAATCAGGAGAAATGCCACCACATTTAGATGCGTCAGGCTTATATAGTAATACTGCCAGGCTTACGCTCCCGGCTCCCTGCGATAATAACAAACGTTTTAACGCCCGATAGGTACAGCCGCTATCCATTACATCGTCAACGATGATTACCTGCCTGTTTTTCACCGGTTCAATCAAAGGCTGGAGCATTTTTACCTCGCCCGTTGAAGTCAAATCACAATAAGAAGCGACACGAATGAATGTCATATCCGCTGAAAAGTCAAGAAGACGTAACAGATCTACTGCGAAGAAAACCGCACCTTTCAGCACGCATATAAACAGAGGATTGGAATTTTTATATTGCCTGCTAATATCGCAAGCAATTTTTTTTATTGCTTTTTTTATTTCATCTTCACAGATAAAAGGAATAAACTCTCTATCTCCTAATTTTACCGTTTCCACCTTAAAGTCAATTTGGATTCAAAGATAACATAAAATGTTCAGAACTCTTTTCTCCGGAAAAGAAAATCACTACCTTCGCAAGAGGATTGAAACGACATCCGGAAAAAACTATGAAGATATTTGAAACCAAAAAAATCGAGGAATTGGATGCTTATACAATTAAGCATGAACCTATCCAGTCCATTGATTTAATGGAACGGGCTGCAATGGGTATCGTAAACGCTTTAAAGCGCTTTTACTCCCACTCTAACAGATTCGTCATTTTTGCAGGTCCCGGCAACAACGGGGGCGATGCGTTAGCCGTCGCCCGTCTGCTTTTTAACGAAGGCTACGAGATTTATACCTATCTATTCAATCCGCAGGATAAGCTCAGTAAAGATTGTGCCGAAAACAGGGAAAAACTGACAAAGCTAAAAGGCATTTTTTTCAGTGAGGTAATCAATAGCTTCGTCCCACCGCAATTTAAACCGGAAGATGTCATTATCGACGGATTATTCGGAGCAGGCTTAACCCGTCCACTAAGCGGCGGATTCGCTCACGTTGTCAATTATATCAACCAATGTGCGCAAGAAGTTATATCCATAGATGTTCCGTCCGGCCTTTTCGGAGAAAATAACCTGACTAATAACAGCGAATATATTATTCAGGCTAAACGGACTTTTACTTTCCAGTTTCCCAAACTTGCTTTTCTCTTCAGTGAAAATGCCAAGTATGTAGGCGATATCACAATTATCGATATACATCTTCACCCGGATATTCTTGAAAAGAGCAAATCGAACATTTTCTTTACTGAACGTAAAGATATTGTTCCGTTGCTAAAAAAGAGGGAACGTTTTTCTCATAAGGGGTCTTATGGTCATGCTCTTTTGATTGCCGGACAAAAAGGTAAAATAGGGGCGGCTTTACTTGCCGGAAAAAGTACTTTAAGAAGTGGCGCGGGATTGCTGACGATGCATTTACCGGCTTCAGCTTATACAATTGTACAAACGGCTCTTCCCGAAGCAATGAACAGCTATGACACGGAAGAAAATATGCTGACAACTTTACCTGATCTTTCTCCGTTCAGCGCAGTCGCCATAGGACCGGGCACCGGCACCTCAGAGCAAAGCTTTTATGTACTGGAAATGTTATTGCAAAACATAAAAGTTCCCCTGATCATAGATGCGGACGGATTAAATTTATTGGCTTTACATCCCCATTTACAAGAAATTATCCCCGAAAACACAATACTAACGCCTCATCCGAAAGAGTTCGACCGACTTTTTGGCGAGCATAAATGTGCCTACGAACGTCATCTGAGGGCGTTATCGATAGCCCAAACAAAAAAAATCTACATTATTTTAAAGGGGGCTTATAGTGCAATTTATACCCCTGACGGAGAGTGTTATTTCAATAGTTCCGGAAACCCGGGAATGGCTACGGCAGGAAGCGGCGATGCCCTTACCGGTATTCTCCTCGGATTCCTATCTCAGGGCTATACTCCAAAAGATACGGCTTTATTAGGCGTTTATCTGCATGGTCTTGCGGGAGATATTGCAAAACGTCAATATTCGGAAGAAGCTATGATCACTTCCGACATTATCGAATCAATGGGAGAGGCTTTCAGCTTATTGAGAAATTTTGTTTAGATTTGTACCATTATTATAAGCCAATATAAAAGATGAAGACAGTTATCGTAGGATTAGGTTTATTAGCAGCAACTTGTTCATTCGCACAAACTTCCGTCATAAAGAAAAGTGCAATGAAAAGCAACGATTACGGTGTCGGCTATACTTTACCCAAAACATCGTTAATAGCAGAAGCCATAGTAAATAAAGTTACAGAAAAACGCGGACCTTACTATGCTTATGCCGACCGTTTTCTGCAGCTAAAAGATGTAATCACCGAAGATAAGGTTTACTACGACTTAAAAGAAGTCCGTTTGGTAAATAAAGGTATTCCTGATCCGGAACAGTCTTATTTGGTAGAATTCAAAGCGGGCACAAGCGCTCCTTTCGTTTACCTGACAAAAGACAATCTAATTTGTTCCATCAATGCGGAACTGAAATCGGACGAGGCTCCTAAGCAGGAAGCTAAGAAAAAGGAAAAAGCAGCATCACTCGATCCGAATTCAATTTTAAGCGAAGAACTTCTGCAAGCGGGTTCCGTTGCCAAAATGGCTGAAATTGCAGCAAAACAAATCTATCGCATCCGGGAAAGCAGACTGAATATTTTAACCGGTGATGCAGAGAACCTCCCCCCTGACGGCGAGGCTATGAAATTAACGATCAGCCAGTTGGAAGAACAGGAACAGGCTCTAATGAATCTTTTTACCGGTACCGTACAAAAGGAGGAGGAAGTTTATGAAACTACCCTTATTCCTGACGAAGAATTTGAAAAAGAAGTTCTTTTCAGATTTTCGACGAAATTAGGAATAGTCGATCCCGACGATTTGGCCGGAGCCCCAATTTACATCAGTCTGACAAATACAGGAAACCGCCCACCGCTCGATCCTAAAGAAGCTGCAAAGCGTGAAAAGGTAAAAGGAATTTTCTATAACGTTCCGGGTACAGGAAGATATGTCATTACGATGAATGGCAAAACCCTGACAAAAGGGGAAACAGAAATTGTTCAATTCGGAGTGAAAGATGTTCTGGCTCCTAAAATGTTTGAAGATAAAAAAGTACCTATCCAAGTTACTTTCTATCCGGAAACAGGTGCAATCAAACAAATTGCCCAATAAAAGAGATAAAACGCAATAATTTATAAAGAAAGCAGTGACCTTTAAAAAGAGGGTCTCTGCTTTTTTTATTAAAAATATTTCATAGTTTCCGGATATTACGACATTCGATTATTTTTCATTCCCATTTTTATCATATGCTTTACATCTCTTTCAATACAGATAAAAATAAAACCGATTTTTTTTCTCAGCAACAAAAAAGGAATAAAATGAAAACCGGAAAATTATTTTTGATTCTTATCTCTCTAAACTTATTTACTCTTTACGCAGAAGGAACTACAGATCCGATGCGGCAAAAAATATATAAAGTTATTAAAAACAAGAAAGCCACGGTCGGTGTAGCGTTTTTATCAGACGATAAGCTTTTCACACTCAACGATAGACAAAAATACCCGTTAATGAGTGTTTTTAAGTTTCATGTGGCTTTTTGTGCACTAAAAAAAATGGAATCAGAGCATACAAGTCTGAAGAACAGAGTAGGTATAACTTCGTCACAGATGCATAAAGACACGTATAGTCCTTTAAGAGAACTCTATCCCAACCAGGATTTTTGTTTGTCTTTCGAAGATTTACTTCGTTTCTGCATTTCCGAAAGCGATAATAACGCCTGTGATATTCTGATCGATTATATCGGCGGGATTGAAAAAGTCGATAAACAAATGAAGTCCATAGGCCTGACCGATTATAATCTGTCGGAAACGGAAGCGACTATGCATTCGGACATTACCAACTGTTATAAAAACTGGAGCACACCTTCGTCTATGGTAAAACTACTATATAAAGTGTATAACGAAAAGCTACTAAACACCCCGTATGATGTATTTCTGGAACAAATTATGATTGAGACAACAACAGGTAGTAATAAAATGAGGGAAGGAATACCTGCAAATATCATATTAGGACATAAAACCGGAAGTTCCGACAGATTAAATGACGGCACAAAAATCGGGGATAACGACGCGGGTGTTATCTATTTACCCAACGACAAAAAATGTTTCATCGCAATTTTCATAAAAGATTCCCAAGAAACAGATTCGACAAACACACAAATCATAGCCGGTATAACTGAAATTATTTATCAAGCATTCTGTTCTTCAGAATCCTAAAAAAGAGCTTATATACAATTTTACACCATTGAGCAAAACCTCAGGTCACATTCGCTGCCGTTGACATCGTTTACAAATCAGTCCCCTTAAATCTGGTGGCTTAGTGTCGTCGTGCGATAAAATAGGCACTTTCGACTACTTATGTAAAATCGTATATCAATACCAAAAAAAGGGTGCACTTTGAAGTACACCCTTTTTTTTTGAAAACTATATTATTAATTATGCTTTTCCGGCACTACCTAATACATTTTCGTTTTTGTGCATGTATAATTTTTTCAAATTGTCACGAGCCGGTCCCAAATATTTACGTGGATCGAACTCAGCAGGCTTCGTCGCAAAAACTTCACGAACAGCAGCTGTCATAGCCAAACGACCGTCAGAGTCGATATTGATCTTACATACTGCAGAAGAAGCTGCCTTACGCAATTGTTCTTCAGGTATACCAATTGCATCTTTCAATGCACCGCCATATTTATTAATAATAGCAACCTGATCCTGAGGTACCGATGAAGAACCGTGCAATACAATAGGGAATCCCGGGATTCTCTTTTCTATTTCTTCGAGGATGTCAAAACGCAATGGGGGAGGTACTAAAATACCGTCTGCATTACGTGTACATTGTTCAGGTTTAAATTTATTGGCTCCATGTGAAGTACCGATAGAGATTGCCAGTGAATCTACACCCGTCTTCTTAACAAAATCTTCTACCTGGTCTGGTTCCGTATATGTATGATGTTCAGCAGAAACTTCATCTTCCACACCAGCCAATACGCCGAGCTCGCCTTCAACCGTTACGTCGTGAGCGTGCGCATACTCTACAACTTTTTTCGTAAGAGCTACGTTTTCGTCATAAGGAAGATGAGAGCCGTCGATCATTACAGAAGAGAATCCCATATCCACACAAGATTTGCAAAGTTCAAAAGAATCGCCGTGATCAAGGTGCAATACGATAGGAATTGCATAGCCTAATTCTTTAGCATATTCTACTGCGCCCTGCGCCATATAACGAAGCAATGTCTGATTTGCATATTTACGTGCACCGGATGAAACCTGAAGAATAACAGGTGA
>JAQXIO010000005.1 GCA_029007825.1 Bacteroidales bacterium | reverse complement strand
CGACAATATCTCCCTACTGTATAGATAGGGTTCTATCTCGTTATATGCTTTTATCATAGAGAAATCGGTGATTGGCTCTTCTCCTATCATATGAACCAAAGCATTTTGCTTAAAGTCCCAATAGATAAACCAAATCATTCGGTAGGCAAAGCCTTTAAAATATACATCAGCAGGCTCGTAGCCGGTTTTCAATATCTTCTTCTTATCGAATTGCGCATATCCATCAGACCACAACGGCAAAGCCTCCAAACGCATTTCTATATCCGGTCCGGAACGGTGAATTCCAAACACGCCGACATCTTCTCCCGTATAATGATAGCCTATCGCTTGCATATCTCTTATCATGCGCAGATGTGCATGATATTGAGAAATAATTGCTTTTTCGGGTTCTTTTTCCGGACGAATCGTACCGAGTAAATCTGTTTGATCCAACGTAGCTCCGCCTTGTCGCCCATAGTCAACATTCTGGAGATGATGAAACTTATTACTCGTCATATTAAAGGAGCTATCCAAAAAGATTCCTCTAATCCCGATTTTATGATAAAGGTCGCTCCAACAACGCATCCAATATGCATAAATATCCGGATCGCGCATATTCAAAGCTAAAAACCTGGGGGCATAATGATCTGCCTCAATATGATTGGCTCCGTTACGCACCCACGGCATCTTTGCCTTGTGTACTACTTCCATTATGGATCCTTCAACGGGTAAACGATGGAGTCGGTCCGTCGGTTTTTCTTCCTGATAGCTGAACATCTCAACAAGAGAAGAAATCGCCGTATTTCCCCACATTTCGATCCGGATGTCTGCCTGCGCCGCTTTTTCACAGAATTGTTTCATTTTATCTTCTCCGACTTCATCTGCTATTTTAAAATCGACGTTGCAGCACATGTTCGAGACTCCATACACATTCATCGTATTTTGACATTCGTTCGGGAGGAACAAGGATTTTATTCCCGCATCAATGAAACCGGGCAATATGCGATTGATATAATTATCCATATCCGGCTTTTGCCACTCTTCTATCACTCCATAGGTATAAACTCGTTCTCTCTTTATACCACTTGCCAAATGGAGTTCGTCGTAGACCATCTCTTTGCATATTTCATAAATGTTTGCTCGACGAACCTTATCTGTATCGGATTCTTTCAAGAATAACACTTCCACAGGCGAAGTTTGAAAATCATAACTGAGATCGCCGCAATGTTCATGAAAATGAGCAAAATCAGTTTTTCCTCTATCTTTTTGAAAAAGAGAATTAATATGTGCCGGCTGCGTAGCCCATGTCATCAAGATTCCATCTGTCGCAGCAATCATAGTAAAACCCTGAAACTGGGTCTGAAACGGATGAAATTGAAATATATTCGGGTTTTGTATGCCGGGAAGATACCATTCTGTCGAATAATATTGCGCACTGTCTTTGAAGCGCATAATCGATGGTGTAACTCCGTTACGGAACCAAAATTCCGAACCGAGAATCGATCCTCCGGGTTCCCACGTTGCACGATCAAGAATTCGATAAATCGGAAGTTCGTTGCTCAAATAGTGGTATTGATACGAGAATCCTACCCATTCATCTGTTCCTATTTTCTTTTGCAAAGGAGTAATGGTAAATGTGAGCTTGCTGTTTTGCAAAGGTTTTACTTCCTCAGTCCAATCGCCCATATTCCGTCTGTTTCTGACCGTATGGAGCATCCATTCCATCATTTCTGTACGTTCAGCCTGAAAAGAGAAAGTTAGTTTAATAATATTTTTATCTATTTTAGCGTCTGTTACTTTATAATTAATCAGTCGGTATCCATCAGGAGATGTTATTTCAACAAACATGGGACGCCTGGAACTTCTCAGTGATACACCGTTCACCACAACAGCTCCTATACCGACAAATAAATCATTATTGTATAACAGCTCCAAATATGTGGCCTCTCCTATATTCGTTTTTTCTATCCGAAAACGCGAGCTATTTTCAGCTTTTATCAACGCAGGAGACAATGCAAGTCCTGATGCCAACTTCGCCGAATTTTTCAAAAATGTTCTTCTACTCTTCATTTCTTAAATTCTTTTATAATCAATCTCTATCTTCTTATAAATTACCTGTTTACTACAAATTTCTTCGATACTTTCTTTGTCGACGATTGGCAAACAACAATAAAGTTAGATGCTGAAATATCGGTCAACGATATTTGCTCATTTTCAGTCTTTAAGATGTCAGAATAAAGCAATTGGCCCCGATAATCATAAATAGATATGCGCGATCCGTTTTCCATATTTTCAATATACAGAGACTCTCCTGCGATATAAATTTTACCAATCTTTTCAATTTCATCGACTGATTCTATGCCGGTAGGACCGTTTTCAGAAAAACGGAGCGTTCCTAAAGCATCGATAATTTGCCAGGCATTGTTTCTACATTCCTGATCATTCCAGTCTTTACCGTCAGGTTGATAAATCGTACCGTATTGTCCCGTTCTGCGAACCGAACCATTCACATCATCCACATCATTATAGGTCATGCAAAATTTCACTTCCCCGTCGTGACACAATTTTTCTTTCGGAACTCTCGAAATATCAAGAGCAATTTCCCAATAGTAATAGTCCCCTATTTTTTTCACATAAGAGTCTTTGATATAATGGGTATAATCGGCAACAGCTCCAGAAGGATCGACATCGATAGAGCGGCGAACCCGCCACGAATCGCTGGCATCATCTCTAAATCCAACGGTCGTATGCAATGCTATACCATCATCATTATTAGAAATATTTCCATGCCAACCTTCAGTAGCGTCCGGCGCAAAAAAGATTTCAAGAATATCATATTTTTCCCAGTAAGCGTCTTTCCAACTTTCATCCGTAGTATTATCTTCGATAAACGAAGAGTCTTTTACTTTGAAAAGAATATACAATTCTTTGTTATCTTTATTCCATGCCAATTTATAGAACCCGGAATAGTTTTGCGGATTGAGATCATACTCTTTAAAGAGTGCCGGATATTCCTGGGTGATACCGGATGTAGACAGCCAACAAAAATTGGAAGAGAGCCATGGCAGGTTTATCCACGGGGATTTTTCATAATCTCCATCCATCTGCAAAGCTTCTGTATGAGGAACGACCAAGACGGATTCTCTGTTCGGATATTTTAATATCGCGTCCAGATCCTTCCACCGATAGTCGTTGTTTTTAAGCTGAGCACTTTTCAGCTTCACAAGATCGATTGTTTTATAGCTTTTTGTTTCCGGATCCCAATGTTCATGTACCCCTAAGCTAAATGTAACGGGCCGATTTCCATCAGGATTATAATTTTTTCCGTTCTTCCAATTATAGGGTCGGCAATCCGGATCAGCAGCTTGGTGTAAAAAGTCATCAGCTCCTACCATATGAGGAAATGCTTCTTTATACGCACCATCTTGCCCCCTGTATTCGCCACGAATAAAATCATAACAAACCGATTCCAAAGCTACCGGATCAAGCGACATAAATAACGATGACGGATAATCATTATTAAACGGAGGCATCTCCCATTTTACGTTCCGACCATCCCAACGGTCGCCGCTATAAAGAGCATCTGCAATATGCAATACTGTTTTCTGTCCGAGATGTTTGCTGGCCATCAAATCCAAATGAGCCCGATAAATATCGTAACGCCGATTTTCCTCATCATCGAGAAATGTAACATGAAGATGTTGTGAATTAGCCAAAGTATGAGCGCCTAAAAAGTTTTTAACCGCCGCCGAATAGCCTGCCGATGCATGGCCTTTGATTACAGGAAGATTAAAAAGATAAGTGGCGTCATCCAACTGTTTATTCAATTTTTCTATATGACCGCCCAGATCTGCATAAAACACCCGGTCTTCCGTACCATTTTCCCGTAATGTTTTTCCATATTTATCTTCTTTTCCCAAAAGATTTACTTGCGGATAACGTTCAAAAATGTATTCCAAGTCATTTCGAGGAAAATTACGAATAGGATCTCCGATATAAATATCTTCTTGTGCCACACCTACATATTCAACTAAATTCCTCAGCAACGCAAGAAGTACAAATGGACTCGACTCTATCAAAGATCCGCCGTATGCATCCGTATTTTTGTATTCACCTCCGGTATTAGGGCCATCTTGTGAAGTATAATTCATTTTTATAAAGATCTTTTCTCCCGGCTGATAGGTTTTTCCCTCTCTCTCCGACTCTCCGAACCGTTGTGCCCGCAAATTATTAAAATGGAGAAATATTTTATTCCAGGCTTCTACCAAAGAGCCGTCTTTTTCAAGGCCGACTACACTCATAACCGAAGCATCAAACAAACGGTCAATAACGAACTGATCGTTCATAGCTTCTTGAAAATAAAACATTCCCTCTACGGCTTGTTCTTTTTCATTGGCACGTTCATCAGTTGCCCGGTTATCCCATGCCCAAACAACGCGTCCGGGAATAATACCCTGCGGAACACCAATAGCCGAACCGTCAACCGAAGAGTTATGATAGGCATTCAAATCATCGTTCGATAACACTGTGGCGGCAAAAGTATTGCGAACATCTTGCGCATTTACAAGAAACAAAAGAAGAATAAACAGAGCGCCACTAAGTCCTGCAGCTACCCAACGTGCTTTTCTAAGATTCTTGCGAAACAACCGGAAAGTCGTGGCTGCGCCAAAGAAAGTCAACAAATAACAGACAAATGACGACATTAACGGGGCAGCTGCTCTCATACAGGGATAAGTAGCTCGTACCGGTTTTGGAATGACACGAACAAGAAACCATATTGTGGATGTAATTCCTACAAAGAAAAATAAAATTCTTTGCATGCCCCGACTCTTTAACGCACAAGCAATTTTTCGAGCTATTCGATTCATATTTTTTATTTTAAACTTAAAATTGTTTGTAATAAACCGCAGGCCAAACGCATAATCAAGCAAAAACAGCTTCTGCATTCGGCTTACAGTTTATATTTTATGATTCACTCTTTGATGATTTTTTGAGAAAAGCCTCTGTCTTCATTTTGTACAAAAACAATATAGATGCCTTTTTCCAGTCCTCCCATCGAGATTTCTACTGTTTGGGAATCCGTGACAGTGATCCTTTTCACCACCTTTCCGGATAAATCAATTATCGATATTTGAGTAGGATATGTTTGATCGTCTTTCAAGTCTACAGTGAATATATCCGATATAACCGTCGGATATATATGTACGGGAACATTTTCTTCCACATTATCTATAGCATTTATATCTTCTTTTACCGTAACCCTTGCTTTCGCACGGATTCCACTTGTAACATGGATTGCTTCAATCTCTGCACGACCAACTCCTACGGCATGCAGCCAACCATCTTCGTCAACTAAAACGATTCCGTTACTGGATGAAGTAAAATAAACAGCTTTAGAAGAACAATCTTCCGGTTCAAATATCGTCTCAATCTTCTGTGATTGGTTGACTACCAAATTCAATGGATTAGGTGATAACGTAAGAGATTCCGGTTGGATATAGGGCGATTCTTGAGCCGGATACCACCTATATATAATTGATTTCGAATGCCAGTCATCTTCGACAACAATAATATATTCATCGTCAGAGATTTTGCGTGCACGTAGACTACTATCCCATATATCCATCCATCCGCAACCATATCCGACCTCGGGGCCCGGAGATAGGCTTGTAACATACTCTCCGGTTTCCGCACTGTAAATCCATACCGTTCCATTTTGGAATCGCGGATCAGAGGGTGTCCCGTCTTGGCCGGCATTCCCGACAAATATATAATCACCTTCTACTTCGAAACTTGCACCTCTCTTCAGATAAGCATGTTCTTCAGCCGATGTTTCCCATAATTTAACCGGAGCACTCTTCCAATTTTTATATTTCACAATATTCTGAACCAATGATGGCTGATCGGATCCCGTTGTATTATCATTCGTTTTTGTGAATCCGGCCAGGTACATAATGTCTTCGTCTCCTCCGACATAACGAAGCAAGTGCACATCGGTCATATCTTCAGGCATTGAATAATAGACTCGAGGAGAAAAGCTATACAAAGGCACACCGTATTCATTATATCCTTTGCATTCCAAACACCTAATTCCTCTTTCCCGATAAGCTGTCCACATTCCACCATCGGCATCAACGTGTGCAGAACCAAAGAACGGATATTCGTTTCCTCCTTCAGGCCCTTCCGTATTCAATTCATATTCATCTGTCTGCATTTGGCCATCACCATTTGCATCAACCCATAGCCACTCTTTGTTCGCTTCAAATTTCCCATTAAATGGCCAATTATTTACATTATGTTCTTCGCCCCATTTACTCAAAACAACAGCAGGAATTGCCATCTCTCCCGCCTCATTCTTATCAAAACGCCATACAACCCGAGGTAACTGAACACCAGCCATTCCTGCTCCAAACATTAACAAATGCCGATTATTCTGATCGTCTGCTACTCGACGTAAAAAGATATTTTCACCTGCTGAGGTATGACTTCCTGCAGCACCTAAAATTTTTGCCCGCGGATCATGAGGATATAAAAACGGATCTACATTTCGAGCAACATAGGTCCATTCTTTACCCGGCTCTTTTTTCGTCCAATCCAATTTATAATAGGTATCTTTGGTCATCCACCGGGTATTATCATCCGGGTCAAAATCACCCATATCTACGAACTCTTTTCCCAACAATTGCCAAACCAGCTCTCCCGTCTCTCCGTCGTATTTACGAAGATCCGTATCGATCAAAGGATTATCACCTCTCGGTGCTGGTCCTCCGAGACTAAGATAAAGATTCCCTTCTTTATCCATTCCCACTCCGGCCAATTCATAAAACGAGTGATCTTCTACTATTCCTCTCTTTGTTTTATCGGTTGTATAGATTCCATTCTTTTTTCCGAAAGCTCCGCCATCAAAGAAAGTATCATCTAAAGTCGGTTCATTATCCAAATTGGTAAAACAATATATTTGCTGTTGAATACTATTATCACATACCAATAATCGATTTTTAGTATTATCAATGGCTATAGCAGTCGGATACCAACCATCGCGATGAATTTCACGCGATGTTTTTTCTCCAGAAGACAATTGAAAAGAAAGTATCTTAGCCGGAAATTTCAATACATCTTTATCATCATATGTTGCATAAGAATTAGGAGATTGTACTACCCATAACGTCTGGGATTGATCGATTGCAATATCGGCAGGCCGATCGACCGGAATTTCAAGCATCGGCATCTTTGTATTTGTCACCCGATAAACCAAAATACGATTGCCGACAGGATCACTGACCGCAATCAATCCCAAACGGGCTGCAATGGAATAAATCTTAACGTCTTCTCCCACCGTCAACAAGAAAGAACTAATTCGAGTTC
Organism: Bacteroidales bacterium; assembly: GCA_029007825.1. Lineage (GTDB taxonomy): Bacteria > Bacteroidota > Bacteroidia > Bacteroidales > JAQXIO01 > JAQXIO01. The sequence continues at coordinate 10,445 of JAQXIO010000005.1, read as the reverse complement.
TTGTCTCAGCATTAAATGCCATAATATTCCGTCCTGAGGCACAAAAGACTGTATCGCCATTTCCTCCGACAGCAAAACCGCCTCCCATTCCAAGTTTTCCCAACTTCCGTCCGTCACGGTACACACTGTTTTCATTATGCCCTTCATCCCAAACTGATTGAGTAAAACACGATCCATCGGGTGCTACATATAATGCATTTACATGATTCTGTACCCACTGTCCATCTCCATACCCAAAACTATTTCCTACCCACGATGTGGTATAGTAACCAGTTCCCAATAAAGATAGAGGCGTCAATAAAATCAATAAGATCAATTGTAAGAAAAAAATCTTTTTTGTTTTCATAGCTAACGATTTAATAGTTTTGCATTTGACAAAAGTATGTATGGAAACAAAATCTTTTCTTTCATAAAAGGAGCGAAAACGGGGCAAAGCAAAAGCAAAAGCAAGGCAAAGTTATTTGTATCAGAAATTTGTCATTAAAAAATCAATAGAAGCAAACCTTACATGTGAAAAGAATCGAAATAAATTCTATATGTTACTTTTCAGGCCTCTTTTTTATCAGAGCTTGCATTCGAATTTTAACCTTAATTCCAACCGCAGATTACTTCTTCCTTCTTTGATAAATAATCCAAGCCTACTTACATGGGGCATTTCAAAAAAGTTCATTCCATCACGGAGGGTAGAATTACAATACAAATACATTTGCCTATATTGGTAAATACAAACTTTTAGTATTAAATTTGAAACGCATTAGATTTTATAATGCGATTTTTATTTTAACATATTTATAGCTCAATCGCCTTCTGAATTACCACCTCGAAAGATAAAAAAAGAGCTATGAACCAATACATATTTGGGAAACTGGACCTATTTGGGCGCAGACTTTTCCATAATGTATTGTGGCTTGTGGTAAGCCAAGAAGGCGTATGGCGATTGTCTGCGTCTTTTTTTTATTAAACACATAAAAAGAATTGAATAAATAACATATATTCAATAAAAAAATATGTATTTTTGATTTACAAGCTATACAAAATCAACATTTTAACAAAATATTGATCTATAAAGTATTCAATTATCAATATCATGTCTAACCCACAAAAATCTACAAAAAATGATAAACGATCAATCAATCATAAAACAAATCATTTTAGAATACCAAATCAAATATAATCTTGATCCAGATCCTAATAAAGTAACATCGTTTCAATTAAAAATTATCGAAGATGATATCTTAAGAATCACAAACATTGCTATTTCAGAGAGTACTTTACGCCGCATCTTTCAACAAAAAACAGGAAACCCACAACTTGCAACTCTAAACGCCCTTTGTATTTGCCTTGGATATAACAACTATTCTGAATATGTACGGGCTAAATCGACGAAGAATAAAATCTCCGAGTCCGACTCGACTTTATCAGAACCTGCACCTCCTACCCAAACAAAAAATAAAATTCAAAAGAAACGAAAAAAACAATCAAAATGGTTCTTTATCGGCCTCAGTTTACTTATTGGAGGCGCATTGCTTTTCATCACAGGAAAAGTAACGGAGAAACTTCTATTTAATAGTATTATTTTCGAACCTAATCGAACAATTGGCACACAGCCCACCACATTTCATATCATCTGCGACATACCATGGCTTCTTCCAAACCATTTTTCGATAGAATATATCGATGCTGACGGATCATTGATCGGGCCTAGAAAAATTGAACACCGTCAAACTACGATTCACAAATCATTCTTTCTAATCGGTACAAATACCATAAGACTAAAATACAAAGAACGAATTATACGGGAACTACAATTCGTCATCTTAAAGAACGGTTGGAATATAAGGATTCCCGGAAAAGATTTATCAATGGATATCAGAAGCCAGTTTATAAAGAATGGAACATTGAGTATCCCTTTTGATTCGACGATTATAAGTGTGATACAAAAAAATAATATTTTTTCGCATTATCAGTATTACAGCGAACGTTCATTAGGAGACGGAAACAACTTTACAATAGAGGCAAAGGTGTGTAATTCAGAGAGAGACGGAGGCATCCCCTATTATGATATAAACGTTGACGTATCTTCCGATAACGGATCGCATGCAATCACCTTTAACAGCCAAGTTAATTCTTACAATAATTTACATAGCGGAGAAATTGTAATCAGTGGAGAATTCGATGATTTGAGTCATATAAAGTATTTCCCTTCAGAGTGGCAGGTTATCATAATTAAAGTAGAAAATCAGATAGCAAAATACTACATCAACGATGAATTACAATATACACTTTCATACAAGCGTCCCCTCAGCGAGCTACACTTTATTAACATCCGTTTTAAAGGTTTAGGCGCTATCGATTATGTTCGTATCACTGACAAACACGGAAAATGCACCTTTTTTGATGATTTCAATGAATGAGTCTATTTTCCCGGCTCAAGCCACCGTGTTTTTCGTTTAACAATAAATTGTAAACACTCCCGTAATATTTACCATTTCATATCGGAAATAAAAAAACCATAATATACTCAGCTCAATTTTCATCTGGACGAAACAAGCTTTATATTACATATTTATAGTAATAGTCCGGTTAAATATTATATCAAAAACACAAAATAAAGAAATCACTCAAAATTCAAAAAAAATAACTATATTAAAAATCGAAGAATCATATTTGTATCGATCACGAAATTCTTTTTTGCACTCATAATACATTTCATTAAAATGAATAAATGACTTAATTCTTTCACTGCCTAAACCTCCAAAAAAAACGATTTTATTTTCTATCCATTTATGCTTTTTTATTAAAACAAACGAGTATTTATCTTATACAAAAAACGATTTTATTATCTTTGTGTAATACTTAACTTTTTACAAAAAATCTATCCATGAAAAAAATTTTGCTTCTTTTAGCTGTGCTATTAGCTATATCTGTGCAGGCACAGCAAACTAAACATGTTTTTTTAATCGGCAACAGCGTCACTGACGGGATTAATTACGACGGTTTCAAGAATATGGCTTTATCCCAGCGGAACACTCATATCTGGGGCAGACATATGATACCGGGAGCTCCTCTCGAATTATTATGGGATGACCGGAATGCACAATCCGGATTTTTAGTAGCTCCTTTCGGAGCACCTGGAAACGCTTTTCCCAATTATGATTGGGATGCTGTTACACTCCAGCCTTTTGACAGAGGTATCGATGGCAACAACGGAGATAAACAAATGATGCTTAATTATGCGGGTCTATTAAAGGATAAAAATCCGGATGTCCAATTATATATCTATTCTCGCTATCCACGGAAACCGGAAGGAGTAACAGAATATAATGCAGATTTATGGGCTTCATTATGGAACGGCACTTATAACGGGCATTATCAAACAAATGAAACCAGAAAATTCTTCGAGGATTTATATACCGCATTCAATGCGACGGATAAGGGAGGTTTAAACAAAGATGCTCTTATTATACCGGTCGGAGATGTTATGTATGCTTTCAATCAAAAGGCAAAAGAGGGATTGGTTCCGGGTATTGCCAGTGCATGGGATCTCTACGCCGACGGAATTCATGTAAATAGTATCGGGTCTTATATCATTATGGGAACTTTCTATTCAACTATTTATAAAGAAGATATAAGAGGTACAAAAGTTCCGAGCAATTACGGAGAGATTAATCCTGATTTATTAGAGGTAATACAACAAACTATCTTTGACATCGTTTTTCATCACGCTTACTCAGGAACCTCGGAAGCTGACCTGATTCCTGCAACCGGAATCACTATCAATAAATCGGAATTGAATATGAAAGTATTCAATACAGAACAATTGACAGCGACCGTACAACCGGAGAACGCATCGAAGAAAGGAGTGATATGGAGTTCTTCGAATACCGGTGTTGCTACAGTGGACGATAACGGAAAAGTGACGTCTTTATCTGAAGGCACTACGACTATTACGGCTACTTCATTCGACGGAGGATATACCGCCCAATGTGAAGTATCGGTATCGGGAACTCCAACCGGAAGTTCAGTAGAGGGCGTACTGGCAGGCTGGGATTTCAATGATAAAACAGGAGATAAAAGAAAGGGATATAATTATATTTATGCTGTCGATTCTCTGCAAGGTATTATTTACACAAATGCTTATGTAGGAGAAGGCATGAATCCCGATGAAAACTGGAACTCAGGTTTAACCGGCACAAGCCAAACCACTATGGATCTCACGGCCTCTTTAGCCGACGGAGAATACATAGGTTTCAAAATTAAAGCCGAACCTGGTAAATTACTATCCATTAACAAGATACAATTCGCACCAGTCAGTCAAGGAGGCATACGTACTTTTGTTTTATTTTCCAGTGTAAAAGGTTTTTCAGAAGGAAATGAAATCGGTTCCTGTCAGAAAGATTACCAGGGCGAATTATTCAATTTCGACCTCACAGGCCATAATAATGTGGAAGAGATCGAGTTCCGTGTTTATATTTATGGAAAAGACAATATGTACGAATCTGTCGGAATAGGAGGTATCGGTGGTACATCTTTCATTGCAACCGGCAGCATATTTACAGTGGACAATGAAGCTCCGTCTAAGCCGGGTAATCTTCAGGCCCTCGAAGTAAAAGATAACTATATTAATTTCGGATGGGATGAATCGACCGACGACTATTTTGTAAAAGGATATAATTTCTATGTAAACGGAGAAAAGAAAAACAATGAGCTTATAGAAGGAACTTCGTTCTTGTTGGAGGGCTTAACCAGCGGTGACCAATGCAATGTTGAAGTCGAAGCTATCGATTTCTTAAATATGCCTTCTGAGAAAGCATCTTTGTCTATTCATGCCAATAGGGCTCCTACTGCCGTAATCAAAGCCTCTGCCACAGAAGGAAAGCTTCCTTTAATCGTTACGTTTACATGTGAAGATTCTTCAGATCCAGATGAAAGTGAGGGCGATTATATTCTCGGATTCGATTGGGATATGGGCGACGGGAGTCCTATTATAAATGCCAACACGGCTACACACACATTCGACAAAAGAGGAGAATATGAGGTTTCTTTAGTCGTTATGGACAGCAGAGGCATGAGAAGCACGCCTGTAACTACTACGATTACCGTAACTGCCGATAAATATCCTGTAAATATAATCGGTGGCGCTACTATTCCGGAAGCCAATGAGGCTTATGAAAGCGATTCCGTTTATATTATTGCGAATGATTCCCCCGAGGGCTCATTATTTAAGGAATGGATCTGCGATGACCCTGATGTGGTTTTCGACGACGCAACAAGTGCAACGACAGCATTCCGTATGCCAGCCAGAGCTGTAACGATTACAGCAAATTATCAAAAAATTAATTATACTGTAACGGTAACGGGCGGAACAGCTGATAAAGAAACCGCCACAATTGGTGAAACCGTAACACTTACACCCGATATTCCCGAGGGATTAAGACTTATAGAATGGATTGTAATAGAAGGTGATATTACAATTGAAAATAACTCATTTGTAATGCCAGCTTCCAATGTAGTTATAGAAGCTCGTTACAATGTAAGCATTAACGAAAGTGAAACATCCTCTTTAAGCATATATCCTAATCCTTCCGATAATTATATTTACATAAAAGGATTCTCGACCGATCATTCAAATTATAGTATATTCGATTCTACCGGCTCCTGTATTTTATCAGGCTTTAACTATAACGGAGAAGCAATCAATATCTCCCGACTTTCTGCCGGAACATATTTTATACGTATGGGTAATCAGTCTTTACCATTCTTAAAGAAATAATCTTAATATTCATTCAGAAAACGCCCTGTAAGAAAAATTACGGGGCGTTTTTTTATTTTTTTTGAACAAAAAAGCCATAAAGATGTTATAGTAGAAAAGACTTAAAAGAAGAGGATTTAAACATATCACAACAAAACCACAAAACCCTTAAATTATACTATGTTGTCCTACCTACATAATTAACCTAATTATTTTAATCAAACAAATCAAAACTGTATGAGAAAAATGGCTTTAACGCCACTATTGTGTGGCTTATGTTCGCTGTTGTTCGGACAGGTAAATCCCGGATCCTTACCGGATCTGCAGATTGGCCTTTCTGGACTTGCCTACTACAATTCTCCTTATTTTGCCAATGCCTTACTTATCGAAGGTCGGCAATGGATGAAGGTCGGCACCTATGACCATTTTGAGAAGAACGGACTCTACGATCAAAACGGTTATCCCAAATGGCTTCCGGATACGACATCCCAATATCCGGACGGAACACCTCTTTACATGAATCCGGGAATGAACGCCGGAAATGAAAAAAACGGATTATACAGAGGAAAAATGACCCTTACATGGGAGGGCGATGGCGATGTCCGTTTAAACGGTTCGTTTGTTGCTGAAGAGTCTAATACCTCCTCAGGACAAGGCAGCTATTCCAACGGTAAACGTATTTATATTGTAGGACAAAACGGAATACCTAATGGAGTAGCTTGTACTATTTATAAAATTAATCCGGCTAATCCTCCCCGTAATATAAAAGTTTGGTTACCGGATCCGGAAAATCCATTCGCCAAGTCACTCGCACCGGATGCAGGACAGGCAGAACCTATTTTTCATCCGCTTTTCCTAAAGAAAATGCAGGACAACAATCACTTCGGAATTATCCGTTTTATGGATTTCGGGGAGACAAACGTCAATCCCACTGTTTTCTGGAGCGAACGACGGAAACCGAGCTATGTCGCACAGTGCGGGGACAACTTTCCTAAAAGAGTTGTGCCGGGCGGTTCGGAACAATGTGTAAGAGGAAATTCGGGCGTATCTTATGAATATATGATCGAACTCTGCAACCTTACAAACAAGGATATGTGGTTTTGTGTTCCTCACGGTGCAACAGACGGATTTATCGACTCACTTGCCATGCTGATAAAGGGAGATGATCCCGATGGCACCGGATGTCCCGGACTGAATTCCAATTTGAAAGTATTCCTCGAATACTCCAATGAAGTATGGACTCCACCCAGTGACCAAGTCCGCAACGGTTATTTCACACAAGGGGCTTATGCTGAAGATATGAAAGAAGCCTATAATCAGGCTAATGGAACAAATATTACACGTGAAGCATGGATAGGACGACGCTTCTGTGAAGTATGGAGTATTTTCTGTAACCGTTTCGGAAACGACCAAAGAGTAGTAAACGTATTAGCTACCTGGACTGCCAATGTTAATCAATATACCAATAAGCTCATCGCATCGGCCACAGAATACGGGCCTACATTGTCTCCTGCTGTCACACCAGAGGTTTTGGCTGTAACCACCTATTTCGGAAATGATATCCAATCGTATATTTTTAATAATACGGATTGGCAAACGGGGGCAAGCGCTGCTGATTTGACAAAAGTATTTCAGGAATGGGAGTTGCGTATATTAACCGAAGAGGCTAACAGTACCGGCAAAGACTACACCGGTGGCGGAGGTGGTTTCGGTGCCGATATTATGAATATTTCCAGACAATATAATATTCCTTTAATGGCCTATGAAGGGGGTGTCAGTCTTAATTCGGACTTTTCAGTATGGACTTTAGATTGTAAAATCGTGCCTCAGACTACTCCGGGCGCTACATGGTATTACATGTTGGGACGTGAAGCTGTTCGTCCGTGCAGCGGAACGGGGACAGAAACACCATGGGAAAACTTCATCAGAGCCGTGCAACGAGATTCGCGTTACGGCGATATGTTGTATCTAAGCACTTCTTTGGCGAAAGCTAAAGGGATGTGTACTCCTTCACAATTCGGGGATATAGGCACAGCAGGAAGCGTTTACGGAATGTGGGGATGTTGGGAATCTTTCGACCAGGCTGACGAAGATGCTCCGAAAGTTGTAGCATGGAAGAAATTCTATAATGACTATAAAAATTTAAGAGAAGTAACTGATTCCGTCGGGAGCCGTCCCTATTTTAAAAATGTAGGAGAACTTGCTCCCGCAAAAGTTAATGCAAACTATCAAGCCGTTATCGAAACAGAAGGCGGAGACGGTAGCCTGACATTAGAAAAATTGGGTTCTCCTAAATTACCAAACGGCGTATCTTTACGTATAGCCAACGGAAAGGTTTATGTAGAAGGAATGCCTCAACAAGATGGTATCTATCGCTTTGCTTTACGTGTTAAAGATTCCGATAATGATTTTTCTTTAGGAATTTATACTCTCAGAGTATTACCTGAACCGAAAAATAAGCTTTATGCTTATGAAGATTTCGGTTCCGAAGCCAAACCTTTATTCCAACGTTCGGGAGGGCTGAATTTCTCCGGAAACTGGCATGTACAAGGTGATGACTCTGCTTTTGCCATCAAAACCGGACAGGCTTTCAGCTATGACGGATTAATTACTTCTGGCAGTGCATTTGCCAGTATCGGTTCTCAATACCGCTCAGCAGGTGGTGCTCTGAATGTTAACCAGTTCGAACACCTTGCCGCGTCCAATAATCCTTCTATGATCGGACAAACCGGTACGACTTTATGGTTCAGCGGATTGGTAAAACGTAATACAAATACTCAAAACGATGTGTTCAATTTCTGCAACAGTGTTATAACGGAAAATTACGGTTCTCATCTAATTTCCGTAGGTGTCAATAGCGGTAAATGGTATCTGGCTGTTAAAAAGAAGGACTCACAGGAACAAACCAGAATCATGACCAATATTCAGGCTTCTACAGGAAGTGCCGACCTTGTTGTGGTTTCCATCGATTTTGAAGATCCATACGACAAAGTACGATTATACATCAATCCGGACTTAACACACAGCAATGCGCCAGCCACTCCTGATGCCGAATATCAGTTAACTGCAGACGATGCCGATATTCTTATCAATGCAATAGGACTATACGGTTCGAATGCTTCCAATCAGGTAGAAGTCGATGATCTTCGCTTCGGTGATACATTCCTTGCTGTTACTCCGCGGACTTCCGACCCTGTAGAACCCGAAGTTCCCAGCAAAATTTATGCATATGAAGATTTCGGACAAACTGCAATGCCTTTATACCAACTTCCGGGAGGCCTTAATTTCTCTGGAAACTGGCATGTACAAGGTGACGATGCCGCTTTTGCAGTGAAAACAGCAGCTCCATTCTCTTACAGTGGCTTAGAAACATCTGGTAGTGCATATGCCGGCATCGGATCACAATATCGTACAGCCGGAGGTGCCTTGAATGTCAGTCAATTCGAGGATCTTGTTTCTTCCAGTAATTCATCCATGATCGGTGAAAACGGAAAAACTTTATGGTTTAGCGGACTAGTAAGGAGAAATGCAGGTGCCAACAATAACAACTACATTTTCTACTTTAATAACACGATACTGGCTGAGATCGCTAACAGCAGGCTCCTCGGTATTGGTGTCAACAACGAAGGAAAATGGTGTATTGGAGTTAAAAAGAATGATTCGGATGAACAAACCCAAACTGCATCGAATCTTACCGCCTCAACGGGTGTTGTGGATTTAGTCGTTGTCGCTATCGACTTTGAGGCTCCATACGACAAAGTCCGTTTATATATTAATCCGGATTTGACATCGAACAACGAACCGTCTACTCCGACCGCCGAATACCGTCTGACAAGTGCCGATACAGATTTATTAATCAATACACTTGGTTTATACGGCTCTAATGCATCCAATCAAGTGGAAGTCGATGACTTGCGTTTCGGTAATACCTTTTTAGCGGTAACTCCACGTTCAAACAATGCATTGCTCTATTCGAGAGATAATGCAGTCTCTAATGTAGGTGACAGCGGTATTAATCCGATATTCGTTTATCCGAATCCGGCAGCTGATTATCTATATCTGTCCGGAATCGATAAATACGAACAAATTTTATTGTTCGATATAAACGGTAACCGTTATTCAATAGACGCTATAGAATGGAACAGAATTAATATTTCTTCATTGCCAAAGGGCAATTATCTTCTCCAGATTATTACGGAAGAAGATAATTTCTCCCTGCGTTTTGAAAAAAAATAATCTTTAAACAATAAAAGGTGAATACCCTTTGTGATTGCAACCCAAAAAGACGAAATTTGCAATCACAAAGGGTTTCTTATGAATTACAAGAATACATTACATTATCTCTATAATGCGTTGCCTATGTTCCAGCGTATAGGCAGCCTTGCCTATAAAGAAGGGTTAGACAACAGCCTCGCCTTCGATAATTTGCTGGGGCACCCGCACCTACAATTCCGTTCCATACATATCGGAGGTACCAACGGAAAAGGCTCAACATCCCATCTATTATCGGCCATACTGCAGTCAGAAGGCTATAAAGTAGGTCTATACACTTCTCCTCACCTATTGGATTTCCGGGAACGCATCCGCATAAATGGCAAACCTATATCTGAAAAAAAGGTTATCGATTTCGTTGCAGCTTACCGAACTTTTTTTGAAGAACAACATCTTTCTTTTTTTGAAATGACAACCGGCC
>JAQXIO010000004.1 GCA_029007825.1 Bacteroidales bacterium | reverse complement strand
ATGAAGATATGAATCTTTTTTTTAAAAGCTATCTTTATCCGACCATCGGTTTTGTTTCCGCATTCTCATTCGTGGCGATTTTTTTTAGCCATAAGAGCTTTGATATAGAACTGGCTTTAAAAACTTTTTTACTTACATTTTGTTCTCTTTTCGGTGGCTTGTATGTTGCAGCCTATCTTATAAGGGAGGTAACCAGTAAGTTTTTCGGAGGCGATAAAGAGTTGAATCTATACCTTCGTTTTTCGGGTTATTCCTATGCATTGCTTTATGCTGTTAAGATGGTTGTAAATTTGCTGCCCGACCTGGTCTTTTTGTATGTTTTTGTCCTTTATACCGCAGCTATCGTCTGGGAAGGATGCCGCAACTATCTTTTGATCGGGGAAAAGGAACAAGTAAAATTTACGGTGGTTGCCACAGCAATTCTTCTGTTCTCGCCATTTGTGGTCGGAACGGTATTAAAAGTGCTGTTACCCGGTTTACAGATATAATTTTACCCGATGAAACAACAAGCCGTTAATATAAAAAATCGCCGGGCAACATTCGATTACGAAATAATCGATACCTATACGGCAGGATTGGTGCTTACCGGAACCGAGATTAAATCGATCCGGGCAGGGAAAGCCGGTCTTGTGGATACATTCTGCTATTTTGCCAATGGAGAGTTGTGGGTGAAAAATATGTATATTGCCGAATATTTCTATGGGTCCTATAATAACCATACGGCACGTAGGGACCGTAAGCTCTTACTTACGTCGAAAGAGCTGGCAAAATTGCAGCGGAGCGTAAAAGAACAGGGACTGACGATTGTGCCGTTACGCCTTTTTTTAACAGAAAGAGGGCTTGCGAAACTGGCGATAGCTCTGGCTAAAGGAAAAAAACAATACGACAAGCGTGATTCGATCCGCGAGCGTGAAGATAAACGGGCGATGGATCGGGCCTTTAAACGATAAAATGCACTTTAGGCAACATCTTATTAATGCTTTTCGGAAGTCATCGCCTAAGGCTTTCAGAACAGCTCTCTGGCTTTTAAAAATTATTCTTCCGATATCGTTCGCAGTCCGGTTGCTTCAATATTTTGGAGTCATAGGTCGGATGGCGGAGTTTGTTCAGCCTCTCTTTTCTCAAGTTGGTTTGCCGGGAGAATCGGCTATCGTTTTTATAACGAGCATATTCTCTCCCCTTTATGCCCCTTTGGCCGTTTTGTCGTCCCTTTCGTTGGATATGCGCGAAATTACTATTCTGGCCCTTATGTGCCTCATATCCCATAATATGATCGTAGAATGTTCGGTACAGGCAAAGACCGGTTCCAGTTGGGGCGGAATATTCGTCTTTCGTTTGGTAATGAGTTTTGTCATAGCGGCATTTCTCAACTATGTTTTGCCTTATGAAGGATACAGGGAACCTTTGTTCATATGGGAGAGCCATGAGGTCGAATCGTTTGGCGAAATGATAAAAGCATGGTTTATATCTTCGATGACTTTGACCGGCATACTGATCTCTGTTGTTTTCGGCCTGATGTTTCTTCACCGGTTACTGGAAGAGTTGTGCTGGTTGCAGAAAATCGCAAAGCGACTGGAACCGTTGATGCTGTTTTTCGGCTTACCGAGAAACAGCGCTTTTATGTGGCTGGTCGGCAATGTTGTAGGGCTTACGTATGGAGGCGCTATAATGATGGATGCTATTGAAAACAAAGATATTACGTTTAATGAGTCCAGAAGGCTGAATTTACATCTGGCCGTTTCGCATTCGATGATAGAAGATACGCTGATCTTCGTGTCGGTAGGAGTCTCAGTCGGATGGATATTATGTACACGCCTGTTTTTTGCGTTTTGTGTAGTCTGGTTTGTAAGATTAATGACGTATATTTATAGGACACAATTGAATACGTTAAGAATTAAATAAATAATGGATAGTAAACAGTTCAGAAACTTGCTTGAAAAAAGAGTCCTTTTATTGGATGGCGGGTTTGGTTCGATGCTTCAGACATTCGCATTGGAAGAAAAAGATTTCAGAGGCGAACGTTTCAGGAACCATCCACAGCCATTGAAAGGTAATAATGATTTACTGAACCTTACGGCACCTTCGGTCGTAGAGTCCGTGCATGTCGCTTATCTGGATGCAGGTGCCGATATTATTACGACGAATACATTCAATGCGAATGCGATATCCATAGCCGATTATGGCATGGAAGAATATGTTTCCGAAATAAATAGGACATCCGCAGCACTTTGTAAAAAACTGGCGTTGCGTTACACTGCCGAAAATCCGGAGAAGCCGCGTCTGGTAGCCGGTTCGGTCGGACCGACGAATAAAACGGCTTCGATGAGTGACGATGTAAACAATCCGGCACATAGAGCTGTGACATACGATCGTTTTTATGAAGTGTATCTCGAACAGATCGAAGCCCTTATCGAAGGAGGAGCCGATATAATTCTTATTGAAACGATCTTCGATACTTTGAATGCGAAGGCCGCTCTTTCAGCCGCGGCGGAAGTAAAGCAGCGGAAAAATATAGATTTTCCCGTTATGCTTTCCGTTACGCTCTCATCGAAGGGAGGCCGCTTGTTTTCGGGACAGACTCTCGAAGCATTCTTAACGTCGGTTGAACATGCCGGTATTTGTTCCGTAGGTTTGAACTGTTCTTTCGGTGCGGCAGATATGAAGCCGTATATAAAAGAACTGGGAGAATCTTCGTCTTGTTATATCTCTGCACATCCGAATGCCGGTTTGCCGAATCGTTTCGGCGGGTATGATGAAAGCCCGGAAACGATGGCAAAAATCATTGGTCAGTATTTATCGGAAGGCTTGGTAAATATAGTAGGAGGGTGCTGTGGAACAACTCCGGATCACATTGCAGCTTTTGCTGCTCTTTTGCCCGGTGCAAAACGGCATGTTCCGTCGAAAACATCTTCTGTACTACGCTTGTCCGGTTTAGAATGTTTGGAGATTACACCGGAGAAGAATTTTATCAATATCGGAGAACGTTGCAACGTTGCCGGATCACGTAAATTTCTGCGCCTGATTAAGGAGAAGCAATATGACGAAGCCCTGGCGATTGCAAGGAAACAGGTAGATGACGGAGCCCAGGTGTTGGATATTAATATGGATGATGCTTTGCTGGATGCCAAAGCGGAAATGGTGCAATTCCTTAATCTGATGGCTTCCGAACCGGAAATAGCACGTGTGTCGTTTATGATAGACTCTTCGAAATGGGAAGTTGTCGAGGCCGGTTTAAAATGCATACAAGGAAAACCTATTGTAAATTCGATAAGCCTGAAAGAAGGGGAAGAAGCATTTCTTTCCAAAGCGAAAAGTATCCGTCGTTTGGGAGCCGCAGTCGTTGTGATGGCTTTTGACGAGAAAGGACAGGCCGATTCGTTTGAACGTAGAATAGAGATATGTGAACGCTCTTACCGTCTCCTTACGGAAAAAGCAGGAATGCCTGCTACAGATATAATTTTTGACCCAAATGTACTGGCAATTGCTACGGGAATAGAGGAACATGCGGGATATGGCCTTGATTTTATCCGTTCGGTAGAGTGGATAAAGAAAAATTTGCCCGGGGCAAAAGTAAGCGGAGGTGTGAGTAATCTCTCTTTCTCATTCAGAGGCAATAATTATTTGAGGGAAACGATTCACTCCGTTTTCCTGTATCATGCCGTAAAAGCGGGTATGGATATGGGAATTGTGAATCCGGCAGAGGCGGTATTATATGACGATATACCTTCGGAATTGAAGGAGTTGGTTGAAGATGTCGTATTGAACCGGAACCCGGAAGCGACAGAAAAGCTGATCGTTTATGCGGAGAATCACCGGGCAGATTCGGTTGTAAAAAAAGAAGAACAAATTGAAGCTTGGCGCTCTTTTCCTTTGGAAGAACGTATTGAATACGCTTTGATAAAAGGAATAACCGGTTATTTGGAAGAAGATTTACAGGAAGCGTTGATACGGTATACAGCATCTGCAACAATCGAAAAGCTGCTGATGCGGGGAATGAATAAAGTCGGCGAACTTTTCGGTGAAGGTAAAATGTTTTTACCACAGGTGGTAAAGACCGCCCGCACGATGAAGCAGGCTGTAGCCATATTGCAACCGGTGTTGGAAGCAGAAAATAAAAAAGGTGGCGATACGAAGGCCGGACGCGTGCTTTTTGCAACGGTAAAAGGCGATGTGCACGATATAGGGAAGAATATTGTTTCGATTGTTCTTACGTGTAATAATTACGAAGTAGTAGATTTGGGCGTAATGGTGCCTACGGAGGTGATTGTAGCCAAAGCGGAAGAATTGCAGCCTGACTTCGTTTGTCTGAGCGGATTGATAACGCCGTCGCTGGAAGAGATGTGTAAGGTAGCAGAAGCCATGGAGAAGGCCGGATTGACCATGCCGGTCATGGTAGGAGGGGCAACAACGTCGAAGCTGCATACAGCTCTTAAAATCGCTCCTAACTATTCACATCCGGTTATACATGTAACGGATGCTTCCCAGAACGTTTTGATCGCTTCTAAGTTGCTTAGTCCTGAAACCAGAGAGTCGTTTATTATTTCATTGAATGAAGAGTACGAACATCTGAGGCAATCGGTAAGTGAAAAAAAAGTAGCTCTTTTATCGTTAACCGAAGCGAGAGAACGGAAGCCCCGGTTAGACTACGATGCTTACATCCCGGTAACTCCCTCTTTCTTAGGTATTAAGGAAGAGATTATCCCGATTGATAAATTGGTCAGATATATTAACTGGAGCTATTTCTTTACGACATGGAAGTTAAGTGCAAGATATGCCTCTTTAACCCAGTTACACGGTTGTGATGCTTGTCGGGCACAATGGTTGAGTAGTTTCTCCGAAGCGGAACGGCCCAAGGCGGCAGAGGCGATGCAGCTCTATAAAGAAGCTATGCGTATGTTGAACTCTTTCATAGAAGAAGAGGCGGAATATGTGAAAGTGCGTTTTGGCTTTTTTGAAGCCAACAGCGATGGAAAAGAAAATATAAAAGTAAACGATACCCTTCTTATTCCGACGTTGCGCCGGCAGAAAAAACAAGAGAATGTTTCTTCCTATCCGGCGTTGAGTGATTATATATTACCTGCTGCATCTGGAAAAGTGGATTATTTGGGTGCCTTTGTCGTAACAGCCGGAGCCGGAACACAGCATAGGGCAAAAAAATATGCAGAAGAAGATAGCTTCAAGGCATTGCTTTTTGCTTCTTTATTAGATCGTTTGACGGAAGCCGCTTCGGAATATTTGCATGAACGGGTGAGAAAAAAAGAATGGGGCTATGCTGCCGATGAAGAGCTTACGGTTCAGGATATGTTTAAAGTGAAGTATAGGGGAATCCGTCCGGCAGTGGGTTATCCGTCGCTTCCCGATCAATCTCTGAATTTCGTATTGAATGAATTGCTGGATTTTGAATCCATAGGTGTTTCGCTTACCGAAAACGGAGCGATGTATCCTACCTCTTCGGCCAGCGGAATCTATCTTGCTCATCCGGAGACGCACTATTTCATGATAGGAGGAATCGATGAAGAGCAGTTTTTATATTATTGCAAACAGCGAAATATAGAGCCTGAAGTCATGAAAAGCTTTCTTAGTGGTATCTATTAAGATTTAAAGAAGTAAAAGGCCGGAACCTAATAAGTTCCGGCCTTTTTTATTTATCTAAAATATGCAAATAAAATATAAATATAATATTATTCTTCAACAAATGTCAATATAAACGATCGTTTAATCCGAACAAAGATAAAATTTATTTTGCTGTCTGTATAGGTTCTTGTTAAATTTATTCTGTAACAATCAGTTATCATATTTTTTATGTGTTAAAATAATAAATAAAAGGTTTTATTATATGTTTATT
>JAQXIO010000003.1 GCA_029007825.1 Bacteroidales bacterium | reverse complement strand
TTTTGCGAGTGCAAAGTTACATTTCTTTTTCAATTCACAAAAAAAATGGAATAGAAAAACGTCGTTAATAGTTGCGTATATACACAATATTGCCGACTTGTCGTGCATTGTATCTTTTGAGATCGGACTTGGATGGGCCCGATATACGATTACCGAGCCCTATTGACAGATCGTATTCCGATTTGCAATTGGTACATTTCGCATGTCCGATGCTGTCCGGAGCTACTCTTATATCTGGTGTCGATTCGTTCGGACAAGCTAAATCATAAGCATAATATTCCTGTCCTGAACCGTTATCTAATCCGTGAATTACGACGACACCTCCGAATCCGAGCTTTTCTGTTGCTGTTTTTGGTGTTGTATAGCTTTTTACGGCATAGACAGGAACCAAATCTTTATCCTTAAACGTCAGGTCGATATCGAGCACAACCGGAACATTCGGGATCGGATTAAGCAAATCGTTCGTACAACTGCTGTATAGCAGAATAGCAATATAACAAATAAAAAAAGATAGAAGCTTTTTTCTCATTAATTTAATATGTCGTCTATTTTAGTTAGTTCCTCTTCGCTAAAAGTACAATTTCTTAGAGTGTGTAAATTATCCTTTAGCTGTGCTGTAGAACTGGCTCCGACAATGACCGATGTTACACGCTCGTCTTTCAGTACCCAGGCAAGGGACATCTCTGCCAGAGTTTGTCCTCTTTCCTTCGCTATTTCGTTCAGTAAATTTAATTTTTTTACCAATTCCGGCGTAATTTCCGATCGTTGTAAATAACCATGTTCTTTTGCTGCACGTGAATTTTTAGGAATGTCGTGCAGATATTTATTTGTAAGCAAACCTTGTGCCAAAGGTGAAAAAGAGATGAATCCTACCTTTTCTTTTTCTATAATCGGCAGAATTTCCTTTTCCACATCTCGTGTCAGCAGGTTGTATTTATCTTGATGTATAAGACAGGGGACACCCTGCCCTTTTAAAATTTTATATGCCTGTAGTGTCTCTTTGGCCGGATATTTCGAGATGCCGACATAAAGAGCCTTCCCTTGCTTAACAATATCGATAAGTGCTTGCATCGTCTCTTCTACCGGGGTGTTGGGGTCGAAACGGTGAGAATAAAATATGTCGAAATATTCCAATCCGGTGCGCTTCAGGCTTTGATCTATGCTTGCCATCAGGTATTTGCGCGAGCTTCCGTCACCATAAGGGCCCGGCCACATCAGATGGCCTGCTTTCGAAGATATAATCATTTCGTCACGGTATCCCGAAAATGATTTCTTTATTATTTTACCGAAGTTGCATTCTGCAGAGCCCGGACTTGGGCCGTAATTATTCGCCAGGTCGAAATGAGTGATCCCATGGTCGAAGGCACACCGGATGATGTTGGTTGCAGTTTCAAAATCGTCCACGTCTCCGAAATTATGCCATAATCCTAAAGAAATCCGGGGTAACAGCAATCCGCTTTTACCGCAATACGAATATTGCATTCCCTTTTCATATCTGTGTTCTGACGGGATATAACTCATAATTCTATGAAATTAGAAGGTTAATAAATTGGATTCGGCTTCATCGGCTTTTTCGAAATTGAAATTATCGATGATATTTTGTTCATGTAGGCTGATCTCCTCGTTGCAAAGGTTTCCGATACTTCCTTCATGAGTATGATGAATGTTTTTATCCGGAATAAATGTACCCGCTTCGATTTCCAACCCGACTTTTTTATATGCGTCGCGGAAAGGCATTCCCTCGGAAGTTAGGCGGTTAACTTCTTCTACACTGAATATCGGAGCATAACGCTCATCGTTCAGAATATCCTTTTTTACATCGATTTTGCGTATCATCGAAGTTGCTATAGTGAGGATATCTTTTAGCTCGTCAAACATGGGAAGGAAAATTTCCTTGATAATCTGGTAATCCCTGAAATATCCGGAAGGAAGATTATTTATAATCAACGTTATTTGTCCCGGAATCGATTGTATTTTGTTGCATTTGGCACGTGTCAGTTCAAATACATCCGGATTCTTTTTATGAGGCATAATGCTCGATCCGGTCGTATATTCGTCCGGCAGTTTAATAAACCCGAAGTTTTGACTGTTAAACATACATGCATCGAAAGCCAGTTTAGAAAGAGTTGCAGCTATGCCAGACAGAGCGAATGCAACACATTTCTCCATTTTGCCACGTCCCATCTGAGCATAAATTACATTGTAATTCATGGACTCGAAGCCTAACAACTCTGTTGTTCTTTTTCTTTTTAACGGGAAAGAGGAGCCATAGCCCGCAGCCGAGCCTAAAGGATTCCGGTTGCAGATTTTATATGCAGCTTGTAAAAGTTGCAGGTCATCGGCAAGGCTTTCCGCATATGCTCCGAACCAAAGACCGAAAGATGATGGCATCGCTATTTGAAGATGCGTATAGCCGGGCATCAGAGTCTCTTTGTATTGGTTGCTCTTTTCAATCAATGCCTGAAATAGCTTATCGGTGAGCAGAACTATTTTTTTTATTTCGGCACGGGTAAACAGTTTCAGATCGAGCAATACCTGATCGTTGCGAGAGCGGCCGCTGTGGATTTTTTTTCCGAGATCACCTAATTGTTGGGTTAAAAGCAATTCTACCTGTGAGTGTACGTCTTCTACTCCTTCTTCGATTTTGAATTTGCCATCTCGTGCAATCTGATAGATTTTCTTCAGCTCATTTAGAATAGGATGCAATTCCTCGCTTTTGATGAGCCCTATTTCTTCGAGCATAATAACATGAGCCATTGAACCTAAAACATCGTATTCGGCTAAATAAAGATCCATTTCCCGATCCTGTCCGACCGTGTACTTTTCTATTTCAATGTCTGGTTGTATGTTTTTTTCCCAAAGCTTCTTAGCCATAACAGTTTTTTTATTTATAAGGAAGAGCCGCTAATGCAGTAGCCAGTTTCTCCAACCCTTCTTCCATTGGCTTTGCAAGCATCGGTTTTATAAATGGATTGAGATCGGCTTTAACCGTCATTTTCATTTTTGTTATTTCTGGTTCGGCTTCTTTCAGTTGTATCCAGAGAAACACTTCGATAGGAGAGTTATCTGCTGTAAATTTAATGGTTTTGTTTTCTTCTCTTTCGATAATGCGTAACGTTAAAGTTCCTACCGGCTGTACGGAGAAGCTGCAGTAGTCACAATCGAAAGAGAGATCTTTGATTTTATCTTCCGGAATGCGGTCTTTTATTTTTTCCAGATTAGACAAATCGGACAACATTTTGTAAATGCTGTCCGACGAATAAGGTATTGTTTTGATTTCGCTTACGAATTCAGTCATATATTTTTATTTATTCGGGTTCCAGTTAGCCGGGTCTTTTCTCCATTCCTGTAGTGTGGCAACATCGGATGGAGCTATGTATTTAATACGAAGAGCTTCTTCCAATGCCGCTTCATAATTGCATAAAGTAGTAAGTTCCACTTTAGCATCTTTAAATTTTTGTTCAGCAATTGGAAAACCATATGTAAATATGCCTACCATACCTAATACTTCCGAACCATCGTTTCTGAGAGCCTGAACTGCTTTAAGGCTGCTGCCCCCTGTTGAAATCAAGTCTTCGATCACAACTACTTTAGCCCCGGGTTTCAGGTCGCCCTCGATCAGGTTTTCAAGGCCATGATCTTTCGGGGTGGCACGTATATAGACAAATGGAAGTCCGAGTTCATCTGCTACCAGCGCACCCTGAGGTATGGCTCCTGTGGCTACTCCTGCTATAGCTGTGGCATCTTCATATTTTTCACTGATAATTCTGGCAAGCTGTAACTTGATAAAGTTACGGATTGCAGGATATGAAAGTGTTTTCCTGCTATCGCAATAGAAGGGTGATTTCCATCCTGATGCCCACGTAAAAGGATTAGCTGGTTGAAGCTTTACGGCTTTAATCTTAAGCAATTTGCTTGCGACTAATTGTTCTAAGCTGCTCATAATTGTTTTTTCTCGTTATAATTCCTTGCAAAGTTAATAAACGGAATCGAAATAGTTGTAATAAATGAAGTAAAATAGAATATAGAAATAAAGATTTTTATTAAAGTTTATTGTTGCTTTTTGGTATGAGCGAGCGTAAGGACGGAAACTTTACCTGAAGAATAACATTCCAATGTTTCAATGCAGGAAATTAAGGTCGCTCCGGTTGTAAGCACGTCATCGATCAGTAACAGATGTTTCCCGTCGAAAGAAGACGGACTTTTAATTCTGAATATGTTCCGGGTATTTTGCCAGCGTTCGAATACTTTTTGAGAGGTTTGGGTATCGTTCTCGATGCTTCGGTAAAGGTTATCGGTACAGACCGGGATTCCGGTAATTTCAGAAACGCCGAGTGCTATCCATTCTGCCTGGTTATATCCTCTTCTTTTTAATCGGACCGGATGTAAAGGTACTGGCACCAACAGGTCGATATCGTTAAAAAAAGAGGTGCCTTTTATTTCATTGCCCATAAGTTTACCCATTAACAGGCCTAACTTTTTTTCACCCCTGTATTTCAGATGGTATATGAGTTGTTGAGTAATACCCTTTTTCTGGAAATAAAGAAAAGAAATAGCACGTTCGATACGGACTTTTCCCCAGAATAACTGTTCCGTTTCATTATCGTGTTTCAAATGAAAATTGGTACGTGGAAGATTCAGGAGACATTCGCTGCAAATATATTCTTCGCCTTCAACTAAAGGAGCCCCGCAATAAAGACATACCTTCGGAAAGAAAAAATCGATGATGGACTCAATCCATTTCTTCATGATTATAGTTTAATACCTCACTGGCAATTCTGATGGATAGGTCTGTTTCGAAACCTTTTCCTGATGCGAATGAAGCCAGTTTGTAGAATGCTTCTTTACTATTTTGGGTTTTCAGTGCTTTGGCCTTTTTTTTCAATATTTCTTTCAGTGTCTCTTCATAAAATACGGGATCTATATCGTTTAATGTTTCCAGAATTAAAGGTGGAGCAATTTCTTTTTTTCTGAGTTCAAAGGCGATTCTTTTTTTTCCCCATTTGTTGAATCGTATTTTATCGCGGACAAATGCGGAACAATAGCGGGAGTCGTCGATGAAACGTTCCTGCATAAGACGATCGAGAATGCGTTTTTGTGCATTTTCATCGAGTTCACTTTTCTCCAGCCGTTTTTTTATGTCGCTGGTGCAATGTTCGGATGCTGAGCAATAGGAGGCACATTGTTTTAATACTTCAGATTCTCGTCCGGTACTCATTTCCTTGCTTTTATAAAACGTTCTTTATTCGATAAGTCTTTAATTATTTCAATGTCTTTGAACCCGTATTCTTCGATTAAACGGGACGTCTCTTGACCTAACAGTGCATTGATCTCCAAATATAAAGAACCGTTTTTACATAGGTAACTCATGGCAACTTCTGCTATCCGGCGATAAAAAAGCAATGGAGTTTTATCCGGTACGAACAAAGCCGTGTGAGGTTCAAAATTCAAAACATTATTTTGCATGATTTCTTTCTCCGCTTCCATCACATATGGCGGATTGCTGACAATCAGATCGAAAGTTTCCGGAAAATCCGGTATTTGAGAAAGTGGACGGAAGATATCATGCTGAAAAAAAGATACTTCTATATAGTTATGAGTAGCGTTTAATTTGGCAATTTCGATTGCTTTTTCGGAAATATCGATGGCATAGACTTCTGCATTTCGCAGATATTTTTTTAATGTAATAGCTATGCATCCGCTGCCGGTACCGATATCCAGAATTTTTATTTTTTTGTTTTTCTGGTCGGATAAAATTTTTTCAACAAGTTCTTCTGTTTCCGGACGAGGAATTAAAACGTCGGGAGTGACTGCAAATGTCAGATTGGAGAACTCTGTTTCTCCGAGTATATATTGTATCGGTTCTTCTTTTAACAGACGCGTAAGGCAGTCCTCTATTTTATGAAACTGTGATTCCGATAATTTTATATCTTTGTCCGATAACTGGCGGTAAGGAGGAATTCCGCATAGCTTATGTAAGATAAGTCGGGTAAAGATTCGGATTTCACCTTGTGGATAAAGAGGGGAAAGGCTGTTTTTAATATGTCGGATTGCTTGTTGCATAATGTGCAAAGGTAATAAACCATTCCGGCTTTACCAATGGGAAAATAAGTTGAAAAGATGGATCAAAAGTGCTTGGATGAGAAATATATGAGGAGAGCATTGGCGTTGGCCGGGCATGGAAGGGGAACTGTGGCACCCAATCCGTTGGTCGGGGCTGTCATTGTGTACAATGGAAATATAATTGGGGAAGATTATCATCGGTGTTATGGAAAGGCGCATGCCGAAGTAAATGCCATAGCTTCTGTACAAGATACAGCGTTACTTTCGCAATCGACTCTTTATGTAACATTGGAGCCTTGTTCGCATTATGGAAAAACTCCTCCTTGTGTGGAATTGATTTTATCGAAAAAGATTCCACGTGTAGTTATCGGTTGTCAGGATCCTTTTCCTGAGGTAGCCGGAAGAGGAATAAAACGTTTGCGGGAAGCGGGTGTAGAGGTTGTTGTCGGTTGCCTGAACAAAGAATGTGAGGAAATGATACGTCCTTTTAGTACTTTTTATACCAAATTCAGACCGTATATTATTTTAAAATGGGCTCAGTCTGCAGATGGGTTTATTGATAAAATAAGATTTTCGCTTAGCGATGGCCTCCCGGCGAAAATCTCGGATCCTCTGGTCAGTTATGAAGTTCATAAATTGAGGTCGGAAGTCGATGCTATTTTGGTAGGAACCAATACGGCACTTCTGGACAATCCTGTTCTTACTACACGTTTTTATTTCGGACGTAATCCCTTGAGAATAACAATCGATAAAGAAGATAAAATACCGGAAAATGCAGCTTTAAAAAGAGGTGATACCGATACTTTAATATTTACTTCGAAAGAGAAACGATCACAGAAAAATCTGGAATATATGCTTCTAAATCCTGCTGTTGACTCTCTTTCCCAATTGTTGAGTGTTTTATATAAGCGTAACAAGCAATCTTTGCTGGTGGAAGGAGGAGCTTGTTTACTAACCTCTTTTATGGAAAAAGGTTTATGGGATGAGATTCGTATAGAACGTTCGGGAATATATCTGGGTGACGGAGTGAGAGCTCCCCTCGTACGAGGTATTCCGGCTAAAAGTATTCGAATGGGATCTTCGGTAGTCGATTGTTATTATAGCGAAGCGTGAAGGACTTAAAAATTCTTGTTTTATGGGTTTTTATTCCTTCGTTGTCTTAAATATGGCATAAATTAACGTCAATAGGGCTGTGTGTGCAAAAAATGTTTCTACCTTTGTGCGGTAAAATAAAGATGTATAAATGAGAGGAATTATCTATTTGTTGTTATGCTTGGGAAGTGTATTCTTATCCTCCTGTTTAGGAAATAATGAAGATGAGCCGAGTGCTCTTTCCCCTGATGCTCAGATTTATAGCTTTAAGTTGAGTGATACTTTATCTGTACTGAAAAATACCCAATTTACGATAGATCAAAGATCCGGACGTATATTTAATATAGATTCATTACCTTACGGGACAGTCGTAAATAAAGTGAAATGTGAATTGACGACAAATGGTGCTTCTAAAATTGAGGTTTACCAGAATTCACAGACAGAACCTCTACTGTGGAACGGCTCTGATTCATTGGATTTTTCTGAACCGGTACGTTTTGTAGTTTATGCGCAGAGAGCACCGGAAAAAAAGGAGTATATCGCTCAAGTCAATATTTATACAATTCCGGCAGATTCGTTTGTTTGGCAGGAAGTTAAACAAAATATTATTAAGGATGATTTTGAACAGCAGCATAGTGTATTACTGTCTGACTCGTTTTATACGTATGTAAGGAATACGACGGGGTTTGATGTGTATATTTCAGATATAAATGGCAGCGAATCTGGGAGACGTAAATTGTTACAAGGATTTCCTGTCGATGCGAAATTGAATTCTATGCAACTTTGCAAGAATAAACTTTTTGTAATAAATGAATCGGGAGAACTTTATGAGTCGGCAGATGCATTGCAGTGGAATAAAGTGGAATTGACTTTTTCATTGGTTGCGTTATTAGGGGCCTTAGACGGCGATTTGGAGGCCATTGTTGAAGATGCGCAACATGTAAAGTATTTTGGGACATATTCTTTAGCCGGTAAAAAAATAACTCAGGGTAGTTCTCTTCCGAATGATTTTCCTGTTGAGAATTTTACGTCGATTAGCTATAGCCGGAATTTCCTTTCGCATTTGATGGTTTTGGGTGGTATTAATTCTACCGGTCAAATGTCGAATGATGTATGGAATAAAACGAAATATCCGAGTCAGAGCAAGGATTGGTTGAAAATCGTGGCGCCGAATGCCAGTCGTTTTTCTGCCAGAGTAGGTGCCGTCGGTTTGCCGTACGATGATAAATTGATGTTGATTGGCGGACAGGATGTTTCCGGTAATTATTTGAAGGATATTTATTTTTCTTCCGATCAGGGAATAAACTGGGAATTGTCTGATTCGTTACAGGTGATGCCGGAGAGATTTGCCGCCCGTGCAGGAGCGTCGGCATTTATCGGAAATGATAATTTCGTATTTATTGCCGGTGGAAAAAATGCAACATTGCTGAATGATTTGTGGCGTGGACGCATTCATCGTCTGGCAAAGTAGAAGAAACGGGTTGAAAATATAATTTTGAGGAAAACTTTTCGTTAACATTCTTAATGACGAAGGTTTGCCCTACATGATAAGAAATGTTATAAAATATCTACTGATCTCTTTGTTTGTAATGCTGCTCGGAAACGGGCGGTTGTTCGGACAGGAGTATAAGTATGAAATAGGAGGTGCGGCAGGAACATCTTTTTATATGGGTGATGCCAATAAAACGGCTCTGTTTCACAGTCTCCGTCCGGCACTGGGCGCAGTGTTCAGGAATAATATTAATTTTAGATGGGCTATAAAAACAAATTTGTATTGGGGTAAAGTCGCAGGAGATACAAACGATTTTTCTGATGCGTTTCCGAATAATTTTCAGACTTCCTTTTCCCGTAGTTTCTTTGATTTGGGGAGTCAGGCTGAATTTAATTTTTTCCCATATAGCGATAAATATGCCTATTTGAATACAAAACGGATTACCCCCTATGTATTAATGGGGCTTGGCCTTACATTGGCAACAGGAGACGGAAGTTTTTTTTCCGTTAATTTGCCGATGGGCTTAGGGGTAAAATATAAGATAGTAAACAGGCTTAATCTGGGCTGTGAGTTTACGATGAGAAAACTTTTCGGTGATTCTTTCGATTCTAAAGAGTTGAAAGACCCGACAGGAGTGAAAAGTTCTTTTTTTAAGAATAAAGACTGGTATTCGACCTTTCTGATTTCCCTGACATGGGATTTCGGTCCACGGAACGGTACTTGTCATAATGATGAATAATGAACGATAAACATATTTCTGTGGAGACAAAAAAAATAGATAACACGAAATTGCCTGAGCACATTGCTATTATCATGGATGGTAATGGCAGATGGGCAAAGAGCAGAGGTTTAAATCGTTCGGCAGGGCATCAGGAAGGGGTGACATCTGTACATGAAATTACGGATGTAGCATCCCGTATCGGATTAAAATATCTGACATTATATACTTTTTCTACCGAGAATTGGAATCGTCCTCAGGACGAAATCGATGCTTTAATGGCTTTGATGGTACAGTCCATTTATAATGAGACTCCGTTGATGATGAAAAATAATGTGCGTTTGAGGGTTATCGGCGATTTATCACGTTTACCTTTAACGGCCAGAAAAGTGTTGGAAGATTGCATAGAAAAAACTTCCGTGAATAGTGGGCTTAATATGATATTGGCTCTTAGTTACTCTTCACGCTGGGAGATCGTGGATGCGGTTAAGCGTTTGGTAAACAAAGTCAGTGAAGGAGCGTTAAAGAATGAGGAGATAACCGAAGAGCTTTTTTCTTCATATCTGACAACATCCGGCATCCCCGATCCGGATATGCTAATCCGGACAGGCGGAGAAAAGAGAATTAGTAATTTCCTGATGTGGCAGCTTTCTTATGCAGAGCTTTATTTTACGGATTGCTATTGGCCTGATTTCAGGGAAGAGCAATTTATAGATGCGATTATTGATTATCAGCAGAGAGAACGTCGATTTGGAAAAACAAGCGAACAGTTAGAGGTGAATAATTAGTGTATGCGTAGATTCCTTTTTTGTATAAGTCTGATGTTTTTTGCGATAGTAAATACTTTCGCTCAAGATTCTATCCCTACTATAACCTATTCGATGAATGCAAAAAAATATAAAATTGCAGACATTAAAGTAACTGGAGCTTCTAATTATGAAGATTTCGTTTTAATCGGTTTCTCAGGATTGGTTGTGGGTGATATAATTTCAGTTCCCGGAGAGGAAATAACGAATGCGATCAAGCGTTTCTGGAAACAAGGTCTTTTCTCAGATGTTAAAATACTGGCAACGAAAATAGAAGACGGGCAGGTTTGGTTGGAAATTCAGTTGACACAACGTCCTCGTATTTCTCAGATACGTTATCATGGTCTTAAAAAGAGTGAAAGAGAAGATTTAGCTGCAAAAATCGGTTTGGTAAAGGGGAACCAGGTTACTCCTAACTTATTGGATAGAGCTAAAATCGTTATTAAAAAGTTTTTTGATGAGAAAGGATATAATAAAACAGAGGTAACCATTCTTCAACAGGACGATCTTTCTGATCCGAATATGGTTATACTGGATATTAATGTAGATAAGCACGAACGGACAAAAGTGCGCAATATTTATTTTCATGGAAACGATAGTTTGTCTTCCAAAAAACTGAGAAAGGTTATGAAAAAGACAAACGAGAAGTTTAATTTGAAAAAAAGGTTCGTTTCCAGTTGGTTGGAAATGTTCGGACAAAAGAAATTCGTATCGAACGATTATAAAGCGGATAAGGAAAATATCATATCGAAATACAACGAATTGGGATACCGTGATGCTAGGATTATAGCTGACAGTGTTGTGCGTGTAAATGATAAAATGGTAGATATTTATCTTGATATAGAAGAAGGAGATAAATACTATCTGAAAGACATTCGTTGGGTTGGAAATACACAATACGATACGAAAACTCTTAATACTTTGTTGGAACTTAAACCGGGTGATATTTATAACCAGAAAAAATTATTCCAGCGTTTGAATGAAGATGAAGATGCCGTTTCTAGTATCTATTATAATAACGGATATCTGTTTTTCAATGCCGATCCTGTTGAAGTGGAACTGGGTAAAGATTCGGTTACTCTGGAGATTCGTATTACAGAGGGCAAGCAGGCTACCATTAATAAAGTTATAATAAACGGGAACGATCGTCTTTACGAAGACATTGTCCGCCGCGAACTTAGAACAAAGCCCGGGGAGCTGTTCAGTAAAGATGCTTTGCAGCGTTCGGCACGTGAAATTGCTCAGATGGGGCATTTTGACCCTGAAAGTATGGGTGTGAATCCTATTCCCGATCCGGACAACGGAACCGTAGATATTGAATATAATCTTACATCGAAAGCCAATGACCAAATCGAGTTCTCAGCAGGTTGGGGACAAACGGGGGTAATTGGAAAGCTAAGTTTGAAATTTACCAATTTCTCTTTGTCCAATATTTTTAAGCCCTCTACTTATAAAGGAATTATACCGCAAGGAGAAGGACAAACTTTAACATTGAGCGGCCAGACAAATGGACGTTACTATCAATCGTATAGTATTTCTTTTATGGATCCGTGGTTCGGAGGAAAACGGCCGAATACCCTTTCTGTCGGTGCCTATTTTTCTTATCAGACAGACATAAACAGTAATTACTACGGAAATAGTTATTATAATCCGTATATGTATGGTTATGGTTCGGGGTACGGATATGGCTATGGTTATGGTGGAAGCGGCTACGATTATACCGCAATGTACGATTTGAATAAATCCATTCAGATGCTAGGTATTTCGATTGGTTATGGGAAACGTCTGAGTTGGCCTGATGACTACTTCCAGATTATGTTCGAGTTGAATTACCAGCGTTATAAAATGAAAAACTGGAGTTATTTTGTCATTAATAACGGAACGTGTAATAACGTGAACCTGGGTGTAACCCTTTCGCGTAATTCAATCGATAATCCGCTTTATACCAGACGGGGATCTATGTTCTCTCTTTCTTTGAATGCAACACCTCCCTATTCATTATGGGATGGTAAGGATTATGCAAATATGGCTGATGCTGGTGATAAGTATAAGATGGTCGAGTACTACAAGATCAAGTTTAAAGCAAAATTATTTACCCCTCTTGCTCCTCTTACAGTAAAACGAACACCAGTGCTGATGTCGCGTATCGAGTACGGATTTGTCGGACATTATAATAAAAATAAAATATCCCCATTCGAAACATTTTATATGGGGGGAGACGGTATGACCGGTTATAGTAGTTATTATGTTACGGAAACAATCGGTCTACGCGGATACAATAACGGATCGTTGACGCCGAATGGTTATTATGGTTATGCCTATACCCGTTTATCCCTCGAATTGCGTTATCCTTTTATACTTGAACCTTCTACTACGATTTACGGACTTGCTTTTGTCGAAGCCGGAAATGCTTGGAGCCAGTTGAGCGATTTCAATCCTTTTGACTTGAAACGTTCTGCGGGTGTAGGTGTACGTATATTCCTTCCGATGGTAGGTTTGTTAGGAATTGACTGGGCATATGGTTTTGATCCCGTATTCGGTTCTCGCCAGTATTCAGGTAGTCAGATCCACTTTATTTTGGGACAGGAATTCTAACCCGTTTGTTTAAATTAAACGATTTGTTAGTTTTGTAGTCCTATAACTAAATTAAATGAGAAAACTTATGAAAAAGATTATTTTGTTATTTACTTTCATAATAGGAATAAGTGCCGCTTCGCAGGCTCAGAAATTCGCGTTGATCGATATGGAATATATTCTTAAGAATATTCCCGCTTATGAAATGGCGAATGAGCAATTGAATCAGGTCTCTAAAAAGTGGCAGAGTGAAGTCGATGCGCTTAAGCAAGAAGCTGAAAACATGTATAAAAGTTATCAGTCCGAACTTGTTTTTCTTTCTGCGGAGATGAAGACGAAGAAAGAGAATGAAATTGTAGAAAAAGAGAAAGCTGCACAGGAATTGAAACGGAAGTATTTTGGTCCAGAAGGTGAACTCTATAAGAAACGTGCCGGTTTAATGAAACCGATACAGGATGAAATTTATAATGCAGTAAAAGAGATATCGGAAAATAAAGGTTATCAAATGGTTGTAGATAGAGCCTCTGATATGAGTATTATTTTTGCATCACCTAAAATAGATATAAGCAATGAGGTTTTGTCAAAATTAGGATATTCGGAATAAATTATTACTTTTGTGCCGTAAATAATTCAGAAACAAATTATATTAAATAAAACTATGCTTAAAAAATTATTATTTGCATCAGCCCTTATGTTCTCGGTTGCTCTTGTAGCTCAGAACGATTTGAAAATTGCTTATGTAAACACTCAGGAGGTAATAAGCGTGATGCCTGAAGTTTCAGAGATGGAAAAGGCTGTTGCTACGATGAATGAGAATTATAAAAACGAATTGACTAAAATGCAGGAAGAGTACAATAAAAAGTATTCTGATTTCATTGCACAGCAGGATTCTTTGACGGAAAATATCAAAGTAAGACGTATGCAGGAGGTGCAGGAATTGCAACAACGTATTCAGAATTTTTATCAGGTAGCAGAACAGGATCTCGATAAAAAACAGAGAGAATTATTTGCTCCTATACAGCAGAAGCTTTCCGACGCAATCAAAAGCGTAGGAGCGGCAAATAACTATACTTATGTTTTAGATGCGGCTGTTTTCTTGTATATGGGAACAAACGCGGTAGATGCTACCCCTCAGGTAAAACAGAAATTAGGTATTAAATAATATCAACGATAGCACAAAGAAGAGGAGATATGGTTGAGATGCTGTATCTCCTCTTTTTAATTTTATAATATGGATTTACCTCAGTTACCCGGGAAAATAGGAATCTTTGATTCCGGTTACGGCGGTCTTACCATTTTTCGAAAAATCCGTTCGTTACTGCCGCAATATGATTATCTCTATTTAGGTGATAATGCAAGGGCTCCTTACGGCGTGCGTTCATTTGACGTTGTATATGAATTTACGCGGCAAGCCGTTTTGTCCCTTTTTCGTGAGGGCTGTCATCTGGTTATATTGGCATGTAATACGGCTTCGGCGAAAGCTTTGCGTTCGATACAGCAGATCGACCTTCCTCAATGGGATGTAAATCGTCGTTTATTGGGGATAATACGTCCTACAATAGAAACCATAGATTCATATACAGATAGCAAGCATGTCGGACTGCTGGGTACGGTAGGGACCGTACGTTCCGGTTCTTATGAGATAGAGATTGGCAAACTCTTTCCTGATCTTAAGATAACGAGTGAGGCTTGCCCTAT
The DNA here is from genome assembly GCA_029007825.1 of Bacteroidales bacterium. Classification (GTDB taxonomy): domain Bacteria; phylum Bacteroidota; class Bacteroidia; order Bacteroidales; family JAQXIO01; genus JAQXIO01. The sequence continues at coordinate 41,155 of JAQXIO010000003.1, read as the reverse complement.
GTGGGTGCCTTTGGTAGAAAATAATGAGTTTGATAAGCCGGGAGCAGATTATTTCGTAGAAAAGCATATACATGCCCTTTTGGCACGGGATCCTGAAATCGATGCGCTTGTATTAGCCTGTACGCACTATCCTATGCTATTACCTAAAATAAGACGTTATACGCCCGACCATATCAGCATTGTTGAACAAGGTGATCTGGTGGCTTACAGTCTAAAAGATTATCTTCTCAGACATCCTGAGATAGAGAAAAAATGTACGAAAGGAGGTTCCATGTTGTTTTATACAACGGAAGCCGAAGATAAATTTGAGGAGATGGCGTCATTTTTCTGGGACGAACCTAAAGAAATACGTCGAATACAACTAACATAAAATAAAAGGGCTTCAATTATTTTGAAGCCCTTTTATTTTAACTTAACAGGAAGGATATCTTATTTGATAACGGTTTCGATAGCTGCTTCGCTCATACCCATGCTTGAAAATCCTCCGTCATTGAACAGATTTTGCATAGTCACTTTACGGGTTAGATCAGAGAACATAACGATACAGTAATCTGCGCAATCGTTTGCATCTGCGTTTCCTAACGGAGCCATTTTGTTCGAAAAGTCCAGAAGATGATTCATGCCGTTTACACCGCTTCCGGCAGTAGTGACCGTAGGAGATTGTGAAATGGTATTGATTCTTACCCCTTTGTCTTTTCCATATATATATCCGAAGCTGCGGGCGATAGATTCTAACAAAGATTTGGCATCTGCCATATCGTTATATCCACAAAATGTACGCTGTGCGGCAATATAGCTTAATGCAATAACAGACCCGCCTTCTGCAATAGCGTCCATTTTTTTTGCAACCTGAAGCATTTTATGAAAAGAGATAGCTGAGATATCCAGAGTCTTTTCTAAAAGATCGTAATCGATATCGTCGTAAGAGCGTTTTTTACGGACATTCGGAGACATACCTATCGAGTGAAGAACAAAATCTATTTTTCCTCCCAGAATTTCCATTGAACGGGCAAAGAGATTTTCCAAATCTTCTATGTTTGTGGCATCTGCCGGAATTACTTCCGCATTGAGTTTTGCTCCAAGTTCATTCGTTTGTCCCATACGTACGGCCGCCGGTGCATTTGTCAACGTGATTGTAGCACCTTCTTCAACACAACGCTCGGCAACCTTCCAGGCAATTGACATGTCATTGAGAGCCCCGAAAATAATACCCCTTTTTCCTTTCAGTAAATTATAATTCATAATATAAGTTGAGATTATTATCGCACAAAAATACGAAGAATGTGCAATGTATCCAACTATTCCATATAATAAACGCGTTTTACTCGAAGAGAAATGGAGGTAAGTATCTCATAAGGAATTGTTTGCAAGGATTCGGCTATAGCTTCGACAGGATATTCTTTCCCGAATATAATGGCAGTGTCACCCTCCTCAGCTTTGGTATCTGTAACATCTACCATGCAGACATCCATACAGATATTGCCTACAGTAGGGCAGAGTTCTCCGTTTATCCAGATTTTTCCTATGCCGTTTCCAAGGTGTCTGTTTATTCCGTCAGCATATCCAATGGGTAAAACGGCAATGCGGCTATCACGTGTTAAGGTCGTTTTTCTGGAATATCCGATTGTATCGCCAGCAGGCACATCTCGTATTTGCAAAATGACAGTTTTTAAAGAGCTGACAGGCTGTAAAGCCTTATCTTCACCGGAAGCGCTTATTCCGTAGAGTCCGATTCCTAACCGTACCATATCCATCTGATATTGAGAGAACCGTTCTATGCCAGCTGAATTCAGAATGTGCTTTAATATTTTATGATTGAAAGCTTTTTGTATTTTTTCTGAGAACCGGATAAATGCATCTAATTGCATTTGAGTGAATCCATCTTCTTCCGGCATATCGGCAGTTGCGAGATGAGAAAAAACAGAGCGGACTAAAACACTGGTTTGCTTTTTTAGTCTGTCTATTAACTTATCGGTATCATCAGGTGAGAATCCTAACCGATGCATTCCCGTATCGACTTTAATATGTATCGGATAATTGGTGATTCCCCGCCGGGCAGCTTCGTTGATGAGATCTTCCAGTAATCTGAAGCTGTAAACTTCCGGTTCGAGCTTATTCCGGAACAGTTCATTGAATCCATCCGGTTCCGGATTCATGACGATAATAGGAATCGATATTCCTTCTTTTCTGAGTTCATCACCCTCATCGGCAACGGCAACGGCAAGATAATCGCAATGTTGGTCCTGTAATGTGCGGGCCAATTCATAAGAACCCGCTCCATAACCGAAAGCTTTCACCATACAAATTACCTTTGTCTCTTTGTGCAAGTACTCTTTATAGTGATTAAAATTGTGTACGATGGCACTCAGATTGACCTCTAGTTTTGTCTGGTGAGCCTTTTTTACCAGTCTTTCTACTATTTGTTCGAATCCGTATTTTCTGGAGCCCTTGATCAGTACGATCTCGTTCTCGAAATGCAATGAGGGAAAATTCCGTATGAACTCTTCTGTAGATTCGAAAAAGATTGTTTCCGTATGGAATTGTTCTCTGTTATCCTTCAAATCTTTTCCGATACCGATAATTCTCTGTATTTCATATCTGCCGATAAGATCCGCAATCCGCTTATATAAAAAATTGGGAAGTATTCCTGTTTGCAGGATATCGGATAAGATCAGTGTTTTTTTCATGCCTTTTTCGGGCATCCTGCGGGTTTGGAAATTCAGTGCGATTTCTAGAGACTGAATATCCGAATTGTAACTGTCATTGATGAGTATGCAATCGTTAATCCCCTGCACGACTTCCAATCGCATCTCTATAGGTTCAAGTTGTTCAAACCGCTTTTGCAATACCTTCGGCGATGTTCCGAGATAGAGCGAGACCGCTAGGCAGTGTATAGCATTTTCGATAGAGGCATCATCTATAAAAGGAATCTCGATTTCACTTTCTAATGAAAAATAGACAAACTGTATTTTGGTAGAGTTTTTCTTTTTGAGAATTTTGGAGATAAACAATGGTTTTTCCTGATCTTTTTTTGACCATGCCAAAGCCTTAATCGAAAGACAGTTTAATTCCAGACAATTAGATATTAGAGCATTGTCTCCGTCGTATATGATTACATCACAGTTAGAAAAGAGGGCAATTTTCTCCATACTTTTGATTTGCAGTGATGCAAAATTTTCCTGATGAGCCTCTCTTATATTGGTTAAAACACCGATGGTAGGAGCTATGATTGGTTGTAGATAAGACATCTCATCCATTTTAGAAATGCCTGCTTCAAAAATACCCAGTTGAGTGTTTTCATTTAGTTGCCATACAGATAATGGCACGCCGATTTGCGAATTGTAGCTCCGGGGTGAACGTGTGATGATATAGTCTTCATGAAGCAGTTGATAAAGAAACTCTTTTACCATTGTTTTTCCGTTGCTTCCTGTAATACCGATAACCGGTATCGAAAAACGCTGTCTGTGGAATGTCGCTAACTTCTGGAAGGCATGAAGCGTGTTATTTACCAGTAAAAAATTTGCATCTTTAAGTTCTGAGTATTCCGGACGTATTTGTTCGACAACAAAGTTCCGGACTTTCATTTGGTAAAGTTCCGGTATATAATTGTGTCCGTCGTTCTTTTTACTTCTAAACGCAAAAAAAAGGCTTTCTTCCGGAAAAGAGACAGTACGGCTGTCGGTTAATAAAATGCTGATTTTATCGTCCTTTTTTATAAAGGGGGAAGCCGAAATGATTTCTGAAATCTCTTTTATTGAATATCTCATGGATTCAATGATTCTGAAATTCTGGATTGGATGAAATTAATTTCTTTATCGATTTCAAAATAAGGGAATTTTTTCCGATATGCTTCTAATTTTAACAAAGTTTGCGATAGAAAATTACGGTACGTTTCACTTTTCGGATTAAAAGGTTTATGCTCTAACGCCCTATATATGGTTTGCCATTCGGTTATAATTTTCTTTGTAGAAGAATCCATAAAGGAAGATTTGAATTCTTCCCATATATAATCGATGGCAAGGGGTGAAGGATGGAACAGATCATCAGCATAGAAGCGGTAATCTCTTAATTCATCCATCATGATTTCGTAAGCAGGAAAATAAAAAATATTATCCAGTTCTTTTTGCAACTGGTCTATAGTAAGCAGAAGCCCCGATTTACTTAGTTGGTTTTCGTGTGCTCCATCCCTCCAGTGGCGTATGGGACTTACCGTGAAAAGAATATGAATGTTAGGATTCTCTTTTTTTATTGTGTATAAGAGAGGGAGCCAGGACGATACGATTTCTTCAGGAGTTACACGCCTACGGTCGAATAAATCTTCATTCAGCTTATGACAGTTTGAAACAATTTGTTTTTCCCCTTTTAATGAGTAAACAAACGATGTTCCGAAAGTCAATATAAGAAGAGTGCACTCTTTCAGCTGTTTTATTCCGCTTTGTAAAGCATTATTTATCCGGTTTAAGCATTCGGTTTCATCAGGTGAAGAGAAACTGCTGTGATGGTCGAAGCTGCGATAATAGCCATTTGAGAAGAATAACTCCTTCGGTGTATAGAGTTGTCCCGAAAGTAAACGATCCAGCCCGTTTTTAATGGAAAGAGGGTTATAAACGACTCCGAAAGGATTCGTTATAACATTAAATTTTGCTTGCGTCAATCTTTCTCCTATATTTGTTGCAAAGCAAGATCCTGTTAACAGGATCTTGTCTTTGTGTGTTATATGGAATGGATATTGGGGTAATGCTACTTTGCTTAGGAGTTCCATCTTTTTAGGAAAGTCATTTTATAGAACAAAGTTAAATTATTCCATTGAAATAAGTACTTTTGCAGAAAGAATTCTATATATAGTGGAGATACTGGAAAATAAGTGGTTGGATAGAATTGATTACCCTACAGATTTAAGGGCGTTACCCCCGGAAGCTCTTGTGCCTCTCTGTGCGGAATTAAGACAATATATAATAGATGTTTTATCTGAAAACCCCGGACATTTTGCATCGAGCTTGGGAACCGTAGAATTAACGGTAGCTCTGCATTATGTATTCAATACCCCGTTCGACCGGATTGTATGGGATGTCGGACATCAGGCATATACACATAAAATACTTACAGGCCGGAAAGCATTGTTTCCCACTTTGCGTAAGTGGAATGGAATCAGCGGTTTTCCGAATCCGGAAGAAAGCGAGTATGACGCTTTTATTGCGGGTCATGCCTCGAATTCTATATCTGCAGCTTTGGGAATGGCTGTAGCTTCCCGCCTGAAAGACAGTGCTGAAGACGAGCATCAGGTCATTGCAGTTTTGGGTGATGGTTCTATGACTGGCGGCCTGGCTTATGAAGGATTGAACAATACTTCATCGAATCCGAATAATTTGCTTATTATCCTTAACGACAACAATATGGCCATAGATCATAATGTCGGAGGAATAAGCGAGTATCTGGTAGATATCACGACTTCTCATGCTTATAATAAAATGCGTTATGACGTTTACAGAGCATTACGCAAATTCAATATTATAACAGAAGACAGAAGAGCGAGCATTTTACGTTTCAATAATAGCCTGAAGGCTTTGCTGACGAACCAGCATAACCTCTTCGAAGGTTTGAGTATCCGTTACTTCGGCCCTGTTGATGGACATGATGTGCATCAATTGGTTCGTGTTCTTAAGGATATCAGGCATTTGAAAGGTCCGAAGCTTTTGCATATTCGCACGGTAAAAGGGAAAGGGTTTAAGCCTGCTGAAGAATCTGCTACCGAATGGCATGCACCCGGAAAATTCAATAAAACTACCGGAGTCCGGTTATGTTCCGATAATTCGGATTTGCCATCTCTGTATCAGGATGTTTTTGGAAATTCTTTGTTGGAGCTGGCACGTGAAGATAAACGGATTGTAGGTATTACTCCGGCAATGCCGACGGGATGTTCCCTTTCTATTATGATGAAAGAAATTCCTGAACGGACTTTTGATGTAGGTATTGCCGAATCGCATGCCGTTACTTTCTCGGCGGGTTTGGCAAAAGAAGGCTTGGTACCTTTTTGTAACATTTATTCCTCATTTATGCAACGGGCATACGATCAGATCATACATGATGTTGCCATGCAGCGGCTACCTGTAATTTTTTGTTTGGACAGAGCTGGTTTGGTCGGGGAAGATGGTGTTACACATCATGGATATTTCGATTTGTGCGCATTGCGCTCCGTCCCTAATTTAACGATTGCATCTCCGATTAATGAGCTTGATTTGCGGAATCTGATGTATACGGCTTCTCAGTTTAACGGACCGTTTGTTCTGCGTTATCCTCGTGGACGGGGCGTGCTCAAAGACTGGAGAAAACCTTTTGAGAAAATGCCGGTAGGAAAAGGAAGGAAACTGGCAGACGGAAAAGACATTGCAGTTTTGTCGATCGGTCATATTGGAAATTATGTTGCCAAAGCTATTGAACAAGCTAAAGAAAAAGGAGTTGAGTGTGCCCATTATGATATGATTTTTCTTAAGCCTCTTGACGAAGAGTTATTAATGGAAGTCGGACGTAATTATTCTAAAATAATTACTGTAGAGAACGGAATGATCAGTGGAGGTCTCGGCAGTGCAGTATTGGAATTTATGTCTGATCGTGGTTTTTCTCCTAAAATCAGGCGAATAGGAATTCCCGACCAGTTTGTGCAGCATGGGACTATTGCTGATTTGGAACGTTTCTGCAAAATGGATGTTCCTTCGATTTTGGAGGCTATTATGTTGATAAAAGAAGATAAATAATTATATGAAGATTATTATTGCCGGAGCAGGTGAAGTTGGTACTCACCTTGCAAAGTTGCTTTCACAAGAAAGACAAGACATCATTTTAATGGACCCCGATGACGAGCGTTTACAAAATGCGGTAGGCTCGGGTTTTGAGATTATGCCTGTCTTGGGAAATCCCACTTCTATCAGGGATCTTGAGGATGCGGGCATTGGCAATGCCGACCTTTTTATTGGAGTTACCCCGGAGGAAACGACGAATATTACAGCTTGTATGCTGGCTGCAAATCTTGGAGCTCAACGTACTTTTGCCCGGATTAATAATTATGAATATCTTCTGCCTAAAAATGCAGCCTTTTTTGAACGTTTGGGTGTCCATTCGTTGATTTATCCGGAAATGCTCGCTGCTAAAGAGATTGTTGCTGCGGTGAAACGGCCTTGGGCTAGACAATATTGGGAATTGTGCGGAGGAGCATTGATATTGATCGGAATTAAAGTTCGTGAAAATGCTCCTATAGTAGATAAGTCACTAAGCGAATTATTTGCGGGAAAGAAAAAATATCATGTGGTTGCCATAAAGCGGGATAGCGATACGATTATACCGAAAGGAAATGATGTGATATTACCCGGAGATATTGTGTTTTTTGCAACGACCCGGGAATATCTTCATGAGATTCGTGTGCATGCCGGAAAGCGCGAGACAGAGGTAAAAAAAGTCGTTATAATGGGAGGTAGCCGCATTGCATACAGAGCGACGCAGTATTTACCGGATAATATAAGAGTCCGGATTATAGAAAGGGATGCTGAGCGCTGTAAAGAACTGGCGGCAAAAGTCGGTAGCAATGTGATGATAATTCATGGAGATGGACGGGATACCGAACTTCTTAAAGAAGAGGGTTTGGGTGACGCTGAGGCTTTTATTGCCTTAACGGACGATGCAAGTACAAATATTCTGGCATGTATAGTAGCGAAGCGTTACGGTGTTTTAAAAACGATAGCACAGGTCGAGAATATAGATTATCTTCCCCTTGTGGAGAAGTTCGATATAGGAGCGATTATTAATAAAAAACTGATTGCCGCGAGTAATATATACCAGTTCTTGCTGGATGCAGATGTTTCTAATGTAAAATGTCTGACTTTTGCCAATGCCGATGTAGCCGAATTGGTGGCCCGTCCGGATTCTAAAATAACGAAAAAACCGGTGAAAGACCTGAATTTGCCGAAAGACATAACATTGGGAGGTTTGATACGTGACGGAGTTTCTCAGATAGTTGAAGGAGATACCGTAATCCTGCCGCAGGATAAAGTTGTTGTCTTTTGTTTGGATACGGCAATGAGAAAACTTGAGAATTATTTTAATTAACCTTTCCATGTCGAAGCTGAATATCCGGTTTATTCTGAAAATGTTGGGTTTTCTGTTGATTATAGAGACCTTTTTTATGTTGTTATCGACCGTTGTCGCCTTTTGTTATAAGGGAGAAGATACTATATACCTTTTTGCATGCAGCCTTTTTACTTTAATGATCGGACTGATTTTTGTTTTTATTGGTCGTAATGCCGATGAACACAAGGCAGGGAAAAAAGAAGGAGCTATTACGGTTACACTGACTTGGATTGTATTTTCTTTTTTCGGGATGTTGCCCTACTATACGAGTGGAGCGATACCTTCTGTTACGGATGCTTTTTTTGAGACAATGTCGGGGTTTACGACCACCGGAGCGACAATTCTTACCGATATTGAAGCGATGCCCGAAGGCTTGTTGTTCTGGCGTAGTATTACCCAGTGGCAGGGAGGTATGGGAATGATTGTGCTGACGCTGGCAATACTTCCGATGCTGGGAGGCGGAGCTACACAGCTTTTTGATGCCGAATCTACCGGTGTCAGTCATGATAAGTTTTTACCGCGGGCTACACAGGTTGCGAAGAGATTGTGGTCTCTGTATTTCGGTATAACGATGATTCTTGTTTTTCTGTTATGGATAGGCCCCATGTCTTTATTCGATGCTGTTTGTCATGCTTTTACGACAATGGCGACAGGTGGTTATTCCACAAAGCAGGATAGTATTGCCTACTTTCATTCACCTTACGTTGATTACGTAGTTTCTATTTTTATGTTTATCGGGGCATTGAATTTTTCCCTTATTTACTTTTTGTTTAAAGGAAAATGGAAACGCTTTTTTTATGACGAAGAGTTAAGGGCTTTTTTCTATACGGTTTTGGGTTCCGTAGCAATTGTTACAGTGGCTTTGCTGGTGACCGGATGGGGTACAGGTTTGGAGTCGAGTTTCCGTACAGCATTGTTTCAGGTTACGACATTGATTACTACGACGGGATTTACTTCTGAGAATTATGTTTTGTGGGGGCCGTTTTTCTGGGCGTTCTTTCTGCTACTGATGCTTTTTTGTGGTTGCGCGGGATCGACCAGTGGTGGTATGAAGATGATCCGGGCACTGATATTGGGAAAAAGTACTATCAATGAGTTTAAAAAATATTCTCATCCGAAAGCCGTATTAGCAGTGAGGGTAAATAATCACGCAGTTTCGCCCGACGTAGTAAGTAAAGTTCTGGCTTTTGTCGTAATTTATATTTTCCTTTTGTTGAGTAGCAGCCTTCTGTTTACGGCATTCGGGATGGGGTTCGTGGAATCATTAAGTGCGTCTGTTACATGTATGAGTAATACTGGTCCAGGACTGGGAGAACTAGGCCCTGCTGGGTCTTTTGCCGAAGTTCCCTGTTTTGTAAAATGGTGCCTTTCTTTTCTGATGATGACGGGACGTCTTGAACTTTTTACCGTAATAAGTATTCTGACACCGGGATTTTGGAAATAAGAAGAATCGATTGTATGTTATTTAACAGCAATTTTTCGTGCTATTTCCCCTATCTTCAGGATATAGTAGCCTTTCGGAAGCTGTAAAGGAATTTCACTGTTGGCGCTTTTCAGTTCTACTTCACTGACTTTGGTTCCAACAACGCTGTAAATAACAATTCGCATACCGGGCTCTCCGTTGCGGATGTATAATTTATTCGTATCGGCCCATAATTGGATTCCCTCCTCACCAGACTCCATGCGTTGTTGTTCGGGGAGATCGTTCCTTTGAGCCATTACAGAAAATGTAATGAATAAGAAGAGGGATAATATATTTAAGTGTTTACGCACCAGTTAATTTGATAATTTGTTGCAAAGTTAGACAAATAGATAGTTCCGTACAACTATTTTTTATTACTCTTTGCCATAAAGTTAAATTATATTGGGAAAAGATTAAGTCCATAAATATAAAACAAATATCATCATTATTTTATTTGAACCTGCTATTTTGTAAACCGTTTGAAATCTACATTTTATGTTATATGTAAGATATTCTTACCGGTTTACCTTCGGAATTTATTTTTCCATTTGCTGCGATATTGTATCGGAGATTGGGAAGTATGATGTTTAAAATATCGTCCCAAATAAGATTGGTCGGGAAAATGCAGGTAATCTGCAATTTGTTGTACAGATAGATCGGTAGAAGTAAGCAACACTTTTATTTCTTGTATAATATATTTGTCCAGAACAACCTTAGGTGTGGCACCGATGACATTATGGACGATCGTCGCCAGATAGCCTTTGGAAATGCACATTTCATTTGCATAAAACGCAACATCCCGTTGTTTCATAAAATTTTTCATTACCAATTCGATGTATTGGTGGAATAATTCTTCTTGACGGCTGTATCCGTCGTTTCGGGGACCTATGAAATATTGTTCGGCTTTGTTGTAAACATTTAACATGTAGATTTGAAGATAGTTTTTTGCTATTACCGAACGGAATCTGTTTTTATGGTCTTCGTACGTAGAAATAATTAGATCGAATAAATTATTGATAAGCTTGTAGGTCTCTTTTGAGTGTTTGTGTGTAGGATGTTCTTTCAAATAACGGAAAAAAGGGGCATCCAACCGATGACAGGCTTCATTAAGTAATTGAGATGTAAAAGAAAAAAAAGTAGCGAGAAAATCACGGTCAGTCTCTAAAAGCATTAATACGGAATCGGTTAACAATATTATTTCTGTTTCCGGTTGGATATCAAATTCGATTAAATCGATGGTTACTCTCGCTGTTCCGTTTTTGCATAATAGAATTGCGCCACCGTTCATTCTCAAAGGACGGTTTAAAAATTCATTTAAATTTGTTTCTCCGGCCAGGAAAGGAGTCTCCTCTGTAGGGTATACCCAATTTTCCATATATTATATATTTTGAAACAAAAATAAAACATTATTCGCGTATTTGTATCTATTATATTACGTTTTGAACAATTTAGGGCGTTTTCTGAAATGATGACAAAGATAAATCTGCTGTATTTTTGCCTCCGTAAAAACTGAATTATAGTCGTTATGAAGCAAAACTTGGTGTGTGCAGTAGCTTTTTTATACTGCTTTTTGATGATGGGATGCCGTAAAGCACCCACGATGGCCCCCGAAATGGAATACGCGGTAATGGACATCTCAACAACGGATCGAACATTATTAAGTAACTATTCTGCAACAATACGTGGACGTCAAGATATAGATATTTATCCTCAGGTTTCAGGAACAATTTCTAAAGTGTGTATTAAAGAAGGTGAAAAAGTCCGTCAGGGTCAAATCCTTTTTGTAATAGATCAGGTGCCTTATAAAGCCGCACTACAAGCTGCCGAGGCTGATGTGAAAATGGCAAAAGCAGGGGTGGCAACAGCTCAGTTGGTTTATGACTCCAAGAAAGAATTGTTTTCCCAGAATGTCGTTTCGCAATTTGATCTTTCGACTGCTGAAAATGATTTATTGACAGCGAAAGCCCAGTTGGCCCAGGCTCAGGCTCAGGAAGTGAATGCCCGGAACAATCTCTCTTATACGGAAGTTAAGAGTCCATCGAGTGGGGTGGCCGGTACATTGCCGTATCGGGTAGGAGCTTTGGTAAGTGCGTCGATACCCCAACCGTTAACAACTATTTCGGATAATTCGAATATGTATGTTTATTTTTCTATGACAGAAAATCAATTGCTTTCACTTATACGGCAATATGGCTCGAAAGATAAGGCGCTCGAGGAAATGCCTGAGATTGATTTGTTGCTGAACGATAAATCAACTTATCCGGAAAAAGGTAAAATAGAAACGATAAGTGGTGTGATTGACCGTTCGACGGGTTCTGTTAGTTTGCGTGCTGTATTTCCGAATCAGGAAGGACTGTTGCATAGTGGAGGAGCCGGAAATGTAATTATTCCTGTACAGAAAACCAATGCTGTGGTTATTCCTCAGGCTGCGACATATGAAATACAAGATAAAAGGTTCGTTTATAAAGTCGTGGATGGTAAGGCACAATCTGCTCCGGTAGAAGTAACCCGTGTAAATGGGGGGAAAGAATACATTGTAGATGAAGGATTGACGCCGGGAGACGTTATTGTAGTTGAAGGTGTAGGATTGCTTCGGGAAGGTACGCCGATTCATCCGAAATCCGCATCAGCTCCGACTGCTGCTTCCCAGAACCAAACAAAGGAGGGCTAATCCATGAATTTGAGAACTTTTATCGAGCGCCCCGTATTATCGGCGGTTATCTCAATCTCGATTGTTGTAGTTGGTCTTATCGGACTTTTTACTTTGCCGGTAGAACAGTATCCCGATATTGCACCTCCTACCGTACAGGTGAGCACTACTTATTTCGGGGCTAGTGCAGAGACTTTACAGAAGAGTGTTATTGCTCCGTTGGAAGAGGCTATCAATGGGGTTGAAAACATGACCTATATGACTTCTACTGCCACCAATGCAGGAACAGTCACGATTACCATTTATTTTAGGCAAGGAACGGATCCGGATATGGCAGCGGTTAATGTGCAGAATCGTGTGTCGAAAGCTACGGGAGAACTGCCGGCTGAGGTGACTCGGGTAGGGGTGTTGACGTCTAAAAGACAGACCAGTATTTTACAGATGTTTTCACTGTATAGTCCGGATGATTCGTATGACGAGAATTTTCTTGCCAATTATATGAGCATCAACTTGAAACCACAGATTCTTCGTATTACAGGTGTAGGTGACATGATGATCATGGGGGGAGAGTACAGTATGCGTGTTTGGATGAAACCTGACGTCATGGCTCAGTATAAACTGATTCCTACCGATGTAACGGCTGTGCTTGCCGAGCAAAATATCGAATCGGCTACCGGTTCGTTCGGCGAGAACTCGGACGAAACTTATCAATATACGATGAAGTATAAGGGGCGTCTGATTACCCCTGAGGAATTCGGGGATATTGTAATTCGTTCTACGGATGATGGTGAAGTGTTGAAACTGAAAGATATAGCTGATATTGAATTAGGTCAGGAAAGTTATGCATATGCCGGTAGTATGAATGGGCATGAAGGTGTATCGTGTATGATTTTCCAGACTGCAGGTTCGAATGCGACTGAAGTAAACCAGAATATTGATAAGCTTTTGGAAGAGGCTCAGAAAGACTTACCAAAAGGGGTTGCATTGACGCAGATAATGAGTTCTAATGACTTTTTGTTTGCTTCTATTCATGAGGTTATCAAGACATTGATTGAAGCAATTCTTCTGGTTATACTTGTAGTCTATGTGTTTTTGCAAGACCTTCGTTCTACCTTGATTCCTCTGGTCGGTATTATTGTTTCGTTGATCGGTACATTTGCTTTTATGGCATTCATAGGATTCAGTATTAACCTGATTACTCTGTTTGCCTTGGTATTGGTGATTGGTACGGTGGTCGATGATGCCATTGTCGTCGTCGAGGCGGTGCAGGCCCGCTTTGACGTAGGTTATAAATCTTCTTATATGGCCAGTATTGATGCCATGAAAGGTATCAGTAATGCGGTTATTACTTCGTCGCTTGTGTTTATGGCTGTGTTTATTCCCGTTTCATTCATGAGCGGAACATCCGGTACCTTTTATACACAATTCGGTTTAACGATGGCTGTGGCTGTCGGTATCTCTGCTGTCAACGCATTGACGTTGAGTCCTGCCCTTTGTGCTTTGCTGTTGAAGCCGTATATCAACGATGATGGTACGCAAAAGGATAATTTTGCCTCTCGTTTCCGTAGGGCATTTAATACCGCTTTCAATGTGATAATTGAAAAGTACAAAAATATTGTTTTATTCTTTATCAAACGTAAGTGGTTGGTATGGTCTATGCTGGTATGTTCCGTAGCTGCTCTCATTTTTTTGATGAATACGACGAAAACCAGTTTGGTGCCTGATGAAGATCAGGGAGTTGTGTTTGTTAACGTAAGTACTGCGGCAGGTAGTTCCTTGAAGACGACAGATGAAGTTATGAAACGTATAGAACAACGTCTGGAAGGAATTCCACAGGTGAAGCATGTGCAAAAGGTAACCGGTTATGGTCTGTTGGCGGGTCAAGGAAGCTCGTTTGGTATGTTTATTTTGAAACTGAAGCATTGGGATGACCGTCCCGAAAAGACAGATAATGTACAGGCTGTTATCGGTCAGATATATGGACGAACAGCCGATATTAAGGATGCCAGTGTATTTGCTATTTCTCCGGGTATGATTCCGGGTTATGGTATGGGGAATGCTCTGGAACTCCATATGCAGGATAAGCAGGGAGGGGATATAAATACTTTCTTTATGACTACGCAGCAATATCTGGCTGCGTTGAACCAGCGTCCTGAAATAGCAATGGCATATTCTCCTTTTGATGTCCGTTATCCGCAATGGACGGTTGAGATAGATGCTTCCAAATGTAAGCGTGCCGGGATTACACCGGATGCTGTATTGAGCACATTGTCCGGTTACTATGGCGGACAATATGTTTCGAACTTCAACCGTTTCTCGAAAGTGTATAAAGTGATGATTCAGGCAGATCCGAAATTCAGATTGGATGAAGCCTCTCTGGATAATACATTTGTACGTATGTCAAACGGGGAAATGGCTCCTTTGAGCCAGTTTGTGACCTTGACTCGTACTTATGGAGCGGAGTCGCTGAGTCGGTTCAATATGTACAACTCCATAGCGGTAAATGCAATGCCCGCCGAAGGTTATAGTACGGGTGATGCTATTAAAGCAGTACAGGAAACGGCTGAAGTGGCTTTGCCGAAAGGTTATGGCTATGATTTTGGCGGTATTACCCGTGAAGAAAATCAGCAGAGTTCAACGACAGTAATCATCTTTGCTATCTGTATATTGATGGTTTACCTGATTCTGAGTGCGTTGTACGAAAGTTTTATAGTTCCTTTTGCGGTTATTCTTTCTGTTCCATTTGGTTTGATGGGTACTTTTTTGTTTGCCAAGATGATGGGACTGGAAAATAACATCTATTTACAGACAGGGTTGATTATGTTGATCGGTTTGCTGGCTAAAACGGCTATCCTGCTGACGGAATATGCTACAGAACGCCGTAAAGCCGGTATGGGAATCATTGCTTCTGCCATAAGTGCAGCCAAGGCTCGTTTGCGTCCTATCTTAATGACGGCATTAACTATGATTTTCGGATTACTTCCATTGATGGTTTCTACTGGAGTAGGAGCAAACGGTAACCGCTCGCTTGGTACCGGTACAGTAGGTGGTATGGTTATCGGTACGTTAGCTTTGTTATTCGTCGTTCCTTCTTTATTTGTTGCTTTCCAGTGGTTGCAGGAGCGTTTGCGCCCTATGCAAAGTGCGCCGACCCATGACTGGCAGATACAGGAAGAGATAACTGAAAGTGAAGAAGATAAACAGAAAGCTGGCAAATAGTAAAAAATATGGCGGAGATAAGATTGGAATATCTTATTTCCGCTAAAGCTAAAGATTAAAAATAGATCTAAGAATGAAGAAAATAATTCTATTGTCCGCTGTTACGTTCGTATTGGGTAGTTGCGGCATCTACAATAAATATAAACCGGTATCGGAAGTTCCGGAAGGACTATACGGAAATGAACAGTCAGCATCTTCCGATACGACGAATTTTGGAAATCTTTCGTGGAAAGAGGTCTTTACCGATCCGTATCTACAGACATTGATAGATTCGGCTCTCGTACGTAATACGGATATGCAGACAGCACATCTGAGGGTAAAAGAAGCGGAAGCCTCGTTGCTCACGGCAAAGCTTTCTTATCTTCCTGCGTTGTTTCTTGCTCCAGAAGGTGCAGTTAGCAGATTCGACCACCAAAAGGCTACGCAGACTTATACCTTACCGGTTACAGCAAGTTGGGAAATCGATATATTTGGCAAAATTACAAATGTTAAACGTCGCGCAAAAGCAGCATACGAACAGAGTAAGGAATATGAACAGGCTGTGAAAACACAGTTGGTGGCAGCTGTAGCTAATAATTATTATACTCTGTTGATGTTGGATGCACAATATGAAATAGCAGTTGCAACCGAAGCTGCATGGAAAGAAAGTGTCGAGACAACCCGGGCTATGAAAAAAGCAGGTATGGTGAACGAGGCCGGATTGGCGCAGACAGAGGCTACTTATTATAATATATGTACAACGGTACTCGATTTGAAGGAACAAATTAATAAAGCTGAAAATTCACTTGCTTTATTATTGGCGGAAGTTCCACATCCTATACAGAGAGGAGCGCTGGATGAGCAACGGTTACCTGAGAGTTTTTCGGTAGGTATTCCGCTGCAAATGCTTTCTAATCGTCCTGATGTTCGTAGTGCGGAGTTGACGTTAACGCAGGCTTTTTATACCACTAATGCTGCACGTGCGGCCTTTTATCCCTCCATAACGCTGAGCGGTAGTGCCGGATGGACAAATAATGCGGGAAGTATGATTGTTAATCCCGGAAAGTTTATCGCTTCAGCTGTTGGATCGTTGACACAACCTCTCTTTAACCGGGGGGCTAATATTGCCCAGTTGAGAATAGCCAAAGCTCAGCAGGAAGAAGCACGCCTTAATTTTGAACAAACTTTGCTTAATGCCGGTACGGAGGTAAATGAGGCGCTCGTACAGTATCAGACAGCACAAAGTAAAGCAGCCTACTATGATAAGCAAGTCGCATCTCTCGAGATTGCGGATAAAAGTACCCGATTGTTGATGAAACATGGCAGTACTACTTACCTTGAAGTTCTGACGGCACAACAAACCTTACTTACTGCCCGTTTGACGCAGGTGGCAAACCGCTTTACGGAGATACAGGGCGTTATCACGCTTTATCAGGCCTTGGGCGGTGGTCGGATGTAAGTTCCTGATTAAGAAATAAAGTAAGATTAAGAATATATCTTTTGTTCTTTGTAAGATAATTTAATTATGGGTAAATTATCTTACAAAGAAATACACATACCGTCATTCGCAAGAAGTGTATTGGAAAATACGCTTTGAGCCTCTTTTTGTAAATCTTTACAATGTGTATAGCGCGCGGAAAAGTGGCCTATGATTAATTGTTTCACATGGGCTTTTTGTGCAATCTGTGCAGCTTGTAAAGCGGTAGAATGGAAAGTCATTTCCGCTCGTGCCAGGTCTTTATGTAAAAATGTGGCTTCATGGTAAAGTAAGTCTACGCCTTCTATTATAGGTATTATTTTTTCTGAATAGGCAGTGTCTGAACAATAGGCGTAACTACGTCCTGGTGCCGCTGGCTTGACCAGTCGGTTGTTCGGTATTATTTCTCCCGAGGAAGTTATGAAATCGGCTCCTTTTTTTATACGAGGCAACTCTTTTACCGGTACCTTATAAAAGTCAGTCATTTCCCGGATGATATTGGCATCTTTTTGTTTCTCTTTAAAAAGAAAGCCTGTCGTAGGAATGCGATGTTGTAAAGGAATGGAAAAAACTTCTATAGAACGGTCCTCATATATTTTTTCATTAAGAGTAGGAGATATCGGTTCTATCCGTACTTTATATGGAAGTTCTTTGCAGAAGAAATTTAATATGGGACGAAGCAATGTTTCAGCTTCTGCATGTGCATGAATCGTTAAATCTCCTATTCTTCCCAACATTCCTAATGTTGAGATCAGGCCGGGAAGTCCGAAACAATGGTCCCCGTGCAGATGGGAAATGAATATATGACTAAGTCTGCTGAATTTAAGATGCATATGGCGCATTTGTAATTGCGATCCTTCTCCGCAGTCGATCATGAATAGTTTGTTTCGTATATTCAGCACCTGTCCGCTTAGTCCATGCCTGCCGGTGGGTAAAGCGGAACCACAACCTAATATATTGATAGAAAATGGTTCCATAAACACGTTTTATTTATTACAAAGATAACCAATAGATAAAAAGTAACGGTTTCCGATATAGAGAAGTTGTGGAAAAGAGTTACTTTTGTCTGTATAAATTTGGGATATGCATCAGTTGACAATTGTAAAAGTCGGAGGAAAAATAGTAGAAGAGGAGGCTTCATTGGAACGACTCCTGCATGATTTTTCCATGTTGGAAAATAGTAAAGTTTTGGTTCATGGCGGAGGGCGTTCGGCAACAAAAATAGCAGAGCGTCTTGGTATAGAAAGTAAAATGGTGAACGGTCGTCGTATCACGGATGCTGAAATGCTTAAGGTGGTGACGATGGTATATGGAGGTTTGGTAAATAAAAATTTAGTGGCTCGGTTGCAGGCGCTGAATGTAAATGCTTTGGGATTGACCGGTGCGGATATGAACATCATGCTTTCTGAAAAGCGCCCGGTGAAAGAGATCGACTACGGATTTGTAGGAGATGTGAAAAAAGTGGATGCCGGTTTGTTATCGTCTCTTATTGCACAGGGAGTTGTTCCTGTTTTATCGCCTCTTACGCACGATAAGAATGGGAATCTGCTTAATACGAATGCTGATACGATAGCAGGAGAAGCAGCGAAAGCTTTGGCCGAATATTTTGATGTTACACTCATATACTGTTTTGAAAAAAGAGGCGTATTGAGAGATGAAAACGACGATGATAGTGTAATACCTCAAATAAATACAGAACTTTTTAATAAGTATGTTGCCGAAGGGATTATTCAGGGGGGGATGATTCCGAAGTTGGAAAACGCATTCGATGCTTTGAAAAAAGGAGTAAAAAAAGTGATTATAACGGAAGCTTCACAATTGGGTAAATCTTCGGGGACAACAGTTGTTTTGAAATAAAATAAACCTATATATTGCCATGAAAAATAGATTGTTAACGACAAATTTTGCCGTTTTTTTACTGCTGTTATTATTACATCCGTTTAATTCGTTCTCTTTTGATAAACCGAAAGAGCTTCTTTACGGAGCTGCGTATTATTATGAATATATGCCGACAGAACGATTGGAAGAAGATGTAAGGTTGATGAAAGAGTGCGGTATAAACTATGTCCGTATTGGAGAATCGACCTGGGGATATACCGAGCCGCAAGACGGTGTCTTTAATACCGAATGGTTGATTAAAGTACTCGACGCTATGCACAAAGCGGAAATTAAAGTGATAGTCGGGACGCCCACTTATGCTTTACCGACGTGGCTGGCTAAAAAACATCCTGAAATACTTCTTGAGACGAGAGACGGGAAAAGCCGGTACGGGCATCGTCAGAATATGGATATAACTCATCCGGTTTATCGCTTTTATGCGGAAAGGGTAATTCGAAAAATGATGGAAGCGGTCTGTGACCATCCGGCTGTAATAGGTTATCAGTTAGATAATGAAACGAAGCACTACGGTAATGCAAATGAAAATGTTCAGCTTCAGTTTGTGAAATATCTTAAACAAAAATTTACTTCACCGGAAGAAATGACAAAAGCCTATGGTCTGCACTATTGGAGCAATTCTGTTTTTGCGTGGGAAGATATGCCGTCTACAATAGGTGCGGTCAATGCGAGTTTAGGATGCTCTTTTGAACAGTTTAGGCGTTCACTGGTAACCGATTTTCTGGCTTGGCAGGCTTCCATCGTAAACGAGTATAAAAGAAAAGATCAATTTACTACGCAAAACTTCGATCTGGATTGGCGTAACGGAAGCTATGGGATACAACCCAATGTAGATCATTTTGAAGCTGCTAAATCGATTGATATAGCCGGTATAGATATCTATCATCAGACTCAAGACAAGTTAGATGGAATAGCGATTGCTTTTGCAGGAGATATAGCACGGAGTATGAAACAAGATAATTATTTCGTATTGGAAACCGAGGCACAAAGTATAATTAATTCGGCAACGCAGCAACTTCCATATCCGGGGCAGTTGAGACTCCAGGCCTTTAGTCATCTTGCCTCTGGTGCGAATATGGTTGCATACTGGCCTTGGCATTCTATCCACAATAGTGTGGAAACCTATTGGAAGGGAGTCCTCTCTCACGATATGCAGCCCAATCCTACTTATTATGAAGCACAGAAAATAGCTGGGGAGTTTAAACGGTTGACCCCTTCGTTGATCAATCTGAAAAAGCACAATAAAGTAGCGGTCTATTTTAGCAACGAATCTTTGTCTGCCCTTTCCTGGTTCCCGTTCAGTTATACCCGGAGTTATAACGATTTGATTCATCAATTGTATGAATCCCTTTATAAAATGAATATCGAATGCGACTTTATCGACCACACTGCAGATGATCTGAGTAAATATAAACTTATAGTCATTCCTGCTTTGTATGTTACTACGGACAAAGAATTGCAGAAGCTCAATGACTTTGTAGAATCGGGCGGTAATGTTGTTTATACGTTTAAGAGTGGATTCTGCAATGAAAATTTGCAGGTTCGTATGGATACGCAACCGGCACGTCTGACAGATGTTTGTGGAGTTACTTATCAGCAGTTTACAAATGTTGACCGGATTGCTTTGAAAGAAAATCAATATACAATTGATCCAGACGCAGATTATATGAGTGAATGGATCGAGTTGGTGACTCCGGTTACTGCAGAAGTATGGGCTTCGTATGATCATCCTTATTGGGGAAAGTATGCGGCGGTAACGCATAATAAGTTTGGAAAGGGGACGGCTACTTATATTGCAGGATATCCTTCAAAAGAGGTAACGAAGCAGGTATTAGATAAAGTGGTTACCCTTTGCGGTCTTAAAACGGACGATAATAAATATTCTTTCCCTGTAATTATACGGACGGGTGAAAATGAGAAAAAGAAAACGGTGCGTTACTATCTGAATTACTCTTCCGTACCGGTCACAGTGGAATATTCGCACAATAATGCAAAGGAGCTGTTATCGGATAAGAATATTAAGAAGGGAGACTCTTTTACTATACTGGCATGGGATCTTGCTATCTTTGAAGAAAGGTGACATTGTAATAATTCAAAAACAGACTTAATTCATGAAGACACGTTTTTTTTTGATATGTATATTTTGTATATCAAGCCGGATGTTCGGGCAGATTCTGCCCGAATTGAACTATCCGCAGCCAAGATATGAAGTTGAAAAATGGAAAGCTGCATGGATAACATGCCCTGATGTTGCTGAAGCCGATTATTCTGTTACTATGTACCGGCGTTCTTTTTTCTTGGCGGAGCAGCCGGAACGTTTTATTGTTCATGTATCTGCCGATAACCGCTATAAACTTTATATAAATGGTACATTGGCTTCTATAGGACCTCAGGGATCGGATTGGCGCCATTGGAGATATGAAACAATTGATATCGCACCCTATTTGAAAAGTGGAAATAATACGCTTGCCGCCGAAGTTGTTAATTGGGGGCCGGATCGTTATTTTGGAATTATGTCGATTCGTACGGCTTTTATGTTACAGGGAGAAACAGAGGCAGAAGCAGTGGTGAATACGACATCTACAGGAGAGTGGAAAGCGAAAGAAAATATCTCTTATGCGCCGCTTGCTCCTAATTGGATATACGGTATTGATATTATCGGAGGCTTTTATGCAACGAATCCCGGAGATAGCGTAAATGTAGCAACATATCCTCAGGATTGGACATTGCAGGCATTTGATGACTCGGATTGGAAACCTGCGAAGTGGATATGGAATATATCCAACACAAATGATGGTGGTTTCTTCTGGCTTATGAGACCGCGTACGACTCCTCAGGTAACTCAAGAACAACAACGCTTTAGGAAAGTAGCCCGTGCCGAGGGAATAAATGTGTCTTCTGATTTCGTGAAAGGCAAGCGTCCTGTGACGGTTCCCGCATATGCGAAAGTATCGCTGTTGCTGGATAATGAAACCGAAGTCTTAGGTTTTCCTGAATTAATCGTGTCCGGAGGAAAAGGGAGTAAAATATCATTGCGCTATGCTGAGAATCTATTTAACGATGATTTTTCGAAAGGCGATAGAAATGATATAAAAGGAAAACATATACGGGGATTACGTGATGTCCTGATGTTGGATGGACGTGAGCAATTTCGTTTTTCTCCTACTTGGTATAGAGCTTTCAGGTTTGTGCAGATCGATGTGGAAACTGCCGATGAGCCGGTTGTGTTGCAGGATTATTATAACATGGCGACAGCATCTCCGATGAAGCGGAGGTCTGTCTTTGAATGCAGTAATCCGGATTATAAGAAAATCGATGATATATGCTGGCGTACGGTGAGTATTTGCACGCAGGATAATCTGATGAGTGATGCATATTACGAACAAATGATGTATGTAGGCGATTCACGTGTGCATGGATTGGTAAACCTCTATATGTCAGGAGACGATATCTGGTTGCGAAATGCCATTGAGCAATTCGATTATTCACGGATGCCTGATGGAAATATTACGAGCTGTTATCCGTTGAAATCGACATTTATTCATCCGACCTTTTCACTTGTATGGGTAGATATGTTGCATGATTTTATGATGCATTGCAACGATAAAGAGTTTCTTCGTCAATATGCACAGAGTGTTCGTTCTACTTTGAACTGGTTTGACAATAATCTTCAGGAAAACGGTTTGGTTGGAAAACCTGTAGGAAGCTATTTTGTAGATTGGTACAACGATGAACCTTTTGCTGGTGCAGGAGTCTATCCCGGATCGGAGAATGGAAATTCGGCCGTTGTGACACTACATTATGCAGCGACATTATTGAGGGCTGCAGATTTGTTCGATTACCTGGATATGCCATCTGAAGCAATGACGTTCAGAATTAAGGCTGAAAAAGTAAAAGAGGATGTGATTGCTGCCTGTTGGGATGAAAGCCGGGGACTTTTCGCTGAAAATCCCGATAAGGAATTTTATGACGAACGTGCAAATATTATGGCTATAACAGCTAAGATTTTTGATGAAAAGCGTCAGAAAGAGTTATTTAATCGTTGTCTGGATGATAAGGATATCAGCAAATCGGTATATTATTTTAGGAATAATCATTTTAATGAAATGCGTCGTTTGGGCGAGGGAGATAAGATATCCAAAGTTCTTGATATATGGGAAGATCTTTTACCGCTGAATATGACGACAACTCCTGAACGTATAGCACGCCAACGTTCGGAAGCTCACCCATGGAGCACGGCTCCGGCTATGGCTTTTGTTAAAGTGATTGCGGGTATTGCTCCGGCAGAGCCCGGATATAAATCGGTAAGTATCGAACCGGCTTTGGGCGAACTTGATTTCGTGACGGTATCTTATCCCCATTATTTAGGAGATATAAAAGTCGATTTGAAAAAGAAGGGAAAAAATGGACTGGAAGGAAGTGTGGAACTGCCCGATGGATTAACAGGAACGTTTAAGTATAATGGAATGATTATTGCCTTGAAAGGAGGATTGCAAAAGATCTCTTTATAGAAATAAATATTTTTGTGTAGGCTGCAGATCACATGATGCACAAAAACAGCCGGCTAGTTAATTTAACTAGCCGGCTGTTTTTGTTATAATAATTTGCAATTTAAGATTTATCGGCATCTCCTAAGTTTCAGAAAATGACTTTAATTCTGACAATATATGAGTTTATTGTCTTTAGTGCAATCTTTTTAATAAAATATTTTTTTAATTAAAAAGATTTATTACGTTTGTGATATATGCTAACATAGTTGTGATAATTATATCTGTAAATATTTGATTTATAGTATTGTATATAATATTAGTGCTATTTCTATTTAGTGTTTATAATTAAAATACATATAAATAGTAATATATATGTATTATTTGTATGATTTTAGTTTATTGATAACCTTGCTAATATTGAATGTTAACCTTCTGGTAGTTGATTGCTTTGGCCCGAGATCTCTGAAATTCTTGTTAACCGTATAAAATTCGGAAAGCAGGGGCGGGCTCCCTGTTTTTTCTTTTTAAATATAAAAACTAACCTAGACTAATATCGCCGCCTGTAGAAAACCAGATTGTATCCGATTTATTGAAAAACATTAAACACTAAAATTATGAAAAACAAAAAATCTTATCGAACATCAGCGGGCGCTGTATTTATATCTGTACTGTTTATGGGAGGGACGCTTACCGGAAATAGCGGGCTTTGGGCAAAGAACGGAGAAGTGCAGGACGTACTATCTGTTCAACAGCAAGCAATTGCGGTCTCCGGTTTGGTAAAAGACGAGAACGGTGAACCTGTCATAGGGGCGACTGTTGTCCAGAAAGGAACCAGTAATGGAACCATTACGAATATTGATGGGATGTATGAATTGAAATTACCTTCTAATGCGACGATTGAAGTTTCTTATGTCGGTTACGTGACACAATTGATTCCGGTTCAAGGAAAGAATCTGATTAATGTGAATCTCAAGGTTGATTCGAAAAATATTGATGAAGTAGTGGTAATCGGTTACGGAAGCCGTAATAAACGCGATGTAACGACGGCCATTTCTAATGTAGATGCTGAAACGATATCCCGCAGCATTTCGATGTCGGCAGAAAATGCTATGCAGGGAACAATGAGCGGTGTACAGGTTTCCGGAACGACGGGTAATCCGATGAATCGTCCTACCATCCGTATTCGCGGTACGAACTCATGGGGGATTGCAGACCCGCTTTATGTAATTGACGGTATTCCTGTAACTGAACTTGGTGCGGGCATAGAAAGTGTGGATAATGCCCGATTGAATACGTTAAGAGGATCGATCAATATAATGACGCTCATCGATCCCAATGATATAGAATCCATATCGGTTTTGAAAGATGCTTCCTCTGCCGCCATTTATGGGGTTCGGGCTGCAAATGGAGTGGTTTTGATTACGACAAAGAAAGGGCGTAAGGATAAGCCCACTATCGATTTCAGTGGTCGGTTTGGTGTTCAGAATATATACCAAGAACTGGATTTTTTTAATACACAGCAATATACAAAATTTGTTCAGGGCGTCTATGCTACAGACCCCGGAAAAACTCCGAATGTGAATAATACAGGATTATTTGATCCGTCTGACCCGCGTTATTTGGGAAATAGCCAGACGTACGATTGGCAAAAGGCCGTCCGGAATAAAAATGCCCCGATGCAGGATTATTCGGTCAAAGTTTCGGGGGGTACCGATAATACGGATTATTATGTTTCATTGGGCTATTCGAATACCGAGGGAGCTTTGGAGTACAATTATCTGAAACGTTATTCCGGGGCGGTAAAGGTCAATACGACGATAAACAAGTGGTTGCGCACAGGTATTAATTACCGGTTAGCCTATGCAAAAGGGCGTGACGGTGTAACGGATTATTTTGGAATGTCAAAGGCCGCTCCGTGGCAACCGATTTATCAGGAAAATAAGAGTATGCCGGGATATGGGGGATATGCCTATGTAATACCGGGTTTCTATTATGCGGGACGCTCCGGTAAGTGGGATCAGACCTATCTCTATGGAGCAGGCCAGGTATATAATCAATTGGGAATACTCGCAGCAAACAACGATTACCATACCAATTTACGGAATATGGGAACCGCTTTTATTGAGTTTACCCCTATAAAAGGGTTAAGCATTAAAGGTTCGATCAGTATTGATAATGCCCGTATCGATCAATTCGAATTTACAGATTATGATGCGGCGGCATTCTCTTCGACTTCCGGTAATCCGTGGGCTTCAGCCGATCCTGTGTCGGTAGGAAATCTGGGAACCAGATATAGTAACAGCTATAATCAGATCGAAGAGATTACGGTAAATTATGCGAACAGTTTCGGTAAACATAACCTGGACTTCCTGTTTAACTTCATGGATCAGCATTTTATGAATAGATCCGGCAATGAGAGTACCAATTATGTGACTACGAAAAAGGACTATTTGATGAATATGGGAGGTGTGAATCAGTATAATATTGTGGAAGGATTCCAGAACCGGTTCGCATTAATGGGATATATGTTCCGTATAGGATATAATTACGGACATAAATATTATCTGGATGCCACGGTTCGCCGTGATGCGAGTGCACGGTTTGCACCTAGTAAACGTTGGGGCACTTTTCCTTCTGTATCTGCCGCATGGCGGATGAAGAGCGAAAATTTCTTGTCGGATGTAGATTGGCTCGATGATTTGAAACTTCGCGGAGGCTGGGGACAATTAGGTAATCAGGAGGTAAGGGATATGGCTTATCTTTCCCCGATTGCATCTCCCGGGCCCTCTTTTGCTTGGGGGGATGATCCGGGTAGTAAATATCCGGCAGCCGGATATTTTAATAATGGAGCGACGATTTATGGCATTCCGAATCCTGATTTGGGATGGGAACGCACGGAAACGTATAATGTCGGTTTTGACGCACAAGCCTTTAGCGGACTGAATTTTTCTTTTGAATTTTATAATAAACTGACGAAGGGAATCCTCCAGACTATGAATTTACCCACCAGTGTCGGAGTTATAAATATGCCTCCTGCCAATTTGGCCAGAGTGCGTAACAGTGGTTTTGAAATCAACTTGAATTATAATGGTAATGTAGGAGATTTCCATTATTCGGTGGGAGGAAACCTTACGACGGTACGCAATAGAGTGTTGGAAACTTATGAACATATTCCTACTACTGCGACGAATGATGGAAATTTAGGTATTGAAGAAGGGCATTCGATGTTTTATCACAAAGCCTATAAAGTTGCAGGTATTTTTCAGTCGGATGAAGAAGCGCAGTCATGGTTAGCGAAATATGGAGATGATAGCTATACGGTTTCTAAGGTAGGTGCCGGAGATTTCTATTTTCAGGATCTTAGGGGAAAGCCGAAAAATGAAGGTGAATTTTATACGGAAGGCCCCGATGGTGTTATAGATTCTTATGATATGGTAGATATAGGAAATTCCTTACCCGGATTTTTCTATGGTGTGAATTTGTCGATGGAATACAAAGGCTTTGATTTGATGGCACAGTTTACGGGTGTTGGCGATGTGATGAAATACAATAGCATAAAAGCTGCAACATTCTTCCCTTCTGAAGGTAGTAATGTAACGGATATTGTAAATAATGCATGGACACCGCAGAATCCTTCGGATGTATATCCACGTTTGGTATTCGGGGACCCGGCTGCTAATTTGCGTCGTTCGGATTTCTTTTATGAAAGTGGAGCTTATTTCAGGTGCTCCAATATCCAGTTGGGATATACCTTGCCACAATCGGTTTACAGGGCTACCAATAACCATATTCGTTACGTGAAGATATATATAGGCTTCTCGAACCTGTTTACCATAACGAAATACACAGGGTTGGATCCTGAAAGCGATTTGTATCCGACTCCGAGGACTTTCTTTATGGGATTGAATGCTAAATTCTGATACTTAATCCTTAAAAATGAATATTATGAAACTAAATAAATTCTTGTCCTTAGGACTTTGTTGCATAGCAGGCGCATTATTTCAGTCTTGTTACGATGGTTTGGATATTAAGCCTACTTCTGAATTGGAGAATGAATATTTTGAAACGGAAGTACGTGTTCAGAATGGCGTAGGTGCCGTTTATGCCGCTTTGTCGAATATATACGGCGCGAGCGATGTGAATAATCGTGGTCATTCTATTTTTATGCTGTCCGGTGATGATTTGACACCAAAAGATGGAAGTTCGGAATTAGCAATGGAAGCCTTTTCCGGTCTTAATGCTTCGAATGGTGCAGTCGCCAGATATTGGAAAAATTTATATTGGCTCGTGTATCGTGCGAACTTTATGCTCGAAAAGATAGAAGAACCTGTAGTTAAAGCAGTGTATGTTACTCCTGATTTATATGAATATAATCGGGGAGAACTACTCTTTCTTCGTGCATGGGCATTCTCTAAATTGTGGGACTATTTTGGAAAAGCGCCTCTTCAGGATAAAAGAATACGTTCGATCTCTGATTCATACCTGCCGCCTTCGGAAGGCACTCAGTTATTGGATTCGGCTATCTGTAATTTAGAAGAGGCTGCAAAATTGCTACCTGTTCCCGGTTATTGGGATAGTAAAAATAAAGGGCGTGTTTTTAATGAAAGTGCTTATGGGCTTTTGACGAAACTGTATGTGATGCGTGCCCGCTACAATAAAAATGCCGATGGAGATTATGGTAAAGCTATTACAGCTTTCGAGCAGATTAAAACACGGCGTTTGATAACTTTCGGTGAAAATTTTGACTACAGGCATGAGAATAACGATGAGTCTCTTTTTGAATTTCAGGCGAGCCATGCTCCTGAGCAGGATAATCCGTTCCTTGATAATAATTTTGGCGGAAATGTAGGTACCATGGGTGCTTATTATCATTTCTTTACGGCTGAATGGTATTCTACTACCTGCGGGCCGACACAAAAATTAATTGATGCGTTCGAACCGGGTGATCCGCGTATTGAAGAGACATTCACTACGGAACCGTTGAAAGAAGGGTGGACTTATTATAAATCATATATACCTGCAACGAATGATTCGTCTTATGTTCAGATGGTAAAATATATAAGACCCGATAGATCTTGGTTTGAGGCAAGTTGGGGGATATCTTCGACGAATAATTATCGGATCATCCGTTATGCCGATGTGAAATTGATGGCGGCGGAAGCATATTTGCAAAATGGTAATTCCGGACAGGCTTTGATAGAGGTAAACGATGTGCGTAAACGGGCTCGTGAATCGACTCCTGATGGTGTATCGAGTATTCCAGCTGATTTGCCAAGTGTTGATATGCAGGATATAATGGATGAGCGTTTACGTGAACTATGTGGTGAAGATGGAAATCGATGGACGGATCTTAGGGGATGGCACAGAGCTGGATATGTTAGGCTGGATAACTGGAGTGCAAAGGATTTTGGCTTTCCTTACAATGCGAAAGATTTTAAATTTGATGCGAAAACACATCTTTTGTTTCCGATTCCTAAGAGTGAACTGGATACAAATCCCAAAATGGCTATAGCCGGAAATAATAACGGATATTAGTGGTTGGAGATTGTATATAAAGAATAGGCATAAATGCCTATTCTTTTTGTTTGTAACTGTTTTTATCCTGATCGGTTATTAAGTCGGTCGATATAGGATTTTTTGTGAAAAGTTTTTTGGTAATTAAAGAGCCGTATCGGTTTTTATCCGGAAATTTTTAATTTCGGTTTAAGTTAATCAAAGTTGCTTATTTTTACTCTCTTTTTTGGGGCTATGAAATGTAGGAATAATAAAAAAGGCTACTGATTAGTAGCCTTTTTATGTTTTTAAACCAGATGTTTTATTAATTCTTCACGGTTACCGTAAAGAAGGTCTATTACTGGTATTTCGATCATCGTATAAGCTCCGGGCCGTTGCTTGAAACTGGCCCTTGCGGCGGCCACCAGTATTTGAGCTGTCAGAGCAGGGTTATTGATGCGCATGTTGAAATCGACTAACTGGTTCTGCGTTTTTCCTGAAACCCCCTTGCGTGCAAGATTTACCCCATGTCCCATATCCAAAAGATTTGCAACCGATGGAACCTCGATAACATGGGTTTCGTCATTTACGAAATAGTTGTCTTTTTTTATCTTTTCTGCAACGGTTGCAAAATTATGTCCGTCCTCTATTTCCACATATACCATACGTCGGTGAACACTTGTTCCTAAAGGAATCGTCATAGATAGTGCCGCTTTTACTCCTTCTATCGCTTTAACCGCAACAGTATGCCCCATACTCATACCGGGACCGAAATTCGTATAGGTAATACCTTTTGGAATCATAGCTTCCATGAGGGCGCGGACAACGGAATCGCTGCCCGGATCCCAACCGGCAGAAATAACAGCAACGGAATTATTGGCTTTAGCTACGGCGTCGAGTTCTTTACGAAGAGCGACAATGCCGCCGTGAATATCATAGCTGTCTACTGTGTGTATCCCAAGAGCCAGAATCTCTTTGGCATAGCTCTCTACACTACGTGTCGGAGTTGCTAAAATTGCAACATCGACATGTTCCAGTTTTTTGATACAATCTACTACTTTATATCCGGTAAGTTCGGCTGGATTATTTGAAGGGTTGCGACGAACGATTCCGGCGATTTCAAAGTCGGGCGATGCAAGAAGTGCTTCCAACACATATTTGCCGATGTTGCCATATCCGACGATGGCTGCTCTGATTTTTTTCATCATTCTAAGCTTTTTAATGTTATATTTTGACGTAAAGATAAAAAATACTTTTCAAAAGGAATGTATTATCTCCTTTTTTTGGACAAATAGAAAGTTTTGTTTTATGATAATTTTCGAACTGTTATCTAAAATATAGATAATGGAAATTTTGTAAATCTGTTTCAGATTATATTCTGTAACTTTTAAATGAAATTTATACGCTTTTATGGAACTTTCCGTTCTATATTAAGGAAAAATAGAATTGACCTAAAGAAAGATGATAGAATATATTAAAGGGGATATTGTTGAACTTTATCCGGCACAGCTTATTATCGAATGTTACGGGATAGCCTATGTTGTAAATATTTCATTGAGTACGCATGCTCTTATAACCGGGAAAGAGTCTTGTAAAATATACATATATGAAATTATCAGGGAAGACACACACGATCTTTTTGGTTTTGCGGAAAAGAGAGAAAGGGAACTGTTTACGTTGCTGATTTCGGTTTCAGGAGTCGGAGCACAGACAGCAAGGATGATACTTTCGTCTTTTTCTGCAGGCGAATTAGAATCTCTGATCGCTTCCGGTGATGTATCTGCGCTTCAGTCAGTTAAAGGAATCGGAGGGAAAACCGCACAGCGCATAATCGTAGATTTAAAAGATAAAATAACCCCCGGTATTTTATCTGCAACCAAAAATGTATTGAAAAACGATAGTAAAATAGGTGAAGAAGCTGTTGCGGCTTTAGTGATGCTCGGGTTCACGCCCGCAATTTCCAGAAAAGCGGTAAATTCTATTCTTAAATTAACTCCCGAATTAACAGTAGAACAGGTGATTAAGGCTGCATTGAAAATGCTTTGATGAAAAAACATTCTCTTTACATATGGTTGATGCTCATGGTCTTGGGAGCCTCTTTCTTTGTATCGCTGTACGCTAAAGTGCAGCAGAGGGATACGAATGTCTCTGTACCATCCCAAAAAGAAGCAAAGAAAGATAGTATAAATCTGCGGTATCCTGTTTCCCCGACACAACCGAGGTCAATGGAAGATATAAATGCAGAGAGACCGATGGACCTGAAATCGCCTGAGAATGTAAAGAGTGAAATAGAATATGATGTGAAGACGGGCCGTTATCTCCTGAAGACAAAAATGGGAGATGATGAGTTAGGTACATCGTTCTCCCTTTCTCCGGAAGAATATATGGATCAGGATATGCGGAAGTCAATGCACTCTTATTTCAGAAGCAAGAATAAAGAGGAATTTGAGAAGCATGAAAAATCTGGCTTTAATTTGGCCGACATGCAATTCAATATAGGCCCTGCGGAAAGAATTTTCGGTCCCGGAGGAGTAAGGATTCAGACGCAGGGATCTTTGGAATTGACAGTTGGAATGAAACAGAATAAGACGATGAATCCGACTCTTCCGGTTCGTCAAAGAAATCGTTTGACCTTTAATTTCGATGAGCAGGTACAAATGAACGTTACGGCAAAGGTGGGGGAGAAGGTCTCCTTTGGAATGAACTATAATACACAGAGTACCTTTAATTTCGATACGAAAAAAATTAAATTGGCTTATGAAGGCAATGAGGATGAAATAATTAAAAATCTGGAAGCCGGAAATGTTAGTATGACGACCTCGAACTCGTTAATAAGGGGTGGAGCGGCGCTTTTTGGTATTAAGGCAAATCTTCAGTTTGGGAAATTGAAAGTGGGATTATTGGCCTCTCAGCAGGAATCCGAATCGAAAACGGTTAATTCGAAAGGCGGAGTACAGACAACACCCTTTGAATTTACAGCAGATCAATACGATGAGAACCGGAACTTCTTTTTGAGCTACTATTTCCGGAATCGTTATGATCAGGCATTGAGCAAATTGCCTTATATAAATTCGCCTGTTGTGATTAGTAAGGTAGAAGTCTGGATCACAAATAAGCGGGGGAAATTCGACCAGGCCAGAAACATTGTGGCATTTACCGATTTAGGTGAATACTCTGATATTAGTAACGATAGATGGCAGCACCAAGGAAGTTATCTGGATGGTATTCCATATAATGATGCGAATACTTTATATAAAACTATAGTAGATCAATATCCGGATGCACGGGATATAAATCAGGTAACGCAGGTTTTTCAGGGGGTTCTGGAAAATGGCACCGACTATGAAAAGATAGAGAGTGCCCGTCGATTGGAAGCGAGTGAGTATTATCTGAATACGAAGTTGGGATATATCTCTTTGAAAACAGCATTGCAGCCGGATGAAGTGTTAGCTGTCGCATATCAGTATACTTATCAGGGGAAGACCTTTCAGGTAGGTGAATTTTCAACGGATATAACAGGAGAAGCTACCCCTGAATCGTCGAATCTTCGTTCTCTTTATGTGAAATTATTGAAAGGTACGGCTTTAACACCGTCGGCTCCCTACTGGGATCTGATGATGAAGAATGTCTATTCGTTGGGTGCGTATTCCGTGCAGAAAGAAAAGTTCCGGTTGGATATCCAATATTTAAGTGATACGACAGGGCTTTATCTGAATTATATCCCAGCTGGAAAGATTAACCTGGAGTTACTTTTACGTGTAATGAATCTGGACCGTTTGGATTCTAAAGATGAACCTTATCCGGATGGATTCTTCGACTTTGTCGAGGGTTATACGATCCTTTCACAGAACGGTAAGATTATATTTCCGGTAGTGGAACCTTTTGGTTCCCATTTGAGAAAAATGATAGATGATGATGCGATTGCCGATAAGTTCGTTTATCAGGAATTATACGATACGACGAAGACTGTAGCCCAGCAATTTGCCGATAAAAATAAGTTCTTGATGAAAGGAGAATATAAGGCCTCCAAAAACTCGGAAATTAGCTTAGGAGCTTCTAATGTTGCCCGCGGATCGGTAAGAGTGACAGCGGGAGGGGTGACGTTAACGGAAAATACCGATTATGTAGTAGATTATACTTCGGGAAGGGTTACGATTTTAAATCAAAGTATTATTGATGCAGGTACTCCTATTAGCGTTTCGTTGGAAAATCAGTCGATGTTCAGCATGCAGCGGAAAACGATGTTAGGAATGGATTTGAATTATGAATTCAGTCCGAATTTTAATATCGGGGGAACGATTATGCACCTTTACGAGGTTCCGCTTACGATGAAAATAGATGCAGGAAATGAATCGCTGAAAAATACTCTATGGGGATTTAATACGGCATATAGAACAGAATCCCAGCTATTGACTAACTTATTGGACAAGCTACCCTTATTACAATTAACGAAACCTTCGTTAATTACGTTCAATGCCGAGTTTGCCCATCTTATTCCGGGACATTATGAGAATAAATATGGAGGTGGTTATTCATATTTGGATGATTTTGAGTCGGCAAAGGTTGGATTCGATTTAAGGACGGCATATCCATGGAACTTATGCAGTGTTCCTTATGATAACGGACCTAATCCGATGTTTCCTGAAGCAACTCTGTCGAATGATGTGAAGTATGGTTATAACCGGGCTCTGTTGGCATGGTATAGTATAGACCCTGCAATGACGCGGAAAAATTCTTCTATTGCACCTTCGTATATAAGGGAAGATGTGGAGCAGCTATCGAATCATTTTGTCAGGGAAGTGTATGAACAGGAACTTTTCCCGAATCGTCAGGCCTCTTATGGTGAGTCGGCAATTCTTCCGGTACTGAATTTGGCCTATTATCCGAAAGAGAGGGGGCCTTACAATATGGATGTGGAAGGTGTTGCGAATGACGGATCTCTGGCAAATCCGGAAAAACGTTTCGGAGGGATGATGCGGAAATTGGATCAGACCAATTTTGAGTCGTCGAATATCGAGTACATCGAGTTCTGGATGATGGACCCCTTTATTTATGACTCGATGCTGGTGGCTAAAGGGGGTGATCTCTATTTGAATCTGGGAGAAATATCGGAAGATATTTTAAAAGATGGAATGAAATCGTTCGAAAGCGGCTTGCCGGTTAACAGAGACCCGACGCTTTTGGATACTACGGTATGGGGAAAGGTGCCTAAATTTCAGTCGACTGGCTATGCTTTTGATAATTCAGACGGAGCACGGGAAATTCAGGACGTTGGTCTCGATGGTTTAAGTACCGAGGAAGAGTTTAACTATCCGAGCTATAAGAATTTTATAGATCGGTTGAGAAATAGACTTCCTTCAGACGTATATGCGCAAATGCAACAGGATCGTTTTTCTCCTTTTAACGATCCGGCAATGGATAATTTCCATTATTTCAGAGGGGCGGAATACGATCGTGAAAGGGCCGGTATATTGACTCGGTATAAACGGTATAATGGTACGGAAGGAAACTCCGATACCAACAACGATACGAAATATAGCTCTGCATCGAAGGCTGGTCCGGATGTGGAAGATATCAATCAGGATAATACGTTGAATGAGAATGAAGCTTATTATGAATATAAAATATCGATCCGCCCGAAAGATATGAAAGTCGGTGAGAATTTTATAGCGGATAAGCGCGAGGCGACCGTTCGTCTTCGTAATGGACAGGATGAAAGGGTAACATGGTACCAGTTTAAAATTCCGGTTCGGGAATATACACGTACCATCGGACGAATGGAAGGTTTCAATTCGATCCGTTTTATGCGTGTTTATATGACAAATTTTACCGATTCTACTATTTTGCGTTTGGCTACATTCCAGTTGATTAGAGGAGAATGGAGGGTTTATACGAGAGATTTATCCAATCCGAATCTTAAGCCGCCTACAAATACGGGAAAATTGGATTTATCCGCTGTGAATATAGAAGAAAATAGCAGCCGTGAACCCGTAAATTACGTATTGCCTCCGGGCGTTACACGTATTTTGGACCCCAGTCAGCCTCAGATTCGTCAGCAGAATGAGCAATCTATGTCGTTAAAGGTTCTCGACCTTGAGTCTGGTGATGCACGTGCTGCATATAAGACTGCAATGTTTGACCTCCGGCAATATAAACGTTTGCAAATGTTTGTCCATGCTGAGAAATTAATAGCCGATAATACCAATCTGGCGAACGGTGATTTATCTATATTTTTACGTTTGGGTTCGGATTTTGTAAATAATTATTATGAGTATGAGGTACCCCTGACACTTACGCCTGCTGGAGTATATAATACTCAGATTTTAAGCGATCAACAGGCCGTTTGGCCTGAAGAGAATATGATTAATATTCCTCTTTCCGTCTTTACCGATTTGAAATTGGAACGGAATAGGGAAAAGTCGCAGGCAGGAACTGATGTTACCTTTACTACGTTGTATTCTAAATATGATCCTGATAATACGAGAAATCGGGTTGCTGTAATTGGAAACCCGTCGTTGTCGGAAGTGAAAACCATTATGATTGGGGTGCGGAATAATTCCAGGGAAACGAAATCGGGTGTTATTTGGGTGGATGATTTACGACTGACCGAATTTAATGAGGATGGCGGATGGGCCGCAAATGCGAACTTAAATGTTGCTCTGTCTGATTTGGGAACCGTAAATTTGGGAGGACGCATTGAAACGGCTGGTTTTGGGGGGCTGGATCAATCGTTGACAGAAAGGCGCTTGGACGATTTATATCAGTATAATATAGTAACGAATGTACAGTTTGGAAAATTCTTTCCGGAAAAGGCAAAAGTGTCGATTCCTTTTTATTATGGATATTCAAATGAGAAAATATTGCCTAAATACAATCCGATAGATCAGGATATTCTTCTACAGGAGGCATTGGATAATGCAGCTACAAAAAGGGAAAAAGACTCTATTAACGATTTTGCAATAGAAAAGGCGATACGAAAAAGTTTCAGTATCAGCAATATGAAAGTTGATATAAAGAGTAAAAATCCGATGCCTTATGATCCGGCTAATTTCAGTTTAGGATTTGCTTATAGTCTTGATAAAAAGGTTAATCCTACTACAGAGTATGAGACAACGAAAGACATTAAAGCGAATCTTGCTTATTCATATACGCCCTTTGTGAAGCCCTATCAACCGTTTTCCAAGATGAAAAATAAATCGAAGAATGTGAGGGTTGTAAAAGAATTTGGAATTAATTATTTACCCAGTAATATTTCATTCCAGACGGCAATGGCCCGGTATTATTATGAATTGCAGTTGAGGGATATGTCGGGAGCACCGGAGAATGTTATACCTGTTTCGTTTAAGCAGGATTTCTTATGGGATAGGCGTTTCTCGTTACGTTGGGATTTGACAAAGAATCTTTCTGCTACATTTAATTCCGGTACGAATGCCCGGATAGAAGAGCCTCATGTGCAGGTCAATAAAGATTTGAATAAAGATCAGTATGAAATGTGGCGCGATTCAGTCTGGAAAAGTATCTGGGATTTGGGAACGCCTCTAAAATATGATCAAACGTTTAATGTAACTTATACATTCCCTTCGAAATTGATTCCTGCTTTGGATTGGACGACATTGACAGCTGCTTATAACGGTACGTATAATTGGGATAAAGGTGCTTATATCGATGAAGAGATCGAAGTAGGAAATACAATTAAAAACCAGAGACAAATTGATTTTACCGGTAGGTTTAATATGGAATCGCTTTATAATAAGTCGAAATATCTAAAGGAAGTAAATCAACGGTTTTCATCCAGGAAGAAAAAAACGAATACGAAAAATCCTGTAAGGGAAAAGCCGAAAAAGTTTGAAAAAGTAATAGATCTTTATATGGATTCGCTGGTTCGTGTAACACACAATCTTGATACCAAAAAACCGAGAGTTTCGGCGCGGCGTTTGCAAGATAGTTTGGCTTATGCGATCAAGTTTAAACCAATGGATAAAAAGTCGATAAAAATTTTGAATAAAGATTCCATATCTATAAAGGTAACGGTGCTTCCTCCGGCTGGTAAAGACAAGAACTTTTGGACTGAGGTGGGACAATACACTACCCGTTTTTTGATGATGGTCCGGAATGTGAACCTTTCGTATACAGATAATGCAGGCTTGTATTTGTCTGGATTTCGTCCGGGGGTAGGGGATATATTGGGGCAGTCTTCGTCATCGTTTGGCTTTGCTCCGGGGGGTGATTTTGCCTTCGGATTTACGGGTGAGAACTATTTGGATCGGGCACGTGAGAATGGATGGTTGCTTAATGATTCTAATAATATTAACCCCGCAATCTATAGTGCTGCATCCAATTT
Source organism: Bacteroidales bacterium (assembly GCA_029007825.1). Lineage (GTDB taxonomy): Bacteria > Bacteroidota > Bacteroidia > Bacteroidales > JAQXIO01 > JAQXIO01. Next base: position 4,030 of record JAQXIO010000003.1, on the reverse strand, counting down.
AACCATTAGAGCCCAACTTGAGCCTATAAAGGGACTTAAAATCGATTTGAACGCTACCAGAGTACACACACGGAATAAAGAGTTTCAATATGTGTATGACGAGGATCCTCTCGTAGTGCTGGGAGGTAATTTTACGATGTCGACCGTTGCGATATCTTCTGCTTTTGAAAGTATGAAAGCATCTAATAATTACGCATCAAAATCATTTAATACATTTAGGGAGTATCGGGATATAATAGCTTCGCGTTTAAATCAAAAATACAGTAATGTGAGATATCCCGATGCAGGCTTTATGAGAGGGAATGCGTATGTTGGCAAAAGCAGTGCGGAGAATTGGAGTGTAAATAGAAACTCTGCAGATGTTTTGGTGCCCGCATTTATTGCTGCATATACGGGAAAGAATCCTCAGAAAGTTCAATTATCGGCATTTCCTTCGTTATCGGCTTTGATTCCGAATTGGAAAATTACGTATGATGGATTGAATGCTCTCTCTTTTATTCAGGAACATTTTAAATCGGTAACCTTTACACACCAGTACAGATGCACTTATTCGGTCGGTGCTTTTTCTTCTTTCTTAAACTGGGTACAGGCAGATGGTGAAGATGGCTTAGGCTTTATTCGTGATATCACAACTGGTAATCCGACCCCCTCTTCTCCCTATGACATTTCTGCGGTAAGTATCAATGAAGCTTTCAGCCCGTTGATTGGTGTGAATATGAGTTTTAAAAATAATCTGACAGCTCGTGCGGAAATAAAGAATACCAGGAACTTAAGCCTGAATATGTCATCTTTACAGATTGTTGAAGCAGTCAGCAAGGAAGTGGTACTGGGACTTGAATATAAAGTAGCAGAATTTAATAAGGTGTTGAATATGAAACCCAGTAAAGATTATAGTAATGATTTGTTGTTGAGGGCCGATTTTTCTTTACGCAATATGCAGTCTGTGATTCGTAGAATAGAGGAAAATTATTCACAGTCGACATCCGGTACACGAGCTGTAACAATGAAATTTTCAGCAGATTATGCATTAAGTAAAATGTTAACGTTAAGAGCATTCTATGATCTTCAGATAAATAAGCCTCTCGTGTCATCGTCTTCTTACCCCACTTCTAACTCTAATTATGGAGTGAGCCTCCGCTTCTCTTTACAGCGTTAAATCTTTTGATGAAATAAAGGATATAAACAACGTAATAAATTTGTCAAATTAACAATTATTTGCTGTATATTTAATCTTTTTTGTGTTAGGTTTAAACAAAAAAGGAGTAGTTTTGTTCTATTATTAGTCGATTATGGAATATAAAGGCTGTAAAATAGCTATAAATATTTTGAGACTTTAAGTTAAAGATATGAAGAAATGGTCGATTTGGTTACTATCTTTTGTTATGGCATTTGCATTTGTAGGCCTTTTGACCTTACAGGTAATGTATGCTATAACCATATTAGATACCAGAAATGAAAATTTCAGGGAAGCCGTAGAAAGATCATTGCGTCAGGTAAACAGAAATCTGGAATTAGATGAAACTCGAGCTTATTTATTGAGGGAGGTTTTTCGTGAATCGGATAACTATTTTGCCTGGGGGTCAGAGCATGAACAAAAAATAAATGATCAGTACTTCGACCGGAAAAATAAATACGTATTTGGAAAAGATTCTTTATTGTGGCGCCATAATCTGGAAATGGGAGCTGCATTTAAGAGCGAAATGACGGATAAAAATAAATTCTTTCCGTCTCGTGAAAATAGCATAGAGAAAACTTCACGGAATTTGCAGGAACTTTTTCAGCAACGTTTTTATTATCAGAAGGGACTTTTGGATGAAGTGATTCTTGAAATCCTGTACCGTTCCAGTTTGGATCCTATAGAAGAAAGGGTAGATTTAAGAAAGATAAACGAATACATACGATCGGAATTAGCAAATAATGGACTTCTTTTACCATTCCATTATAAAGTGTTGGATAAAGATGGTAAAGAGGTTTATAGAAGTGTTGGATTTAAAGATGTTCTTTCCAAGTGGACATTTACCCAGCCTTTATTTGAGAATGACAGGCAATCAAAGAAAGCCCAATTGGTGCTCTACTTCCCGATAATGCGGCAGTTTCTTGTCAGTTCGGTTTCGTTTATAATTCCGTCTATGATTTTTACGGTGATCTTGCTGATAACATTCATTACGACGATTGTTATTATTTCAAGACAAAAGCGTTTGTCAGAATTGAAAAGTGACTTTGTTAGTAATATGACGCATGAGCTGAAGACACCAGTATCGACGATATCCTTAGCCGTTCAGATGTTAAAAGATGCAGATGTAACGAAAAGTCCTGAACTTTTTAAGCATATATCGACTGTTATATATGACGAGACAAAAAGATTAAGTTTTTTGATTGAGAAAGTTTTGCAGACCTCTTTGTATGAAAAGCAAAAAGCGACACTGAAGCTGAAAGAATTGGATGTGAACGATTTAATCGTCAATATAGCCAATACAATGCATCTTAAGGTTGAACAGGTTGGCGGAACGTTGGATATTGAGCTTAATGCGATTGAATCGACTGCTATGTTAGATGAAATGCACATTACGAATGTTGTGTTTAATTTAATGGACAATGCGATAAAATATCGGAAGCCAGATGTGCCGTTACAATTAATGGCGAGAACTTGGAACGACTCTAATAAACTTTATATATCTATTGAGGATAATGGGGTAGGCATTAAAAAAGAGTATCAGAAAAAAGTCTTTGATCGTTTTTTCAGGGTGCCGAAAGGAAACCGGCATGATGTGAAAGGCTTTGGACTCGGTTTGGCTTACGTGAAAAAAATAATAACTGACCTCAATGGAGGAATTAAAGTGGAGAGTGAATTTAATGTTGGAACAAAATTTATTATTTATTTACCGTTTGTAAAATGAATGCTATGGAAGAAAAGTTGAAAATCTTCATGTGTGAGGACGATGAAAACCTCGGGATGTTACTTCGTGAGTATCTGATCGCAAAGGGTTACAATGCAGAACTCTATTCAGATGGTGAAGCAGGTTTGAAAGGCTTTTTGAAAGGAAAGTTCGATATCTGTATTTTGGATGTGATGATGCCGAAGAAAGATGGTTTTACTTTGGCTCAGGAAATTCGTTCGGTAAATGTCGATGTACCCATCATTTTCCTTACAGCAAAAACATTGAAAGAAGATGTCTTGGAAGGATTTAAGATTGGTGCGGACGATTATATTACCAAACCGTTTAGCATGGAAGAATTATTGCTCCGTATTGAGGCGATACTTCGTCGCGTGAAGGGCAAAAAAGTGAAAGAAATACCTTTCTATAAATTGGGTAATTTCCTTTTTGATACACAGAAACAAACACTTTCTATTGGTGATAAAGTAACGAAACTTACTACCAAAGAATGTGAGTTGCTCAGTCTTTTGTGTGCACATGCTAATGAAATTCTGGAACGTAACTATGCTTTAAAGACAATTTGGGTTGATGATAATTATTTCAATGCTCGAAGCATGGATGTATATATCACAAAACTTCGTAAGCTTTTGAAAGCTGATCCGGGAATAGAAATAATCAATATTCATGGAAAGGGATATAAGTTGATAACCCCGTCGGCTGATGATTTAAGCAAAGAAGAAAATATTCAAGTCGTATAAAAGGCAAAATGAATATGTATAGCATCCGGATAAATTGATTTATTCGGATGCTTTTTATAGGGCCTTTTAAATTTTTCTGTCGATTTATTAAGAACATAAAGAATGCTCTATTTATTTCTTAATAGTTGTTGATTAAGGAAAGGCTAACATCTTGAATCGGATCGTATTGTTTATTTACTTTTTTAGTTATTATTGAGTAGTTAAATACGGGAATTTTTCCACAGATCCATAATGCCATTTCAAAGGGACTCCCCCTCACCCCTTAAAAATCCCCCTTTTCCCCCCAAAAGTTAGCCCCTAAAAAAATCCAGGGCCCATCAAAACAAAACTTTCCCCCTATTCATATCTATCCCCCCCCAATCCGTCCGAAAAATATTCAAAAAAAACTATCGGCCC
>JAQXIO010000002.1 GCA_029007825.1 Bacteroidales bacterium | reverse complement strand
ACAGAGATATATCTCTGTCCGTTTTTATTTAAAAGATATATCTAAGCAAACCGCTATAAACTTTATAAGCTGATCTTTCAACGGCATATAAAATAAATTTTATACTTATCTAAGATAACTCTCCACAACCGGATTTTATAGTTTCCCCTTATTCTCAGAAATACAGTCTCAAGAGACTCTTACAAAAACATTACTTCTGTTCAGGAAGAGATTTAGCAATTTCCTGAACATCATTTATCAATTTGCACGTGTGATACCCGTCTGCAACAGCATGACTGACGAAAACAGAAAAAGGAAGCAATATTCTTCTGCCCTGCTCAAAATACTTTCCAAACATTATAAGAGGGAATAAAAAAGACGTTTCCGTATAAGTATCCTGTGCAAAACCCGTAAAACTTAGCCAGGGAAGACAAGATACAGAGCAAAAGTTTTTAGGCTGATCCGGACGTGCTTTTATAACACCCGTTACATTTCCATATGTTTGCATATCGTTCAATACCGTCTTATAAAATATCTCAAAATCATTATTATACTCACTCCAGATATCCGTAAAAATTTTACTTTCATCATGGAATAACGTATAGCACGGTACAACTTCATTCCAATATCCTAACTCCCCCTCATCGTTAAACCCCATACGGAACTCTTTATTCCAGTTTACCGCTTTCATTATGACATACAACATAACGGGAAAAAACTTCAAGCCATGTCCCTTTTGAAACTCTACCAGTTCCGTCACGTCAATATTCGCATTCAGATTATACTTACATTTTATTTGATTATAGTAATAATCGAAATGGATATTCCTCTCCCAGCTTTTTCTATCTATAACATGAAAAATCGGCTCCATATATCTATAATTTTAAAGAGCTTTTATATTTCGCCGCCATCCTGAATACTTAGTCCGTTTAACCGCACTGTGACGAAAAACCAAATTAAATTCTTCCTCCGTCATTGCAAGCATTGCTTTTTTATCCAATGAAAGAAAACAATCCGAAGGTTCAAATCCGGGCTCATTGCAGGGTGAAGCAAAACGATTCCAAGGACAAACCTTCTGGCATTCATCACAACCATATACCCTATTTCCTGCAAATGATTTAAAATCTTCTGGCAACGCTCCGTGATATTCAATTGTCATATAAGACAAACATTTCCTCGCATCCATGACATAGGGAGAACGCAATGCTCTTGTAGGACAAGCTTCAATACAACGATTACACGTTCCGCAACGCTCTCTTAAAGGAGAATCCTCTGCCAATTCAATATCCACAAAAAGAATTCCCAGAAAAAAATAAGACCCTTTCCCGGGAAGCAGAAGCAAACCATTCTTCCCGATCCATCCTAACCCTGATCTTTGTGCCCAGTATCGTTCCAAAACCGGAGCACTATCACAAAAATAACGACCAGAAACCGGGGTTATACTTTCATCGATATAAAGCAGAAGTCTTTTTAGCTTCTCTTTAACTATTTCATGGTAATCTTTACCGTATGCATAATAAGCTATTTGCGGAGAATCCTCATTTTGCATCCGCTTGGGATAATAATTCAACGCTACAACAATAGCAGAACGAGCGCCATCAACTAAAAAAGAAGGATTAAAACGTTTTTCAAAATGATTCTCCAGATAATGCATTTCACCCTGATAGCCGAGAGAAAGCCATCGGCGAAAATATTCTCTCTCCTTATAAATAGGGGATATCCGGGCAATTCTGCAACCTGAAAAACCCAGCCTCAACGCCTCGAGCTTTATCTGTTGTGAATACGCCTTATCATTAATTGCCATTCAATAAACAACACTATTCGATTCTTTTGAAAACATAACCCTCTTTAAGAAGCCACTCGATTGCCTTCGGAAGAGCCCATTTCATATTTCGTTCGGCCTTTATCGAATCATGGAAGACAATAACCGAACCTTTCCGGGTATATCGTTTAACATTAGCCAACACTCCCGGACCGGTCATATGTGGACTGTAATCACGAGTTACCACATCCCACATAATAATCTTATATCTCTTCCGGAGCTTCCACGTCTGGGCAATACGCATATGTCCATGAGGCGGACGAAACAGGTTGCTCTTAATCAGACAAGCTGCCTTTTCGACGTTCGCGACAAAGTTACTTGACCAGTAACGTATCCCCTGAATATGATTGAATGTATGATTACCCGTGGAATGCCCCCGCCTGATAATTTCTTTATATATTTCTGGATAACGCTGCACATTCTCACCGACACAGAAAAAAGTAGCTTTAACACCATACCGGTCAAGTACATCCAGAACCCAATGTGTAATCTCAGGGATAGGTCCATCATCGAAAGTCAGATAAACACACTTTTCTTTCGGAGTTATCCTCCAAAGCGCTCCCGGAAAGAGTGCTCTGTAAAAAAAAGGAGGCTGCTCAATGATCATCTTTGCCCTAATCTATCAATATTGTATTTTTCCAGCAAAATATTATATTCCATAGCATAATTACCTAATTCATCGCTATATTTTTTAGATAGCTCAGGAGCATATTCGCGGGTTACGGATGCTATATGCTGAAGCATTGCCAGATTTTGTTCCACATCACTTAACACAGAAGCGAAATCACGTTTTCTCAACCTGAAGAACCAGTCTAAATTTCTGGAAGAATTATCTGCTATCTGCTTATAAATATTCTCAGCTTCTTCCGGACGATCCACCTGGAAATAAAGATTCCCCAACGCCAATCCGGCAAAACTTGTGAGAGGTACCTGAGAAGGAGGTAAAACTTCCATACAATAATTTAACGCCTCTAAAGCCTTCTCATCTTTACCTTCCTTAATAAGCGCTTCTACCAATCTGACAAACATATAACGAGCAGTCTGACACATCCGTAATACATTCTCATCCAGATAAACTTTCGGATCCGCCACATTACCCCATTTAAACTTATGCATCATGTTGTCGAACATAACATCCATATTGACCTCTGTACCGCTTGCAGTCACATTCATAGGCACAATACGTTTCGCCAAACCAGTCAACTGGAAATAATTATTGAGATTTAATCCCTGGTCTTCTCCGACAGTAACGGCATAATAGATAGGACGCTCCCAATTATTATTCAATAACATATCCAACACCATCAACTCCTGTTTCATCAGATTATTTTTACCTGTCAGATTGATATCCACCTGTGAAACAATATCGGCAGAATCAGTTTCGGCAACTGCTCCTACACGTAAAACTTCTTCTTTGTTTACAGGCAATAGCAACTGATCGGAAGGTATATAATCGATAACATCCACTACTCCCGGTATTTGTTTTGTACGCGGATTATCGGATTTTAGGAATTCCATTGCCTCGCTCAAAAGAATCGGACGCTTAACGGTATTAACCACCCACGCAATATCTTTTGTTCCCTGTTGGTATTGATCCGCATTCCAATCAATCGGCAGGGGCGCAGAATTATATGCCTGACGTTTCATCTGACTGATATACCAGTCTGTCTGCAGATAACTTAAATTGCAAACCCTTACATCGGTTCTGTATCCCTCTACCTCCTGTACATACCACAATGGGAAGGTATCGTTATCTCCATTCGTAAAAATGATTGCGTTCGGGGCGCAAGACGATAAATAATTCATTCCGAAATCACGGCAGACATAACGGCCCGAACGATCGTGATCGTCCCAGTTCTGCCCCGCCATCTGAATAGGAACTCCGACAGCAAGCAACGAAGCAACCGAAGCTGCAGCCGTCTTATTCAGTTTTAACGACATAAGCAACTTTGTCAACCCCAGAACACCTAAACCGACCCAGATACTAAAGGCGTAAAATGATCCGGCATAGGCATAATCCCGTTCACGCGGCTGGTAAGGCGTCTGATTCAGATAAATCACAATCGCTATACCGGTCATAAAGAATAAAAAGAAAGTGATCCAAAACCCCTGTTCCCCTTTTTTCCCTGAACATGCCTGATAAATCAATCCGACAAGTCCCAGAATAAGAGGCAAAAGATAATATTTATTATGACCTTTATTATTGATAATATCATAAGGCATATCCGTCTGAGGGCCTACAATAAGGCTGTCAATAAAAGGAATCCCGGTTATCCAATTGCCATTCGTGATTTCCCCGAAACCCTGTATATCGTTCTGACGTCCTGAGAAGTTCCACATAAAATAACGCCAATACATAAAATTAAGCTGATATTTAAAGAAAAAGCGAAGATTTTCCATAAAGGTCGGCTTATTACCCTTTATCTGTGCAATTTCTTTATAGAATGCAATATGCGAAGGCGTTTTGCTATACATCCGTGGGAAAAGCATATTGGATTGCGGATCATATACATAATGTTCCTTATGCCCTGCTACCACATATACGTCTTTATCGTTCTCACTCTTTTTCAATCCTCTTTTCCAGATAGCAGGCCCTTGCTCTACAACAGGAACAGAAGCTCCATTTTCATTTTTCCGTTCTACCTCTGAAGCATATGTTTCACCGTAAAATAAAGGACGGTCACCATACTGTTCACGGTTCAAATATGAACCTAAGGTGAAAATATCGTTGGGGGAATTCTGATCCATAGGAGGATTCGCCGAAGAGCGAATCAAAATTACGGCATAAGACGAATAGCCGATCAATAACACCAGCATCATTGACAGAGTGGTATTAAGCAATCGGACATTAACGAATTTTCTTGTAAATAGAAAGAACCCGAATGCAAGAATAAGTATTATTCCAAGCCAGATTCCTTCACCAAAAAACGGAATACCCAATAAAACTATACTTGCCAAAAATGCACATTTCGACAAAACGGGACGAATTACAGGACGTGAGCTCTCGTAAAGTCCCCATATCAAAGCCAATGTTACGACTATAAGATAAATGACAACTCCCGAATTAAACGGCATACCGAGAACATTGACGAAAAGAAGTTCAAACCAGCCGCAGACTTCTACTAACCCTTGTATAAATCCATATAACATTAATCCGACAATAGCAAAAGAAACAAGCAAGGCAATTAAAGTTCCTTTCAAAGTCGGATTCGGAAATTTCTTAAAATAATAAACCAACACAATCGCCGGAATACAAAGCAAATTCAGCAAATGCACACCGATAGACAAACCCATGAAGTAAGCGATCAGAATCAACCACCGGTCGGCATGAGGCCTGTCGGCAAAACTCTCCCATTTAAGAATAAGCCAAAAAACAAGGGCTGTAAAAAGAGAAGAATACGCATAAACTTCACCCTCGACAGCCGAAAACCAGAAAGTATCGGAAAAAGTATAGACCAAAGCCCCGACAACTCCTGCACCCATTATCATAATAAGATTTCCTAACGACAGATCGTCGTCGCCCTTAACCACAATTTTACGGGCCATATAAGTAATTGTCCAGAACAGGAAAAGAATAGTCAACGCACTGAAAATAGCAGACATTGAATTAACCATCATGGCCACTTTTGCAGGATCTGAAGTCAATTGCGTAAACAAATTACCTGTCAGCATAAAAAACGGCGCTCCGGGCGGATGACCTACTTCAAGCTTATAAGCAGACGTTATGAACTCACCGCAATCCCAGAAACTTGCAGTAGGCTCCATTGTCATCAAATAAACAACGGCTGCAATCAGAAAAACAACCCAGCCTAAAACATTATTTATAAGGTTATAGCTCTTCATAATATTTTTATTTTCACTTCATATTTTAATGCCCCCAAAGATAGTAATTTGTTTCAATTTGTGTCTCTTATACAAAGCCTTTTCCTATATTTGCCTGTATAAACGATTATCTTTATGTTATGAAAAATCTATATTTGGTATTTATCGCCTTATTATGGGGTGGTTTAATATATGCACAAAATACGCAGAATCCACAAATTCCTGTCGACCCCCAACTTCGTTACGGAAAATTATCGAATGGCCTTACCTATTACATACGGCATAACAGCCAGCCTAAAAACCGTGCTGACTTTTATCTTGTTCAAAAAGTAGGCTCTATCGTTGAAAATGAGGATCAGCGGGGACTGGCACACTTTCTCGAACACATGGCATTTAACGGAACCAAGAATTTCCCCGATAAAAATATGATCCGTTTTTTAGAACGTAACGGCGTAAAATTCGGAGAAAATTTGAATGCTTATACAGGTTTTGATCAAACCGTTTACTACATATCGGATCTGCCGACCACGAACAAGGCAGTTGTAGATTCAGCCTTGCTTATTTTGCATGATTGGGCGGGAGGCATAACGCTTTCGGAAACAGAAATAGAGAAAGAAAGAGGAGTAATAAAAGAAGAATGGCGTACCCGCGGCAATGCTCAATTCAGGATGTGGGAAAAATTATTTCCCGAAGTCTTCTTAGGTAGTAAATATGCAAACCGCCTTCCGATTGGGACTTTGGATATTATTGAAAACTTTAAACCTGAAACGCTACGCAATTACTATAAAGAATGGTATCGTCCCGACTTACAGGCTGTAATTGTTGTAGGAGATATCTCTGAAGACCAAGTTGTCGCACAGTTGGAAACCATCTTTAAAGATTTATCGGTTCCAAAAAATGCTCCTGAAAGAGAATATTTTTCTGTTCCGAATAACGAAGCTCCGATCATCGCTGTCACAACAGACAAAGAAGCGACCCGTGTAATGATAGACATATATTTTAAACACGATCCGCTTTCTAAAGAACTATACGGAACAGAACTGGGAGCAATCATGAATTACGTCCGCCAGATAATATCCCTCATGATTAACGAGCGCTTCTCAGATATGGCCAGAAAAATTGATCCGCCGTTCCTACAGGCACAAGCTTCTATCGATGAATTTATCGTTGCAAAAACGAAAGATGCTTTCAACGTTAGCTGCATCTGTAAAGAAGACGGAATAGAAAATGCATTCAAAGCTCTGATACGCGAAGTAGAAAGAATCAGACGGTTTGGATTTACCGATACAGAATACGATCGTGCAAGAAAAAAACTGCTCCGGTTTTATGAAAGTAACTATAACGATCGTTTTAATCGGGAGAATCACTTATTTGCACAAGAATATACTGCTCATTTTATAGATGGCGGATATATACCGGGCATTGCACTTGAATACGATTTGATTAAAAAAATCGCATCTTCTATTACACTCAAAGACATAGGGAATTATACAAATATGTTCATTGACAGCAAAAATGTAGTCATATCCGTTACAGGCCCCGAAAAGGAAATAATACCTTACCCATCTGAATATACACTCCTAACCTGGTACAATACGACAAAAGACGAAAAAGTAACGCCTTATAAAGATCTCGTTAAAGACGTACCCCTTATAGCGAAAAAACCGTCAGGAGGCAAAATAATATCCGAAATCCAGGACTCTTTTTCCAATGCGACTTTATTTACTCTCTCCAATGGTATAAAAGTAATCGCAAAACCCACAATCTTTAAGACCGACGAAATACTAATGACCGGATTTGCTCCGGGTGGAATCTCGGTTTTCGATAAGAAAGACCTTATAAATGCAAAAGTATTCAACAGCGTAATAGGATTAAGTGGCATTGGCGATTTCAAGAAATCCGAATTGGAAAAATTATTGTCAGGTAAAAAAGTTTCGGTTTCAAAAGAACTGTCGTACGATAAAGAAATATTCAGAGGTATATCGTCACCGGCCGACATAGAAACGCTAATGCAATTAATAAACCTCTCTTTCCAACCGCCTTTACGCGATACCGACGCATATAATTCTTATCTGGCAAAACTGGAAAACCAGATACGGAATCAACAATTGAATCCAATGGTAATCTTCTCGGATACCCTCTCTTCTGTTGTGTATCCGGACAATCCCCTGAAAAAACGAATTACCTTGGAAGACATCAACAAAATAGACTACAATCGTATCCTGAAAATGTACAAAGAGGTATTCCGTAGCGGCGACGACTTCACATTCATTTTTGTAGGAAATATTGATATGGAGCAATTCAGAGAAGAAATTACCAGTTATCTTGCAACAATTCCTTCTTCAAAGCACCATTTGAAAACAAAAGAAATAGACCTTTCCATTGCAAAAGGAGAAATCAGGAAAACGTTCTTCCAGCCAATGCAAACACCTAAAGCCACAACCGTAAACCTGATTTCGGGAACACTCGCGTACGATTTGCCGAATTTAATTAGAATGTCTGTTCTGGCAAATGCTCTCGACATTATCTACACTGAAAAGGTACGGGAAGAAAAAAGCGGGACTTACGGTGTTAGCGTATCCGGCTGGATATCGACTTTCCCAAAAGGACAAAGTGGATTACAGATTTATTTTGATACAGATCCGGCCCTTCAGCAGGAATTAAATACGATTATTATGAATGAACTGCGCGAAGTGGCAGAAAAAGGGATCAATAAAACAACGCTTGCCACCGTACAAGAGAATCTGCAGAAAAATTACCAGCAAAGAATCGAGGAAAACTCCTATTGGCTGAACGTAATCCAGACTTATTACAGTGAAGGTATAGACCTTTCTGCCGATTACATAAAAATCGTTTCATCCTTAACGAGTAACGATATACAACAATTCGCACGTGAATTATTGGAGCAAGGCAATAACATTGAAGTAGTGATGGTTCCGGAAAAAGAAAACGAGTAATCAATCAGCCCTTAAAAGATTCAAGGACTCGTATTACTTCTTTCTTATCTTTTTCCAACTGTTTCCTTAATGAGGCAACATCTTTAAAGCGTATGTCGCCTCTGGTCCTTTTCAAAAATTGAATCGTTATCTGAGTATTGTAAATATCTTCGTTAAAATCGAAGATATTTACTTCTATGCTCCTGTCATCCCCGTTATTCAGTGTCGGTCTTTTCCCGATATACAACATACCGCCGTAAGATATACCGGAAACAAGGACTTTAACTGCATATACGCCATCCGGCGGTAAAATCTTATTCTCCTCAACAAGTCTCAGATTAGCAGTCGGGAATCCCATATCCCGTCCTATCTTAAATCCGTCTACGACCATACCAGTCAGTGAATAAGGGTGAGTTAATATCGACGCGACAACATCCATTTCCCCGGAAAGTATCTTTTTCCGGATAAAAGAAGAACTGGGATTCTCTCCGCTTTCAGAAAAAGGAGGAAGACGAAGTACTTCCATTCCAACTTCCTTCCCATATTGCACATAGGCATCAAAGCCCTCTTTTCTATCCTTCCCGAAACGATGGTCATAGCCGACCAACAAAACGGAAGCCCCTATCTTTTGTTTTAATATTTTTTGAATGAACTCCTTTGCAGATAAAGAAGCAAGTTCAGGAGTAAAATGAAGGAAATAACAATAATCCACCCCCAATCCCGAGAGTTCTTTGATTTTCTCATCCTTCGACATGATTAACTGAGGACAATAATCGGCACAAAGAATTTTCCGCGGGTGCTCGTCAAAAGTAACGATAGCGGTAGGAATAGCTTTTTCCCGTGCTATATCCTGAAGAGTCCGGATTAAAAAACGATGTCCGGCATGCACTCCGTCAAAAAAACCAATGGTCACAACCTTCGGCGCACGACCATCTTCCAGTTCTATATCGCTGATTATCTTCATCGGGCAGCAAAAATAGCGGAAAATAATAGATTCTGCAAGGATTCCCGTCTGCTTTGATTTCAATAAGGCAACCCGCTTGAAGAGTGAAAGCAATTGCTTAACTTTGCAAAAATGATTGCTTTGAAATATGGAATACCGAATTACCTCCTCTCCTTCATTAAAAAATATATCGATTAAATTACCGGCATCAAAAAGCATAAGCAACCGGGTCCTTATTATCAACGCCCTGGCTAAAAACATACAGCCGATAAATAATCTCTCCGATTGCGACGATACAGATGTAATGCAGGCAGCATTACACAACGAATCGGAGATTCTTAATATCGGAGCGGCAGGAACGGCAATGCGTTTTCTTACTGCCTATTTATCCATCACTCCGGGAGAATGGACTTTAACTGGATCCGAGCGAATGAAACAACGTCCCATAAGAATACTGGTAGATGCCCTCCGTTCAATCGGAGCGTCCATCAATTATAAAGAAAAGGAGGGATACCCTCCCCTTCATATTAAAGGGAAGCATTTAGAAGGAGGAAGCATTTCACTGGAAGGAGGGATCAGTTCTCAATATATTTCTGCCTTATTAATGGTTGCACCTTCATTGACAAACGGACTTAAATTAGAAATTTCAGGAAATCTAATATCCACTCCCTATGTCAAACTGACCTTAAAGTTAATGAAGGATTTTGGAGTAAATGCGGTATGGGAAAACAATACAATCAATATTCCACACCAAAATTACCATACGATCCCTTTTTGTGTTGAAGCAGACTGGTCGGCCGCATCTTACTGGTATGAAATGGCAGCTTTGGATGAAAATGCCCGGATTGGGCTCCAAGGGCTTTTCACAAACAGTTACCAAGGAGATTCGAAAGTTGCCGTCTTATTCAAACAATTGGGCGTTTCCACCCGTTTTACGGAAGACGGAGTCATAATCACCGGCGGAGGGAAAAAAACAGAACGTTTTGAATACGATTTTATCAATGAACCGGATTTAGTCCAGACTTTTGCGGTAACTTGCTCCATGTTGGATATTCCGTTCCATTTCAAAGGCGTACAAAGTCTGAAAATTAAAGAAACCGACAGAATTGAAGCCTTACGAAAAGAATTAAAAAAACTGGGAATCCTTCTGGAGGAAAGCGACGGGACTTCTCTAATCTGGGCAGGAAAACGCTCCGAACCAATATCGAATCCGGTTATCGACACATATGAAGATCACCGGATGGCTATGTCATTTATGCCTGTCGCCCTTATTAACAAACAGATAACAATAAGAAATCCGCATGTCGTATCAAAATCATATCCCTCTTTCTGGAAAGATTTGCGTTCATCCGGATTTGCTATTCAGGAAATTGCATAGCAAATGGAAGCATTGATTATTTTATTTTTATCTATCGTATTATTGGGAATCTTCTCTTTCTTTTTAGGAAAACGCTACAAAGAGAAACAAGAAACTAAGAATCAAGATATCCCGGCCGAAGAGGAAGAGTGTTGCGGTCAACACAGCATTTGCGAAAAAGATAGTCTTCTCGCAGCTGTGAGCAAAGAGATCGAATATTACGACGATGAAGAGTTAGACTTATTCAAACAGAAAGATTCGGATACATACAGCGAACCAGAGATAGAGCAATTTCGCGATATCTTATATTCGCTCAAAGAGGATGAAGTTGCCGGTTGGTTACGAAGCTTACAATTGCGGGAAATACCTCTGCCGACCTCGTTAAGAGAAGAGGCCTTAATGATTGTAAGAGAACGCAGAATTCACTGATATGGATTTATTTCAATATACATTTTTTCAGAATGCTCTGACAGCGACAATTCTTTTATCCGTTATTTCGGGAATATTAGGAGCCTACATAGTAGTAAGACGTCTGGTATTTATAACAGGAGGAATTACCCACACCTCTTTCGGCGGTCTCGGATTAGGTTTTTATTTAGGATTGAATCCCATCTTTTCGGCTTTCGTATTTTCCCTGTTATCGGTGCTGGGAGTAGAGTGGATTTCCAGAAAACATAAAGTAAGGGAAGACTCGGCTATTGCCGTTTTCTGGTCCTTAGGGATGGCGGTCGGGGTCATCGCGATCTTTATGACACCCGGATATGCCCCGAATCTCTCCTCTTTCCTGTTCGGCAATATCCTTACGGTAAATACCCAAGATCTGTTATGGATATCTGTCTTTGCAATCATTGCATTACTCTTTTTCACTTTCTTCTATTTCGATATTCTTTACGTGGCATTAGACCGCGATTTTGCCCAGACAAAAGGCATTGCGGTTAAGCAAATCGAATACACTATGATGGTGTTGATTGCCGCAGGCATTGTTTTATCGATACGGATGGTAGGAGTTATGTTGCTTATGTCTCTGTTTACCATACCTCAGATTACAGCATCCATTTTTACACATCGTTTTTTCAAGATGGTTATTCTTTCAGCTATAATAGCCCTGATAGGAGGTATAACCGGATTATTCGTATCATCTTTGATAAATGTTCCTTCCGGTGCATCAATCGTCCTGATATTGGTACTTATCTATATTTTGGCAAAAGGGATAAAATCATTGCTTGTAAAACAATAAAACAGGCTAAATACTGTTTTTCATTTAGCTAATTTGTTGTTCTTGAGGAAGTCGTTTATATATATACCGTTATTATTATTAACCTGCCTGTGTTTTTCTTGCTCGACAAAGAAAAACACAAAACTTACACGTTTTTACCACAGCTTCACAACTCGCTTTAACGTCTATTTTAACGGAAACCAAGCCTATCTTCAGGCGCAAAAAGGAGAAGAAGGGAAAACAAAAGAATCTTATTCCGAAATTATACCGATGTATTCCGTCAGCCTTTTGCCTAAGGACAAAGAAGAAACCGGCGGCCCCTATGACCCTGCTATCGTAAAATGTAACAAGGCGATAAAACTCCATTCAATAAAAACAAAGCCGAAGAAACAACCCGGCAAAAGCCGCGATCCCAAATACAAGGCCTTTATGGCACGGGAAGAGTATAATCCGTTTATACACAACGCCTGGTTACTGATGGGACGTTCTCAATTTTATAACGGTGATTTTTTGCAGGCAAGTGCTACATTCTCATTCATCGCACGTCATTTCCGGCACGATAAAAATATCGTTGCCGAAGCACGTTTATGGATGGCCAGATGCTATGCAGAGATGGGGTGGCTATATGAAACAGAGGATATTCTGACCAAGATAAACAATAAAGATCTCCCCAATAAATATGTACCTCTTTTCTCCTCCGTATATGCAGATTTTCTTTTGAAAAATAACCAACATAGAGAAGCAATCCCTTACCTTGTCAAAGCGATTAACTCGGAAAAACGTAAAAAACAAAAAGTCCGCATGCAATATTTGCTCGGTCAGCTATACGCCGAAGACGGTAATGCACAGGCTTCCTACAACACGTTCCAATCGGTAATCCGGGCAAACCCGTCTTTTGAATTGGAATTTAACGCGCGCATACGCCAAACCGAAGTATATGCGGAAATCAATCCCAACAAAATCATCAAAAAGTTGGGAAAAATGGCTAAAAGCGATAAAAACAAAGAATATCTCGATCAGGTATATTATGCATTGGGAAATGTATATATATTACAAAAAGATACGGTAAAAGCAATCGAAAACTACGAATTAGCTATTGAAAAAAGTACCCGGAACGGTATAGATAAAGCAATTTGTTTAGTCACCTTGGGCGACCTCTTTTTTGGAATGAAAAACTATATCAAGGCACAACCTTGCTATACTGAAGCATTGACCATTGTAAACAAAGAATTCAAAAACTATGAATTAATAGAGAAACGTTCGAGCGTTCTGGATGAACTTGTAGTCCATGTAGAAGCCGTGAATTTGCAGGATAGTTTGCAGCGGCTGGCAAAAATGCCGGAAGAGGAACGGCTGGTTGTCATCAATAAAATCATCGAACAGGTAAAAAAAGAAGAAGAAGAGGCAAAAAAACAGGCTGAAATGGAAAATTACCTGGCGATGCAGGAAGATAAAAATGCAGCAGCCTTGGCCGAAATGGAAAAAAACAACCAAATCACAACACCAACCATTCCAACGATAGGAGGCGACAATTCATGGTACTTTTATAATACACAGGCAGTAACGGCTGGTAAAAACGATTTCCAGCGAAGATGGGGACGTAGAAAACTGGAAGATAACTGGCGACGCAGAAATAAAACGGTTAATCTTTTTGCCGAAGAACAAGACTCTACAGAAACCGAGCAGACCGATGAAAATCTTACTGCCGAAAATACCGGAGGAGCTGGAACAGGTGGGACTGAACCCATGCCGGAACTCTCTACCGATAATAAGGATCCTAAATTCTATCTGCAACAGCTTCCGCTTACGGAAGAAGATATTGCCGCATCGAATGCAATCATAGAGGATGGGCTCTTTAATATGGGTATGATTTATAAAGACAAACTGGAAGACTTCAATTTGTCTATCGACGCGTTTAATTCCTTAATCAACCGTTTCCCCGAATCGACATTCCTTTTGGAAGCATATTACCAGATGTGGCTGATATATATGCGTCAGGAAGATTTTGCAAACGCCGAAATTTGTAAAATGAAACTTATCAAGGCTTTCCCCGAAAGTGACTATGCTATAGCATTGGCAGATCCGAACTATATCCAGAACATGAAAAATATGGGAAAAGCTCAGGAGTATCTTTATCAATCTACTTACAACTATTATCAGGCCAGTCAAGTCGATTCAATACGCAAGAACGTTGAACTGGTGAAAGCGAAATATCCTTTATCTCCGTTAATGCCTAAGTTCTTATTCATAAATGCTTTATCGTACGTATTAACCAATCAGCCCGAAGAATTCAAAAATTCATTGAAAGAACTGGTCGAAAAATATCCGGATGCCGATGTAACGGAACTCGCCGGAGAAATGTTAAAAGGACTTTTGAAAGGCAGAAGAATCGTATCCGATCTGGCTCCTATAACAGGTATGCGTTGGAACCTCCGTTTCGGAGACCTGGACGGAGAAATCGACAGCACCTTAACATTCTCGCCCGAGACGATAGACATGCATTCGGTACTATTGATTTATCCGGCTAAATCAATCCACACCAATAACCTCATATATGAAGTTGCCGCCTTTAACTTCGGAAACTTCGATAGAAAACAATTCGATATGTCGATAGAACAAATGGGCGATATGAGAGTGCTTAATATCAGTGGATTCACCAGCTTTGAAGAAGCAAAATCATACGATGATTTGATATACGGCGATAAAGGTTATGCTCGTGCTCTGCCCCCGACCCTGTTTGCAGTCGTTATATCCAATACAAATTACGATGTGCTTAAGAAAGGAAAAACTCTGGAAGAATATTTCGAGTTTTTCAGAAATGCTTATGGAAATATCGCACCGGAAATATTACAACGCTGGACTCGCAATATAAACGCCAATAATCGCCTTCTGGACAACGATATACTCTCCCCTGAACAACCCCAAATCACTCAGCCTGAAGAGACCGGAAAACCGGAGAAACAGATTATCGAACCCAAGCAACAGGAGAAAGATATTCTTCCGGTTCAACCCGAAAATAGCGAGGCTATAACCGACACCGTAGAAAAAACGGAAAAGTCGCCTGTTGCTCCTGCCGAATTCACAGAAAAGGAAAAAGCAACGCAAAATAAACAGGAAAAAGTGACAACTGTACCTCAGGAAGATCCTAAAAAAGAAGTAGAGGAAGAACAAAACCGTCTAAAACAATTGCAGAAAGATGAAAAAGAGAGAATAAAAGCCGAAAAAGAGGCGAAAAAACAAAAAGAAGAAGACAAGAAAAAGCTTATAAAAAAGCGTGAGCAGGAACGTAAAGAGCAACAAAAACAACGCGAAGAACTTCAAAAGCAAAAAGAGAAGGAGCGCAAGGAACAACAAAAAATAAAAGAAAAAGAACGCCGTGAAAAAGAAAAGGCCTACAAGGAAAAAATGCGCCAACGTGAAAAAGAACGGAAAGAACAACAAAAAATAAAAGAGCAGGAAAGAAAAGCGAAACAAAAAGCCAGAGAGCTGGAACTAAAACAAAAAAAGAAGAAATAATTATTTTCGCCCTATTTTGTTCTTGTAGTTTTTATCTTTGTAATAGTAATTCTTAATTTCACTTTCATGAAAAAAGACCGGGTATTATGGGCTGACGATGAAATGGACCTGCTTAGACCGCATGCTCTCTTTCTGGAAGAAAAAGGATATGACGTAACACTGGTAGTAAGCGGACAGGATGCGATAGACTGCTGTTCCAATGAAACCTACGACATCGTTTTTCTGGATGAAAATATGCCGGGCCTTTCAGGGTTGGAAACTTTGGCTTTCATAAAAGAGATAAGTCCTACGGTTCCCGTCGTGATGATAACCAAGAATGAAGAAGAATCGATTATGGATCAGGCTATTGGGAGTAAAATTGCCGATTACCTTATAAAGCCGGTTAACCCCAATCAAATCTTATTGTCCATTAAAAGAATCCTTCATAAAAGCAACATCATTAACGAAGCCACATCGGTCGGATACCGGCAGGAATTCGCACAAATATCGACACAGATTATGGAAGCCCGGTCTGTCGAAGACTGGGAAGACCTTTACAAAAGACTGGTACATTGGGAAATGGAATTGCAGGAAACTCAAAACGAGTTGATCGAAATGCTTTCATTACAACGGCATGACGCGAATAACGCTTTCTCTAAATTTATCAGAAAAAACTATCTGGATTGGATAAACGATCCGGACTCACGTCCGATTATGAGCCATGATCTGTTCAAGAAAAAAGTCTTTCCTTTATTGGACAAGGACGAAAAGGTTTTTGTTATTGTCATTGATAACTTTCGTCTGGACCAATGGAGAGCTGTTAAAGATCTATTCAATGAATATTTCACATACGAAGAAGAGCTTTACTTCAGTATCTTACCTACAGCAACACAATACGCCAGAAATGCGATTTTCTCCGGACTGCTACCGGCAAAAATAGAAGAACTTTTTCCCGATTTATGGGTGGATGAAGAGAGTGAAGAGGGGAAAAACCTCAACGAATCTCCTTTAATTCAGACCTTAATGTCCCGGTATCGGAGAAAAGAGTCTTTTTCATACTACAAAATTAACGACTCCCAATACGGTGAACGGCTGCTTTCCAATTTTCCACAACACTTCAATACACCGCTGAATATAGTTGTCCTGAACTTCGTAGATATGCTTTCGCATGCGCGAACAGAATCCAAAATGATCCGGGAACTTGCTTCTACTGAAGCTGCGTACAGATCACTCACGCAATCCTGGTTCAAACACTCTATTACCCTTAACCTCTTTAAAAAGATAGCTGAAATGGGTTACAAAATAGTACTTACTACCGACCACGGAACAGTAAAGGTTAAAGACCCCATAAAAGTAATCGGAGACAGGAACACCACAACTAACCTACGTTATAAAGTAGGGAAAAGATTGAATTACAATCCGAAAGAAGTTTTTGAAATTACAGAACCCGCAAAAGCCGGACTGCCAGCGCCTAATATAAGTTCATCTTATATTTTTGCTTTGAAAGAAGATTTCTTTGCCTATCCCAACAATTTTAATTACTATGTAAATTACTACAAAGATACTTTCCAGCACGGAGGTGCCTCAATGGAAGAAATGATGATTCCTTTAATAACGATGACTCCTAAAATTTAAATGATGAAATGGACTATCCGCAATATTGACGAACTTCCGGCAGCTGCGAAAGAATTTATCTCCCAAATAGGGAACAAACGTGTCTTTGCTTTACGAGGAGAAATGGGTGCCGGCAAAACGACTTTTATCAAATCGGTTTGCGAAGCCCTAGGTGTTAAAGATGTAATAAACAGCCCGACATTCGCCATTGTCAACGAATATCGTTCGG
Organism: Bacteroidales bacterium; assembly: GCA_029007825.1. Classification (GTDB taxonomy): domain Bacteria; phylum Bacteroidota; class Bacteroidia; order Bacteroidales; family JAQXIO01; genus JAQXIO01. The sequence continues at coordinate 75,194 of JAQXIO010000002.1, read as the reverse complement.
AAAACGACGCTCCCATTTACCATTTTGATTTCTACCGCATCCGCAAAATAGAAGAAGCCTTCGATTTCGGGTACGAAGAATATATATACTCAGACGCAATCTGTTTCATCGAATGGCCGGAGCTTATCGAAGAACTACTTCCTCAGGATTGTACAAATGTTCATATAGATATTCAGAACGATGGGGCACGTATAATCCATTTTGATGATTGAAATGAATTATTTTCTTCTTTTCTGGTTTGTAATTATGGGCTGTATAGTTCTTTACCTGGCTATTGCAAACAAGGACTGGTTTTTCAAAAGTTCTTCCGTCCGTTTTATAGTAAATCACATGGGACGCAGTATAGCAAGAGGAATTTATATTGGCATCGGATTTTTGTTGCTTCTTGCCGCATATCTTTTTTTTATGAGAGAAATATATCCTACCCTGTAGTTGTTGCACACCCAACACCGACAATAAAAAACCGCAACCGGAAGAATCCTGCTGCGGTTATTTTAAGATTATCAAAAATTTTAAATCAAACTTTCCAATTTAGCTTTAATAGCAGGCTTTGTTGTTGCTCCGACCTGCTTATCGACCAATTCCCCTCCTTTAAAGAATAGGATTGTCGGGATATTCCTGATGCCAAAACGAGATACTACATCGTCGTTCTCATCCACATTTATTTTGCCAATATTGATTTTTCCTTCATATTCAGCTGCCAATTCATCTACAATGGGAGCTACTGTTCTACACGGGCCGCACCATTCGGCCCAAAAATCAACCATTACCGGTTTATCGGAATTCAAGTACTCTTCAAAATTTGAGTCTGTAAATACTAAAGCCATTTCTCTCTATATTTATTAATTCATTTGGAATGATTCAAAGATACAAATAATAATCGCACACCCTATCAATTTATATCGAAAACCAAATCTTCATTTTCAACAATATAATCAATCAAATCTTTCGAAACTTCGACTTTGGTTTTCGGAGAAAAAAGATCCAATGTCATATTATGTTCACTGTCAAATATTTTAAAATAGAGGGCACTTTTTCCCTGTTTCTTTTTGATTAAAGTAGAGAGTTCGGTAATTGTCGCATCATTCAGATTATGAAGAGAAGTCTTTATCGTAATTTTTTCAATCAACTGATCCTTCACATCGGGCAACAACTTTATCGAACCTATCGAGAACTCATTTTCACCCTCCCTGTATTTACGTGGTTGCAACGAACCGGTAATCCATAAAAACATTCCGACTTTACAGAATTTACTGTACTCAATATAATTATTACCGAAAAGAGGGATTTCCGTACTTCCACTATAATCTTCGATCTTGACAATCCCGTAAGGAGACCCCTTTTTTGTTATCCCTTCCCTGAATGCACTCACCATTCCGCCCATGCGGATCTCTTTTCCTAAAACCAGATTCCCTTCATTAAAATCGATCGCATGTGTATTACATACATGATTCAAAATAATATAATACTCATCCAACGGATGTGCAGAAAGATAAATGCCGACAAGATCGCGTTCTTTATTCAACCGTTCAAGATCACTCCATGCAGGACATACCGGAATTTCAGGGGTAGCAATTTCTACCACTTCAATATCCCCGAAAAGAGAATTCGTTGCAGACGATTTATCTGCCGCTACCCGTATACCGTATTGCATTAGAGACTCAATAAAAGTCTCTCCCTTTTTATTTTCTGCAAAGAAACGTTCGCGCGTAATCTCTGAAAAATTATCGAAAGCGCCAGCCAAAGCAAGTGATTCTATCGTTTTCCGGTTACAAACAGACAAATTCACACGTTCAACGAAATCAAATATACTTTTAAACGGTCCGTTTTTACGTGCTTCGATTATATTCAGTACCGCCCCTTCGCCAACACCTTTTATAGCTCCCAAGCCAAAACGGATATCACCCTGTTTATTAACAGAGAATTTCAACATCGATTCATTGACATCGGGACCTAAAACCTGTATGTTCATAGACTTGCACTCATCCATGAACTTAGTTATTTCAGTTATGTTATTGATGTTCCGGCTCAAAACGGCAGCCATATATTCAGACGGATAATTAGCTTTTAGATAAGCAGTCTGATAAGCCACCCACGAATAACACGTTGCGTGAGACTTATTAAATGCATATGAAGCAAACTTTTCCCAATCCGCCCATATCTTTTCAAGCACCTCTTTCGGGTGACCGTTAGCCATAGCACCCTCCAGGAATTTCTTTTTCAGGGCGTTCATCTTATCTATGAGCTTTTTTCCCATAGCTTTACGAAGCTCATCCGACTGTCCCCTCGTAAAGTTCGCAAGCTTACGGGACAAAAGCATGACCTGTTCCTGATATACCGTTACGCCATAAGTATCATTCAGATAAGGCTCCATCTCTGGTAAATCGTATGTAATAGGCTCCCGACCATGCTTACGATCGATAAATGAAGGTATATAATCCATCGGCCCCGGACGATAAAGAGCATTCATGGCAATAAGATCTTCAAACTTCGTAGGCTGTAATTCCCGAAGATATTTTTGCATCCCCGCCGATTCAAACTGGAACGTTCCCGTTGTCTTTCCGTTACTGTAAAGTTCATAAGTCTTCGGATCTTCAATCGAAATGGAAGACATATCGATTTTCTCTCCCCGGGTAAGTAAAATATTATCTACCGCCTCCTTGATGATCGAAAGAGTTTTAAGTCCCAGGAAGTCCATTTTAATAAGACCGGTCTCCTCGATTACCGAACCTTCATACTGGGTAACCAGCATCTCTTCATTTGTATCCTTATCTTTTGCCGTACTGACGGGAACAACATCCGAAATATCATACTTACCTATAATAATTCCACAGGCATGTACTCCCGTATTACGCACATTTCCCTCCAACATCTGCGCATATTTAAGAGTCTCTCGTGTAATACGGTCAGGTGAATTTGCCGCTTCTTTCAACTCCGGAACATATTCAATCGCATCCCTGAGCGTAAATTTTTTCTTATCGGGGATTTTATCTGGTACGAGCTTTGCCAAACGGTTAGATTCCGATAAAGGAAGTTTCTGTACCCTTGCAACATCCTTAATAGCAGACTTTGTTGCCATAGTACCATACGTGATAATATGTGCAACGCGATCCTTTCCATACTTCTCCGTCACCCAACGCAAAACCTCACCCCTGCCGTCATCGTCAAAGTCTATATCGATATCAGGCATAGAGATACGGTCAGGATTTAAGAAACGTTCAAACAGCAAATCATATTTAATCGGATCAATATCGGTAATTCCAAGACAAAAAGCAACGGCAGAACCCGCAGCAGACCCTCTACCAGGCCCTACGGCAACACCCATATTCTTAGCCGCATTTATAAAGTCCTGTACGATCAGAAAATAACCGGGAAAACCCATCTTCCGGATCGTCTCCAATTCAAAATCGATCCGCTCCTTCACTTCATCGGTCAACTCTCCTTCATACCGTCGCTTCGCTCCTTCATAAGTAAGGAAATGCAGATAATCGTCATTATCTTTAAAACCTTCCGGTAAAGGAAAATCAGGCATATAAGCCTTATGATCTATCGAATAAAATTCGATTTTATCTGCAATTTCAATCGTATTAGCCAATGCCTCTGGAACATCGGAAAAACGAATATTCATCTCTTCGGTCGTCTTCATCCACTCCTGTTGCGTGTACCGCATTCTTCGCGGATCATCCACATCGGAGTTTGTAGTAAGGCAGATCAGACGGTCATGAGCCTCCGCATCCTCTTCATTAATAAAATGAACGTCATTGGTAGCAATAATTTTTATATTATGTTTCGCCGCAAGCTCCAAAAGCACTTTATTAACTTCCTGTTGTTTCGGATAAATAGATTGGTCTGCAGTACTTTTAGTCGTTTCATGACGCTGCAATTCCAAATAATAATCTTCACCGAAAAGATTCTTGAACCATAAAACCGATTCTTCGGCCTTTGCCAGATTTCCCTGCATTATATAACGGGGTATTTCACCTCCCAGACACGCCGAACTGACAATAAGACCTTCATGATATTTCTCAAGAAGTTCTTTATCTATACGCGGACGACCGTAAAAACCCTCAACCCAGCCTATCGAAACCATCTTTATGAGGTTCTTATAACCTTTAAAGTTCTTCGCCAATACAACGAGGTGATGACCGCTTAAATGTTCCCGACCCGCTTTATCATGACGGCTCGTACGCGCCACATAACATTCGCAACCCAATATTGGCTTGAACAACTTCTTTTTCAGCGCTGCGATTTCTTCATTTTTCTCTTTTATCTGTTGCAGAGCTTCCTCCGTCTGTTCCCCAGCCTCTATCTCCTTTATTCCCTTTTCAAGCTCGCCTATAGCATCATAATATTTCTTATTTTTTTTCTTTACATAATTAAAAAATTCTTTTATCCCGAACATATTTCCATGATCGGTTAGCGCTATCGCTGGCATACCGTCTGCAATAGCTTTATCGACCAAACCGCTTACGGAGGCCTGCCCGTCTAACAAGGAATATTGTGAATGGACATGAAGATGAACGAAAGGAATCATTGGCTTAGAACATTAAAAACGCTACTTTTAGTGCCTGTCTAAATTTTGCTCAATGCTGTTTTGAGAATTGTATTCGAGGATATTTTCTTGTTTTTATTCATTTCATAGCCCGCTACGCGCTTTATAAAAAAAAGAAAAAAGCCGAAAAGAAACTCTAAACAGGGCGAAAAACAATCTAAATTTATTTTCGCAGAAAATTTAGACTGGCTCTTACAAAGTTAACGACACTTTCGTTCATTTACAATTCTATTATTTACATCTTTTGAACAAATTGTCTAAAACCCCGGTTACAAAAACTAAAGTTCTACTTTCTTAGTTTTTATTATTACCCTCTTCTCATCCGCTAGAGTGGTCGCGAAAAGATAAATATCCCCACCTTCCTTAATTTTTGTCTGTGCCCTCAGTTGCGCTACGGAAAGAGGAAAGTTACGACAGGTTATATTTGCTTTCGGCAAAACCTTTCCCAATTCTTTCTTATATTTGCCGCTAAACGGAATAATCTCTTCAATAGAAAAAATACGCCCCGGAAAGTCCGGCAAAAAAACATCGGAAGTATAAAGATGGCTATGTTTATGAAGTTTCCTTATTCCGTAACGCGCAGAAACGACTTTGAAAGCTCCACCTTTCAGAATAGCTGCATTCGGTTCGTAAAGATAAGTCAAAGGATCTCCGTAAAATGGAGTAGAATCTTCTTCCTCAGACAATGTAAAAACGAACTCCTCCTTCTTATCAGCCGTTAAATTCACACAATAAATATCTGTTGCTTTTCTTTCTTGTACCCCCCCGAGAAGTAACAAGACCTCTTTACATTCATTATATACCGAAAGAATATGAATCTCTCCTGTTCCTGGTAACAACAGAAGCAACTGTTTAAGATCTGCCATCGGTGAAACCTTTATCAATGTCTTACCCGCCCTCTCCGATAAAAGAGTTCGGAATTTAATGACATTAGGTTCACAATCCCCCAGTGCATATACTCTTTTATTATGATCTCCGCGTCTTGCCGGATCAACGTAAATCAAATCGAACTTACATGTTTGATCTGAAAGAAACCCAATCGAATCGCCTTGAATAACTTCAACATTGGCCGCCTGCAATACTTTAAAATTTTTTCCGGCTATTTCACAATAGTCTTCCGACCGTTCTATATAAACCGCCTTTTCGGCGTTCCGTGACATGTAAAAAAGATCGACTCCCAGCCCTCCTGTCAAATCAGCCAGTGTTCCTCCGGAAACAAACCGTTTCTTATATTCTGCCGTCAGCTCCGAAGAGCACTGTTCACCGGCCAGTTTAGAAGGAAAGACAAGCTCAAAATTATTACTCCACAAAGGAAGTTTATTATGCAACTGTTGCCGGATAGCAATTTGCTCAGCCGCAAACTGAATATCCATCTTGTCCTCTTTTTTGGCATTCAAGCATAATAAAGCAGGATCATCGTGTATGTGTTCTCTTATAAACTCTTTTAACTCGGAAGGCAGCATAAACAACACTCTTTTCGATTATTGCAGACAAAAATAATGTAAAAAAAGCATAATCATACATCTACAAAATATTCAGCCACTTCTCCGATGTCCCTTGTCATAAAATCAAAAAACACATTTTCTAAATATAGAATTTAGAAAAACACCTGAATTATTTGTAAATTTGAAACAAACAAACTTTTATCATGAAAAAGCAACTATTTTTTATTCTTGCACTTTTTGTTGTAATTCAAGCATTTCCGGTCAACGATATAATGCCGGACAATACATTATGGTATCAATCTCCAGCTAACGAATGGAAAAGCCAATGCCTGCACCTGGGCAACGGATATATGGGAGCATCCTTTTACGGAGGGATAGAAAACGAACGATTCGACATTGCAGAAAAAACATTCTGGGCTGGTGGCCCTAACGTAGGGAAAGAATACAATTTCGGTATAATCGAAGGCGGAAAAGAATATATCCCCAAGATACGTAAATTAATTCTGGAAAATAAATTTGCAGAAGCCGATTCTTTATGTTGGGCCCATATGCTGGGAGACTACAGTAATTACGGATACTTCTCAAAAGTCGGAAGTTTACTATTTCATTTTAAAAACCAAACAGGGGAAGCAACGGATTATGTACGCTTGCTTGATCTCAACAACGCATTGGGAAAAGTACGGTATAACCTAAATGGAACAGAATATAGCAGGGAATATTTTTGCAGTTATCCAGATAAGGTGATGGTTTGCAAATTCTCTTCCAATCAAAAGGGAAAAATATCTTTCGATGTAGAACAGGATTTGACTTACAAACCCGATGAAATGGTTTTCGATGGGAAAGAACTGACTGTAAAAGGAATTATCACATGTAACGGCCTGGATTATTGCATCCGCATAGCACTTCGCAATCAAGGAGGAACAGTTTGCTATGCAGATGGCAAACTCAGCGTAAACGATGCTGACCAGGCAACATTAATTTATAGCATCGATACAGAATATAAGAATGATTACAAATCCGACTACAAAGGAGTAAATCCAGTTGCTACGACACAAAAAAATATCTCAAATGCCTTATCAAAAGGTTACGAACAATTGAAGCAAACCCATGTTTCAGATTATAAGAACCTTTATGACAGAGCACAACTGACTTTAGTCGGAAACTCCGAAACCGAAAAGCTTCCTACCGATAAAAGATTCGAACTATTGAAAAAAGGGACAACAGACGATTCTGCCTTAAAAGCCCTTTACTTCAATCTCGGCAGATACCTCTTAATCAGTGCATCCCGTCCAGGCACATTGCCCTCTACCCTGCAAGGCGTATGGAACAGCATGGAATGGGCTCCCTGGAGCGGAAATTTCCAGAGCAATATCAACTTGCAGGAAATGTACTGGAGTTGCGGACCTACAAACCTTCCCGAATGTCAGGAAGGTTACATCGAATGGATAGAATCTCTCGTTTATCCGGGGAGAAAGGTTGCGTCTTCCTATTACGGGACAAAAGGCTGGGTAAGTCATGCCACAGGTAACATCTGGGGACATGCAGCACCGGGGAGCGATATCAAATGGGGATTATACCCATCGGGAGCTGCATGGCACTGCCATCATTTATGGTCGCAATTCGAATATACGAGAGATATGGAATATCTTAAAAAACGAGCTTATCCGATAATGAAAGAAGCCGCAGAATTCTGGCTTGAAAATCTGGTAGAGAAAGACGGAAACCTCATTATAGCTCCTTCTGTATCGGCAGAACACGGTATACAGATTGCCGACGGAAAAGCCGTTAAGTATTCTACAATACATGGAGAATCAAATGAAAATAAAATATTTACCGTTCCTTGTTTCCAAGATATCGAAATGGTTTATGACCTGTTCTCAAACGTTCTGGAAGCAGCACAGACTTTAAAAACCGATAAAGGATTCCAAAAGAAAATCTTAGAGGCACAAAAAAAATTACCGGCTTTAAAAATCGGAAAATACGGACAATTGCAGGAATGGATGTACGATTATGATAACCCTCGCGACCATCACAGGCATATCGCACATTTATACGCCCTCTATCCGGGAAGAATGATCTCTCCTGAAAAAACACCTCAACTGGCAGAAGCAGCCAGAACATCTCTGAACATGCGGGATGAAGGTTTTATACGAGACGGCTGGTATTACACCGGTGGTAACTGGTCTATGGCATGGCGGGCAGTTTGCTGGGCACGTCTTCTCGATGGTGACAGAGCGATTAAGGTTTTCAATTTGATGAATAAGGAAAACGGTTATGAGAACCTCATGAACAGCCAGGTAGATGAAATGCAGGTAGACGCTTCTATGGCAACGCCGGGAATCTTTGCCGAAATGTTACTCCAGTCTCACGATGGATGCATTCATCTGCTTCCCGCATTGCCAACGGAATGGCCGGAAGGAAAAATAAAAGGATTCAAGACAAAAGACGGATACATCATAGATATGGAATGGGAATACGGACAATTGAAAAAAGCCGAAATCAAACTACCGCAGGATGCAACCTTACCCCCTCTTTTCGCAAAAGGAAAACAGATAGCAAAATCTGACAACCGGATTTCCGTAGTAAGAGGAAATTAATCCAAAGAATTCACAAATCAGATAAATAAAAATCCCCATGTCCTGAGTAAGGCATGGGGATTTAATTTTATATCGGAAAGACTCCTATTATTTACATGAGCAACAAGGCTTAATCTGTTTAAAGAAATCATTTCCCTTATTATCTACCAAAATAAATGCAGGGAAATCTTCTACTTCGATTTTCCAGATTGCCTCCATCCCCAATTCCGGATATTCCAGGCACTCAACCTTCTTAATACTTTCCTGGGCCAAAATAGCTGCCGGACCACCGATGCTTCCCAGATAAAATCCACCATGCTTTTTACAAGCATCTGTAACCTGTTGACTACGGTTTCCTTTAGCAATCATAATCATGCTGCCGCCCTGAGACTGGAACAAATCGACATATGAATCCATACGGCCTGCCGTAGTAGGGCCAAACGAACCTGAAGGCATTCCCTTCGGTGTTTTGGCAGGTCCGGCATAATAAATCGGATGATCTTTCAGATATTGAGGCATACCCTTACCGGAATCCAGACGCTCCTTAATTTTGGCATGGGCTATATCCCGACCTACAACAATCGTCCCGGATAAAGACAAGCGGGTCGAAACAGGATATTTATCCAGCTCGGCAAGAATATCTTTCATCGGTCGGTTCAGGTTAATCTTAACTGCATTTCCTTCTCCGGCCTTACGCATAGATTCGGGAATATATTTACCTGGATTTTCTTCCAGTTTCTCTATCCAGATACCATCTTTATTTATTTTCGCCTTGACGTTACGGTCAGCCGAACAAGAAACTCCCATACCTACAGGACAGGAAGCTCCGTGGCGCGGAAGTCTCACGATGCGAATATCATGGGCAAAATATTTACCTCCGAACTGAGCTCCGTAACCAGATTCCTGGGCAGCTTTCAATATTTTCTTTTCAAGTTCAATATCACGGAAAGCCTGTCCACCTTCATTTCCCGAAGTAGGTAACGAATCATAATATTTAGCCGAAGCCATCTTTACCGTTTTCAGATTGGTTTCGGCAGATGTACCTCCGATAACAAATGCGACATGGTAAGGAGGACAAGCTGCAGTACCGAGCGTCAACAGTTTTTCTACCAGGAATTTTTCAAGCGTTGCCGGATTCAGCAATGCTTTTGTCTCCTGGAAAAGATAGGTCTTATTAGCAGACCCTCCCCCTTTGGCGATAAACAGGAACTTATATTCGTTTCCTTCAACAGCATAAAGATCGATCTGCGCAGGCAAATTACATCCCGTATTCACTTCATCGTACATAGTAAGCGGAGCATTCTGCGAATAACGCAGATTCTCCTCCGTATAAGTCTGATATACGCCTTTGGAAAGAGCTTCTTCGTCATTATAGCCGGTCCAGACCTGCTGTCCCTTTTTCCCCATTACGATTGCTGTACCTGTATCTTGGCAAAACGGAAGGACTCCTTTAGCAGAAACTTCTGCATTACGGAGAAAAGTCAATGCGACATACTTGTCGTTCTCACTGGCTTCAGGATCATTCAAAATTTTAGCGACCATTGCCTGATGTTCAGGACGTAACAAAAAAGCGACGTCGCGCATAGCTTGTTTCGCCATAAGGGTAAGACCTTCAGCCTCAATTTTCAGAACCTCTTTTCCTTCAAATTCAGAAACAGATACATAATCTTTCGTCAAAAGATAATACTCTGTCGTATCTTTCCCCATAGGAAAGGGAGCCTGATACTTAAATGGAGTTGTTGCCATACTACAAATATTTTAGTGTTTTGTGTGTTAATTCCTAATATTGCGGACTTTTGAAATAATAGCATCGCCCAAAGCGCTTTTAACCAGGATGTGTTCTTTCACACTCTGAACAAAAGGATTCTTCTCAAAATCACCACGCACACATTCAAAATCCCGCATCTTATCATGATCGGAACCATCTACTCCGAATCCGATCTTCGAAATAAGGGAAAATTCTTTCTTCGCATCCGAATACAGAAGATTATCCATTGTTACAACGGCCTCCTTCCATCGTGAAACAATCCGTATTACATCATCAGTCGTCATCGTATCACGGGAAACACCGTATCGACCTTCTATCTGGTTCAATGCCCATACCCACTCCATAGAATAATAATCACGCTGCAAACGCCGGAATGTTTCCTCTATTTCTTCCAAAGTAGAAATTTCACCCTCCTCTATCTTCTTTAGCAATAATTCTATTTCACTACGGGGGGCAAATAATCCCGACAAATCAACCCATTCGTCTTCACACCCCGAACAAGCCTCTTCAGGCTGCAAAGTTTTACGAATATCAGCTACGTTATTAATATCCGCTTTTTCCAGTCTGGAAATTAAAGAATTACCCAGAAATTTATCCAGAGCCATTTCATAAAGCTTCAATCCTGTCTTTAAACTACTATTCTTTATACGGGCACTCCGGAAATAATAAATTTCAGAAGTTTCACCCGAAATTTCCTGCAAATTTTTAAGAATGCCTATCGCCTTTACCATTTTGCCGACAGTATAGGGACTAAGCAAATTATAATTAATACAATCCAGCTTGCGGGGATCTTTACGCTTATCTCTTTTCGGCCATTTCTGCGCATCACGGATAGTCCCTACACTTTTCAGATTTGCTCCGGGAACAAGATACGTCTCATCCGAATTTTCTATTAAATAAGAAAATGGTATTTCAGAAGAGTCTGTATGACGGTAGTGACGCCCCATCACCAAAGAAAACGCTCCGATTTTTGCTGGCCAAAGAATATAAGAATCACTCGTCGTCTTAGAGCCCCGTTCGACAATTCCCTGATGAATAGGTCCTAATTTATACATGTGATTACTTTGGTTGGAACCACTCCCCGCATTACTGAAAGAGAACATTCCGGCAATCAGCAAACTCGACTTATGCATAGAAACCGTAAAAGGTCCGGCAAAAATTGCACAAGCCTCACCGTTTTCAAATCCACAGTTTGCAAAGATCAATGAATCATGAGCAGAATAGTTATGGCTGATATGACAAGCCTGTCCAACAAAACAACGGATTATTTTGGCAGCATCGCTCAGAACTGCTCCTGAAGAAAGAATGAAGTCTTCGGCAATAACGCTATCTCCCACATATACAGGATCATCTGCCGTACTATTTATCGATCCGTTACCTAATTTCGATACATTTTCTACCGTTGCATAATCCCCGATATTAACATTCCTGATCGTCGCGGCATTTATAATCCGGACGCCCTTTCCGATTGTCCCGGAAATCGAGGTTATTTTACGTGTATAGGCTGTTATCATCTCCTTGATACGGACAATCACCTCTGTACGGTGACGATAAAGAGCTATGATATATGCCAGTGAAGCCGATAATTCATTATAAATAGGAACCTCTCTGCCTCCGGTTTCATTCAGTACCGCAACTTCAACCCCATTTCCGAAAGTAGACTCTCCCTCTACATAAATAACATTGGCATTTAAAATACACGAATCCGATCCGATCTTGTAATTTGCTATATAATTCTGAACGTTTTCAATCAGAATATTATCTCCGAGCGTACAATTGTGTAAAGTAACATGACGCAAACCCGAGTGCTTTTTTAATCCGCCGGGAAGGATAAACTCTTTTTCAAAAACTCCCATCCGGATATTTCCGGAGAAACGTGTATGAAAAATATAATCAGGCTTAAATTCTCTTGCAACCAAAATATTGCTCCAATCGTCAGCCATACACTGATGTGCCTCCAGTTGTGCTATTTCTTCAAAAGAGAGAGCTCGATAATTGTTTTGTGTCATATATTTTCATCTAAAGATTCATACTCCTGGAAAAGGAAATCATTATACGGATAACGCATAACATGAACTTCTTTTACCCGTTCATAGAGCATCGATTTCAGTTCTTCAATATTCAGACGTTTTTTTGCCGAAATAAAAATGCAGTTTTTCTCAAGCTTCCCCATCCATGTTTTTTTCAATTCCTCCAACGTTATATTTTCACGTTTTCGGGGCGTCAGGTCATCTTCTTCCTTAGGGACATAAGAAAATGCATCTATTTTATTAAATACCAGGATTGTCGGTTTTTCATTCTTATCCAGTTCGTTTAATGTCGCATTCACCACTTCAATCTGTTCTTCAAAGGTAGGATGAGATATATCGACTACATGAATCAATAAATCGGCCTCACGCACTTCGTCAAGTGTCGACTTAAAAGATTCGATCAATTGTGTAGGAAGCTTACGGATAAAACCCACCGTATCGGAAAGTAAAAAAGGCAGATTATGTACCACTACCTTACGCACCGTCGTATCCAGCGTAGCAAACAGTTTATCTTCGGCAAAAACTTCAGATTTGCTTAACAGGTTCATCAAGGTAGACTTACCTACATTCGTATAACCCACTAAAGCAACACGCACCATTTTTCCCCTGTTCTTCCGTTGTGTCACCATCTGCTGGTCTATCTCTTTCAAATCCTCTTTCAATTTTGCAATTTTAGAGAGGATAATACGGCGGTCTGTCTCAATCTGTGTTTCACCCGGACCTCTCATTCCGATCCCCCCCCGTTGTCTTTCGAGGTGCGTCCATAAACCGGCCAGACGAGGAAGCATATATTGATACTGAGCTAATTCTACCTGTGTTTTTGCATAGGCAGTCTGAGCTCGTTTCGCAAATATATCGAGAATCAAAGCTGTTCTGTCAAGAATTTTAATCTGCAACTCCTTCTCTATATTCCGCAGCTGTTTGGGAGAAAGCTCATCGTCGAATATTGCCAGACCTATTTCATTCTGCTTCACATACTCTTTTATCTCTTCCAACTTACCTTTCCCGACAAAAGTAACCGGATTAGGATAATCCAGGCGCTGGATAAACCGGGCTACAGCTTCAGCGCCCGCCGTTTCCGCAAGGAATGCCAATTCATCAAGATACTCTTCGACTTTTTCCTCATTTTGTTGAGGAGTAACCAAACCGATTAAGATTGCTTTTTCACTAATTAACTGAGTAATGATAAATTCTTTCATTGGCAATACGATGCTAATTCTTACTATGCAAATTTACGGAAATATTGTTCCATTTCTATTCCCGGAACCTAAAAAGATACGGAAAAGAAAAGCATCTCTCCCGCAAAACAGCAGGAGAGATGCTATATAAACTAAAAAACAGGATCAATTGTTACCGGGTAACATATACTTTTATGTTTTTTTCGCCCCAATAGCCAGAAAGGCGAATAATATATGTCCCTTGTGCGCTAACAGGAACAGACATATCGCCTTCGGTAGAGGATTCAAAAGATTTATAAGCTCCATTCACTCCTACAATCTGAATCATCGTTCCTTCCGGAATACCACGCAGCTCTATAAATTCCTGACGGGAAAAGACGGACATATTATCTGCAATATTATCACCTATAGATACATTAGGGCCAAAATGAGCCTTGTAAGTAACCTCACCGGTCACCGTTATTTTCATTTCAGAATCAGAAGAAACAGAAACTCCGTTAAGCGTCCATTCGATAAACTTATAACCCTCTGCAGGAACTGCGGTAAGGGTATGTTCCGTTCCGTAATCGAACAACCCCTCTCCTGTAACAGATCCTGCGGAATCATCGTTTTTCTCAACCGAAATCAGATACTGGCATACGGCAAAATTCGCAACCAGTATATTTTCGTCGTATGTTACCGTATAAGTATACGGATTATCGGTAGAAAGCACGTTCCCTGATTGTGTAGTCCAATTTACGAATTTATAACCTTCGTTCGGAATCGCACGCATTTCAGTTTCGGTACCATACAAGAAACGTCCGCCCCCCGATGCATTTCCGTATTCTGGCTCGTTCACCCCTACAACGACATCGAATTCGTCTTGTTCGAAATAAGCTATCAATACCATATCCTGCTTCATGACGATAGATTCGACCGGATTCGAAGATACAAGTTGTTGATCTGCATCGTTATACCAACCTGCGAAACGATATCCCTTTTCAGGAACCGCTTCAATGCTCAACTCATCTCCGTAATTACACTCTCCGCTACCGTTAACCTTTCCATACGCCTCATTCACAGATGAAAGCGATAAAGAAACCTTTATTATTTCAAAATTAGCAACCACTTCATAGTTGTCGACAACTGTATATTCCAAAACCGAAGCATTGGAAATTTCCATACCGGAAAGATCGGTCCAGTTTACAAAGCGGTATCCTTCTGCCGGAACAGCTTCCAATCGGATCTCCTCTTTATAAGGATAGATACCCGATCCTTTCACCGCCCCTGCATTTTCAGAATTAACAGTAGCTTGCACCTCATAGGTCTGCTTCTCCAAATAGGCGATAAATGACGAATCAGCCTCCGCAGTGAAACTATACGGATTTTCTGTCATCTCGCTATTGGAATCTACTCCTATCCACTTCACGAAAATATATCCGGTCTTTACTTCAGCCCTGATCTCGGCAGGAAGGCCTATATTATATTGTCCGGCACCCGACAAAACGACACCTTCAGGCAAATTAGAACTAAGTGTCACGCTCACTTTTTCATTATCTATGAAACGAGCTGTTAAAAGTTCTTCTTTTGTGACTTTATAGCCTCCTTCCGGTGTCAATGTCAATTTTTCCTCTTTTTCGTTAAACCAGCCTTCCAAACGATAACCCGCATTTGGCATAGCCGTTAACGGCACAACCGTACCGTATTCGTACGTTCCGCCATCACCGACATTTCCCATATACGTATCGTTGGATTGTAATGTCAATTTAAAACGTAGTATTTCGAAATTTGCACTGAAAAGGGTATCTCCTGCCTGCACCTTATAAGAAAACTCGGCATCCGACGAAACCAGATTTCCATCTTTATCAGTCCATTTCACAAACTTATATCCCTCAGACGGAATCGCTTTTAATATAGCGGTACTGCCATACTCATAATCGGAAGCTCCCTCTACTTCTCCCCCAGCCTCAATATTCTTAGATAAAGAAACCGAGTAGATAAGTGAAACAAAATGAGCTGTCAAGGTTTCATTCTCTTCCACCTTATACGAATAAACTGTTTTATCGGAAAGTGAATCTCCCGCAGCATTGGTCCATTTCACAAAACCATAACCAACATTGGGTATTGCTGTTAACGAAGCAATTGTACCATAATCAAATGTACCTCCACCTTCAATACGTCCCATTTCCGGATCATTTACCTGCAAGGTAAGATCGAAACGAAGTATTTCAAAATTCGCATTGAAAAGGATGTCCCTTGCTTCTACTTTATAAGAAAACTCAGCATCCGACGAAACCAGATTTCCATCTTTATCAGTCCATTTCACAAACTTATATCCCTCAGACGGAATCGCTTTCAATATAGCGGTACTGCCGTACGCATAATCGGAAGCTCCCTCTACTTCTCCCCCTGTTTCAATATTCTTAGATAAAGAAACCGAATAGATAAGTGGCACAAAATGCGCTGTCAGGATTTCGTCTCCCAATACTGTATACGTATAAGTCGCTTTATCTGATAGCGAATCGCCTGCTGTATTGGTCCATTTTAACAAACGATACCCTTCTGACGGTTCCGCTTTTATTTCAATCGCCGTTCCACGATCATATATTCCGTTTCCTGTGACAGTTCCCACTTCCACCGGAGACGCAATTAATCCTAAAGTATGTTGCTGTACAAAATTTGCCGTTAAAGTAACATTTTCAGCTCCTATTGTATAAGAATAAACCATTTGATTCGAAAGCGAATCACCCGCAGCATTAGTCCATTTCACGAAACGATAACCTTCTGACGGAATAGCCTTGAGCTGAACATTTTCCCCTGAAGCATACGTTCCGGCACCTTCTACCGTACCCGCCTCTTCTATATTTTTAGTTATAGAAAGATCATATCCCATAGAGACTTTTAATGTCTGTATTCCCGCATTATCTATCATCGGATAATTCGTAGTAAGCACACGGAGTTTATACGAGCCAAACGGATAAGCCGCCGGCAACACTCCTTTTATCGTTCCGGATACATCCGTTTGAAGCACCCCGATAATATTCTGGCTTAAATCAGCCGGAAAATCACCCTCTGCATTGGAAATCTGTAATTTCACTTTATTCGGTTCGGCTTCTACATTATATGGCGACATCGTTCCCTCTAAGGTATATTTCACTGACACCTCTGCTCCCGTTGATGCTGTCACTCCGACGGAGGCAGGCGTAATACTTTGAGCCGATAAAACCGGATTATATATCAGCAAAGCATCATCCACCAGAACCACATCGGTTCCGGCTCCGGAACCCGGAGTTTTATTCGTACCGAAAGTCACCAACATATATTTTGGCACCGTACCGTTAAACCCCTCTTTTTTTGAAAAAGGAATGCTCAACCTTTGCCATACATTGCCGTTACTGGTATAATTCTGTTCTGCCGAAGTTACAATAGATCCCTTTGTATCGGCATGAACATCATAAGGGTCTTTTACCCCAGCATCTTCATGCAATAACGCAGCCACACGTGCTTCGTCTGCTCCGTTATATTTTACCCAAACCGAAAACGAATCGGGAAAAGAGGTAATAACCTGATGAAATTTTGCATCTTTAGGCCTCGTAGCATTATGATTTTCCTTTGCTGTCGTGCTCAGGCCTTCGGCATTAATCTGCCCGGTTGTCATATTTCCATTAGCTACAATGGTACTTCCCAATATGCTCATCGTTCGCGCCATTACTTTTGCGCTCTTTTCCCCCTTTGATCCCGGTCGAATTTCAGAAGAAAACTCAAGTTGTTTTGCTGTCTTCGCCGAACCTGTAAGAAAGTTGGTTTTTGCCGTCGCAAATGAACTCCAGTTCACCGGTTCATTAAGTGTTCCACCGTCATTTTCCCACAATTCAAAATCAGAATTTCCCAATTGCTGACCATAATTTTCCGCCATAAGGGGAAAAAAAGCCCCACTAAAAGCAGGGCTAATATTGAAAACCTCATTATGTCTGGTTCAAATTTATTGTATAGAAACTTTAAATGACTTCACGTCATCGCCGTTTTCTACAACAACCGCATAAACACCCGATGCAGGAACCTGCATTGTTTCACTCGCTGAAGCTACGATTTTCGGTTCATACTGAATACCGCTTTGCAGGCTTATAATACGAAGAGTTGCGCCTTCCGGTGCATTCTCAACAACGATATTGCCTCCTCTGCCGTAAACATTTATATTATCTTGCTCTGAAGACAATACAGATGTGTTTGCATCAAAAACTTTTACGTTACGTATTGCATACATAACATTTTCAGCAGTAGGTACCATATTCACCGCAACCAATACAATATTCAAGCCTTTACCCTGTTTTCCGGTTAATGTAAAATCAAATTTATGGAAGTCTTTTCCGCCTGTAGGAATAACGGCATTATAATCAGGATCCATAACTGCCGACAACATCTGGGTTAAAAAAGCATCTCCGTTAAAACGGATACCTTCTCCTTCTGTCGCACAATAGGTAATAGAACCATTATCTTTCCCATCGATCATTGCCTCGAAAGAAAGTGTTACATTTTCCACATCCGATGGAACTTCTATGTAAGGCAACATCAATACATGCGCAGCTATACGGTTATCGGAGATAGCTGTCGTTTGTAAATCTGCCGAATATTTCCAGTTTGAAGGATACTCGCATGGTAACGGCAACTTTTCAGGATCTGCAACATCCGTAAGATTAAGTACGGAAATTGCGTTCCAGCCTTCAGGTTGATCAGAACCTGTCCAATTGGTCGAAAGAGCATCATCGGTATACGGCAGCTGAACTGTACTGTATGGCATTGGCTCAATAACCACTACCGGTGGCTGTTCCTCTGCGAACAGAGGAGCTGCAACAGCAGCAAAGAGGGTTAACGATGTAATTGTGCGTAAAAATTTTTTCATTTCTAAGATTTTTAAATTTAACATTTTGTATTAAAGCGAATCAATCGCTACTACGCATTGTCGCCAAAGGTATGGGTATTTTATCAAATATCCAAATTTTTTATATTCTTATGTTTCTATAAGACAGCCCGATACATTAGAAAAACTGTATTCATGGGCTTTTTCCTTCATCTTTCTTACGAAAACATTTCGATAGAAAATTTTTAATCGCTTCCTTTGTAAAAAGCTTGAAAAAAATGAGCAAAGAAAAGAAAAAAAATAGCAAGAGGCTGAAGAAAAGAGAAATCGCAAAACGCATAATGGATTTTTTCACCTCTTACCCGAAAGAAGGGTTCAATTATAAACAGGTCAGCAGAGCCATCGGAATAGAAAACGACGTACAGAAAATGTTGGTCTTAGACTTGCTTCTGGAGATGGCTTCCGACGACTTTTTAAAAGAAATTGAACGGGGAAAATTCAAATTAGGCATTTGCCAGACAGTATGTACAGGAACCTTTGAACGCAAAAACAATGGAAAAAACCTCTTTATCCCTGAAGACGGAGGCATTCCGGCCTTAATCTATGAACGGAATGCAGGACATGCCATGAACGGTGATACCGTGAAAGTCCAACTTTTTGCCAAACGCAAAAAAAATCAACCGGAAGGTGAAGTAATTGAAATTATCAAAAGAGCTAAAAGTTCCTACGTAGGAATCCTGCAGGTCGTTAAAGATTTTGCATTCCTGGTTACCGACAGTAAAATATTGGCAAACGACATCTATATTCCGAAAAGTCAGTTAAAGGGAGGAAAAAACGGACAAAAAGCCATTGTAGAAATAACGGAATGGCCCGAAAACGCAAAAAATCCGATTGGACGGATAATCGATATTTTAGGTGATTCGGGAAATAACAATACAGAAATGCACGCTATACTGGCTGAGTACGGATTGCCTTATAAATACCCTGATATAGTAGAAAAATCCGGAGATTCCATATCGGATAAAATACCCAAAGAGGAGATTAAAAAACGGGAAGATTTCCGTAATGTAACCACTTTCACCATCGACCCGAAAGATGCCAAAGACTTCGACGATGCCATTTCAATCCGTAAATTACCGAACGGTTTGTGGGAAATCGGCGTACACATTGCCGACGTAACCTATTACGTAAAACCGAATGACATCATAGACAAAGAAGCCGAATCGAGAGCTACGTCGGTCTATCTTGTTGACCGGACGATTCCCATGCTGCCCGAACGTCTATGCAATCAGCTCTGCTCTTTACGGCCGAATGAAGAAAAACTTTGCTTCTCTGCTATTTTTGAAATGGACGATCAGGCCGTAGTTAAAAATTCCCGCGTCGCAAAATGCATTATAAAGTCGAACCGGCGTTTTACCTATGAAGAAGCCCAATCGACTATCGAAACCGGGAAGGGTGATTTTAAAGAAGAGGTACTGGCACTTAACAGCCTGGCAAAAATATTAAGAGAGAAACGGTTTGCAAATGGGGCGATAGCCTTCGACCGAGAAGAAGTCCGTTTCGATATTGATGAAAACGGAAAACCGTTAAACGTCTATTTTAAAGAGTCGAAAGAGTCGAACCATCTTGTTGAAGAATTTATGCTTTTGGCAAATAAAGCCGTTGCAGAACTTATCGGAAAAGTTCCCAGAGGGAAAAAACCGAAAACATTCGTTTACCGGATACACAATTCTCCCGATCCTGAAAAGCTTGCGAACTTCGGGGAATTTATCCGTAAATTCGGATATAAGCTCCGGACAGAAGGCTCGAAAACAGAGATGTCAAAAAGTATCAACCGGTTGCTGGATCAGGTAGAAGGCAAAAGAGAGGAAAACTTAATCAATACCGTAGCCGTACGGACTATGGCAAAGGCGATTTATTCGACTGAAAATATAGGTCACTACGGACTTGCTTTCGATTATTATACACATTTTACCTCTCCGATCCGTCGTTATCCGGATATGATGGTGCACCGGCTTTTGGAAAGGTATCTTACCGGAGGACGTTCGGTTTCTGCCAACAAATACGAAAAAATATGTGAACACTGCTCCTCGATGGAACAACTCGCGGCAACGGCCGAAAGAGCTTCCATAAAATACAAACAGGTAGAATTTATGCAAAACCGCCTGGGAATGGTATTCGACGGGTTAATTTCTGGCGTCACGGAATGGGGAATATACGTCGAACTGAACGAAAATAAATGTGAAGGAATGATTCCGATACGGGATCTGGATGATGACTATTACGAATTTGATGAAAAAAATTACTGCCTCCGCGGGCGCCGCCACAAAAAACAATACCGATTAGGAGACGCTATTACGATAAAAGTTGCGGCAGCCAATCTGGAACGGAAACAACTGGATTTCCAACTGGTATAAACAAACTCTTATTATAAAAATAAAAAAAGGGAGGTTTATTCAGCCCCCCCTTTTTTATTAGCAAATCGTCTATTTCTTTCCCTCTATAAGTTCCTGGTACAAAGCGGGCGTCTTTAAAATCTCCAAAGCCTTCTGATAATCTTCGTTCTGCTGATTTATAACCTCATAATAAGATTGCATATCAAACAAATCGCGGGCAATCAATGCTTTCATCTGCAAAGAGATCATACCTTTGGAACGTTCGAACTCTTCCGGATTATCCTCTATCTTTTCTTCCCGCGCCAAAGCAAAAAGATCATCGAAAAGAGACTGTTCTATTTTAAAATTCTGCTGGAATTTTTCAAACGAAGAATACTCTTTTTTCAATAATTCCCTGTTCTTATCTATATAATTCATCGTCGCATGCATCAAAGCACCCTTTGCTACTAAGTCACGATGATAATCGGTATATTTCGTAGTATCGATAGGAACGAAAAGATCCGGCATAATCCCACCTCCACCATACACTTCCCGTTTATTCACCAAAGTATAGAATTTCAGAGAATCGGCAAAAGAGATACTATCAGCACTCATTAACTCTCCTCTCTTATAACGGTCGATCATTTCATGCTCGTAACTTTCCTTATCCCCTTTTACATAAGGCTTCTGAATCGAACGCCCCGTAGGAGTATAATAACGTGCCGTTGTCAATCTCAGCATCGAACCGTCCGGTAATGGAATCGGACGCTGCACCAATCCCTTTCCAAAACTCCTGCGCCCAACCAAGACACCTCGGTCCCAGTCTTGAATGGCACCGGATACAATCTCGCTTGCCGATGCGGAATATTCATCGATGAGGACAACTAAAGCCCCTTTCTCAAATGCCCCTTTGGCAGAAGCTACCGCTTCCTCACGAGGAGATTTACGGCCTTCCGTATAAACGATCAGCTCTTTATTCCCTAAAAATTCATCGGCCAGATCAATTGCGGCATTTAAATATCCGCCTCCGTTCCCCTGTAAATCAAGAATCAGTTTCTTCATTCCCTTTTTCTTCAAATCAGTCAGAGCATCCAGGAACTCTTTATGTGTCGTAGCTCCGAAGCGGTTCAATTTTATATAGCCGATCTCTTTACCCGCCATATAAGCGGCATCCAGACTATTAATAGGAATTTTATCTCGGACAATTTTAAACTCAATCAGTTCGGGAATATTCTGGCGTAAGACCTTCACACGAACCGTTGTACCTTTCGGCCCACGCAGGCGTTTCATTATATCCGTATTCTTCATCTTAACCCCTGCAATGACAGAATCATTAACCATAACAATCCTATCACCGGCACGGATGCCGACTTTCTCAGAAGGGCCACCGGGAATCACCTGTACCACATACAACGTATCGGTCAACATATTGAACTGCACGCCGATACCGTCAAAATTACCCTGAAGAGGCTCATTCATCTCTTTTACCTCCTCAACCGTAAGATAATTCGAATGAGGATCTAATTTTTCTAACATTCCGGTTATAGCATCCTCAACCAGCTTCCCGTCATTAACCGAATCGACATAGAGAGAAGAAACGGCATAAAGAGATGCCGCCAATTTCCGGCTATTACCATTTAATGGCTGAGCAACAAGGGAAAATGAAAAAACGATAAAACTAAATATTAAAATAAACCGCAAACCGAACGCAAAAGCAAGTTTGCTTGAATTATGCTGAAACGCAGCATTTATTGCAAGCAATTTATAGATTGAAATAATTTTTCTCATAATAAAAATATATAGGCATGTCAAATATCCAAAGGAAGAGGTAAAAAACGATCGATGGGTCTCCCGAAACGGTAAATCTCCCGAACCATAGAAGAACTTATATGCGCCAAATCGGGCTCGCTGTAAAGAAGCAAAGTCTCTACCCCCTCTATAGACCTGTTCACTTCTGCAATCATACGTTCATACTCGAAATCTACGCCGTTACGCACCCCTCGGAGAATAAACGTCGCCTTTTCCCTCCGCGCAACATCAACCGTTAAATCCTCATAGACAACAATCTTGACCCGCTTTTCGTTTTCAAAAATCCTCTTAATATAATTTACCCTTTCCTCAAAAGGCAAAAGAAAATTCTTAGATTCATTTATCCCCACGGCGATAACTACTTTATCTACCATTGTCAGGGCTCTTCGTACCAACGAATAGTGACCTAACGTAAATGGATCGAACGATCCGGGGAAAAGAGCTCTTCGTATCATAACGTATCTTCTTCTACAACCAGATTTTCAATAATAAAGTTTTGCCGTTCCATCGTATTCTTTCCCATATAGAACTCCAGCATATCTTTTACCAAATCCTCTTTTTTCAACCGAACCGGGTCCAGACGCATATCTTTATTTATAAAATTCTTAAATTCATCAGGAGAAATTTCTCCTAACCCTTTGAACCGGGTAATCTCAGGATTTGGGCTTAATGCAGATATAGCAGCGATACGCTCCTCCTCCGTATAGCAGTAACGAGTCTCTTTCTTATTACGGACTCGGAAAAGCGGAGTCTGTAAAATAAACACGTGTCCTTTTTTTACCAAATCAGGGAAAAACTGCAAAAAGAAAGTTATCAGCAAAAGCCGGATATGCATTCCGTCAACATCGGCATCGGTAGCAATAATCACTTTATTATAGCGCAACCCATCCAGCCCGTCCTCAATATTCAGCGCAGCCTGTAAAAGATTGAACTCTTCATTCTCATACACGATCTTCTTCGTAAGTCCATATGAATTAAGGGGCTTACCACGAAGGCTGAACACCGCCTGATAATTCGGATTACGGCTTTTGGTTATAGAACCGCTGGCAGAATCCCCTTCTGTTATGAATATACACGTTTCTTCCAGGTTTTCTCCCTTTGCATCGGTTAAGTGAAGACGACAATCCCTCAGTTTCTTATTATGCAGGTTTGCTTTTTTCGCCCGTTCTCTGGCTAATTTCGTCACACCGGAGATTGCTTTCCGTTCTTTTTCAGATTCCAGTATCTTTTTCAGGAGAATATCAGAGGTTTCCGCATTTTTATGAAGATAATTGTCCAATTCACGTTTAATGAAATCGCCGATAAATTTAGCAATGGTAGGACCTTCGGGCCCCATGTCCTTAGATCCCAGTTTTGTTTTCGTCTGAGACTCGAAAATAGGTTCCTCAACCTTTATGCTGATTGCGGCAACAATCCCGTTACGGATATCGGCATATTCGAAATTTTTATTGTAATACTCCTTGATTACTCTCGAAACGGTCTCTTTAAAAGCCGAAAGATGGGTGCCTCCTTGTGTCGTATGCTGTCCGTTTACAAAAGAATAATATTCTTCTCCATATTGATTGCAATGAGTAATAGCAACCTCGATATCCTCTCCTTCCAATTGAATAATAGGATACAATGCGTCGGTAGTCATGTTTTCGTTCAGCAAATCGACCAAGCCGTTTCGTGAATAAAAACGTTTTCCGTTAAAATGAATGGTAAGACCCGAATTCAGAAAAACATAATTCTTAAGCAGATTTTCTACATACTCATCCTTATAATGATAACTTTTAAAAATAGTATCATCAGGAATAAACTGGACGAAAGTCCCGTTTTTATCGTCAGTCTTAATAATAGGATCATCCTCAAAGATATCCCCTCTGGAAAAAACGACCCGTTTCGACTCTCCGTCACGAAAACATTGAACCACAAACCGGGAAGAAAGAGCGTTTACCGCTTTTATTCCGACACCGTTAAGACCGACCGATTTCTTAAATGCTTTCGAATCGTATTTAGCTCCCGTATTCATTTTCGAGGCAACATCGATAACTTTTCCTAAAGGAATACCCCGTCCGTAATCCCGAACGGCAACCTGTCCGTCCTCTATGGTTACATCAATATTTTTTCCGTAACCCATCATATATTCGTCGATAGAATTGTCCAATACTTCCTTAAGGAGTACATAAATACCATCATCAGGATTAGAACCGTCTCCTAATTTTCCGATATACATTCCCGAACGCCGGCGGATATGCTCTTTCCAATCTAGCGTGCGAATATCATCTTCCGAATAAGTAACCGTCTCGGCTCCCGAATCTTGTTTCAACAATTCTTCCATATAAATTCCTTTCGTAATTAAGCAAATTTCTTTACATATACGCGCCGGGTTTTATGATGAACACGCTCAAAATATTCCCATTGAGACTGGACACGCTCATTCATCTCCAACTCCGGATTACTTTCTGCATAAACATAACCATTCCGGATAAACACCGGTATAAGATCATAAAATAACAGGGCATTCACTCCCTTGCTCTGATATTCGGGCGCAACTCCCACAAGATAAAGGTCTACAACATCGTTTTTCCCCTTCAAAGCTTTCAGTAAATGGAAAAAGCCAAACGGAAAAAATTTACCCTTAGCTTTTTGCATAGCTTTAGCCAAACTCGGGATACAAATTCCTATACCGACCATTTCATCCGTATCTTCTTTAATGATAGATACGACATTTTCATAACGAAGCAAAGGAATATACATATCTACGTAATGGTCAATCTGTCTCTTGGATAAAGGCACAAAATTGACCAGCGGAGTATAAGCATCGTTCAAAAGTTCAAACACTTTGCGGGCATAAGGCATAATAGCCTTCTTATTTTTAAATTTCCGGATCGTAAGACCATACTTTTTCATTACAATCTCGGAAATACGCTTATGCTTTTCAGGAACACCCTCCGGAATCCATATTTTAAACTCCTTCGAATCATAACTTTTTTCAAAGCCCAACTTTTCAAGATGTTCCGGATAATATTCATAATTATAAATAGTCGCCATCGTTCCTAACTGGTCAAAACCTTCGATCAACATTCCCTGATGATCAAAGTCTGTAAATCCCATCGGGCCTTGAAGACCTTCCATTCCTTTACTTTTCGCCCAATTCTCTACAGCGTCAAAAAGAGCCTTAGAAACCTCTTCATCTTCTATAAAATCGACAAAACCAAAACGGGCCAACTTGTTTTTCCAGATTCTGTTTGCTCTATAGTTAATAATCCCCGCTATCGTACCGACAATTTTCCCCCTTTTACAGGCAATGAAATATTTAGCTTCGCACTCTTCACCGAAAGCCGGATTCTTGTCTTTTCTTAAAGTTGCAACTTCTTCACTGATTAACGGAGGAATATAGTACGGATTGTTTTTATAAAGTTCAATCCCAAATTTTACAAAAGACTTTAATTCTGAAGGAGAACTAATCTCTTTTATTTCAACAGACATAATATTTTTTCCCACTAATTATATTCATATTCTTGCAAAGATATATTTTTTTCACAACATTTGTAGAGCTTAAATTTATAATCATCATGAGAAATATTCGCCTTAACAACCTCTCTCTTTTTGTTTTAGTCCTAATCTTTTCTTCATTCCTTACAGTGTCGGGACAAAATCCAACCGCGAGACTGCTACATAAGGAAACCGCTTTATGCGGAGAGGGGGCGATCTGGCATCCGAACAGAAAAACACTCTTTTGGGTCGACATTGACGGAAAACGTCTTTTTGAATGGAACCCATCTACCGGAAAAAATAAAGAATGGAACTTCGACAGAATGGTATCTACAGTTGTTCCGGAAAGTAAATCTTCCGTTGTGATAGCGCTATCCGACGAAATTATACGCTTTAACGTTGAAACCGGAAAAACAGACCACATTGCCGCAATTGAAACAAATCACAATGCAATCCGGTGTAACGACGGGAAATGCGACCCTTCAGGAAAACTGTGGATCGGGACAATGACATTGAAAGGAATAGAAGGAGCAGGAGCCCTTTTCCGGCTCGACGGAGAAACTCCGGCACGAATGGTTTCCGATGTTACCATATCGAACGGTATTGTATGGACAAAAGATAAAAAAACAATGTATTACATAGATACTCCCACTCAAGAAATTGTAGCATACGACTTCGATCCCAAAAGCGGAAATATATCCAATCGGCAGGTAGTCATAACCGTGCCAAAAAATATAGGCTCTCCCGATGGCATGACAATCGATAAAGACGATATGTTATGGGTTGCTCACTGGGGAGGTGGAGGCATTTACAAATGGAATCCGAAAACTGGGAAATTAATTGAAAAAATAGGAGTTCCCGCACCTAATGTAACTTCATGCGCTTTCGGAGGAGATAAATTGGATACCCTCTTCATAACAACAGCCAGGGGAGGATTAAACGAAGAACAATTCGGCAAATATCCTCTGAGCGGCAGCCTGTTCTATTATATTGTTCCGGATACCAAAGGACAAAAAACGAATATGTTTATTGAAGGAAAACAAAAATAGTAGATTCCCGAAATAATAAAAACAGGGGTTACTTTTAGAGTAACCCCTGTTTTTATTATTCTACCGGTTCAAAAGGAAGCGGTACCGTTTTCCGAAACCCTGTCGCCGTAAATGAAGCGATCAACTGACCATCATCATTCGTTATATCTATCTGATAAGTACAAACTTTATTATGCAGATCCAACTCCCGGCTTTCGGCATAAAGAGTAGCCCCTACCGTTTCGGAACGGAAATAATAAATATTCGATTGAAGCGAAACCGTTAAGGCTCCATGAGAATTAACCGCAGCGGCAAAGCAAAGATCTGCCAACGTAAAAAGAGCTCCGCCCTGAACAATTCCTCCTGCATTCAAATGACGCTCTTCAACTACCAGTTTTGCACGGGCATACCCCTTACGCACATCTACCAGCTCGATACCATTAGAAGCTGCAAACTGATCTTTTTTCAGAAATTCTCTTATATCCATAATCTATTTATTTAATTTCCACGAGAATCCATCTTTCGTATCCTTTATTTCAAATCCGAATGCCGTCAACTGATCCCTGATCTGATCGGATGTCCCCCAGTCTTTTCGTTTTTTTGCTTCCATTCGCATAGAAAGAAGTAAATCCACCGCCTTTCTGTATGCCTCGTCGCTTTCTGTGCTTGCCGTCGAAGAAGACTGCAACCCCAGAATATCGAATAAGAAAAGGGAAAATACATCCTTCAACTCTTTCAAATCGGCCTCCGAAAGCGTAGCAGCCCCAGAAGCTACGGTATTAATGATACGCGTCGCATCAAAAAGATGGGAAATGACAATCGGACTGTTCAAATCGTCACTCATCGCATTCAGACAATCTTCACGCAATCCCGATACATCGACAGACGAAGATGCCGAAGGCTGAATCTTTAAGAGGCTTTGATACCCGTCCATCAACCTCTCCAAACCTTTTTCAGAAGCCTGTAATGCCTCGTTACTAAAGTCCACCGTACTACGATAATGAGCCTGAAGGATAAAGAAACGGATCGTCATAGGAGAATAAGCTTGCGTAAGCATCGGATGATCGCCTTTGAAAAACTGGTCCAGTGTAATAAAATTACCCAAAGATTTACCCATCTTCTGCCCATTGATCGTAATCATATTATTATGCATCCAGTAACGGACCGAATCTTTTCCCTGTGAAGCACAAGATTGCGCAATCTCACACTCATGATGAGGAAATATCAAATCCATTCCGCCTCCATGAATATCAAATTCTTCCCCAAGGTACTTCTTGCTCATCGCCGTACATTCAAGATGCCAGCCGGGAAAACCTTCGCTCCAGGGAGAAGGCCAACGCATAATATGTTCGGGCGATGCCTTTTTCCAGAGTGCAAAATCCATACTGTTACGCTTTTCCGACTGACCGTCCAGATCACGTGTCGTATTTAGTAAATCCTCAATATTACGACCCGAAAGCTTTCCGTAATGATATTCTTTATTATATTTCTCTACATCAAAATACACCGAACCCTCACTTTCATAGGCCCATCCGTTTTCCAGAATTGCCTTTACCAGTTCTATCTGCTCTATAATATGTCCAGAAGCATGTGGTTCAATGCTTGGAGGAAGCACATTCAACGCTTCCATAGCCTTGTGATATCGGTTCAAATAATACTGAACGACCTCCATTGGTTCCAACTGTTCCAAACGAGCCTTTTTGGCTATTTTATCTTCACCCTCATCAGCATCATTCTCGAGGTGTCCCACATCCGTAATATTACGGACATATCGTACTTTATATCCCAGGAATGTAAGGTAACGGAACAAAAGGTCGAACGTAATAGCCGGACGTGCGTGTCCCAGATGAGCATCTCCATATACCGTAGGACCACAAACATACATTCCGACATGAGGGGAATGAAGAGGCACAAACACTTCTTTCTTTCTGGAAAGCGTATTATAAATTTTCAAAGAATGTTCCATTATTCCAATCGTTTTTGAAGAACAAAAATATGCAAATAACCGCTTATTCCCAAATACAGAATAAAGTTCCTGACAAAGTCCGATATTCTGTTTTTATTCCATTATTTACCCTACCCAAAGAATATATATCGATACCCCACCCTACCCGCTCGTAATGCAATCTCTTCAGAATTATTTTTATCTTTGCCGTATGAAAAAAGTTATCCTAATTACCGGTGCCTCTTCCGGATTCGGGCTGGTAACAGCTAATTTCCTCTCAGAAAAAGGATATATTGTCTACGGAACAAGCCGCAATCCCAAAGAAAGCTTCAACAATAATGTCCGCATGCTGAAAATGGACGTAACAGACAGAACCTCTGTAGATGCAGCGATATCAATCCTTTTATCTGAACAAGATCGCATCGATGTAGTAATCAATAATGCGGGAATGGGAATTTGCGGAGCTTTGGAACTGGCAACTCCTGAAGAGATAAAAATCCAGATGGATACTAATTTCATAGGAACTGTCAATGTTTGCAACAGTGTTATACCGACTATGCGGGCAGTCGGTAAGGGAAAAATCATCAATATCAGTTCCATCGGCGGCGTATTAGGTATTCCCTTTCAAGGCTTTTATTCAGCATCAAAATTCGCAATAGAAGGTTACAGCGAGACGCTAAGCCTCGAATTACGGCCTTTCGGCATAAAAGTCTGTTTGGTTGAGCCGGGCGATTTTTCTACCGGATTTACTGATCACAGAAAAATTTCATTCCTCACGAGCCAATCGGAATTTTACGGAAAAACTTTTAACCGTACCCTTAAAATCATAGAAAAAGAAGAACGAAACGGCGGGAATCCGATTCAACTGGCAAAAGCACTATACCGTATTATAGAAAAAAAACATCCCCGTTTCCGCTATAAAGTAGGAGGCTTTCTACAAATAGCCTTTGCTGGTGCCAAGGCTATTATTCCGGATCGCATCTATCAGTTTATGCTATGCATTTACTACAGTCTTTAGCACCTGTACCTTCATCTGAAAAGGTATTACTGGGCATGAGCGGCGGAACGGATAGTTCTGTTGCTGCCATACTACTAAAGGAATCGGGCTATGATGTAACAGGAGTTACATTTCGTTTTTTCGAAAAAGAAGAAGGAGACTTATCTTCTGCCAATGATGCGGCGGAAGTCGCATCAAAACTGGGAATTAAACATATCATTTACGACGCCCGGACTCTTTTTGAAAAAGAAATCATTCGCTATTTTATCCGCGAATATATAGACGGAAGAACTCCTGTACCTTGCATGCTCTGCAATAATTTCATAAAATGGCCTTTATTAATGAAAATAGCAGATGAAAACGGCATAAAAAAAATAGCGACCGGGCACTATGCCAGAATAATTCATTACAATAACCATTTATTGATTGCCAAAGGATCGGATCCCGATAAAGATCAATCATTCTTTCTATGGGGAATATCAAAAGAGATACGAAACAGAATGCTTCTGCCCTTAGGAACCCTGTTAAAAAAAGAAATCCGCGAAACAGCTCAAAAAAAAGGCTTTTATAAAATAGCTCAAAAAAAAGATAGCATCGGAGTTTGTTTTTGCCCTGAGGATTATCGTCCGTTCTTACGCAAATACGCAGATCCATCAGTATTATCCCCAGGCTTTTTTATAGATGAAAAAGGAACTATTCTGGGAAAACATCAGGGATATCCATACTATACAGTAGGACAACGCAGAGGTTTAGGCCTTAATCTGCAACAAGCAATGTATGTAAAAGAAATACGAAAAGAAGAGAATCTGATTGTTTTATCTGAACTGAAAAGTCTTTACAAACAAGAGATGATTGTAAAAGACTACCAGCTTTGCGCTCCAGAATATTTTGATTTCAAACACATAGTAATTTGTAAAATACGTTACAGGAAACAAGCCACCCCCTCTATTGTAAAGCAAATAGATAAAAATTACCTGTACATTAAATTTCTGGAGCCGCTCGAAATGGTTGCACCCGGTCAATCAGCCGCTTTCTATGATAACGATATGGTTGTCGGGGGAGGAATTATTGATTCAGCTTCATGAGCTCTTCTACAAATCTCGTTTGATTACTTAAACGGGGCACCTTATGTTGTCCGCCTAATTTGCCGTTCTGTTTCATCCAATCATAAAACAAACCTTCACGCCCAACGGTAATTGTCAACCTGTCGAAGGTTATGTCATTCTTTCGCTTCGCTTCATAATCGGAGTTGAGCGATTGCAAAGCCTTATCCAACGTCTCATTGAAGAGCTCCATATCATCAGGGGCCTTCTCAAACTCAATTATCCAGTGGTGACGTGCTTTTTGTTTCTCTGTCATAAACACCGGGCCAACCGTATATTCCCTCACTCTGGCTCCGGTTTTATTACATGCCATTTCAATTCCCCGGTCTGTATTTCCGACCATCAATTCCTCTCCGCATATATTTATAAAATGCTTCGTTCTCCCGGTTAATATAATTTTGTGAGGACTCAACGATGTAAATTGCACGGTATCTCCGATTATATAACGCCATAAACCGCTATTGGTAGAAATCACCATCGCATACGTCTTTCCTAACTCTACCTCCCATAAAGGAACAGCCTTCGGAAATTCACAATCAACCTCTTCCAATGGAATAAATTCGTAATAAATTCCGTAATCTATCATTAATAACATTCCTGGGTCAGAGAAATCATTCTGTACGGCAAAAAAACCTTCAGATGCATTATAAGTCTCTATATAATGCATATTATCGCTCGGGAGCAAAGCTTTAAATTGCTCACGATAAGGAGCAAAGCTAATCCCGCCATGAAAAAAGACCTCTAAATTCGGCCATACCTCAAGCAAATTGCTTTTACCAGTATATTGTAATATTTTTTTCCCTAATAATAAAAACCAGGAAGGGATTCCCGATAAATTTGTAATGTCTTCAGAAACCGTCAACTCCATTATCTTTTGCAGTTTCTTTCCCCAATCATTCATCAAGACGACTTTTTTATCCGGAACCCTGATCAGATTCAGAAGAGGATTCGCATTATCTATCAGTAAACCTGATAAATCTCCGCAATGAACTTTATTATTTACTTTTGACGGGCTATGAGTTCCGCCTAAAATAAGGCCTTTTCCTGAAAAAAAATCACTTTCCGGGTTCAAATGAAGATAAATAGCCACACTATCCACACCACCGCGGTAATGTACTTTGTTAAAAGTATCATTACTCACCGGAATAAATTTACTTTTATCATCGGTAGTGCCAGACGACTGAGAAAACCAATTGAAACTTCCCGGCCATGTCAGATTAGACTCTCCGGCCAGAAGACGATCGATATAGGGTCTGAGCTGTTCATAACCACGTGCCGGAACCCGCTCTGCATAAGCATGAGGCGTAAGGCCGTCAGCATAGCCGTACATTTTACCCCACTCTGTCTTTTTTGCCGTAGAAAGCAATTTCTGTAACTGTTTCTTCTGGATTATTTCAGCATTATCTTTGAACCTTTCTATTTCTTTTATTCTATCAGCAAAGATATAAGATGCAAGTTTCGTCAATACCATATAAAATCCTCATTTGTCGGGCAAAGGTAAAGTTTTTTAGAGTATTTACATATTTTATTCCGATTTTCCTCTTACTCCGGCGCCCTTTTCATACTTTTGTCGCACATAAAATTTGATTTATGAAAATAGGTATTTTATCATCAGGAGGAGATTGCCCGGGTATAAATGCAACTATACGGGGAGTGGGCAAAACTGCAATCGTAAATTATGGAATGGAAGTTTTCGGAATTTACGGAGGATTCTCTGGTCTGTTAAACAGAGAAATTCAACAACTGGATGAAAGCTCCCTTTCTGGTATTCTCAATTTAGGAGGAACCGTATTAGGAACATCCAGAGAGAAGAAATTCAAAAAAATGCTCTCCTCTCCTAACGCGGCAGAAACACAAACAATTCTGGAAGGATACAAAGAGTTAGGGCTGGATTGTCTGGTATGCATCGGAGGTAATGGGACACAAAAAACCGCCTATAAATTATCAGCTCTCGGAATCAACATTATAGGTATACCCAAAACCATCGATAATGACGTATGGGGAACCGATATTACATTCGGATTCGATACCGCTGTAAACATCGCGACAGAGGCAATCGACCGCATCCATTCTACTGCCGGCTCTCACCGGCGAGTCATGGTGGTTGAAGTAATGGGACACCACGCCGGATGGATTGCCTTACACGCAGGAATGGCCGGAGGCGCTGATGTTATCCTCTTACCGGAACTTCCAATCAATCTGGATCGCGTTTATGAGCGTATTCACGAACGGTTCCAGAAAGGAAAGCCCTATTCCATTGTTGTCGTAGGCGAAGGTGTAAAAACCGAAAATAAAGAGAATCCGGGATCTTTTTTCACAAAATCAATTGAAAAGGCTACTGGAATCGAGACTCGCCAAACCGTACTGGGTTATATACAACGCGGAGGCTCCCCCTCTCCTTACGACCGGATTTTATCATCCCGCCTGGGCGGCTACGCAACGGAACTGATTAACTACGGAAAATTCGGAAGAATGGTATGTGTAAAAGGAAATGAAATATCTTCGATTAGTTTGGAGAAAGTTGCCGGAAAATTAAAATTAGTGGAACCGGATAACGAACTGGTATGTTTAGGTCATAAAATGGGAATCTCCTTTGGTGACTAGTTCTGACAGAAGAATTCTGACACTAAGAGGTTGTCTAAATTTTACTCGCTACTATTGAGAATTGTTTTCGAGGATATTTTCGTGTTTTTATAAGGAGCATAGCGAGATGGAACGAATAAAAACGAGGAAATAGACCGAAAAGAAGCTCAAAAACAGAGCGAAAATATAATATAAAATTATTGGGGGGGAATTCAGACTACCTCTAATAATTCAGGTAAATTTTCCGGAGATGTTTCTTCGGAAAATTTTTCTTTTTGCTGCATTCTCAGAATAGAGATAAATTCCTTGAATTCTTTATCTTTACGAATCTTTGAAACAGCAATTTTTGCAGCATTCTGCTGGGACTCTTTTTTCGTAGTACCGATACCTATTCCTGCCACTCGCCCTCCAACGATCGCTTCCGTCTGAAACACGGAATTATTTTCGGCATTAATTATCGATTCAACCAGATTAAAAGCTACCGCTATTTTATTTTTCTGCCCCCATTCTATCAAGACAGATTTGAAGTTTATCTCCTTACGGGCAATTCTGGATAAATCCAAATGAGAATTTATGATCTTTTTCTCTACAAACTGCTTACAGCACTCATAACCTTTATCCAGATAAATCGCACCGATAAGCGCTTCCAAAGCGTTACCGTAAATATTGTTACTATGTCCGGAAGCGTTCGGTATTACAGACAAAAAACGATTAATTTTCAATTGGATAGCGACTCTGTTCATCATCTCTCTTTGTACGATTTTAGAACGCGTATTGGTTAAAAAACCCTCTTTGCGATCCGGAAAATACTGATATACGATATCAGCAACTATAGCGTCAAGCACAGCGTCACCTAAAAACTCAAGACGTTCGTTATTGTTGATACGCAGCCTGTCGTCCTCATCATCAGATTGAGAAGGGCTGGATCTATGGCGAAAAGCCAATCTATAAAGGGAAATATTACAAGGGAAAAAACCTAAGAGGGAATAAAGAAAACGAAGGAAAGGCTCTTGTTCTTTATGAAAAAAGAGTCTGACCTTCGTATATAGGGATAATTTCACAAAATCAATGCTTTTTCACAATAACACTTGCATTATGGCCACCAAAACCAAATGTATTGGATAATGCTGCCCGCACTTCTCTTTTTTGAGGCTTATTAAACGTAAAATTCAACCTATAATCTATTTCGGGATCTTCATCTCCCTCCGTAAAATTGATCGTAGGCGGAATAATACCGTTATCAACCGCCAAAATTGAAACCATTGCTTCTAAAGCTCCGGCAGCACCTAAAAGATGCCCAGTCATCGATTTTGTCGAACTTATATTCAAATTGTATGCATGTTCGCCAAATACATCCTTGATTGCCTTAACCTCAGAAATATCACCGACCGGAGTTGACGTACCGTGCACATTGATATAATCAATATCTTCCGGCTTCATCTCTGCATCTTCCAATGCATTTCTCATTACCAGTTTAGCACCCAAACCTTCCGGATGAGAAGCTGTAAGGTGATATGCATCGGCAGATAATCCTGTTCCGGCAATCTCCGCATAAATTTTTGCACCACGGGCCAACGCATGTTCTCTTTCCTCCAGAATAAGACATGCTGCTCCTTCTCCCATCACAAATCCGTCGCGACTTTTACTAAAAGGACGCGATGCAGTTTCAGGAGAATCATTTCTGGTAGATAAGGCATTCATCGAATTAAAACCTCCGACGCCTGCAGCCGCAATCGCTGCTTCCGCCCCACCCGTTACAATTACAT
This sequence comes from Bacteroidales bacterium, assembly GCA_029007825.1. Classification (GTDB taxonomy): domain Bacteria; phylum Bacteroidota; class Bacteroidia; order Bacteroidales; family JAQXIO01; genus JAQXIO01. The sequence continues at coordinate 39,725 of JAQXIO010000002.1, read as the reverse complement.
TAGCCTTTCCTAACCGAACATAATTAAACGCATCTGCGATTGCATTCGTAGAAGATGCACATGCAGAAACTGTAGCAAAATTCGGTCCTCTAAAGCCGTAAAGCATAGAAATATGACCGCTTGCAATATCAGCAATCATTTTCGGAATAAAGAACGGATTGAATTTAGGACCCAAATCCTGATGTTGATAATAACCTCCTACTTCTTGCTCAAAGGTTTTTATTCCTCCGATTCCGGCTGAAAAGATAACACCGATACGATCTTTATCCTCTTTCTCCAAGTCCAAGGCGGAATCACTGACGGCCTGCCGGGCAGCCACGATTGCCAACTGAGTATATCGATCGTATTTACGGGACTCCTTCCGGTCAAAATGTTCAACAGGATCAAAATCTTTTATTTCGCAAGCAAAACGCGTTTTAAATTTTTCAGCGTCGAATTGGGTAATAGGACCGGCACCACTAACGCCTTTGAGTAAATTCTGCCAAGTTGTCTCAACATCTTTACCAAGAGGAGTAAGTGCTCCCAGGCCTGTTACCACCACTCTTTTCAACTCCATACTAAACTAGTTAGTGGGAAATTACTTAGCGTTGTTCTCGATATAAGAGATAGCATCTCCTACAGTAGAGATCTTCTCTGCTTGATCGTCAGGGATTGAGATTCCAAACTCTTTCTCAAATTCCATGATTAACTCAACGGTATCAAGAGAGTCTGCTCCCAAATCATTAGTGAAGCTTGCCTCGTTCGTTACTTCTGATTCATTTACGCTCAACTTATCTACGATGATCGCTTTCACTCTTGCTGCAATTTCTGACATAATTTTTGAGTTTAAGTTAATAATAAACGGAATATCATTCCTATTTTTGCGGTGCAAAGAAACAAATATTTCTTGACATAACGAAAATAATTTTGTAATAAATGCAAATTAATGCACAAAATGTCGTTTTTTGTGCATTTGCAAAAGATTTGATAATAATGAAAAAAATTGCCGTTTTTGCTTCGGGTACAGGTTCTAATGCTGTTAATCTTGTCCAATACTTTTCTACAAAGAAAGATATGGAGATTGCTCTTCTGCTTTCTAATAAAGCCAACGCCCCTGTAATAGATAAAATGAAAGCATTGGGTGTACCTACAGTAGTCGTAACAAATGAAAAATTCGAAGATTCATCTTATATGCTCTCTCTTTTACGGGAATACGATATATCTTTCATCATATTAGCCGGATTTCTGAAAATTATTCCTCCGTTTTTAACCGAAACCTTTGATAACAAAATCATTAACATACATCCTTCCTTATTACCCAAGTACGGTGGAAAAGGTATGTACGGGATGAAAGTACATGAAGCAGTTGTTGCTGCCGGTGACAAAGAATCGGGAATTACGATCCATTACCTGAATAATCGTTATGATGAGGGTGAGGTTATTTTTCAGGCGGTTTGTGAAGTCACGACAGACGATACAGCCGAAGATGTTGCAAAAAAAGTCCACGCTCTCGAATATGAACATTATCCGAAAGTCGCAGAAAAGATTCTGCAATCTATAAAAAATTAAATCCTAACGGAGACAATAAATCATATTCGGAAGAAGTCGCATTTAATAATGTATAAGCCTTAAACTCACGGGGATTAGGATAATGTGTCCTTAAAAACTCAAACTGGGAGGGTGCCGATTTAAATTCAGAATTCATTTCTTCTAGATTAAGAGTATGCAGCACAGCAGACTCAATGCGTCTGGATGAATCGAATTCGTTAAGGTCGATCACCGGTTTCTGTGGAGCCGGCAGAACAATACAGCCATCTTCCGTCCCTGTAATATGAAAAAACGCCTTTATCGCATTCACTGCCATATGAGTTCCCTTCGCTTTTCCGTCAGCCGAAAATCCGGCGATATGAGGAGTTGCAATTTCAGCTTTAGACAATAATTGTAAATTAACGTTAGGTTCCCTTTCCCAGCAATCAATAACGGCAGAACGGACTTTACCCTTTTCAAGAGCTTGCAACAGCGCCTCCGTATCGTTAATTTCTCCCCGTGCAGCATTAATGAAAAAGATATCTTTTTCAAGAGCATCGAAAAAAGTCGAACCAGCCAGATGAAACGTACTGTATTTTCCCTCGCGGGTGAGCGGGGTATGAAAAGAGATGATATCACACTCTTTCGTGATAATATCCAATGGGACGAACTGTGCGTCCCCTTCAATCTCCGCCCGAATCGGATCGTTTAAAAACAATGTTATGCCATAGGAACGGCAAATACGCTCTATTGCTCTACCGACATTTCCGACACCGACCAATCCGATTTTCTTTCTTCTTAAATCGAATCGATGCGTCAATGATAACTGAACCAAAACTGAGAAGAAATACTGAGCAACCGAACAAGCATTGCAGCCCGGAGCATTTGCCCACCCTATTTTCTGTTGCCGGCAATAATCTATATCGATATGATCGAAGCCAACGGAAGCCGTCGCTATAAATTTCACATTTGTTCCCTCTAATATTTCCCGTGTACATTTATCCGGAGTACGAACGATCAGAGCATCTGCATCTTTAATTTTCTCATGCGAAAATTGAGGAGTAGAAAAATAAACAACTTCATCGGCAAACTTTTCAGGTAAGCCTTTTAAAAACGGAATATCGATATCGGCAACTATTTTCATTTATTATTCTGACAGTTTATTGAATCGAAATAGTCATATAATTTGACTTGTGAACGCACCACCTCATCTCCTTCCCGGAGATAATTATTTAAAGTGTTATCTTCTAGGCTTCGGGCCTTTACATTATCACTCCATTGAATCTCGAAAATATCTTTTAATTGTTTTTGAATAGATTGGTCGAACACGGGAGTGCACACTTCTACCCGCCTGTCCAGATTACGGGACATCCAATCCGCACTTCCTATAAAATACTTTTCTTCTCCACCGTTGGCAAAAATCATAAGCCGCGTATGCTCCAGATACTTATCGACAATACTCTTTGCCTTGATTTTATTGCTTAATTTTTTAATGCCAGGCTTAAGACAACAGATGCCTCTGATTATCATTCGTACCTGAACCCCGCTCTGGGAAGCTTTATAAAGCAATTTTATCATATCGTTATCAACAAGGCTGTTGATTTTCAACAAAATATAAGCCGTTTTCCCCTTCCGGGCATTTGCTATTTCTCTTTCAATTAATTGTGAAAGCTGTGTCCTTAAATAAAACGGAGACGCAAGCAAATAAGAACATTCGAATCGATTCTCACCGTTTTGCAAATAATCGAAAATCCGCTCAGCATCTTGTGCTATTCCCTGATGAGCGGTAAATAAACCGAAATCAGTATATAATTTTGCCGTATTCTCGTTGAAATTCCCCGTTCCGATATAAGTATAACCCTTTAGCTTTCTATTCTCTTTTCTTTTTATCAATATTAATTTACTATGTACCTTCAGGTTCTGAATGCCATGAATCACCTTTACACCGGCATCCCTAAGCTCATTTGTCCATTTAATATTGTTCTTTTCATCGAAACGTGCCTGCAATTCGACCATTACGACCACCTTCTTTCCATTCTTCGCAGCACTGATCAATGCATTGATAATCTTAGAACGATCGGCAACTCGATAAAGTGTAATATAAATCTCTTCTACTTTCGGATCAAAAGCTGCCTCCCTCAGAAAATCGATTACATGAACAAAATTATGATACGGATAATTCAATAATATATCTTTTGAACGAATCACTTTAATAATACTCGACAAAAGATTTAAGTCTTTATGATATAACGGAACAGGATTCTGCACTTCAAGCTCCGGTTTGACTACAGGAAATTTCATCAGATCCCGCATCTGATGATAACGCCCGCCCGGAACCATGGTACCTTTCTCTTTAAGCCCCAGCTTATTCTCGATCATGCTCAACAAATCGCCGGGCATCGTCTCATCATAAACCATACGTAAAGGCTTACCCCGCATGCGGCGACGGAGCCCTGCCCTCATCTTATCGATTAAGCTTTTGGAAAAATCATCATCCAGATCCAGCTCTGCGTCTCTCGTAATCTTAAACGTATACGCCTCTATTTGTTGATAGTTGAACATAAAAAATAAACGATCCAGATTTAATCGTATAATATCATCCAAAAAAATAATCTGAATCTTACCCGTTTTATCCGAAGGAAGAACGACAAAACGAGGCAACGACGAAGGAAGTTCAATAATAAAATACCGGTTATATTCGCGTTTACTACCTTTTTTATTCAATTTGACCGCCCAGAAAAGACGATCGTCACGCAAAAAAGTAATATCAGTATTCTTATTTAATATGATTGGTATTAATTGGGAATGTATCTCCTCGGCAAAATATTTCTGCGCAAATGCCTTTTGCGATGACGATAGCTCCGTTTCATCCACGACAAAAATATTATTCTTCTGCATTTCATTGATAATATCCTGATATACCGATTCAAATTTATTTTGTAGTTCAATCGCCTTTTTTTGAATCAGTTCCAGTAATTGTCCGGGAGATATTCCTCCCTGTAACCGGATTTTCCGGATTTTCGTAAGCTCATCAAGCCGCCTTACAGACGCAACCCTGACACGAAAAAATTCATCTTGGTTATTCGAAAAGATTCCCAAAAAACGAAGCCTTTGAATAAGGGGTACAGTTATATCTTCTGCTTCTTGCATTACCCTCTCGTTAAAAGCGAGCCAGCTTAATTCTCTGTTATTTACTAACTGTAAAGTTTTCTCATCCATCAAATTAACATGCTTTGATTATATGCAAAAATATATGTTCCTTATTACAACACTGTTACAGAATAATTTGATTTGATTTACCTTCCCTCTTTTTTATTTTTTTTCTCTTTAGGCTTATTTTGGATCACATCAAAAGGTTTTTGCCTGTCAATAGACAATTCGAAAGGATTCCAGTTTTGTTCAATTTCCCAGTTTTGTATCAATTCGATAGCATTAGGGTAATAGAAAACTGGTTCCGATTGCAGTCTCTTCTGATAATCGCCGGGATCCCATTGGCCGTTTCCGTTAAGGTCCAGAATAAGACGGGCATAATATTTTCCCGGTAACACATTTTTAAACAGGGCTCCTTTATTCCTCACCTTAGCAGTTCTGACTACTTTATCCGAACCATCGAGCAATTCAACAAATGCCGACGACTTCAGTTCCGGCAAATTAAAATAAAGATGGCTGTAACTATTTTGAGGCTTTATTTTAAAATTGGCATTAACCGGAATATTCGCTTTATCATAAATACTAAAAATAGATGCGGAATCAGACAATATACGGTATTCTTTATCATAATCCCATTTACTTAGAACCCTATATACCAATGAATTGATAGAATCCTGTTCTACCTTATAACTATAAGGAATCCACAGAGAATCCTTTTTCACCTCAACACGGATCATCGAAGAATCCAGATGTTCTACAGGCTCGGAAAACTCAAATACCGGCTGAACATATATATCCATAGATGGAGGAATTTCTGCCTTAATTTTAAAAGTCTGCAACTGCGTTGTATCAATTTCATCCTTCTTCCGCTTATTGCTTTTCGTGCTTTTATTTACTTTTTTTGCAGCAAAAAGCAAAGTATCTGTCTGCGAAACCAGCTGGCCTAACGAATCACTCTTACTATAAGTCATTTCCAAAAGCAACGTATCTTTCGCGAAGACAACCGAATCTTTTATCCAAAGATTCAAAGTTTTACCATCATCGACGAATTGAGGATAAAATAAATCCTCCTGTTGTTTTTCCTCTAATAAACGATATTCCGGTCGTTGTATAACCGGCTCATTAAAAAATACCGACAAAATATTTGGCTCTTTCCGCTCCCTTTTTATAAGATATTGATTTGAAAAATTTTCTTTAAATAATAAAAGGATCAAATCATCAGGTTTAAAATCGGTATATTGTACTTCGTGAATATGATCAACGGTTACCGAATCTTTCCATATCGTATCATTCCGGACAGCAAATGTAAAAGTCGGAGTAATTACCGAATCGAGAAAAGCAATATCTTCACCTTTCTGATCAAATCTGTAATCTCCATTTATATCGTTCAATGCAAATATGCGATAGGTCCCGGTAGGTATGTTCCGGATTGTAAACTGTCCTTTTTCATTGGTTTTTGAAGTCCGGACAAACGGAAGTTTAAAAAAAGCCGAATCATCCATATTCTGGTGTAATCCTATGGTTATGCTCTTCATCGGCTCTAAATCACTTGCATTCAAAAGCGTTCCCGAAATGCATAAAGAATCGATCGTATCGCCAGTTGAGAAAGCAAAGCTAAAACCCTCTAAAACATTCTTTTCATTATTATCGGCAATCGCATCGTTGAAATCGATCGTGTAAGTAGTATTCTCCAGTAAAGTATCCTGCAATTCTACTATTACTTTTTTACCTATGGCTTTTATAACCGGAAGTTTTTTCTGAGGAGGAGATACTACGACTTTTTCAGAGGCTCCCTCTATCAAAATATTTTCATCGAAAAGAATTTCTATTTTTTTCTTCTTAAATCCGGTTTGATTCATCAACGGAATACTCGAAATATATTTAGGAGGCTCCTCATCGTAAGGGCCGCCGGAAGGGGATGCCATATTTGCACAGGAACCCAAAAGCAATTCTGTTATGAAAAACAGAAAAATAAAAGAAAAGTACTTCATAAATTCCAATCGATTAATCTGATAAACAAAGATAGACATTTTATCAGCCCTGCTGCAAAAGTTTTTGCCCTATACGACACCGGAGACATCTCTTTTTATCGCAATATTCTTTTTTTAACTGTATTAAAGCCTGCGAATCAAAAGCAGACGAGCAAGGAATACCTCCCCTCTCAAACATACGGGTTATATAATTCGATTCTCCGGGAAGCTCCTCCAATAAAGAAATTACGGATTCCTTTTTTCTATCATCGCCCAAAACCCTGTAATATGCAAAAGTTACCGGAATCACTGTATTAATAATCAAAATATTTAAAGATGCCGTACCGATTTGCCGAGAAGAAAAAGAGTCTTCAGCATAAAAAGTCGAATGAGTCTTCCAGAAAAATGAAACAGATGTGACAAATAATTCTTTTAAACAAGATAAATGCTCCGTTTCAAGCATGCGAGAGAATAGTCCGCGAGAATGAGAAAGCAGGCGTGCCAACTGTGCTAATCTTATACAAGGAAAACTCCGCGGCCTTACCCGAAAAGTTTTAAAAAGAGAATTCGTCAAAGGTTTTAATTGATATTTATGCTTAAAGAAATCATATTGCCCTTTTAAATAACATGCATATTCACCTGTTTGCTCCGTATCTAAATACCCAGCTTGTCCAAATAACAAAGCTTCGATATCCGTAATTGAATCACAGTGTTTCAATATTACTCTATACGGTAAAGATTTTGCAAGCCATTCAAAAGAATCACTGTTAAGACCAAATCCGAAATTACGGCACAACGTTACATAAAAGACCTCTTCCCAGCTTCCTTCATAAAACTTATACAATTCATTTATAGCATTACTTTTCCTCTCTAACCGCTCAAACAAAAGGGCATCTTTCCATGAAGTAAAGAAAACAGGAGGAAGCGAATAGAGTTGTGACAAACAGGCAACATCCCTGTTCAGAGAAACAAGATATTCATAATTGTTCCGGATATTCTGGGGGATTTCCAAAACTAAATGAGGAAGTGCCTCGCCGTTCATTTTGACAATCTCACCCGAGTCCATAACTTCCACGACATGCAATATCACTGTTTCATAAGCATTGTCCTCATTATGCCCATGCCTATTCCAATCGGAAGTATAGGTATGTAATTCAACATTCCCAGCCCAGACTACAGAATTAATTTTTATTTTTGCATTGAAAAAATCAGGGCCGGCATCGCAATTTTCAATTCCGGTATCCAGAATTTCCAAAGATTCACCATTTGTTGTGATCATTTCCTCCGGAAATATGCGGTGTTTCCACATATAGTTCAGCAGTTTTTCCATATCGTATTAGAATGAACTCTTCAAATATAGATATAAATACATTATACGCCGGGCTTTACACAAAATAATTTAAGCATTCTGATTGCCCGGGAAGTAAATAAAAGAAGAGAGTGTACAATTATCCTTTTTTTGTACTTTTGTATAGAAAGAATAAACTCAAATATTACATAATATGAAAATAGCATTAATCGGCTACGGTAAAATGGGGCAAGAGATTGAAAAAATCGCGATAGAACGCGGACACGAAATTGTCGCCATAATAGATATCGATAATCAGAAAGATTTTGATTCCGAAGCATTCAAAAGCGCAGATGTCGCAATCGAATTTACAGTACCGGATACCGCGTATAATAATTACCAGAAATGTTTCGCGGCAAATGTTCCTGTAGTTTCAGGTACAACAGGTTGGTTAGACAAAATTGACGAAATAAAAGATGCTTGCAAAAACGGAAAAACATTCTTTTGGGCATCCAACTTCAGTTTAGGAGTAAATATCTTTTTCGCCGTCAATAAATATCTCGCAAAGATTATGAATCAATATCCAGCATATGACGTCCGGATAGAAGAAATTCACCACATCCACAAATTAGACGCCCCGAGTGGAACGGCAATTACTTTAGCCGAAGATATTCTGAAAAATGTCGATCGGAAAAAGAAATGGGTAAAAGAGATCGAGCTGACAGACTCCGAGTTGGCAATACGGTCTATTCGCCAAGGTGAAGTTCCGGGAATACATGAAATAATTTATGAATCGGAAGCGGACAATATAAGCATAAAACACGATGCGAAAAACAGAAAAGGATTTGCATTGGGAGCAGTACTTGCCGCCGAATTCACAAAAGGAAAAACAGGGTTCCTGGGAATGGAAGATATCTTTAAATTCTAAATACAATATACAATATGAAAATTGAGCGGAAACAATGGATTAGATTTTCCATCGTTACTTTAATATACCTCTTATTTACAATTTGGGTGGGATGCTACTGGCTGCTTCTGGGAATTCCTTTCCTTATAGACATTTATCTTACCCGGTTTATCAAATGGGACTGGTGGAAAAAATCGTCCAACCCGGCTGTACGTAAAGTAATGGAATGGGTTGACGCCATTGTTTTTGCATTAATCGCAGTATATATTATCAACACGTTTATCTTTCAGAACTATCAAATCCCGACCTCCTCTCTGGAGAAATCGTTGCTTGTCGGTGATTATCTATTCGTAAGTAAACTGGCATACGGCCCCCGTACTCCCATGACACCTCTCTCCTTTCCGTTAGCACAACATACGTTGCCCTTTTTCAATACAAAATCCTATATCGACTGGCCGCAATGGCCCTATAAACGGATAAAAGGAGTTGGAGAGATGAAACGCGGAGACATCGTTGTATTTAACTTCCCGGCGGGCGACACAGTTGCTCTAAAAATGCAGAATCCGGATTATTATACTCTCAAAAACGAACTGGGAGAAGAATATATTCGTTCTAATCCCAGACAGTTTGGTGAAATTGTTTTCCGGCCGGTCGATCGCCGCGAGAATTATGTAAAAAGAGTTATCGGTATGTCAGGAGATACCTTGCAAATCAGAAATAACGAAGTTTATATTGACGGAGTAAAGCTCAAAGATCCTGAAGAAATGCAGCTGAACTATTTCGTTGAGACAACAGGGCCTTCACTTACAGAAGAAAACTTCAGGAAAATGGGAGTAAGCAAAGACGACCGCATATTGTTAGATGCATCGCAAATAAATACGAACACGTTAAATTTTATCGGTATATTCCCTGATTCTGCTGGAAAATATAATCCTATCTATCGAATACCACTCACGAAAAAAGCGGTAAATTACTTAAACACTCTAAATTCGATAGCCAAAGTCATAGTCGAACCGGACGCATTCGGCGGACCGACTTACCCGGGCAAATATACGACAGGATGGACAAGAGATAATTTCGGACCAATATGGATTCCGGCAAAAGGGGCAACAATACCGTTAAATGAAAAAAATATAGCTCTTTACGAGCGCTGTATCCGTAACTACGAAGGAAATACATTGACTCAACAAGGAAACACTTATTATATCAACGGACAGCCTGCAACCGAATACACATTCAAATACAATTACTACTTTATGATGGGCGATAATCGCCACAATTCGGCCGACTCAAGGGTATGGGGCTTTGTTCCTGAGGATCATATTGTAGGAGAACCTGTTTTCATCTGGTTGTCAATAGATAAAGACAAAAATTGGTTTGACGGAAAAATCCGTTGGAACAGATTATTTAAATCCGCAAAAAGCAATTGATTTTGGTACCCAACCGATTCCAAAATAAATGGATTAAGAGAGGCAAGATTCTATTTCTTGCCTTTCTCATTGGTATTTCCATCCGGTTCTTTATCATAGAATCTGTTTTGGTATCGACTCCCCATATGGAAAAAACCTTGCATGAAGGCGATTTTCTGTTCATTTCAAAAATAGCCTATGGAATAGATATTCCATTCTCCGATATTCGTCTTTTTCCTCAAAGAATCGAACAAAACGACATTATATTACTGGAAGTACCGGTTCCTAACAACAAAAAAGCTCCTGCGAAAATATTATCCCGATGCGTCGCATTGCCGGGAGACACGATTGCCATGTCCCTAAACGATGAGCTAATCGTAAACGGGAAATTAACGGCAACACCTCCGAGTATTTTAAAAAAGCAAAAAAAACACCTCTCGCTGTCCCGTCTGGAAGAATATCTGCTGAATGAAGAACAAAACGCAATATTAAATGAAGACAGTAATAAAAACATTTTTTCCCAAACAATCATTATCCCAAAATCCGGTCTTATCATCTCATTAGACTCTCTTTCTGTTCCTGTCTATACCTCACTATTCAAATCAGAGAATCCTGAAGCAACCATTTCTGTAAAAAATGGGAAATTATATATCAATCATAAAGAACAAAGCTATTATTTATTCAAAAGGAACTACTACTGGGTTCTTTCCGATAACAGGAGGAATAGCTATGACTCGAGGAATTTCGGATTTGTTCCGGAATCGAATATAAAAGCAAAAGCCCTTAATGTGTGGATGAATCTCAATTTCCTGAAATGAACAAGACTCTTTTAACTACAGCCTATCTGGCACCCATCCAATATTACACCTGGCTATACCATTCAAAAAAGGCCATAATCGAAAGATACGATCATTATACAAAACAAACTTACCGGAATCGATGCATCATCGCAGGAGCCAATGGATCCTTATCCCTTTCCATTCCGATAATCAAACCCGAGAAATTAAAAGCATCAAGTTCCGAAATAGAAATATCCGACCACGGGAACTGGCAACATCAGCACTGGAATGCCATAGGAGCCGCTTACAACTCATCACCCTATTTTGAATATTACATCGATGACTTCGCTCCCTTTTATTTCAAAAAGTATAAATTTCTGTTTGATTTCAACGAAGAATTAAGGGCTCTTATTTGCGACCTGCTGGAAATAGAACCGAATGTCTCTTATTCAACGGAATATTCTAAAGACATATCATCACCTGACATCTTCGACTTAAGAGACTCCATCCATCCCAAAATACATTTTGCAGAATACGATTCTTTTTTCAAAATAAAAAGATACTATCAGGTTTTCGAACAAAAGCATGGATTTATCCCCAATTTAAGTATTATCGATCTGCTTTTCAACATGGGTCCTGAAGCAAGATTAATACTTAAAGACTCACACGAAAATCAAAGAGGATAATTTGTTCTCATCATAAACCTCATTCGCTATATCGAAAAGATCTTCACTTGTAATCTTCTCAATTTTTTTACAAATTTCTTCCAGGCTTTCATAATGGCCAACATGCAAATAACTTTTTCCTATTCCCAAAGCCAGATTCTCATGATTATCGGAAGATATGCAAATCTGTCCGATTAGTTGTTGCTGAATAATATGAAGTTTTGAACCCGATATCTTTTTCGTTCTCAGCATTTTCAATTCCTTATTTACTAATGAAATACATTGCTCCATATTCTTCGGGTCGGTTCCGAAATAGATCGCAAAGGCCCCCGTATCGGTAAATGAAGAAACAGAAGACTCAACCGTATAGACAAGCCCTTTCTTTTCTCTTAAAGAGATGTTGAGCAAACTATTCATACACGGGCCTCCCAAATAGTTGTTAAGCAGATAAAAAGCCCTTCGTTTATCATCAAAAAGGCCATATGAAGGGCCCCCGATAATTACATGCGACTGATACGTCTCCATCTCTTTTTTTATCTTCGCGGGCACATATGTAACCGGGGCTTTACGCTCTAAAAGATTTGAACTCAAACCTGAGAAATCGATACCGGATATCAAACGGTCAAGAGTACGACAAACCGTATCGAAAGAAGTCTTTCCAAGATAGAAAAAGACCATTTTATCGGGCGTATAGTGCATTTTTATAAAAGACCGGCAATCAAACGGGGAAAACGACTGTAACGATTCTTCCGAACCCAATATCGGACATCCTAATTGATGATCCTTAAAAATGATATTTTCGAAATCATCGAATATTTGTTCCGAAGGATTATCTTGATAAGAACGAATTTCATCCAGAATAACCTCTCTTTCTTTATCAAATTCATTATCGGGAACAATCGAATTAAATACGACATCCACCAATAAATCCATCGCACGAACCATATGCTCGTCCATAAAAACCGAATATATAACAGTCTCTTCTTTTGTCGTAAAAGCATTTAATTCCCCACCGACATTATCCATCCGGTTCAGAATATGGAAAGCTTTCCGTTTTGTCGTTCCCTTAAAAAGCAAATGCTCCACAAAATGGGCCATTCCCGACTGTCCGGACAACTCGTCGCGGGTCCCGACATTTAAAGTAAATCCGCAATAAGAAACAGGAGAAGAGATTTGTGCATGGACTAACCGGAGCCCATTAGCAAAGATATTGGAGCAAAGCTGCATTTTTTTCGATATTTATCTATATACAAAAGTATAAATAAATATTTTTGTATCGGCTAATTCAAAAAAAGTAAAGCATGAAGGGTTTAGTTGAATCCATTTTAAAAAGAGAGGCCGATGCCGTAATGAACATTCCAATTACCGACAACTTCGAAAAAGCGGTAGACTTAATTGTTGAAATGGTTCACAAGAAAGGAGGAAAGTTAATTACAAGTGGAATGGGAAAAGCGGGACAGGTAGCTTCCAATATTGCAACGACCTTCAGCTCGACGGGAACGCCCGCTTATTTTCTTCACCCGAGTGAAGCACAACATGGTGACTTGGGATTATTACAGGAAAATGATTTGATGCTGGTTATTTCCAATTCGGGAAAAACGAGAGAGATTATAGAATTGTTAACCCTTTCCCGGTCTCTTTATCCGCAAATTAAATTTATTGTAATATCGGGCGATCCAGACAGTATACTCGCACAGAAAAGTGACGTATTTCTGCATACCGGCTCTCCCGAAGAAGTCTGTCCGTTAGGCTTTACTCCTACCACCTCCATCACCGTTATGACGGTAATAGGTGATATTCTTGTCGTTAACACGATGCAAAGAATCAATTTTACCAAAGATGATTATGCAAAACGGCATCACGGTGGATATCTGGGTGTAAAATCAAGAGAAATAAAAGAATCATGAGAAAAGTAATCGGAGTCGGGGAAACAATACTAGACATCTTATTCAAAAACTCTCAACCACATAAGGCTGCTCCCGGAGGCTCCGTTTTTAATGCCCTGGTATCCTTGGGAAGACTAAACGTTCCCATTTCTTTCATTAGCGAAGTAGGAAATGACCATGTAGGTGAAATTATTAAAACTTTCATGGAAGAAAATAATATTCCCTCGAAATATGTAAATTTCTATCCCAATGGAAAATCTCCCATTTCCCTGGCATTTTTAGACGATAAAAACAATGCCAATTACATGTTCTATAAAGAATATCCCAAGCAGCGATTAGATTCTGATTCTCCGGAAATAAAAGCAGACGATATCGTTGTATTCGGCTCTTTCTATGCCCTGAATCCTGCGTTACGTGAGAAAATAACCGAACTTTTGGAATATGCCCAAAAGCAAAAAGCAATTATTTATTACGATCCGAATTTTCGTAAAACACATGTAGATGAAGCCCTGAAATTGCGACCGGCTATACTGGAAAACCTCGAATATGCAGATATTGTCAGAGGATCCGATGAAGATTTCTTCTATATTTTCGGAGCGAATGAGATCGAAAAAATTTATAAAAACCATATTGAATTTTATTGTAAAAACCTATTGATTACACAAGGCGCAGACAACATCCGACTGTACACAAAAAACTATAACTCCTCATTCGAAGTTCCGGAAATAGAACCTCTGAGTACAATCGGTGCTGGCGACAATTTTAATGCCGGTATTCTTTATGCCCTTCTTAAATATGATATTAAAAAAGAAGAACTGGATAATCTGGATAAAGAAACATGGCAAAAAATCATTCAATGCGGAATAGATTTTTCAACCGAAGTTTGTCTTTCTTATGACAATTATATATCAAGAAGATTTGCTGAAAATTATCAAATTTGACAGAATCCTCAATTTTACCGTTTATATTACGTTTAAATTAAGTTAAGTATGTTGATTTATGCAATCCCGATTATTAAATTTGTTCTAGAAGAGACATATTATCGATATAGATGAGGGAAAATTACATAAATCAACTGTTCTGCATCTTACTTTTGTGTTGTTTGGGTTGCAATCAGGAAACGCCTCAGATCAGAGTTGTTACAGAACGAATGGATGAAAACACCTACTTATTCCGGTGGGAAGTATTGCCCCCCATGAAAGGTTCCGTAACAATATACTCTTCTTTAGACCCGACATCTTTCGATTATTCACAACATCCGGTCGAAACCGACATTCTAAACGGCTCCATACAAATTCCCGTAACAAACAAAGAGGATCGATACTTTTTTCTCCTTAAATTCAACAACAGTTGTGCCAAAGAAGTCGCCAGCCGTTTTGCCTTTTCTGATGCCCTTTTAAATTTACGCGACATTGGAGGATATGCAAACAAAGAGGAAAAAAATATCAAATGGGGTAAAATATACCGTTCCGGGAATATAGATGTTCCCAAAAAAGAAAAAGATATAAGGGTAATCAATCAAATGCAACTAAAAACGATTATTGATTTCAAAGAAGAAAAAGAAAAAAATTATAAAGACAGCTCCCTGAATTCTGCAAAAACCATAAATATTCCGATACCCGACCTGTTGACCCCGGACATCATCGATATGGTGATAGAAGGTAAAATGAAAAAAGGAGATGTTATTCTATATATGCAAGAAAAATATTTAGAGATGTACGAACATGCAGACTTCTATTTTAAGCCCATGTTTGATATTCTCTTAGATACTGCGAACTATCCCCTTTTAATAACCTCCACACGCGGAAAAGACCGTACCGGATTTGCTATTGCCCTTATCATGACAGCCATAGGAGTTCCGGACGAAACAATTATAGAAGATTACCTTCTTTCCGGAAAACATATCAATGCGACAAAATATAAATCTTTGATTAAAAATCTCACTTGGGAAGAACAGGAAGCAATGACATCGCTATTAAATCCTCAGGAAAAAGTAATCGATATGGTAAGAGAACGGATTATCTACGACTACGGCTCTACCGATAAATTTTTAGAAAAGAAACTTCAGCTTGATAAAGCAAAGAGAAAGAAACTTAAAGCACTTCTACTTTACTGATAAATAGAGAATTATTTATTATCTTTGCGCCCACATAATTTCTAAGAGAAATATCTATTGAAAACTTTTGAAGAATTAGGGTTATTGCCTTCATTATTAAAAGCAATAACCGAAATGGGCTTTGAATCTCCAATGCCTGTCCAAGAGGCCGTCATCCCTCTTTTATTGGAAGAAAATAATGATGTTATTGCTTTAGCTCAAACCGGTACGGGAAAAACCGCAGCATTCGGACTTCCGGTTATTCAGAAAATCGAGTTGAAGAATCGTTACCCACAAGCTTTAATACTCTGTCCTACCCGCGAACTTTGCCTGCAAATTTCGGATGACTTAACGAATTTTTCTGTAAATCTTCCGGAATTAAAAATTCTGGCTGTATATGGAGGCTCCAGTATTGAACTTCAGATGAAAGCCCTGAAAAAAGGGGTACACATTGTCGTTGCAACACCGGGACGACTCATTGATCTCCTCAACCGGAAAGCACTGGATCTTCAGAAAGTCCGGAATGTCGTTCTGGACGAGGCCGATGAAATGCTGAACATGGGATTTTCCGAAAGCATTCAGGAAATTCTTTCCCAAGTGCCGCAGGAACGCAACATGTTACTCTTCTCCGCGACTATGCCAAAAGAAATTGCGGCAATTACGCGTAAATACATGAACCAACCCAAAGAAATCGTCATAGGGAAAAAGAACGAAGGTTCATCGAATGTAAAACACCGTTACTATCTGGTTCATGCCCGTGACAAATACCTCGCATTAAAAAGAATTGCCGATTACTATCCGAATATATATGGCATCATCTTCTGTCGCACCCGCAAGGAAACCCAGGAAATTGCGGATTTACTGATACAGGACGGATACAATGCCGACTCACTTCACGGAGAGCTTTCACAAGCTCAGCGCGACAATGTAATGCAACGTTTCCGTATAAAGAATTTACAGCTCCTCGTAGCGACCGACGTTGCAGCAAGGGGTCTTGACGTCGATAACCTCACACACGTTATAAATTATGGGTTACCCGATGACGTAGAATCCTATACACACCGGAGCGGCCGTACCGGAAGAGCCGGAAAAACAGGAACATCAATCGCAATTATCCATACAAAAGAAAAAGGCAAGCTAAAAGAAATAGAACGCAGCATCAATAAAACCTTTGAGAAAGGAGTAATCCCGTCAGGAAAAGAAATCTGTGAAAAACAACTATTCGGTTTTGTTGACAAACTGGAACGCGTTGAGATCAATGAAGACGAAATATCAGCATTGCTTCCGGCCGTATTCCGGAAACTTGAATGGCTGGAAAAAGAAGACATCATTAAACGAATGGTCTCATTGGAATTCAATCGTTTCATTTCCTATTATTATGATGCCAAAGAGATTGAAGTCGTAGATGAACGAAGAGAAAAAAAAGAACGTGATTTCAATAAAAAACGTGATGATTACAGAAGGGGAGATGATGGGTTCACCCGTCTTTTCATCAATCTTGGAAAAATAGACGGCATGTATCCCAATTCTTTAATCGAGTTTATCAATAATAATGTACCCGGAAAAGTCCGTATAGGAAAAATCGATTTAATGAAGACTTTCTCCTTTTTCGAAGTAGAAGGAAAGAGTGCCAAAACGGTAGTAAAATCGCTCAATAATACTGATTTCTACGGGCGTAAAGTCTCTCTCGAATTTGCTCAGGATAAAAATTACTCGGAAGGAAGAGGCAATAAAAAAGGAAATTACAGAAGAGAGGAAAAAGATAAACGGAAAAAAGGCAGATAAACACAATATTTACAATACATAAAAACCGGAATATAAATAATGATATTCCGGTTTTTTATTAATGGTGGGTTATTTCTCTGTAAATACGGGAAGAATGGGCCCAGTTTTTAACGATAAAAAGAATATATCTTATATCGACATGTATGGCTCTCTGGCCTACCGGGTCAAAAGACAAATCACCACTCATGCCTTCCCAGTTCCCATCGAAAGCCAACCCGATCAATTCACCCGACGAGTTAAAGACAGGACTTCCAGAATTTCCTCCCGTTATATCATTATCCGAGATAAAGCATAAATTCAGGTCGGTCGAATCGTTTTGCCCGATTTGTTCATATAGATTCTTAAGAGAAGGTTCCAGAAAATACTCTTTCTTCATCGTCCTGTTTCTTTCCAATAAATCTTTCTGTGTCGTATAAAAGTTATCGGGAAATCCCTTTACAGTCCCATAACTCTTACGCATAGTAAAATTCGCATTCGAATAAAAAACACTATCGGGATTCATCTCCTTCTTCCCTTCGAAAAGCACCCTCTTACCTTTCATCCGGTCATATTCCGAAGAGCTTAGTTCCGCCAGTAAGTCATAATACAACATACGGACAGAGAATGCAAAATCATAAACCGGGTCATGCACTATCTTCCGTTCTATATTTCTGTCACGCAACGCTTTTCTAAGGCTTTTCTCGGAACGGAAAACAGAATGGTCAAAAAGATGCTCTACATATGCAGGAATGCTTCCTCCATAATTTATTCGAATCGAATCATATACCGAAGGCAAATATTTTTCAGGAACGCGTTCCTGAACTAAAAAAAGCATCTCCTTTAATAACGAAGCATCCAGATCTTTTCTGTATCCTTTATAAAACGGAACTATTTTATCTTTTGTAAAGCGAGAACGAGCCTCTTTATCTCCCCGCAAATCGAGATCCATAAAAGCCCATGCCAACCCTACGATTTCACTTCCCTCTATAAGAGCCTCAGTCACATAAGATAATGCCTTATGTTCTTCTGCCTTTTCAACCGCACTCTGTTTTACTTTCATTAATGCATCCCGGTAAGGATACCGATGGATACTATCACGATTTACCCAATTCAAAAAAGCATTTTCATCTTTTCGCTTTCTTTCTGCGATTTTCAAAGAATCGATACAACGGTTCATCCCTAAAGAATATTTGTAAAAATTAGAAGACACCGCATATTTAGATGAATATGCCATTTGTGTAGATGGAGAATTATCCATTGCATCTTTCCAGATACCCAGTTTTTTCTCTCTCACCTCGATTCTGGGAATATTCTCGCATAACTTTATTGCCTCTACCTCCCACGATGTAGAATAACGCTGCGTAGTCCCGGGAAAACCCAATGTCATAACCGAATCTCCCAAAGTGTATCCTTCCGTAGAAACCCGGACATAATCATCCACGTGAAGAGGTCTGTTTTTAGATGAAAAATAAGCTGGTTCATTCGAAGGAGACGCATATATCCGCAAAAGAGCAAAATCAGCGGAGCAACGCGGCCACATCCAATTATCCGTTTCACCCCCGAAACTGGCGATAGCATGCGGAGGGGATAAAACGAGCCGGATATCCCTAAACACCTCATATACATTAAGGAAATAACGGTTCCCTTCGTAATAAGGAACCACCGTCGCTGTAATAAAAGGAGAATTACCCTCGATCGAATTACAAATAGAACGGCCGATACTCTCAATTATGGAATTCCGGGAATACTCGTCCTCTATTCCGACCGTAGCAGAATCCATCTTATCAGTTAGCTCCTGAATATACAACAAGCGCTTAACGTTCAGTTCGGGAACAGGAATTTCATCTTTACCCAGTTTCGCGACAAAACCGTCTTTCAAATAATTGTTTGACGGAGAACTTAACGAACGGACAGCTTCTAAGGCACAATGATGGTTTGTTAAAAAAAGACCGTCTGAAGAAAGGATTACCCCGGAACACATATCGCTGAACATTACGGTCACTTTTTTATAAGATGCAGGTAAATTTCCCTTTTCATCGGGCATCCACATTCCTTCCGATGCAGCAGCCTTTATGATAAACAAAGCCACGCATATCCCTGTAATATAAAATCTTTTCAATCCGTATGCTACTCCCACAACAAATGTATTTTATCCTGTTTTGTCCTTGCCTTTAACCAACTCTCCATTTTCTCTTTCTCTTTTGAAGAAACTTTTGCTGCTGATTTTATAAAGACCAAGGCAACCGTATCCTGTTTGACAGAATCGATCTTTGTTATAACAGACTGATTAATAGATATCTCCCGAATATAGGGAAATAATGTTTTTATTTCCGGAACCAATAAAGTATTAAAGCCTGCAATTTCCTTATAATGCTGCAAGCTTTTATTTAACGAATCGATCGTCATTTCCTGACTTTGGACCTTGATCTCCCTCTCTTTATAAAGATCCTGTAACACGATACTTCGGATCGCGTTCATATCCAGCGATTCATCCCCCAATCCTTGCTGTACCGAAACATTCACTCCTTTCAGTTTATATTCACCCAATTTTGCCAATGCCAGTTTTATCGATTCTTCGGGAACTTTTTTCCCGATCATAACAAAATTTACCTGTTTATCCGGACCTTTTCCAATCACCTCCTTACTCAATATCTGGGTACCTTCAAATGAAAGTTCCTGAAGCTCAAAATTTTTCAAGTTCCTTTCGAAAAAGCTTTGCCGGATAAACGAATAACTTAAAAAAAGACTTGGTATTATGGTTGACATCACGATAATAGCGACGTACCTCGTTACTTTTTTCTCCCTCTTCTTATCCAGAAAAGCCTTCTTCGGGAATTTCATCAGGCGCACGACCATAAACGTTGCAAAGCTGATAAAAACAGTATTGATAAAATAGAGATAGAATGCTCCGAGAAAATAATAAAGATTACCTGTTGCCAGACCAAAACCGGCCGTACATAAAGGAGGCATAAGAGCCGTTGCAATTGCGACACCGGGAATTACATTCCCCTTAAGGCGGGAAGAACTGGCGACAATACCCGCCAACCCTCCGAAAAGAGCGATTAAAACATCATAAATAGTAGGTTGCGTCCGGGCTAACAATTCCGACTGTGCTTCGCTGAAAGGAGATAACAAAAAGAAAAGCGTAGAAGTTATAACGCTGAAAAGTGTAGCAACGGAAAAATTCTTAAATGAACGCTTGATGAGGTCAAAGTCATGAATTCCTATTCCCAGCCCGAAACCCATAATAGGTCCCATCAAAGGCGAGATTAACATAGCTCCTATAATTACGGCAGTAGAATTGGTATTCAGCCCAAGAGACGCGATAAATGTAGCAAATATCAAAACCCAGAGATTTGTCCCCCTAAACTCGACTCCTTGCTTGATCGTCTCTATGGTTTCCAGTTCATTCTCACTATCCTTATGAAGATCGAGAACATCTACAAACGTTTCCTTTAAATGTAAAAAAGCAGGATGTTCAAACCATTTCATTATCGTTTTATTAATTTATTAATAATCGGTATCTGGTTCACCGGAAAGTCTCCTCGCCATATTACTGCTACAACAAATAATACCAATAGAAATGTCTTATAGATATAAGTAAATATTTCAGAAGAAAAAGTTATTTCCGTACCCAGCACGTAAAGAACCCCTGTAACGAAAAAATAGAACAATGCAGATCGCAGATCGTAACGGATCGGATACTTTTTTTGCCCCACAAAATAGGATGCGAGCATCATCATCAGATTACAGATAAAAGACGCCCAGGCACAAGCCATAAAACCATAATACGGAGCGAACAGGACAATTATAGCGACTGTAAACACACAGCCCATAAAAGAAAAATATGCCCCCCATTGTGTCTGATCTGTCAATTTATACCACAACGAAAGATTATAATATATTCCGTAAAACACTTCTCCCAGCATAACAATCGGAACGACACGTAAACCGGGATAATATTTCTCTCCTACAAAATACTTCAGAATATCGAGATAAAGCATTACCCCCAAGAAAGCAAAAAGAGCAACGATTATAAAGTAATGCATTGCCTTTGCATACGTCTCCTTTGCATCTTTCGATTTATTACGGGAAAAAATAAACGGTTCGTACGCAAACCGAAAAGCCTGGGTAAACATAACCAGAATAACCGCAATCTTAAAACATGCCCCGTAAATCCCCAGCTGGTCATCGGCATATGCCCGGTCTTCGAATAAAAACGGAAAAATGATCTTATCGGCCGTCTGGTTGAAGATTCCGGCAATTCCCAGTATAAGTATGGGAAACGAATACCGTAGCATTCTCTTTAATAAAATCCCGTCGAAACGCAATTTTACTTTTATAAAATAAGGAGATAATGCAATCAATGTAATTACGGTCGCTATAATATTCGAAACAAAAATATAACCTACCTGATAATCCGGCATATAAAACCAGTCAACCGAAGCCGGTGCAACTTTATAAAGCCACGGAGCAAGAAGCAAAAAGAATATATTCAGCCCTATATTCAGAAAAATAAACAGCAGCTTCAACACCGCAAATCTATACGGCCGGTTCTTATAACGTAAATAAGCAAAAGGAATAGAACTGAATGCATCTATAGCTATAATGACAGCCAGAATCATTACGAGCTCCTTACTATCGGCATAACCTAAAAAATTCGTAATGGGATTTAAAAAAAAGGCTACTAAAAAGATAAAAAACAGCGACGAACACAGAAGTGAAGCCAAAGTAGTGGAATAAACGGTATCCGGATTTTCCTCACTTTTGTTTATAAAACGAAAAAAACCAGTCTCCATGCCATATGTAAGCACTACGAGTAACAAAGCAGCCCATCCGTAAAGATTCGTAACAATACCATATTCACCCGTCGACGCAAGAACGCGCGTATACATAGGAACCAGCATCCAGTTAAGAATCCGTCCGATTATGCTGCTTAAACCATAAATCGCCGTTTCCTTCGCTAATTTTTTAATTATACCAGCCATTATTACTCAAAAAGATCTTTCTGGTTATTCAGCCTGCTCCTTCCCAAATGTTGGTAAGCGAGATCCGTAACCTCCCGTCCTCTGGGGGTACGTTTAAGAAATCCCTCTTTTATAAGATAAGGTTCATAGACATCTTCCAGCGTACCGGGATCTTCTCCCAATGCCGTAGCAATGGTAGTGAGTCCCACCGGCCCCCCGCCGAATTTATCCATTATCGTACATAACAGCCGGTTGTCGATCTGATCTAATCCGTATTTATCGATATTCAATGCTTCCAAAGCATAACAGGCTATCGACCTATCGATAGAACCGTTTCCCTTTACCTGGGCAAAATCACGCACACGTCTTAACAAGGCATTTGCTATACGCGGAGTGCCCCGGCTCCTTGAAGCAATCTCTTTTGCCGCCGAAATTTCACATGCAATAGAAAGAATATCGGCAGAACGCAAAACAATTCGTTCGAGCGTAGCCAAATCATAATATTCAAGATGCAGATTAATACCGAAGCGAGCCCTTAAAGGGCTGGTCAATAATCCGCTGCGCGTGGTAGCTCCGACCAGTGTAAACGGGGAAAGATCGATCTGTATCGAACGCGCGCTGGGTCCTTTATCGATCATTATATCGATTTTATAATCCTCCATGGCAGAATAAAGATACTCTTCCACCACAGGACTCAAACGGTGTATTTCATCGATAAAAAGGACATCATTCGGTTCAAGAGAGGTCAGCAGGCCCGCCAGATCGCCGGGTTTATCCAATACCGGACCGGAGGTAACCTTAAAACCAACACCTAACTCATTTGCGATAATATTGGAAAGAGTTGTTTTTCCCAATCCCGGAGGACCGTGTAAAAGGACATGGTCTAATGCCTCTTTCCGCATGCGGGCAGCCATAACGAATACCTGGAGATTTTCAATTACCTTCTCCTGCCCGCTAAAAGAATTAAAAGTAAGAGGGCGCAAAGCATTTTCAAATTCACGCTCTGTCTCTCCTATTTTTTGAGATCGTATATCAAAATTTTGCTCCATAACAAATGTATTCTACAAAGATACATAAATCCTTTCTAATTCCGGACAAGAGAATTTGAGGGATTCAAACCGGCTTGATACAAACGCTTAAATATATGATTATAAGATACTTAATTAATACTTACAACTTAATAGCATAAATGAAAATTATCATTTCATTAAAGATGTTCGATTCCGGGATAAAAACAACTGGAAAAAGAAAAAGTTATTTCCGGGAAAGAAACCGAGTTCGCTCTTCCTTCTCCATATGTTCGATTGCATAACGCAATGCAGTTCGTGGCATCTGGACTGCATACTTATTTAAGAAATCGACTAAAATCGATTTATCGCGTTTTCCTACTTCTCTAAGCGTCCAACCCACCGCTTTATGAATTAAATCGTGAGGATGCAAAAGTAAAATCTCACTCAGCCTCAACGAATCTTCATATACCCCTCGGCGTATGAGACCGAGTGTGGCGATTATAGCCATTCGTTGCTCCCATAAAGAATTTCGATTTACCAAATCATAAAGGATTTTACGCTGTGGCGGATTGTCATAAAGATAGGGACCTAAAATATGAGGAGCTGTCACATCGACCAGATCCCAATTGTTTATATACTCTGTAAAAGAAAGATAAAGGTCTACTATTTCTTTTCGTTTTTCCGTTGCTCCCTTTTTGTAGTTTTCTATTAATAAAAGCAATGCGATAAAACGGGCCTCATGAACTGGATTTTTAACAAGGATTTCGATTTCATCGACAGGCAGCATTTTATATTTCCGGGACAAACGGCGGAGCTCGGGAACTGCCACTCCGGCAAATACATCCCCCTCACCGTATTGTCCTTTTGCAGTTTTAAAAAAAATTTGATCGTGTGCAGCCTTTTCCGGGTTTCTCAACAAGGCCAGTTCGTTTACAATATCCTGTGCTTTCATTCACTCCTTTTTAACTTCAAAATTAAGAGAAAAATCGCTACACGACACTTTTTTTGTACTTTTGTAAAGAAGTCATATTAATAAAACATGGTTCTAAATTACATTTGGATCTCCTTTTTTATCATTGCCTTTGCCGTATCTCTTTACAGGTGGATATTTCTGGGTGAGGTTCAAGCCTTTACGGACGTAATGAATTCGACTTTTACCTCAGCAAAAAGTGCATTTGAAATCTCATTAGGACTGACCGGAACATTAACTTTATGGCTCGGACTGATGAAAATCGGAGAATCCGGTGGCGCCATTCAGGCTTTAGCACGAGTAAGCTCACCTGTTTTCAGGCGTTTATTTCCCGATATTCCGGCTAATCATCCTGCCAACGGTTCTATTTTCATGAATATTGCTGCCAACTTGTTGGGGCTCGACAATGCAGCCACTCCGTTAGGGTTAAAAGCCATGAAAGAACTTCAGGAAATAAACCCCCAAAAGGCAACAGCCAGTAATCCCATGATCATGTTTCTGGTACTTAACGCCTCCGGATTGACTTTAATCCCCATCAGCATTATGGTTTACCGGGCGCAAATGGGAGCATCTAATCCGGCCGACATCTTTATCCCCATTATGATTGCTACCCTGATATCGACTTTAATAGGAGTAATCACCGTCTGTTTCAGGCAACGGATTAATATTCTCGATCCTGTCTTACTCCTCTTTTTCGGTTGCATATCGATACTCATTCTGGGCATCGTCTTCGCTTTCCGCTCCATGTCGCAGGAACAAATAGAACTATGGTCTTCGGCAATAGCCAATTTTATCCTGTTTTCCATCATTATCTGTTTTATCGTTACAGGACTGCGAAAAAAAATAAATATCTACAACGCTTTCATAGAAGGAGCGAAAGAGGGCTTTCACACGGCAATCACCATCATTCCGTATCTGGTTGCAATGTTGGTTGCAATCGCTGTATTCCGCAGCTGTGGGGCTATGACGATGCTGGAAAACGGAATTGCCCGGTTAGTCGAAGCATTCGGATTCAATTCCGAATTTACGGGAGCACTACCCACCGCTATGATGAAGCCTCTTAGCGGCAGCGGTGCAAGAGGAATGATGATAGACGCTATGAGAACTTACGGTGCAGACTCTTTCGTCGGTCGTCTCGCTTCAATATTGCAGGGTTCGACCGATACGACCTTCTATGTAGTCGCCGTATACTACGGAAGCGTTGCTATCAAAAATACCCGCTATACGATTTCTTGTTCTTTACTGGCCGATTTAGCCGGAGTAATAGCTTCCGTTTATCTGGCCTATCTTTTCTTTGGATCATAATAAATAAAATAAAATGGCTATATCTTATTTTGCAGAAAATGTAAAAATGCCTCCGATAAAAAGGAGAGAAATTACACGATGGATAAAAAGAATTGCAGCCGGTTACGACAAAAAAATCGGAGAAATCAACTATATATTCTGTTCGGATGATAAAATTCTCTCCGTTAACCGGGAATATCTGCAACACGATTACTACACCGATATAATAACTTTCGATTATTGTGAAAACAATAAATTATCGGGCGACCTGTTCATAAGTGTAGATACGGTCCAAAGCAATGCCGATCAATATGGCACTGAGTACAATGAAGAAATCCATAGGATCATTATCCACGGTATACTTCATTTATGCGGGCAAAACGACAAGTCTCCGGAAGAAAGAGAAACTATGACACAAAAGGAAAATACCGCATTGGCATTACTTTCCCAACTCAGGAAAGACGACGATATATAACGATTAAATAGCATAAAATAAAAAATATGGATTTTACATATGACGTAGTTGTTGTAGGTGCAGGGCATGCAGGATGCGAGGCCGCTTCGGCAGCCGCTAATCTGGGCTCTAAAACGTTACTGATAACTATGGACATGAATAAGATTGCACAAATGAGTTGCAATCCAGCGGTCGGCGGGATCGCCAAAGGCCAGATTGTCCGTGAAATCGATGCGTTGGGCGGTCATATGGGAATCGTGACCGACCTGACGGCAATACAATTCAGAATGCTTAACCGTTCAAAAGGTCCGGCAATGTGGAGTCCGCGTGCACAGAGCGACAGAAGTCGGTTCATCGAACAATGGAGAAAACAACTCGATGACACGCCACTTTTAGATATATGGCAGGATTGCGTTACCGGACTCCTGATAAAAAACGGATCCGTAACAGGAGTAAAAACCCGTATGAATATCGAAATACAGGCAAAAAGTGTTATTCTTACGAATGGCACATTCCTGAACGGGCTTATGCATATCGGAAAAATACAAATAGAAGGCGGAAGGATATCCGAACCATCCTCATACGGCATTACCGAGCAACTCCGGGAAATTGGATTTGAGACCGACCGGATGAAAACAGGAACACCTGTAAGAATAAACGGTAAAAGCGTTGATTTTAGTCTTATGGAAGAGCAGAAAGGAGAAAATGATTTTCATAAATTTTCTTTTCTCGACTTCAAGCCCCGTCCGTTAAAACAACTAAGTTGCTGGACTACTTATACAAACGAGAAAGTACATGATATCCTTCGGAACGGATTAACCGATTCTCCCCTTTTCAACGGCCAGATAAAAAGTATTGGGCCTCGTTACTGTCCGAGCATAGAAACTAAAATAGTCACATTTGCCGATAAACAACAACATCAGCTCTTCCTTGAACCTGAAGGTGAAGAAACCCAGGAGTACTATCTGAACGGCTTCTCCTCTTCCCTGCCTTTAGACATTCAGTTAAATGCGCTCAAAGAAATTCCGGCATTCAGAAATATCCGTATCTATCGTCCAGGTTACGCGATAGAATATGATTTCTTCCCTCCCACCCAGCTACAGCATTCTTTAGAAACAAAAAAAATAAAAAATCTTTTCTTTGCCGGGCAAATAAATGGAACGACCGGATATGAAGAAGCTGCCGGACAAGGATTAATTGCAGGAATTAATGCTCATATCAATTGCCACGGAGGAGACCCGTTCATCTTAGGCAGAGACGAAGCATATATCGGCGTATTAATCGACGATTTAGTAACAAAAGGTGTAGACGAGCCCTATCGTATGTTCACCTCAAGGGCCGAATACCGTATCCTGTTACGACAAGACGATGCGGATATGCGCCTCACTGAAAAAGCATACCGTTTAGGTCTGGCTAAAAAAGAAAGATTCGATCTGCTTGTTGAAAAGCGCGAAATACGCGATGAAATAATTAAATTCGCTGAACAATACTCGATAAAGCCTCAACTTATAAATCCTTCGCTGGAAGCTTTTTCGACAGCTCCCCTCAAACAGGGATGTAAGTTAATAGACCTTATTTTGCGCCCCCAGCTCGACATCGCAAAAATAAGCTCTATTGTCCCCTCATTTGCACATTTTCTGGACCAGATAAAAACCACACGCAAAAACGAAATTATTGAAGCGGCCGAAATTCAGATAAAATATGACGGCTATATAAAAAGAGAGAAATTAATAGCTGAGAAAATCAATCGTCTGGAAAATATTAAAATCAAAGGAAAATTCGATTATTCGACGATACAGGCTCTTTCAACGGAAGCCAGACAAAAACTAAGTAAAATAGACCCTGACACAATTGCACAAGCAAGTCGTATTCCCGGAATCTCGCCGAGCGATATAAATATTCTACTTGTCCTGTTAGGAAGATAAGCGTTCCACGTGGAACATTTAGAAATATATGGGCAAAAAAGAAAACGAAAAGGGCAATAATACTAATATATACTATTATAGTAAAGATATGGTTGAAAAGAGAAAATTTAGACGCGGTTATTTCAATATTGCGTGACGGATTTGCCTCTTCGCAACATAGAATAACACAGGTTATTTACTATCTTTATTTTATTATTTCATTGCATGAAACACTCTGACGAACATATTCATAATATACTCTCTATCATCCCGGAGAAACCGGGTTGTTACCAATATTTCGACGAAAGAGGGACGATTATTTATGTTGGAAAGGCTAAAAATTTAAAGAAAAGGGTATCCTCCTATTTCAATAAAATACACGATTCGGTAAAAACCAGAGTTTTAGTCCGCCAGATCAGAGACATCAAATATATAGTCGTCGATAACGAAGAAGACGCTTTTTTGTTAGAAAATAGTTTAATAAAACAGTATCAGCCACGTTACAATGTTTTACTAAAAGACGACAAAAGCTATCCTTGTATTACGATCCGTAAAGAGCCCTTTCCCCGTGTATTTTTAACTAGGCAACTGATACGAGACGGTTCGAAGTATTTCGGTCCCTACCCTTCCGTTCAAACCGCTAAGATCGTACTGGAACTTATACGGGAAATTTATCCGTTGCGCACCTGTAAATTGCCCCTGAGCAAAGAGCGCATAGCAGAAGGCAGGTACTCTGTTTGCCTCCAATATCATATAAAAAGATGCATGGGCCCTTGTATCGGACTACAAGATGAAGAAGATTATCTCGATAACATAAAAAATATTGAAAAAATACTGGGAGGAAACACTCAGGAAGTTTTAAATATTTTAAAGGATAAAATGGAGAAATTAAGTGCGGAACTGCGTTTTGAAGAAGCACAGCAATTGAAAAATCAATACGTACTTATTGAAAATTACCAATCAAAATCATTGGTAGCAAACAGCATTTACAGCAATATTGATGTTTTCGGCTATGAGGAAACCGAAAAATCGGCCTATATCAATTATCTTCACATAAATAAAGGGGCAATTACTCGAGGTTATACCATTGAATATCAGAAAAAACTCGAGGAATCGAAAGAGGAACTCTTAGGAATGGGCATTATAGAATTAAGAAAAAGGTTCGAAAGCAATGCAAAAGAGATCATCGTACCCTTTATTCCCGATGTATATTTAGGGGAAGATAAAATATTTACCGTACCCCAACGAGGTGAAAAAAAGAACCTGCTGGCACTTTCTCAAAGAAACGTAAAAGAATACAAGGTGCAATTACTAAAAAGAAACGATAAATTAAATCCGGAACAACGCTCTACCCGCATTTTATCGACATTGCAGAAAGATTTGCAATTAAAAGAATTGCCCATACAAATAGAATGCTTCGATAACTCCAATATTCAGGGAACAAATCCGGTAGCCGCCTGCGTCGTATTTCAACATGCAAAGCCGGCAAAAAAAGAATACCGTCATTTCGACATAAAAACAGTTGTCGGACCCGATGACTTTTCATCCATGCGAGAAATCGTTTTCAGGCGCTACAAGCGATTACTGGATGAAAACCGGACACTGCCCAACCTTATTATAATTGATGGCGGCAAGGGGCAGCTAAGCGCCGCCGTAGAAGCCTTGGAAGAGTTGTCTCTTACAAAGAAAATACCTGTCATAGGGATTGCCAAACGGCTTGAAGAGATATATTTTCCGGGAGATCCCATTCCCCTCTATCTCGACAAAAACTCCGAAAGCCTCAAACTCATACAACAGCTTAGAGATGAAGCGCATCGTTTCGGAATCACCCACCACCGCAAAAAAAGGAGTAAACAACAAATAGAATCGGAGTTAGACAAAATAAAAGGAATCGGTGAAAAAAGTAAAAATGTTTTACTGAAACACTATAAAAGCGTAAAAAGGATAAAAGAAGCGCCAGAAGATGAGTTAATCGCATTGATCGGTAATTCGAAAGCTCAACTTATAATAGAAAATCTAAAGGAAAACAATCAGTTATGAGAATCGTAATACAGCGTGTTAAACATGCCTCAGTAACAATTAACAATAAAATAAAATCCAATATAGGACAGGGATTGTTAATATTAGTAGGAATAGAAGATGCCGATGAGAAGGAAGACGCCTTATGGCTCAGCAAAAAAATCGTAAATCTGCGGATTTTTGACGATAAACAAGGGGTAATGAACTGTTCTGTCAAAGAAATCGACGGTGAAATTCTTATTGTCAGTCAGTTCACATTGCAAGCCTCCACAAAAAAGGGAAACCGTCCCTCCTACATCAAAGCATCAAAACCGGACAAAGCGATTCCTCTATACGATTTCTTTTGCCACGCAGTGGAGAAAGATCTCGAAAAGGCTGTACAAACAGGGGTTTTCGGTGCGGATATGCAGGTCGAATTACTGAACGACGGTCCGGTAACTATATGGATAGATTCACAAAATAAAGAATAGTATGACACTTGAAGAGGCTCAAAAGAAAGTAGACCAATGGATTAAAACCTATGGAGTCCGTTATTTCAACGAACTTACGAATATGGCGATTCTGACCGAAGAAGTCGGAGAACTTGCAAGAATAATGGCCCGTACTTATGGTGAACAATCGTTTAAAGAGGGCGATAAAGACAGAGACATGGGAGACGAAATGGCCGATGTATTATGGGTATTATTATGTATTGCCAATCAAACGGGCATCAACCTCACAGAAGCTTTTGAAAAAAATCTCCGGAAAAAAGAAATAAGAGATAAAGAACGTCATATAAACAATTCAAAACTTTATTAAAATGGAACGGGTAAAAGAAGTCTTCAAAAAATACATTGACTCGAATCAAACGAACAATATAAAAGAAAAAATCGACGAGATAACCGCTGTAAAGCTCAGTGAAACAGATACCCAAAAAGCATTGATTACTTTACTCGGTTGCATGGACCTGACATCTCTGGAAAGCACTGATAATAAAGAATCTATCTGGAAGTTAACCGACAAGGTAAACGAAATGGACGATCGAAGCCCTCTGCTACCCAATGTTGCATCCATTTGCGTTTATTCAAACCTGATCGCGGCAGCCAGAGAAGCCCTTATTTCCGAGAATGTAAATTTGTGTGCGGTTTGCGGAGGTTTTCCGTCCGGACAGACCTACACCGAAATAAAAATTGCAGAAACAGCATTGGCAATTTCCGATGGAGCCGATGAAATCGATATGGTCATGAACATCGGGAATCTTCTTAATGAAGACTATGAAGATGTAGTGACTGAGATAGAAGAAGTTAAGAGTACCTGCGGTGAAAAGATTTTAAAAGTAATTCTTGAAACGGGAGCATTGAAAAAGACAGAACTGATAGCAAAAGCATCGGTTATTGCAATGTACTCAGGTGCCGATTTCATTAAAACATCGACAGGGAAAATCTATCCGGGAGCTACTCCTGAGGCGGTATATACGATGTGCACCATGATAAAGAAATACCATGAAGAGCACAATAAAAAAATTGGTATTAAAATAGCCGGAGGTATTAAAACGGTAGACGAAGCCTTGAACTTCTATAAAATAATAGAAAACGTACTCGGAAAAGAATGGCTCGACAGAGAATATTTCCGCATAGGAACGAGTAAATTATTCGATGTAATAATGAATTCGATAGATGTATAAAACGTAAACGAAGAAATTAACGGGTGCGCTGTGTGATAAAATGGGTTAAATCTATCAGCGCACTTTTTTCTTGCGAATCAGGCAACACTGTTAAATAGCCGATTGCTTTCTCCACATGCTCCTGCATTCTTTTTTCCGCATACTCTATACCCCCCTCTTCCTTGGCAAAAGAAAACAAAGTATCGATATTCGAAGGGGTAAAATCTCTGCGCCGTATCATCTCCATATAAGGATTGGCAATCTCCTTTTTTGTATTCCGTAATGCATATAAAAGCGGCAATGTAACTTTACCTTCACGAATATCGTTTCCGGTAGGCTTTCCTAAATCACCTGCGGGAAAATAGTCGAATATATCATCCTTAATCTGAAATGCCATGCCCACATGCATTCCGAAATCCTTAAAAAGAGCAATCTGCTCTTTCGTAGCTCCGGCAGAAATTGCACCGATCTGGCAACAGGCAGAAAAAAGAGAAGCCGTCTTTCTGTAGATAATCTCATTATATCTCTCTTCCGTAAAAATAATCTCTCTTGTCGACTCCAACTGAAAAAGCTCTCCTTCGGAAAGCTCCCTACCGGTCGAAGAAACAATAGAAATTAACTGGAGATTTGCCGTTTGCATAGCCATTATCAAAGAAGTAGACAGAAAATAATCACCCACCAGAACAGCCACCTTATTTTGATAAAGAGCATTCAGAGAAGGCTTTCCTCTCCTCAATAACGTATCGTCCACCACATCATCATGAAGCAACGTAGCCGTATGCAGTAATTCGAGAAAAACAGCGGAATTAATCGTCACATCCGTTATCTTCCCGCACAGTTTTGCTATCAGAAGGCTTAACGTGGGACGAATTCTTTTTCCTTGTGACGACAGGACTATCTCAATAGAATTATTTAATAAATTACACTTGGACTGAAGGATATTATCATATACCTTCTTAAATTTTTCCAGTTCATTGTTAACCGACGAAGTGATGGTTTCTATTGAATGCATATACCGACTTTTCACAACCGCACAAACTTAGCGAAAATTTCTGATTTCAGCATTACATATATTCAGAAATGTAGCCTGACAGCCTGCTTATTATTCTCATTGACAAAGAAAAAAAGTATATTTGTAGAAAAAAGATTTATATGCCTTATGAAACTAATTCTCGTTGATGCCTACGCTTTTATTTATCGTTCGTATTATGCATTTATTAAAAATCCCCGGATTAATTCAAAAGGCATAAATACTTCCGCCATTTTCGGATTCGTAAATACTCTGGAAGAAGTACTACGGAAAGAACAACCCTCGCACATTGCCGTTGCTTTCGATCCCGGTGGACCGACTTTCAGGCATGAACTATACGAACAATACAAGGCACAGAGAGAAATAACACCGGAAGTAATCAGAGAGTCGGTTCCTGTTATTAAAAGTATCATTGAAACCTATAATATACCTATCCTGATTAAAGAAGGTTACGAAGCCGACGATGTAATAGGTACGATTGCCCTTCAGGCGGCAGAAGAAGGCATGAATGTAATGATGATGACTCCGGATAAAGATTACGGACAACTGGTCCGTAACAACGTGAGCATCTATAAACCGAAATATGGCAGCAACGATTTTGAAACCTTAGGCGTAAAAGAAGTATTGGAGAAATTCAATATTCAACAGCCTGAACAGGTAATCGATCTGTTAGGCCTTATGGGCGATAAATCCGACAATATTCCGGGCTGCCCCGGTATAGGGGAAAAAACAGCCCAAAAGCTACTGTCCGATTTCGGGTCTATAGAAACATTATTAGAAAACACCCATCAGCTGAAAGGAGCCATCAAAGAAAAAATCGAAAATCACAAAGAAGAAATTATTTTTTCAAAAATACTCGCAACCATTAAAACAGATGTTCCGATTACTTTCGACCGAAGCCTCTGCCAAAAAAGTGAAATAAATACAGAAAAGCTAAAATCTATTTTTGACGAGTTAGAATTCAAAACCTTGGCCGAAAGAATTCTGGGCACACGTAAAAACACAAAACCGGCAAATACTCAACTCTCTCTCTTTGATATATCCGAAGGAGAAGATACGGAAGAAAAAAAATATTCCACTCTCGAGACGATAAATTCGATCCCTCATACTTATTTATTACTTGATAATGAGGATAAAATAAGAGAATTTGCCTTAAAATATAAAGATCATAAATTCATCTGTTTTGACACGGAAACAACGGGTGTAGACCCTATCACCGCACAATTGGTAGGAATGTCATTCGCGTTTCGGGAACATGAAGCATATTATTTACCGGTTCCTGAAGATTTCGATACTACTGTTAAAATTTTACAATCAATACAACCTATCTTAGAAAATCCGGAAATACTGAAAATCGGGCAAAATATAAAATTCGATATTCTGGTACTGAAAAAATATGGCATCGAGGTAGCGGGTAAATTATTCGACACGATGATTTCCCATTATTTAATAAATCCGGAATTAAGGCATGGCATGGACTATCTGGCAGAAATTTATCTGAATTACCAAACCATCCATATCGAAGAACTTATCGGACCGAAAGGGAAAAACCAGAAATGCATGCGCCAGGTACCGGTCGATATCATTTGCGACTATGCAGCAGAAGATGCAGATATTACTCTCCAATTAAAAAACATACTGGAAAAAGAGCTTAAAAAACAAGATCTCGAATCGCTGTTTTACGATATCGAAATGCCGCTTGTATACGTGTTGGCCGATATGGAATGGACCGGCGTAAAGCTGGATACAAAAGCTCTTAATCAATCGGCGGAAGAACTCAGAAACAGACTGGACGAAATCGGGAAAGAAATCTTCGAAGCAGCCGGTAACGAATTCAATATAAATTCGGCAAAGCAAGTAGGAGAAATCCTATTCGATAAACTCAAAATTGTTGAGAAAGCAAAAAAAACCAAAACAGGACAATATACGACCAGTGAAGAAACACTGGAAAACCTGAGGGGAAAACATTCCATTGTCGGAAAAATTCTGGAATACAGGGGCTTAAAAAAATTATTGAGCACCTATATAGACGCCCTTCCGGAATTGATCAATCCCCAGACCGGAAAAATACATACATCTTTCAATCAAACTGTCACTGCTACCGGACGTCTCAGCTCGAGCAATCCCAACCTCCAGAATATCCCTATCCGGGACGATGAAGGACGCGAAATCAGAAAGGCTTTCGTCGCAAGCAGCCCAGACCATTGCTTCTTCTCCGCCGACTATTCACAAATCGAACTGCGTATCATGGCACATCTCAGTCAGGATCCGACTATGATAGAAGCATTCTCAAACAACGAAGACATTCATGCCTCTACTGCCGCCAAAATATATAATATCGAATCCGGAGATGTAACGCACGAAATGCGTAGGAAAGCTAAAACAGCCAATTTCGGAATCATATACGGAATTTCCGTATTCGGCCTGTCCGAGCGCCTCACAATTCCCCGTGGAGAAGCAAAAGAACTGATTGATGGTTATTTCAATACTTATCCGAAAGTAAAAGAATATATGGATAAAAGTATCGAATTTTGCAGGGAACATGGCTACGTAGAAACACTGTTGCACAGAAAACGCTTTATACCGGATATAACATCGAAAAATGCTATAGTAAGAGGTTATGCCGAACGAAATGCCATCAATGCACCCATACAGGGAAGTGCAGCCGACATTATTAAAATAGCCATGATTCGCATTTTCAATCGTCTGAAAGAAGAAAATTTACAGTCGAAAATGACTCTCCAAGTACATGATGAATTAAACTTCGACGTTCTTAACTGCGAGGCCGACCGCGTAAAAGAAATTGTCGTTAATGAAATGGAAAATGCTATTAAGCTGACCGTTCCCCTTTCTGTCGATTACGGTATCGGAAACAACTGGCTGGAAGCGCATTAAACATATTTATATCAACTTATCGGCTTGTCGTTTCCACCCGGTAAACCGCAACGAAACGACAGGCTGTTTATCATCATATATTTTTGTACCTTTGCATCCGGAATAAAAACATTAACATCAATTTAATTGTCCCTTATAAATGGCTTTACAATGTGGCATAGTAGGTTTACCGAATGTCGGCAAATCGACTCTATTTAATTGTTTATCAAACGCAAAAGCACAATCGGCAAATTTCCCTTTCTGCACGATAGAACCGAATGTCGGAGTAATTACCGTTCCGGACGAACGGCTTACAAAACTCGCAGAACTGATACACCCCCAACGTATCGTTCCGACTACCGTTGAAATTGTAGACATCGCGGGACTTGTAAAGGGTGCCAGCAAAGGGGAAGGTTTAGGAAACAAATTCCTTGCCAACATACGTGAAACAGATGCTATCCTCCATGTTTTAAGATGTTTCGAAGATGATAATATCACACATGTTGACGGCACTGTAGACCCGGTACGCGACAAAGAGATCATCGACTATGAACTTCAATTGAAAGATCTCGAGACCATAGAAAGCAGGATAGCAAAAGTCTATAAACAAGCGCAGACCGGAGGAGACAAACAAGCAAAACAAGCTTATGATGTGTTAAGCCGTTACAAAGAGGCTCTCGAGCAGGGAAAGGCTGCCAGAACCGTAACTTTTGAATCGAAAGAAGAACAAAAAATAGCAAAAGAACTTTTCCTGCTTACTTCAAAACCGGTAATGTACGTTTGCAATGTAGATGAAGCGAGTGCCGTAAACGGCAATAAGTTCGTCGAACAGGTAAGGGAAGCCACAAAAGACGAAAATGCCGAAATTCTGATCGTAGCGGCCAAAATAGAATCGGAAATTGCTGAATTCGAGACCTATGAAGAACGCCAGATGTTCCTCGAGGAAATCGGATTGAAAGAATCGGGCGTCTCAAGACTCATAAAATCTGCATATAAACTACTGAATCTGGAAACATTCCTCACTGCCGGTGTACAAGAAGTCCGTGCCTGGACTTATCTTAAAGGAAGCAAAGCTCCTCAATGTGCAGGAGTTATCCATTCCGATTTTGAAAAAGGTTTTATACGTGCAGAAGTAATAAAATACAACGATTACATTACACTTGGGTCGGAAGCAGCCTGCAAAGAAGCCGGAAAAATAAACGTAGAAGGAAAAGAGTACATTGTTCAGGATGGCGATATTATGCACTTCCGTTTTAATGTATAAAATTATTTTCCTGTTACGATTTTACGTATATCGTTTAACTTATTCAGAGCTTCGACCGGTGTCAGATTATTTATATCCAAATGAATAATTTCGTCTCTGATTTGTGACAACACCGGATCATCCATTTGAAAAATACTGAGCTGAAGCCCTTCTCTGTGGGATGATATCTCCGAGAGGGGTTTCGTCATATCCCCTCTCCTGTTTTCCGACTCCATCTGCTTCAATATCTCATTTGCGCGTTTTACAATGCTATGAGGCATACCCGCCATTTTGGCTACATGAATACCGAAGCTATGTTCACTTCCGCCTTTTACCAGCTTCCGCAGGAATATTACCTTATTGTCTATTTCCCGAACCGAAACATTATAATTTTTTATACGCTTAAAACTCTTCTCCATCTCATTCAGTTCATGATAATGGGTAGCAAAAAGAGTTTTCGCTTTGCAAGTTGGATGCTCATGAATATATTCGACAATAGCCCAAGCTATCGAAATTCCGTCGTAAGTACTGGTTCCACGGCCTAATTCATCAAATAATACGAGACTTTTGGCCGAGATATTATTCAGAATATCCGCCGCCTCATTCATCTCCATCATAAATGTACTTTCCCCAAGAGAAATATTGTCCGAGGCCCCTACCCTTGTGAAAACTTTATCTACGATACCGATTAAAGCAGATTTTGCAGGAACAAACGACCCGATCTGTGCCATCAAGGTAATTAATGCCGTTTGGCGCAATAACGCCGATTTACCGGCCATATTAGGACCTGTAATGATTATAATCTGCGTATTGTTATTGTCGAGCTTCACACTGTTGGAAACATATTGTTCTCCTAACGGCAATTGTCTTTCAATAACCGGATGCCGGCCCTCCTTAATATCCAACACATCGCTATCGTTTACTTCAGGACGGCAATAATGATAATTCTCCGCTATCCTTGCAAAAGACAGCAAAACATCCATCTTGGCTATTAACTGGGCATTTCTCTGTATCGCCTGAATATATTGCATTACCGCACTTACAAGTTCGGTAAAAAGAGTAGATTCGAGTGCTATAATCTTTTCATCGGCACCCAATATCTGCTCTTCATACTCCTTCAATTCCTGCGTTATATAACGCTCGGCATTGACAAGTGTCTGTTTTCTTATCCAATCTTCGGGAACCTTGTCTTTATGGGTATTGCGGACTTCTATATAATAGCCGAAAACATTATTAAACGCAATTTTCAACGAGGGAATACCCGTCCGTTCACTCTCCCGCTGCTGTATCTGAAGCAAATAATCTCTTCCGGAATAAGCTATAGAACGAAGATGGTCCAATTCCTCGCTCACACCTTGACAGATTATACCACCCTTATTAAGCAATACTGGAGGCTCAGGAACAATTTCTTTTTCAATCCGGGCAACTATATCATCACAAGGACAAAGCTCATCTAAAAGAGCATTAAACACCGTATCATCGGTTTTACGCTCTTTAATCCTGCCAATGGCCATTAAAGCCACCTTCAACTGAACTATTTCCCGCGGAGATACCCTTCCTACCGCTACACGCGAAATGATCCTCTCCAAATCCCCGATAAAAGCGAGTTGTTCGGCCAGACAGTCTGATAACTCCGTATTTTTCAGAAAATGCTCTACCAAAGATTGCCGTTCACGGATAATCTCCGCATTTTTCAAAGGAAACAGTACCCACCTTCTCAATAAGCGCGAACCCATCGGGCTGATCGTTTTATCCAGAATATCGAGCAACGATTTTCCACCTTCATTCATTGTCGATACAAGTTCCAGGCTCCGTACCGTAAACTTGTCCAAACGTACGTAACGCTCTTCATCTATACGGGCAAGAGTCGAAATATGGCCAATACGAGTATGTTGCGTCGAATCGAGATAATATAAAATAGAACCCGAAGCTATAACGGCACCTTTCAAATCTTCTATACCGAATCCTTTTAGGTTTTTTGTTTCAAAATGTTTTAAAAGGCGCTCCCGCGCAGCCTGTTCGGTAAAAATCCAGTCATCCATCTGGAAAGTAAGGAACCGATTCCCGAAAGTCTGCAAAAACCGTTCTTTCTTATCCCGCTCAATCAAAACCTCCTTCGGCATGAAATTATTAAGCAACTTATCGATCTGTGACATTTGTCCTTCCGTTGTCAGGAATTCACCGGTCGAAATATCCAACAACGCCAGTCCGCATCTCTCTTTAGATATAAAATGTAAAGCTGCGAGATAGTTGTTTTCTTTATAATTAAGTAGGTTATCACTGATCGTTACCCCAGGCGTAACCAATTCGGTAATGCCCCGTTTTACTAATTTCTTAGTCATTTTGGGATCTTCCAACTGGTCACAGATAGCTACCCTCTTTCCTGCACGGACAAGTTTAGGCAGATAAGTGTCTAAAGCATGATGCGGAAAGCCGGCCAACTCGACAAACTGGGCAGAACCGTTAGCTCTGCGCGTTAATGTAATACCCAATATTTCGGAAGCAATGATAGCATCGTCGGAAAACGTTTCATAAAAATCTCCTACCCGAAAAAGGAGGATTGCATCCGGATGTTTATCTTTGATTTCATAATATTGCCGCATTAACGGTGTTTCGACTACAGCTTTTCCCACTTCTTTTTTAATTTTATAACACTCCACAAATATAAGTCATTCAATGGGAAGTGCGAAGTAAAATGGTTAACTTTGCAGTTTAATAAATCCTATTCGGTTAGTAAAAATTTATTGATTTAAACATTAAGCGTCAGATATTATGGAATACAATTTCAGAGAAATTGAGGAAAAATGGCAGAACTACTGGATTGAAAACAAAACTTATCAAATCAAGGAAGACAAAGAAAAACCCAAATATTACGTTTTGGATATGTTTCCTTATCCGTCCGGAGCTGG
>JAQXIO010000001.1 GCA_029007825.1 Bacteroidales bacterium | reverse complement strand
GCTTTTTTTGCTGCTGCTTTTTCTTCATCGCTTGCATCTTCGGCTAATCCTCTGGGTTTTCCTTCTTCTTCAGCATGGAAACGAAGGTTTTCGAGCAGAAGGACTTCACCCGGTTGGAGAGCGGCAGCTTTAACGGCAGCTTCTTCTCCTACACAGTCGTTAGCGAATTGTACATCGACATTCAACAATTCCGACAAATGTTTAAGAATATGTTTAAGGGAATACTTTTCGTTTACTCCTTTCGGACGACCTAAGTGTGAACCGATAATTACGCTTCCGCCATCGTTAAGGATTTTTTTCAGCGTAGGCAATGCTGCACGCATACGAGTGTCATCAGTAATGTTAAAGTTTTCGTCTAAAGGTACATTGAAGTCTACCCGGACAAATGCCTTTTTTCCGGCAAAATTGAAATTGTCAATTGTTTGCATATTCTTTATATTATAAAGTGATATAATTTGTCGTCCTGTTTTACGAGAGCACAAATATACACAATTCGTCAGATAGAAGAAATAGCACTGAAGTTTATTTATTGCTTTTGTGATAAAGGAAAATACCGCATTTCTGCGTCCTGCATATTTTGCTATCTTTGCTTTATTATTTTAATTATTTCGTTTTATGTGCTATCCTGTCCGATATTTTCGAAAAATGCGAGTATGCATACCGGTCATTCTTTCTTTTGTTTTTATCGTTTTTATGAAGGCTGGGAATATTGCCGGAATACAAGCATTGGAAGACGGAAACATCACCGATTTTCAATATTTTACCCCTGCCGCCGATGGTTTGTTTTGTGGTGATCCGATGCCTTTCTCGCATGATTCGGTATTTCATGTCTATTGGTTATTGGATAGGGAGCATGCCGCCGCACCGCTGGGTGGTCATATCTGGGCGCATAGTTCGACTGACGATTTGAAGAAATGGACACAACATCCTATAGCTCTGGGTATAGACAGGGAAGGAGAGGGGTCGATGTGTACAGGTTCCGTGTTTTATCATGACGGAATATATTATGCATTTTATGCAACCCGCAGTGCGGCGGCTAATGCAACGGGTAAACGGGAAGTTTTGAGCGTTGCGACAAGCAGAGATGGCATACATTTTGACAAGTGGGAACCGCTGGCATTTCTGGAAGCCCCGAAGGGATATGCAGATTCGGATTTACGCGATCCGTTTATTTTCAGGAATGAAGAGGATGGCCGGTTTTATATGATTGTAACGGCACTTTCTGAAAACAGCGCATTTGAACATGCCGCGCCGTGTCTGATCTATTATGTTTCGGATGATTTGAAAAACTGGGAATTTAAAGGTCGCTTTTATACGGCGGGTTCGGCAGACGGCTTCGCCCATTCGGAATGTGCCGATTATTTTAAATTGGGAAAATATTACTATTTGCTGTTTAAAGTCGGAGGAGGAACTTATTACCGGATTGCCGATTCTCCACTTGGACCGTGGCGTTCGGTAATGAATGATAATATCGGTAACGACTATGCCTTGGTTTTTAAAACAGCTCCGTTTAAAGGACGCCGTATTGCTACCGGTTTTATTCCGTGGCGGGAAGGTAATCGTGACGACGGAGGCTGGCAATATGGGGGAAGTTTGGTTTTCAGGGAGCTGAAACAAAAAGCAGACGGCTCTTTGGTTGCATGCTTTGTGAAAGAAATGCAACCGGAGGGGAAGGGTAAAGTTATTCCCGCTCTGAAAAATTTGACACCTGCGTCTGATTATGATGCCGCCGGGCGTTTATCGGTGGTTTCGGATAATGGTTTCGGGGCTGTTCGTTTGAGTAGGGTTCCGGTTAACAGCTTGATCTCTTTTCGGGTAGTTCCCGAAGGTACATATACCGAAACAGGAATACTCCTCCGCGATACGGAGAAAGATAAAGGATATTACGATATGCGTTTTATCCCTAAATCGAATAAAATAACGCTCGGTAATACATTTATCGATGATTTCAGTTATCTATCAGAACCTTTTACGGTAGAAATCGTAATGAAAGGGAGTGTTATAGATGCTTGCATCAATGGAGAGCGGTGTATTGTCAACAGGGTTTTTGATCATAACGGAGAGTGCTTGACTTTTTACGTTCGGGATGGAAAAGTCAGAATAGAGAACCTTAGAATTGAAAA